>NZ_DASYHE010000092.1:0-42543 GCF_035998965.1 Sphingopyxis sp.
TATCGCAGTTGCGGATCGCACATCGGGCGAAAATCGCAGGAACACGAGGGCGGGCGGTCTCCAGTCCGTCCAATGCAATTTCTGGTCCGCGGGCCGGACGAAGCGCCGAAGCCAACCCATCGCACGTCTTGCGTGGGCGCGATCATTATAGCCCGGACGCGCGATAACCGCAATCGGCATGAGTCGGGCGATCCCCCGCCAGTCGCGCCATTGGGGCAGTTGGACCAGATTGTCGGCGCCCATGATCCAGATAAACTGCCGATCGGGGTAGCGACGGACGAGTTTTTTGAGCGTGTCGATGGTGTAGCGGGTGCCAAGCTCGGCCTCGATTCCGGACGCGCGAATCGGTGCACGCCGCGCCATATGCCGCGCCGATGCGAGCCGCGCACGTAGCGACGCCATGCCCTTTGCAGGCTTCAGCGGATTGCCTGGCGACACCAGCCACCACAGCTCGTCGAGTCCGAGTGCGTCGATCGCGTTCAAGCTGATTGCACGATGCCCGCCATGCGCGGGATTGAAGCTGCCGCCAAGGAGGCCGGTGGGGATCACTTGACCGGGTGCCAATCTTCGCGATTATGGTGGACGCGCACAATGCGAATATCTGTCTTTTCGATGCGATAGAAAAGAATGAAGGGTGTCGTGCGAACCGGCCATTTGCGAAACGGCTGATGGTCGAGCGGTGCACCCGCGCGCGGGTTCGCGAGCAGAAATCGAGCGGCTTCGACAACCGCATCCGATAATCGGTCAGCGAATTCCGGATCGACTGATTGATAATAGTCATCAATGCGCGCAAAATCCCGGCGGGCCGGTCCCGACCATTTGATCAGCGCCATCAGCCCGCTGCATGCCCTTGTTCGGCACGGTTGGCCCGACGCTCGGCCAACCAAAGTTCCATTTCTTCCTGGGTGCAGTAATCGCCATTTGTAATGGCGTCGTCGCCTTCCTGAAGGAATGCCAGCATCGCCGATTCCTGCTCAACATAGTCGACCACGGCTTTGTTCACGAACCACGCGCGACTGCGCCCCTGCGCTGCGGCGATTTTGTCGACGAGCGCCAAAGTTTCGGCGTCTATGCGGGCGGAGATAACCGAATGCTTGCTCATAGAGCACTTGTATCATTTGTATACAAATGATTCAAGGTCGCGTCTGGCCGCTGCCCCGCACTAGCCATTTATACGTCGTCAGCCCTTCGAGCGCGACCGGCCCCCGGGCGTGAAGACGACCTGTGGCGATGCCGATTTCGGCGCCCAAGCCGAATTCGCCGCCGTCGGCGAACTGGGTCGAGGCATTGTGCATGACGATTGCGCTGTCGACCTCGGACAGGAAGCGCTCTGCGGCGGAAATATCCTCGGTGACGATCGCGTCGGTGTGGCGGCTCGAATGCGCGTCGATATGCGCGAGCGCGCCTTTCAGACCATCGACCATGGCGATCGACACGATCGCGTCGAGATATTCGGTGTCCCAATCGCCCGTTGACGCAGCTTCGACGTGCGGGCTCAGCGTCGCAATAGCCCCGTCGCCGCGCACTTCGCAGCCCGCCGCGACCAGTGCATCGATAATTCCAAGCGGGGCGGGATAGGCACGGTCGATCAGGATCGTCTCGGTCGCGCCGCAAACGCCGGTGCGGCGCATCTTGGCGTTGACCGCAAGTTCTGCGGCTTTCGCCGGATCGGCGTCGGCGTCGATATACAGATGATTCACCCCGTCCAGATGCGCCAGCACCGGCACGCGCGCCTCGTCCTGCACCCGCGCGACCAGCCCCTTGCCGCCGCGGGGGATGATGATGTCGATCAGTCCCTGCGCGCGCAGCATGGCGCCGACCGCGGCGCGGTCCTGCGTCGGCACCAGTTGTACCGCGTCGGCGGGCAGCCTGGCTTCGACCAGCCCCGCCGCGAATGCGGCATGGATCGCGCGGTTCGAATTTACCGCTTCGCTGCCGCCGCGCAGGATCACGGCGTTGCCTGACATCAGCCCCAGCGCCGCGGCGTCGGCGGTCACATTGGGACGACTTTCGTAAATGATGCCGATCACGCCCAGCGGCACCCGCACGCGGCTCATCATCAGCCCGTTGGGGCGCGTCACGCGGTCGATCTCGGTGCCCGCCGGATTGGGCAGCGCGGCGACGGCATCGATCGCATCGGCAATCGCGGCCAGCCGCCCTTCGTCCAGCCGCAGCCGGTCGAGCATCGCGCCGGACAGGCCGTTTGTCCGTCCCGCCGCCATATCGTCGGCATTGGCGGCCAGGATTTCGCTCGCCCGCGCGCGGATTGCGGCCGCTGCGGCCACCAGGCCGGCGGCCTTGTCCGCGGTCGGGGTCTGCGCCAGCCGTTTGGCTGCGATGCGCGCCTGGGCGCCCATGTCAGCAATCAGGGCGGCGGCATCGCCGGGCATCGGCGGCGGGGTGAGGGCTTCGGCGTTCATGCTTCGGCCACTATCACGTTTCGCTGGGCGCCCGAAAGCCCCGTTGCACCCGGACCTGTACGGCTTTAGGCAAGGTGCCATGAGCGGGGACGTGGAAGGCATCGGGGCGGCGGTGACGGCGGGGCTGGCGGGCCGCGCGGTCGAACCGCAGCATGGCGGTTTCGGCGAATCGCACGGCGCCCTTCGCTGCCTCAACTGCGGCACCAGCCTCACCGGATCGCACTGCCATCACTGTGGCCAGCGCGCCGATGTCCACCGCAGTTTTGGCGCGATCGGGCATGATCTGGTCCACGCGATCTTTCATTTCGAGGGCAAGATCTGGAACACGCTGCCTCTCCTCGCGTGGCGGCCGGGCGACCTGACGCGCCGTTACATCCATGGCGAACGCGCGCGCTTCATCTCGCCGCTCGCGCTGTTCCTGTTCGCAGTGTTCCTGACCTACGCGGTGCTCGCGATGGTTGGCAGCGGCGGCGGGGTGGGCGAGGGGATTGCCAAGGCAGCGGCCGAACAGACGCGCTCGAACGCGCTGAAGGAAAGTTTCGAGAGCGAAATCGACCGCGTCGATGTGCGGCTGGCCGACAAGGCGTTGCCCGCTGCCGAACGGCAGGCGCTGGAGGACGAGCGCGCCACGCTTCAGAAAAGCGCCCATTATCTTGGCGTTGCGCGGCGCCTGAGCCAGGCGGAGCTAGATCAGGGACCGCCCGTCCTTGAAAACCCGGTCGATCAGGTAATGACCGGCGCCGATTTCCTGTCGCGCACCAAGGTCGATACCGGTATCCCCTTCATCGACCAAAGCCTGCAAAAGGCGATCGCCAATCCAGCGCTGATGTTCTACAAACTGCAAGCGAACGCCTATAAATTCGCCTGGGCGCTGATCCCGTTATCCTTGCCGTTCATGTGGCTGCTGTTTCCGTTCAGCCGCCGCTTTCATACCTACGACCATTTTGTGTTCGTCACCTATTCGATCAGCTTCATGCTGCTTCTGTTCGTGGCCGTCCGGCTGTTCAACCTTTCACTGTTCGGCGACGTCGCGACAGCGTTCGCGATGCTCTACATCCCCTTTCATATGCATCGCCAGTTGCGCGGCGCCTATCGCTCGTCGCGGTTCGGGGCGTTTGTCCGCACCAGTTTGCTGCTGTTTTTCAGCCTGTTTTCGGTGATGATGTTCATGTTCCTGCTGCTCGCACTCGGGCTGATGGGCTAGGGTCAAGGCCTTCGTTCGCCGCGCGCGCCGAATCGTAACAAAGGCCGGGCAAAGAACCCGCCGGTCGACGAGGAGATTTGTGATGCATCACCAATGGGGCGAAATGGATCGGCGCCAGTTGATCGCGCTGGGGACGGCAGGGCTGGCGGCGCTGTCGTTGCCCGGCGCCGCGAAAGCGATGATGGCGCAGGGCTTTACGCACGGCGTCGCAAGCGGCGAACCGGCGGCGAATTCGGTGCTGCTGTGGACACGCTATGCCGCGGCAAGCGATACGGCGCTGACCGCCGAAATGTCCGAGACGTCGGACTTCGCCAAAATTGTCGGCGGCGGCAATGTCATCGCGACCGGCGATCGTGACCACACCGCGAAGCTGATTGTTTCCGGCCTCGAACCGGGCCGCTGGTATTTTTATCGCTTCATCGCCCCCGACGGGACGAAATCGCTGACCGGTCGCACCCGCACCCTGCCGGACGGACCGACCGGTGCGTTCAACATGGCGCTCTTTTCCTGTTCGAACCTGCCGTTCGGCTGGTTCAACGCCTATGCCCATGCGGCGGCGCGGCAGGACATCGACCTGGTCGTTCATGCCGGCGACTATCTCTACGAATATCCGATCGGTGATTATCCTTCGCTCAAACAGGCGCTGCCGGGACGCGATATCCAGCCGGCGCACGAGATGGTGGCGCTCGCCGACTATCGCCTGCGCTACGCTGCCTACCGCAGCGACCCCGACCTCGCGCGGCTGCACGCGCTGTTCCCGATGATCGCTCAGTGGGACGATCATGAGATGACCAACGACGCGTGGAAGGGCGGCGCCGAAAACCACAATGCGGGCGAGGGCGAGTGGGCGGATCGTGTGATCGCCGCCGAACGCGTCTATCGCGAATGGATGCCCGTCGCCGACGCGCGCTGGCGCCAGTATCAGGTCGGCGATCTGGCGACGATCTTCCTGCCTGAAACGCGCGTCACCGCGCGCGACCGCCAATTCGAGGTCGACGAGATTATCGCCGGCGGCGACAATGCCGCGGCAAAGCTGAAACAATTTGCCGAAACCACCTATCGCGATCCGGCGCGTCAGATGCTGGGCGCGGAACAGGAAAAATGGCTGTTCGGCGGCTTCGCAGCCTCGACCAAGGCGGGCACCCGCTGGCAGGTTTGCGCGCAGCAGGTGGTGATGGGAACCATCTTCACCCCGCCGGAAACCCGCGATTGGTTCGGCGGCAACCAGCCTGACTTTATTCGCCGCCGGGTCGAGGCGGGGCAATTGGCTGCAAAGGCCGGGCTGCCGCTGAATCTCGACGCCTGGGACGGCTATCCCGCGGCGCGTAGCCGCCTGCTCGCCGCGGCGCAGCGCGCCGATGCCGACCTTGTCACCTTGACCGGCGACACGCACAACGCCTGGGCGCTCGACCTGGCCGAGGACGGCCGACCGGCCGGGATCGAAATCGCCGGACACAGCGTCACCTCGCCGGGCTTCGAATCCTATATCAAGGGCGTCTCCGACGAGGCGCGCGTTGCCGCGCTCCGCCGTTCGTCGCCGCAGCTGAAATGGGCGAACACCCAGGATCGCGGTTATGTGACCGTCCAGCTGACCCGCGACCGGGTCACCGCCAACTGGCACAATGTCGAAACCATCCGCACCCACACGCCAGCGCTGAAAAACACGCACAGTATGACCGCGGCACGCGGGCGGCGAAAATATGACGCGGCCTAGCTATAGGGCGGCGTGTCCTCAAATTCGGCGAACCACGGATAATCATTGGCTACGCTGACCGTGAAATTGGCAGGGCGTTTTTCAAGGAAGCTCGACACGCCCTCTGCCGCATCGGCGCTGCGGCCGCGCGCAAAGATCGCGCGGCTGTCCCAGCGGTGCGCGCTCATCGGATGCGGCGCGCCCAGCATCCGCCACAGCATATGGCGGGTCAGCGCGACCGATACCGGCGCGCTATGATCGGTCAGTTCACGCGCCTTGGCGATCGCGGCATCGATCAGCGCGCCGGGCGCGTGGACCGATTGCACCAGCCGTTTCTCATGCGCTTCCGCCGCATCGATCAACCGGCCCGAATAGCACCAATCGACCGCATTCTGGATGCCGACCAGCCGCGGCAGGAACCAGCTCGACGCGGCTTCCGGCACGATCCCGCGCCGTGCAAACACAAACCCGTAACGTGCCGTCTCACTGGCCAACCGCGCGTCCATCGACAATGTCATCGTCGCGCCGATGCCCACCGCGGCGCCGTTGATCGCGCCCAGCACCGGCTTTTTGCAGTCAAAGATGCGCATCGACACCCGCCCGCCCGAATCGCGGATCAGCGGATGCGACCAGTCGATCGTGCCGTCGTCGCCGACGGGGCTGGCTGCCATGCCATCGGGCAGCAGCGCCGCCTTGTCGGTGCGCTTGTCATAATCGAAGGTCGCGGCGCCCTGACCCAGATCGGCACCCGCGCAATAGGCGCGGTCGCCTGACCCGGTAAAAATCACCGCGCGCACGGCGTCGTCGGCGTCGCATTCGTCGAGCGCGGCGACAATCTCCAGCATCATTTCCGTGGTAAAGGCGTTCATCCGGTCGGGCCGGTGCAGCGTCAGCAGCGCGATGCCCTCGTGGCGGTCGAGGCGAATCTGGTCGAAGCTCATATCTCTCTCCCTTGGTTGCGGCCATGGTTGCAAGAGAGGCGGGCGAGTGCAAGCTCTAGTTGACGTAAACGTAAGGGCGAGCGTCGTAGCTTTTTTCCTCGCTCAATGGGAGAAGGATAGAGAGAAGCGAGGGATGACGCGCCCCCGCTTTGCCGCTATAGGCCGCCCGACCGCCCCGGCGCCGCCTCTTCCTGAGTCGCTTGCCGGGGCCATTCATTTGGTTCCGGCAGAAAGTTTGTACGCCATGTCCCGTCGCCGCCAGATCTACGAAGGCAAAGCCAAAATCCTGTATGAAGGCCCCGAACCGGGTACGCTGATTCAGTATTTCAAGGACGACGCGACGGCGTTCAATGCCCAGAAAAAGGGCACGATCAGCGGCAAGGGCGTGCTCAACAACCGGATTTCCGAGCATGTGTTCACGCTGCTCGGCAATATCGGCGTACCGCATCATTTCATCCGCCGCCTGAACATGCGCGAACAGCTGATCCGCCAGGTCGAGATCGTGCCGATCGAGGTGATTGTGCGCAACGTGGCCGCGGGTACGCTGTCGAAGCGGCTCGGGATCGAGGAAGGCACCCAGCTTCCCCGCACCCTGATCGAGTATTGCTACAAGGACGATGCGCTCGGTGACCCGTTGGTGGCCGAGGAGCATATCGCCTGCTTTAACTGGTGCAGCCAGGAAGAATTGCACGATATCCAGGACATGGCGATCCGCATCAACGACTTCATGTCGGGCATGTTCGCGGCGGTCGGCATCCGCCTCGTCGATTTCAAACTCGAATTCGGGCGGCTGTACGATGGTGATTTCAGCCGCATCATCCTGGCCGATGAAATCAGCCCCGACGGCTGCCGCCTTTGGGACATGACGACGAACGAAAAGCTCGACAAGGACCGTTTCCGCCGCGACCTTGGCGGCGAAGTCGAAGCCTATCAGGAAGTTGCCCGGCGCCTGGGCCTGCTGCCCGAGGGCGGGGACAATGCCGTGCTCGACCTCGAAAGCCATCGGAAGAAAAAGGGCAGCTGAGCGCACGGTCGCCCTCGGTCGGCCATGTCGCCGGTCGAAGGCACAGGCTGGCCCGGCGAACCCGTTCTTGACCGCAGGCGCGGCGGTGGCCAAACCGGCCTCATGACCAGCTCTTTTGTCCGGCGCGCTTCGACCGCGCTTTCGCCGCTTGCCCTTCTCGCCGTTATCGCTGCACCGGCGCATGCCCGGGAAGCATTGACCACGACCGCAACGGCGGCGGTGAATCCGCAGAGCGAGGCTGCCAAGGCGTGGAACTTCGCGGCCAGCGACGTGCCGGTCGATCCAAATATCGTGTTCGGCGTGCTGCCCAACGGGATGAAATATGCGCTGCTGCAAAACAGCACGCCCAAGGACAGCGTCGTGCTGCGGATGCGTTTCGACGTCGGCAGCTTTGCCGAGGCCGACGACCAGCGCGGCCTCGCCCATTTCCTCGAACATATGGCGTTCAACGGTTCGACCAATGTGCCAGAGGGCGAGATGATCAAGCTGCTTGAGCGCAAGGGGCTGGCTTTTGGCGCCGACACCAACGCCTCGACCGGGTTCGACGAGACGGTCTACAAGCTCGATCTGCCCAATGCGTCGGACGATCTGATCGACACCGGGCTGATGCTGATGCGTGAGACGGGCAGCGAGCTGACCATCGACCCCGCCGCGGTCGATCGCGAACGCGGCATCATCCTGTCGGAACGCCGGGCGCGCGACACCTATCAGCTGCGCAACCTGATCGACCAGCTCGATTTCCAGATGCAGGGGATGAAGGTCGCCAGCCGGATTCCGGTCGGCACCGAAGAGGTGATCCGCACCGCTCCCGCGGCGCGCCTTCGCGACCTGTACGACCGTTATTACCGCCCCGAGCGCGCAACGCTGGTGATGGTCGGCGATTTCGATCCGGCGGCGGTCGAGGCCAAGATCAAGGCACGCTTTGGCGACTGGAAGGGGCGCGGCCCCGCGGGCGCCGATCCCGACATCGGCAATGTCGATTATCGGCGCCCCGCCGCGGCCGACGATTTCATCGACCCCGCGATCCAGGATTCGGTCACGATCGCGGCGTTCAGACCGTGGATCGAAGAAGCCGATACCAAAGCAAAGCGCGCCCGCACGCTGGCCGAAGACATCGGCGAGGCGATCGTCAGTCGCCGACTGGCCAAGATCGCCCTGAACGAGGATTCACCAATCCTGGCGGGCTATTTTGCCGAAGCCGGCGGCTGGAAAATTTTTGACCAGGTTACCTTCGGCGCGATTGCCAAAGAAGGCGCGTGGAAAGAGGCGCTGGCGCTGATCGAACAGGAACAGCGCCGCGCCATCGAACATGGCTTCACCCAGGCCGAGGTCGACGAGCAGCTGGCGAACCGCCGCACCGCGCTGCGCAACGCCGTTTCCGGGGTGACGACGCGGCGCAGCGATGCGCTCGCCGACACGCTGATCACAGCTGCCAAAGGCGATTTTGTTTTCGTCCGCCCCGAAACCTCGCAGGCTTTGTTCGAAGCGACCGCGCCGTCGCTCAGCGCTGCGGCGGTGACCGCCGCATTCCGTAAGCGGATGAACGGATTCAGCGCCCCGCTGGCGCGAGTGTCGGCCAAGAAACCGATTGAGGGCGGCGCCGATGCGATCCTCGCCGCGCTGCGCAGCTCGGCCCAAGTCGCGGTGGCAGCGCCGACCGAGGCCACCAATGCGGCCTTTGCGTATGACAATTTCGGCACGCCGGGCAAAATCGTCGCCGATGACCGGATCGACGATCTTGGCATCCGCCGCGTCCGCTTCGCCAATAATGTGATGCTCAACATCAAAAAGACCGATTTCCAGAAGGACCGCGTGCTGCTGTCGCTGCGCGTCGATGGCGGCAATCTGCTCGCGACGCGCGAGGATCCGACCCGGGTGTCGCTGGCGGGTTCGCTGATGCTCGGTGGGCTCGGAGCGCACAGCCTCGACGAACTGCGTTCGATCCTTGCGGGCAAGACCGTCAGCCCGAGTTTCGGCAATGCCACCGACGCGTTCGGCGGCAGCGCGCTGACCTCGCCCGAGGATTTCGGGCTCCAGGCCAAGTTGATGGCGGCGTATCTGACCCATCCCGGCTATCGCCCCGACGGCCTCGCGCTGATCCGCCGCGCGCTGCCCCAGCAATATGCCGCGAATGATGCGACCCCGGCGGCGGTGATCGGCCGCGATGCGGGCGGCATATTGGCCAATGACGATCCGCGCTCGCAAACCCCGCCGCTCGAAAAACTCATGTCGCTCGACTGGGCGCAGCTGAAACCGGTGGTCGCCGACAGCTTTGCCAATGGCGCGATCGAGATCGGTGTCGTCGGCGACATCGATGAACAGGCGACGATCGACGCGATCGCGGCGACCTTCGGCGCGCTGCCGGCCCGCCGCGCCGCCTTCGATCCGCGCCCCGACGCGCGGGTGCGCGAATATGCCAGGGACCGCAGCGAACGGACGCTGATCCACAAGGGACCGGCCGAACAGGCCGAATTGCGCGTCTATTGGCCCGCCCGCGACGACAGCGATCTGGCGGAGGCGATGCGCCTCAACTTGCTCGCGCGGGTGATGCAGCTCAAACTGACCGAGGAACTGCGCGAGCGGCTCGGCGAAAGCTATAGTCCCGGCGCTGCCGCCAGCCTGTCGGACGAGTTTCCCGGCTATGGCCATGTGTTCGCTGCGAGCAACGTCGATTTTAAGGATCTTGCGACAACGCGCGCCGCGATCTTTGCTATCGCCAAGGAATTGCGCGACACCCCTGTCGATGCCGACCTGCTCGACCGTGCGCGCAAGCCGCTGGTCGAAGCGATGACCAAATCGCGGCGTGAAAATGCCTATTGGCTGCCCTACGTCGCCGAGGCCGCCAGCCAAAGCGCACGCCTCGACCGCAGCCGCAACGGCATCCGCGAAGTCGAGGCCGCCACCCCTGCGGACTTGCAGGCGCTGGCAAAGCGCTATCTGGTCGATGACAAGGCGCTGGTGATCAAGGCGGTGAGTGACAAGGCGGGGAAGTAGAGGGGGCTGTTGGCGGTCGAGAAAAGATATTTACGCGATCGTCATCCCGGAGAAGGCCGGGATCTCATCCTCTCGGTTTGCGGCACCGGCGAGATCCCGGCCTTCGCCGGGATGACGAATAGGTAAGGTCAGGAGTTCATTCCAACAACGCCGCCTAAACCCGCCCTGGCGCCCTTGCCCGGATGAAATTCTCCAGCGCGACAAAGATCATCTCGCGCGCATCGCTGCCCAGCATCTCTGCGGTCAGCACATCAAACTGCACCCGGTCGCCCTGCGCCGCGGCGCTGACCATGTTCGCCAGCAGCGCCTCGTCGAAACTCGCGCGCGGGCAGCAGGGCGGGGCGACGGCAAAGGGGTCGGGCCAGCTGTGGCCGATCGTCTCGACGACCAGCCGGTACCGCCGCGCCGCCAGCACATTGCCCCACCGCCGCTCCAGCTCGGGCATCGGGTCGCGGTCGCCCCGGCGACAGACGATGCAATACCGCAGCGCCAGCACCGCCTGCGCGGCTTCGACCGAGAGCTCGCGGATCAATGGCTGCTGGGTCAGTTGCCGGATCAGGGTGCTGCTTTGCATGGCTTTATGGTCTCCCGGCGGTGCCGTCCTCTGTCTCCGCTGTCGAAAAAGATGCCGGTCACTGCATAGGGCAGCGACCGGCAGGAGGGGACTGCCTCACCTTGCTATTGAGAATTATTCGCAAGTGCAAGCGAAAAAAGAGGCGCCCGAAAGCGCCCCTGAAAATTCCACGAAATCCCTACCCTTCAGGGGAGGGCGAACAAAGCGTCAATCCTCGCCCGACGGTTTCGACTGCAGCTGGATATAATTCTCGATGCCCATGCGTTCGATCATCTCGAACTGTTTTTCCAGCTCGTCGACATGATGTTCTTCGCTTTCGAGGATCGACCCGAACAGGTCGCGGCTGACATAGTCACGCACGCTCTCGCTATGCGCCATCGCATCCTTGAGCAAGGGGATCGCTTCTTCCTCAAGCGCCAGATCGGCTTTCAGGATTTCCTCGACCGTCTCGCCAACGCGCAGGCGGCCCAGCATCTGAAAATTGGGCAGGCCACCCAGAAACAGGATGCGGTCGGCCAGCTGATCGGCGTGTTTCATCTCGTCGATCGATTCTTCGCGCTCGAACTTGGCGAGCCGCGCGACACCCCAATTGTCGAGCATGCGATAGTGCAGCCAGTATTGGTTGATCGCGGTCAGCTCGTTCTTCAGCGCCTCGTTCAGAAAATCGATGACCTTTTCGTCGCCCTTCATGTGTAATCCTGTCATTTTATCTTGGAATGGAATGGACGCATTATACGCGCCCGGGACCCATCAGGCCAAGGTCAAAAATGGCAGAAAACCAAGAAAAATCAGGCGGTCGCGGCGACGTCGCTGATGATATTGCGAGCGAAAGGCAGGCATTGTCCGCACTTGGGTTTGCGACCCAATTGCGCGTAGGCGGCCTTGGCGCAGCGCAGCTGGCCATTGCGCGCGACGTCGCGCAGCTGGCTTTCCCTTATTGCGTTGCAGACACAGACGACCATGTGCGAATCCTTCTCAACAAGATCGATGTAGGGATAGTGCGATAGATTCGCAACAGGAAAGATGCGACTGGTTCGCAGTCTGAACAGCCCCTTTTTTCGCGGTTGCGGCCCTTGCCCGAAAAGCGATTCGCGGGCATAGGCGCGCGCATCTTCCCTGCACTCCTTTGCAAAGGTCCGTCCCATGAAAGTGAATGTCTATGTGACGCTCAAGCCGGGGGTTCTCGACCCGCAGGGCAAGGCGATCCATCATGCGCTCGAAGGGCTGGGCTTCGGCGGCGTTGCCGATGTGCGCGCCGGCCGCTTTATCGAACTCGATGTCGCCGACGGGACCAGCGATGCCGATCTCGACGCAATGTGCGCCAAGCTGCTCGCCAACACGGTGATCGAAAACTACCGCATCGAACGCCTGTAACGGGAGCCCAACCCATGAAGACCGCCGTCATCGTCTTTCCTGGCTCCAACTGCGACCGCGACATGGCGGTCGCGCTGGAACAGGTCACCGGCCGCGCCCCCGCAATGGTGTGGCACCGCGATACCGACCTGCCCGACGGCACCGATTTTATCGCGCTGCCCGGCGGCTTTTCCTATGGCGATTATCTGCGCTCGGGCGCGATGGCGGCGCGCTCGCCGATCCTGCGCGCGGTCGCCGATGCTGCGGGCCGCGGCGTGCCGGTGCTCGGCGTGTGCAACGGTTTCCAGGTGCTGACCGAGGCGGGGCTGCTGCCGGGCGCCCTGATGCGCAATGCGGGCCTCAACTTCGTGTGCCGTACGGTGCCGCTCAAAGTGGAGAACAACCAGTCGCTGTTCACCGCCAGCTATAACGCGGGCGAAGAAATCAACATCCCGGTCGCGCATCACGACGGCAATTATTTCGCCGATGCCGCGACGCTCGACCGGATCGAGGGGGAAGGGCGCGTCGCGTTCCGGTACGCCGACCGCGTCAACGGGTCGGCGCGCGACATTGCCGGGGTGCTGAGCGATGCGGGCAATGTACTGGGGATGATGCCGCACCCCGAACGCGCGATTGACCGCGCGCATGGCGGCACCGATGGGTTACGCTTGTTCGAAGCGGCGCTCGGCGTTCTCGCCTGACATTTCGTCCACTGTCACCGCGGCCTCCTTGGCACGCGGTTGCAGCCAGCGCCCGACGAGCAGCAGCACGGTGGGCCAAAACATAGTGTTCCAGATGTCGTGCCAATGCGCGGCGTCGGGCTGGATCGTCGAGCGCCCGTGTTCGACGGTCAAGTCGAGCCATTCGCCGCCACAGGCCATCGCTAGGACCGCCAGCCAGGCGACGAACCAGCCGCCGCGCCACCGCCAGACCAGCCGTACCGCCAAGAACAGCGCCATCCCGAAATAGACATGCAGCGCGTCCTTGCCGAGACCGCTCGCTTCGATGACCGAGAGTTTCTGTTCCTCGAACAGCGAGGCGATTTCAATGAGCGTCACGGATCAAACCTTGGCAGCGAATGGCGTAAAGTTGGTGTCTTCGTCGAACACATCGACACCTTCGCGGCGTTTCAACGCACCCACCACGACATAGGTTGCCGGGGTCAGCGCCGCTTCCCACGCCACCTTCAGTGCCCAGTTCGTGACCATCA
This sequence comes from Sphingopyxis sp., assembly GCF_035998965.1. Classification (GTDB taxonomy): domain Bacteria; phylum Pseudomonadota; class Alphaproteobacteria; order Sphingomonadales; family Sphingomonadaceae; genus Sphingopyxis. The sequence goes on from NZ_DASYHE010000092.1 coordinate 13,414, forward strand.
CCAGCAACACCTGTTCGGTTTCCCAGATGCCGAGAAAGGCGATGGGGTAAAAGATCAGGCTGTCGATCCCCTGGCCGACGATCGTCGATCCGATCGTTCGCATCCACAAAAAGCGTCCGCCCGTCGCGACCTTCATCCGTGCCAGGACATAGCTGTTCACAAATTCGCCCGCCCAGAAAGCGAGGATCGAGGCGAGCACGATCCGCCACGCGCTGCCGAACACGCTCTCATAGGTCGCCTGGCACACCGCGCCGCTGCCGCTGGCTTCGCCCGACGTCAGGGTCAGACTTTCGGTCCCGCTGCACCACCAATCCTGCGCGGGCGGCATTGCCAGCACGGCCCAGCTCATCACAGCCATAAACACCAGCGCGCCAAAACCGGCCCAGATCACCCGCCGCGCGCGGGCATAGCCATAAACCTCGGTCAGCACGTCGCCGATGACATAGCCGATCGGGAAAAACAGGATCCCGGCGCCAAAGGTCAGCCCGCCGAGCGTCGACAGCTTCGACGCGCCGATGATGTTGCTGAGCAGCAGGACGGTGACAAACGCCGCCATGACCAGGTCATAATAGCGAAAATGATGGACAGCCGCGGCGGATGTCCGGGCGGGCGTGAACGAGGGCGGCGGCGATTCAGTCATCGGCCCGCTGCTTAACCCGCTTTGCAGCCCAAGCAAACCACGCTATTCGCGCCTCCGGGCGCCCGTAGCTCAGCTGGATAGAGCACCCGCCTTCTAAGCGGGTGGTCGCAGGTTCGAATCCTGCCGGGCGCGCCAATGACCGCCGTCTGCCGCCTTTATCTGCACTTGGGCCGCGGTCCCTACGACCCATGAGAGGTCGGCCGTCTCATAATGATAAAAGCGGAGAGAGCAGGCACAAGCAAGGTTCGCATCCTGGCAGATGAAGCGTCAGAAAAGCGCTCCCATTCTGGTGAGCACCGAAGGTCAGAGGCCTGCCCGATAGTGGCTTGGTCGCCAGTTATCCGCCACCTTCAAGGACCAAGCCGAAGGACTGGCACAGTCAAAGATATCGTTGACCAAACTGCGACTCCATGCGGACATTATCAATCGCTCCCATTATCGCCGCTGCGCGGATACGCCAATCGGGCAGCCGACGATAACGACGGCTGCCCGATCCGATCGCGTCCGGTGGTTACTGGAGCGCGGCGATCACGACCTCCGCCAAGGCCGTCGAGGATTGCGGGTTCTGGCCGGTAAACAGATTGCCGTCCTTGACAACATGCACCTGCCAGTTTGGCCCCTGCTCGAACACGGCGCCCTGCTTGCGCAACGTGTCAGCAAGCAGCCAAGGCGCATTCTCAGCCGTCCCGAAGGCGATTTCCTCCTCATCGCTGAGCGCGGTCATTTTGCGACCCGCGAAGGGCCAGCGGCCGTTTTCGTCGCGCGCCGCCAGCAGCGCCGCCGGCCCGTGACAGACGGCGGCAATGACCTTGCCAGCCCTGTCAGCCTCGATCAGGACGCGGCCCATGTCGGGATCCTTGTACAGATCTTCGACCGGGCCATGTCCGCCGGGAACGACGACCGCATCATAGTTCGCGGTCGTAATGTCGGCGAGCACGAGCGGATGCTCGGTGCGCGCCGCATTACCGCCGAGATAGGCCCGCATCCGCTCCGCAACGCTCTCTCCGACCATGTCGGGGTCAAGGCTGCGCTTGTCCATCGTCGGCATGATCCCGCCAGGGCTGGCGAGATCGACCGTGAAGCCGGCCCGGACAAAGGCTTCGTCGAGATCGACAAACTCCTGCGCCCACACGCCGGATTCATAGAGGGAACCATCGGCACGGGTCCATTTGTCCGCCGCCGAAAGAACGATCAGGATTTTGGTCATGGTCTGTCTCCTGCCGGTCGCCGTGCCGGCGACCGGTTGATTGCATCGACGCGTCAGATGTTCTGGCCGCCGGACACTTCGATCCGCTGGGCGGTGACCCAGCGATTGTCCGGGCCGAGCAGGCTGGCGATGGCCGGCCCGATGTCGTCTGGCACGCCGACCCGGCCGAGCGCGATCATGTTAGCGAAGGCTTCGTTATATTCCGGCGTGTCGCGCACCGCACCGCCGAGAAAGTCGGTCTCGATGGCGCCGGGCGCGATCGTGTTTGCGGTGATGCCGCGGCTGCCGAGTTCCTTGGCCAGGTAGAGCGTGAGAATCTCGACCGCACCCTTGGCCGCCGAATAAGCGGAAAAGCCCGGATAAGTGATGCGGGTCAGGCCCGACGAGAAGTTCACGATCCGGCCGCCATCGGCGATCAGGGGCAGCAGCGCCTGGGTGAGGAAGAACACGCCCTTCACATGCACGTTGAAGAGCTGGTCGAACTGCGCCTCGCTGGTCTCGTCAAAGCTTACCATTTCGCCGTGACCGGCATTGTTGATTAGATGGTCGAAGCGCTCGCGCCCCCACGACTGCAAACTGTCGCGAACCTGGTCGGCGAACGATGGCAACGCCGTGACATCGCCGACATCGAGCTGCAGCGCGACCGCCCGGCGGCCAAGCGCCTCGATTTCTGCGACGACATCGCGGGCCTGCTCGGCGCCGCTGCGATAGGTGAAGATCACGTCGCCGCCGTGGCGCGCAATGCTGATGGCGGTATTCCGCCCGAGGCCCCGGCTGCCGCCGGTAACGATGGAGATGGTGGTCATAGGAGTTTCCTTTCGCAGTGCTTGATGTGCCGGCAACCCGCCGACGGGGATCAAGTGATCGTCAGGCCGTGGGGCCTGCCGGGATGGGCATGTGGCCGATTGCCCGCCTTGGAACGGAGGCCAGTGCGCACACCGGATCGCAGGACATTCGACCTGCTCCCTTCCGCGCAATCGCGCCCGCCCAAGGCCGAAACATGTCGGCGGTCAGGTAAAGTGCTTCGACTTGTCGTGATGCCTGGCCGGCATATCCGCCTGCCAGTCGATTTCCGATGCCGTCTAAATGCACCATGCAGAGGGGGAGCGGAAAGACTTTGTAGCTTTACTGGCCATACCTGCTAGGCATGGCTGATGGAGCTTCGTCATCTGCGCTATTTCGTAGCCGTCGCTGAGGAAGGCAGCCTGACGGTGGCCGCCGAGAAGCGTCTGCATACGGCGCAGCCATCGCTCAGCCGCCAGCTTCGCGATCTGGAGGCGGAGGTCGGTGTGCAGTTGCTGGTTCGCAGCTCGCGCGGCGTGACTTTGACCGCTGCGGGCGGGGTCTTTCTTGACCATGCGCGGCTCGCTTTGGCGCAGGCCGCCGAAGCCGTCACAGCCGCGCGGCGCGTTGCGCGTCCGGCCAAGACCAGCTTTTCGGTCGGCTTCCTGACCGGACAGGAGGTCGAGTGGCTCCCCCACGTCACCCACATCCTCCGCGATCAGCTCAAGGCGATCGATTTCCGCGTTTCCAGCGACTTTTCGCCCGCCGTTGCCGAGGCGGTGCAGCGCGGCGAGATCGACCTGGGCTTCTCCCGTGTCGAGCCGCAGCCTGACGTGACCTATGTGGTGATCGCTTCCGAGCCGATCCTGGCCATTCTCGCCGGCGACCATCCACTGGCCAGTCGATCCGAGATCGATCCGGCCGAACTCGGCGAATTTCCGTTCATCGGCTATACTGAAACGCCGCACGTGCTGCGTGGCGTCGTGGACCGATATCTGCGCGAACGCGGCGTTACCGTTTCGCCGAGCCACTATCTCGACGGCTTTGCGACCGGCATATCGCTGGTGGCGTCAACCGGCGGCCTCACGCTGCTTCCAGCCTATGTCGAAAAGCTGTTGCCTCGATCCGTTGTCAGCAGGCCGCTGGCACAACCTGCTCCGGTGATCGAGATCGCCATTGGGTACCGGGCGGACAATCCATCGTCTGTGCTGCAGGACTTCCTGCGGCAGGTCGATCAGCTGATGGCTGCTCATTCGGCGGTTGCCGGGCTCAGCTACGCAAACCAATCTCGCCAATAGGCCCGTCACAAGCGGACTTCACTTATGGCGGGTTAGCAAAACAGCAAGCACGTGAGTTCGGCGGTGACGCGTGAGCTTTCAAGGCAGCACTAAAGTAGCGCAAATGGCGACACATAATCGTCATGTTTATCCAGCACGGCGCATCACCAACAATTCGTCACGTGATCGACGCGCGCGCCGCGAGCTCGACCCTAATTGAAGTCGGCGGGTGCCGGGCGCTGCGTCGGTGCTTTCACCGTTGGCGGCGCCGCTTTTGGCTGGCCGCCATTTTTGGGCGCCGCGCCGGTGTCGCCGGACCCGCGCCGGCCGGTTTGCTCCTCGATCCATTGCTGGTCGAGCACCGGACCCTCTTCGGGCGGTGGTGGGGCGGCTTCTTCGGGTGGGCGCATGTCGTATGGCAGTTCGATCGGCATACCATTTTCATCGACCAGCCCGCCTTCGCCGGGCTCGCCCATATAGGCCTCGCCTTCGTCCTCCAGCTGCCATTCGGGCAGGACGACCTCGGTGTCGAACGCCTCGACCGGCCGCCGCGCCACTGCGACGCGCATATAATCGGCAAACGCCTGCGCGGGCGCGCGGCCGCCCTGCAACCCGCCGACCGCCTTGGCATCGTCGCGCCCCATCCACACGCCCGTGGTCAGCCCGCTGGAGAAGCCGAGGAACCAGCCGTCCTTGTTGCTCGACGTCGTGCCGGTCTTGCCCGCGACCGGGCGGCCGATCTGGGCGGCGCGGCCGGTGCCGGTGTTGACCGCGGTCTGGAGCAGGTCGGTGATGCCAGCCGCGACCCAATTGTCGACCAGCACCTGTCCCCGCTCGGCGGGGCGCTGGTACAGCAGCCGTCCGTCGGCGGTCGTCACCTTGGTAATGCCATAGGGCTGCACCGAAATACCGCCGCGCGACACCGCGGCAAAGGCGGCGGCCATGTCGATCACCCGCACCTCGGCGCTGCCCAGCACCATCGACGGGTGGGTGTTGACCGGGGTGGTGATGCCAAAGCGCCGCGCCATATTGGCGACCGACGAAAAGCCGACCTCGTCGCCCAGCTTCGCCGCGACGGTGTTGACCGAATAGGCAAAGGCGCTGCGCAGATCCATCGTCCCGGCAAAGCGCCCCGACGAGTTGCGCGGCGACCAGCCGTTGATCGTCACCGGTTCGTCGACCACCGGATCGTCGACCTTATACCCCGCCTCCAGCGCCGCCATATAGACGAACAGCTTCCATGCCGATCCCGGCTGGCGCAGCGCCTGCGTCGCGCGGTTATAGTTGGAGGCGACATAATCCTTGCCGCCGACCATCGCGCGCACCGCGCCGTCGCGGTCGAGCGACACTAGCGCGCCCTGGACGCCGCTGGGCGTATTGGCCTGGATCGCTGCGGTCGCGGCGCGCTGCATGTTGAGGTCGATGGTGGTATAGACGTCGAGTGCTTCGCTGCCCTCGTCGATCAACAGATCGAGCTGCGGCAGCGCCCAGTCGCTGAAATAGCGGGCGCTGTTCTGTCCGGTCTCCTGCGCCAGTTTGACATTGGCGGGCTCGGCGCTGTCGGCCTGGCTCTGGGTGATCACCCCGGCATCGACCATGACGTCCAGCACCACCCCGGCGCGGCCGAGCGCGGCGCCGGCATCGGCGGTCGGCGAATAGCGCGAGGGTGCTTTCACCAGACCGGCGACCACAGCGGCCTCCGACAGGGACATTTCGGTGGCGCTATGCCCGAAAAAGCGGCGCGAAGCGGCATCGATGCCGTAACTGCCGCCGCCGAAATAGACCTTGTTCAGATAGAGTTCGAGGATTTCGTCCTTCGAAAATTTCCATTCGAGCGCGAGCGCCAGGATCATCTCGCGCGCCTTGCGCTTGAAATCATAGCTGTTCGACAGGAACACGTTGCGCGCCAGCTGCTGGGTGATTGTCGACGCGCCCTGCAGGCGCCGCCCGCTGCCGCGATTCTCCACCGCGACCACTGCGGCACGCGCCATCCCCACCGGGTCGAGCCCGGGGTGATAGCGAAAGCGCCGATCCTCGACCGCCACCATCGCGTCCTGCATCACCTGCGGCGTTTCGCGCAAGCTCAGCCAGCGGCCATAATTGGGGCCGATCGACAGGAAAACGGTGCCGTCGGCGGCGCGGACGCGGATCGTCTGGCCCGCGGGCGATTTCTTCAGCTCTTCAAAACTCGGCATCCGTTGCACGGCCAGTCCGACCGCGACCGACAAGGCGATCAGGCAGACCACGCCGAGGCCGAGGCCCCAGCGAAACAGTCGCCGCATCCAGATGCGAAAGCGCGATGGCTCTGCCGTGTCGGGCGCGCGCGGCCTGTCGCCCGAAGATGATGATTTTCCTGACGATGACGGCTGTCGGTCGCGGCGCAAAGCGATAGTTTCCTTCCCTCGCTGCGCCCTGTCGCGACAGCCGTTTGACGTCAGCCCCCCGACGACGGCTGGTTCAGCCCGCGTCGGTGTTGGCGTCATCCTGCCCACGACCCGCGAAGTCAAGCGCCGCGCTGTTGATGCAATAGCGCAGCCCCGTCGGTCCGGGGCCGTCGGGGAACACATGGCCCAGATGACCCTCGCATTTCGCACAGCGCACTTCGGTGCGAACCATGCCATGACTGGTGTCAGTCAATTCCTTGACCGCGCCGCTCTCGGCAGGCGCGGTGTAGCTGGGCCAGCCCGAGCCGCTGTCATATTTGGTGCGGCTGTCGAACAGCGGCTCGCCGCATCCGGCGCAGCGGTACATGCCATCGCCCTTGTGATCGGTATATTTGCCGGTGAAGGCGCGTTCGGTGCCGCCTTCGCGCAGCACATGATGCGCCATCGGGTCGAGCGGCTTGGCGTTGGTCGGGTCGGTCATGATGGCTGTCTCCTTCGCGGCGCGCCGGTCGTCGGCTGCATCGCACTTGCCGCCAATATCGGATCGAAACCGCGGTCGTGCAAGGGCGAGTGGCTCAGCTGCCCCGGATTCGCGTCGCTTGTGACATCCAATGGACAAGCGAGGGGAAGGATGACGCCAGCGACGTCAAGATGCCCGCGGTACGGGGATTCTCGCCGGTGCGCCAGACGGCGCTGGCGATGGCAAAGGGCCGCGCCATCCGCGCCGCCAGCTGGCGCTGGAATGCGGGGGCGCCGCCTGCGCCGCCGTGACGCCACGCCGCCACTGCCGCGCTGCCGCTGGCGAGCGCCAGCCCCATGCCCTCGCCTGCAAGGCTGGGGATGACCCCCGCCTGATCGCCGAGGCGGAACAGGCCCGGGTCGGTATTGGCTGTGCGCCAGCCATAGGGGACATGCCCGATCGCATCGATGGGACGCGACCAGTCGGCATAGGCCAGCCGCTCGCCGAGCATCGGGTGCGCGGCGCCGAGCGCGCGCAGCAGTGCCGCCGGATCGCCATCGGCTTCGTCGAGCCGCGACTTGTGGGTGGCAAGGCACAGGTTCGCGCTGCCGTCCTCCTGCCGCACCAGCCCGGCATAGCCGCGGTCGAACAGGTGGAGTTCGACGGCGTCGCCGATCAGGCGGTCGAGCGCGGCGTGGGGTGGCAGCCGCAGCCGCAAGCCCATGACCGGGTCGTGTTGCTGCCACAGCGCTGGTTCGCGCGGCTGGCCGCGAAAACCGTGCTTTCCCGCGGCGAGGAAGAGTGAGGGAGCGACGAGCGTTTCGCCGTCACGGGTCTGGACGGTGGCACCGTCGATCGCGGTGGCATGAACGCCGCGCTGAAGATCAGCCCCCGCCGCGACCGCTGCCGCCTGCAAGACGGTGTCGAGACGGCGGCGCGACACCCCCATCGCAGCTTGCGGCAAGCTGGCCTCGCTACGCCGCGATCCGGCGAACAGCCGGACGCGCCCGACCTGCTGCCCGCCCAGCGCCGCCCTATCGATGCCGAGCGCGTCGAGCCGCGCCAGTGACTGCCAGCTCAGAAATCCGCCGCACAGCGCGTCGCCGGTCTCGCGCGTTCGCTCCAGCAGCAGCACCTTGGCACCCGCGCGCGCCAGCCCGATCGCGGCAGCGGTTCCGGCGGGTCCAGCGCCGATGACAATCGCGTCGGTCATCGGATGCGCTCGACGCAGAGCCGGTACGGGAAGCTGCGAAAGATGCGCGCATGGGCCGCGGTATCGGGCAAAGCCTCGGCTAGCATTGCCTGCCATTCGGCACGGCGGAAACTGCGTCCGACCGACAACTGGCCGTCGCGGCGCACGATCGGATCGACCAGCGCCAGCGCCGCAAGCAAGGGATAACCGGCAAAGGGCAGGCGCTGGCGGTGGAGGTCGTTGACCAGCCAGCCGCGCATCGCTTCACCGTCCATAAACCGCAAAAATTCGGTGCGTTCGGCAACGCTCATATGATGGGTGACCAGGCTCGACAGGATGATGTCCCAATCCTGCCCCGCCAGATCGCGATAATCGCCGGTGACCAGCCGCGCGCGCGCGCCCAATCGGCGTTTGGCAACGCTCTGGCTTTTCGGATTGAGATCGACCCCCACCAGGTCGAGCGCTATGCCGTGCTTGGTTCCCCATCGGTCGATCCGCACCAGCATGTCGCCGCTGCCGAAACCCACATCCAGAATGCGCCATGGCCGCGCGCCGACCCCGCGCGCGGCAACGCGGTCCAGAAAAGCCAGCGTTGGTCGCGCCGCAAGCGTCAGCGCGTTGATCCGCGACAGATCGTCCAGCACCTTGGCATAGCGGGCGGGGGCCAGCTCGACCGCGTCCATCTCCTCCTCGGCGTCGATCGGCGCGCGAAGGCTGGTGAAGGGGTTCATGCCGCGGTGAAGCGGATCGCTTCGGCAGCAAGGCCGGGACCGAAGGCGATCGCCAGCCCGTCGCCCTTGGCGTTGCGCGCCATCATGTCGGCGAGCACGAACAGGATCGTCGCCGACGACATATTGCCAAAGCGCGCGAGCACCGCGCGGCTGTCGGCGAGCGCCTCAGCCGGAACGCCCAGCGCATGCTCGACCGCATCGAGCACCGATCGGCCCCCGGCATGGACAGCGAGGAGCGGCGGCGGATCGCCGGCGCCGAACAACTGGCTTCGTACCTCCGGGGCGGACAACGCTTCGCGCAGCCGTCCCGGCACCTCGCCCGACAGCTGCATGGCAAAACCGGTGTCGCCAATGTCCCAGCGGATCAGGTCGGCGCTATCCTCCAGCGCCAGGCTGGCGCCCTCGCCCAATGCGAACCCGACCGGATCGCTCGACACGATCGCCGCCGCGGCGCCGTCGCTGAACTGGAGCATCGCGAGCAATGGCTCGGGCGCGTCTTCGAGTTGCAGGTGCAATGTCGACAGCTCGACGCTGACCACCAGCACCACCGATTGTGGTTCGGACCGCACGATGTGCCGCGCGGTACGCAGCGCGGTGACCCCCGCGTAACAGCCCATGAAGCCGATCAGCACCCGCTCGACCGTCGCGGACAGGCCGAGCCGCCGCGCGAGGATCTGGTCGATCCCCGGCGCAACGAAACCGGTGCAGCTGGCGACGACGATATGGGTGATCCGCGCCGCATCGAACGCATCGCCGAGCGACGCGATCGCCTGCATCGCCAGGTCGGGGGCATGGTCGGCATAAGCCCGCATCCGCGTCGACGTCGGCGGCAGGCCCGGAACGTCGTAAAAGCCGCCGGCCGCAACCGGCGATCCGCCGCCTGCTGTGGGGGGCAGCACCGACCAGCGATGGTCGATCCCCGACCGCGCGGTCATCCGCGAAAATACCGCGCGCACCCGCTCGTCGGCCAGCCGCGGGGTCGCCCAGTCGATAAAGGCCTGATGGATGTCGTGGCCCGGCACCGCGGTGGCAAGCGCGTTCAGCCGGGGGGACGGCGGGGATGTGGTCATCGCGCATCTGTGGCCGAAAAGCGCCAAACTAGCCAGCGATTCGCGGCGCGGTTGATTTACGCCGGGTTAACCATGGCGCGGCTATGCACAGAGCGGTGAAACTGCGCCTTTTCCTTGCTTTTGCGCTGACATTTATCGTTGCGCCCGCGGCGGCGGCGCAGTGCCTGCTCTGCGCGCCAGACAAGCCGGGCAGCGCGGCGGCGCGCGAGGCCGAGGTGCCGCTGCGCGTCGAGGTCGAAACCCGGCTCGACATGGGGCGTATCGCGGTCGGCGCGATGGGTGGCACGGTCGCGGTCGATCCCGTCTCGGGTACGCGCCGTGTCAGCGGCGACGTCGTCGATCTCGGCGGCTTTGCGCTCACCGGCACCGTCACCGTGCGCGGCGCCCCGGGCGCCGAAGTGCGCGTGATCCTGCCGGCCAGCGTCGATCTGGAGGGCGGCCACGGCCGCACCGCGCGCGTCACCGACCTCAGCACCGACCTTTCCGCTGCGCCACGGCTTGGCCCCGACGGCCGCCTGCAATTCCGCTTCGGCGGGCGGTTGCAGATCACCGGCGCCGACGACGGCGATTATCGCGGGCGGATCCCGGTGACCGTCGAATATCAATAGGGCGCGCGCTAGGGCGCGATCGCCAGTCCGTCCCCCTGTTTCCCCGCCGCAATACGGCGCAGCACTTTGCCACTCGCGACATCGATCTCGGCGACCTTGTCGACCCCCGTCTCCGCCGCATAGAGCCGCTTCGAATCCGGGCTGAACAGCAAGGTCACTTGCCGCGCCGCATCGCCCTCCGACACCGCGATCGTCCGCACCGGCGCGCGTGTCTCTGCATCGAACAGGCTGATCGTCCCCGCGCCGATATTGCTCGTCGCGATCAGTCTGCCGTCGGGGCTCGCCAGCACCCGGATCGCCACCGGATCGACCGCTTTCTCATCGACCTTCGTGCCCGTCGCGACATCCCACACCGATACCCGCGGCGCCGCCAGGTCGCCGACCCACAGCTCGCGCCCGCCCTTCGCCAATGCCAGCCCCTCGGGCCGCCCGCCGACCGCTAGATCGCGCAGCTTTGCCCCCGCGTTCAGGTCCAGCACGCTCACCGTCCCCGACCCGATGTTGGCGACATAAGCGGTGCGATTGTCGGGGGCGACGACGACCATGTGCGACCCCTGTTGCCCCGTCGCGATCGATGTCACCGTCCCGTCTGCCGCGACCACCGCGACCGACTGGCTGCCCTCGGTCGTCGCGACCAACCGCCCGTCGCTCAGCCACAGCAGCCCGTGCGGCCGCTGGTTGGGGCTGAGGTCGATGGTTTTGAGCTTCTTGCGCGCCGCGACGTCAAACACATCGATCGTCGTCCCGCCATAAGCGACCACCGCCGCCTGCTTGCCGTCGGGCGACACCGCGATTTCGTGCGGCATCTTGCCCGTCGGCAATCGCGCCAATTCCTCGCCCGACGCCAGCGCCACCAAACTCAACGTGTCCTCGCCCTTGTTCCCGATCAGCAGCGTTTCGGCCGCGGCGGGCGCCGACAGCAGCAGGGCGGCGAAGGCGGTGGCAAAGGTACGGCGCATGGCAAATCTCCCGGTGTGATCGCGCCATCCTATGCCGCACCGCCGCCGGGGCAAGCCGCCTTCGACCAGCGACATTACGACAAGTTAACTGGCGCCCCGTTCAGGGCCACCTAGCCTCGATCCCCGGCGGCAGGTCGCGCCGCCGGTCATCACAGGAGGGGAATATGGATCTGCCAGCCATCGACATCGACGCGCTGCCGTTGCTCGACACCGCAGTCGGGCTGTTCGGCTCGCTCGTCGGGGCGAGCGCATCATCGGGGCCGTCGGTGTTCGAGATCGCGGTCACGATCGCGCTGATCATCCACGACTGACCGGGTGGCGGGAAAGGGCAGGGGCTTCGTCACCCGCCCTGTCCCGCCCATCGCCCTGTCACTCCCGCCAAGATGCTCGCCCGCCCCTCGCGCCACGATCATTTCCCCCGCGCCGATGCCGCGCGCCGCACCGCGATCCGCACCGCGGTCAGCGAGCTCGACGCCGCCTGGACCGCCGCCGACACCGCCCCCGACGGCCTGCTTACCGCAATCGATGCGCAAGCCCACGCGCCCGCCGACGCAGCGATCGCCGCGCTGCTCCCATGGCTCACCGACAGCGAATGGCTCACCGCCCGCCTCGCCAGCGCGCTCGCGCTCCTCCGCACCGACCCCTTCGCCCGCCCGCCGCTCCGTCCGGTTGGCGGGGCAGACGGCGCCCCCGGCGGGCTCGTCCTCGCCGATCGCGGCGCCATCCGCCTGACCCTCCGCCTCTGGCCCTTCGCCACGCACACCCCGGCCCCCGCGCCCGCCATTTTTGTCCCCGGCCGCGCCGCGCTCCACATCCTCGCCAGCGGCGGCGCGCAGCTGTGCCACCACAGCGTCGCAGTCACCCCCGCCGAGGAGGCCGGCGCCTTCACCGCCCGCGCCGCCGCGCCGTGCCACAGCGCCCCGCCGCGCCCGCTCCACACCGGGGAGACGCTCCACCTCGACACCGCGCGCGAAGGCTTCACCCTCATCCCCGGCGCGCACGACACGCTGCTCCTCGAACTCACCGTCCAGCCGCCATCGGCGCTGCCGATCCGCAGCTACGACCCCGCCACCGGCCGCCTCCTCCACGTCAGCGCCTCGCGCCGCGACAGCAGCTTTCGCGCCATGGCGCTGACCCTGCTCCGCCACCTCGGCCGCCCCGACGCCGCGCCGTTGTTCGAGGCCGAGACGCAGAGCCCCGACTTCGCCGCCCGCTGGCACGCCATGCGCGAGCTCATCGCGCTAGCCCCCACCGCCGCCCGCGCCCCGCTCGCTGCGATGGCTGCGGATGACCCGCACCCCGAAGTGCGCGCCGCGGCAAAAGCCACGCTGGCGCTCCTCCAACCCCCTCCCGCAAGCGGGAGGGGCAGCGAGACTTGCGAACTCGTTCGCTAGTCGCAGCGGGGTGGGCACGACCGCACCGCCGCACCCCCACCCCCAACCCCTCCCGCCTGCGGGAGGGGAGCAGAAAGCCCCCTATGCCCCGCGCCATAACCCCGCTCCCCGGTCCCGCACTCACCCTGACCGAAGTCACTGCCCAGCTCGACCAGCACGGCGTCGACCTTACCGACGAAGCCAGCATCCAACGCTGCGCCACCCTCCTCGCCGGCCTCGCCCAAAACCGCGACTTCCTCGCCGACCACCTCATCGCCGCGCTCCGATCCGACGCCGCCGACCCACAGCCCGCGAACCGCTATTCGGCGCAGGTCATCCTCCTCCACCGCAGCCCGCGCGGCTGGTATCTGCGCGCCAATATCTGGCCGGCCGCGACCGACGCCGCCTATCGGGCCAGCGGCGCCGCCGCCTTCTCCTACGGCGTCGCGCACGACCATAATTTCAACTTCCTCACCATCGGCTATTTCGGCCCCGGCTATGTCAGCGATGATTGGGAGGTCGATCCAGAGGCGATCGACGGCCGCCACGGCGAGCCGCTCAACCTGACCTTCACCGGGCGCAGCCAGCTTGGCGAAGGCCAGATGCGCCTCTATCGCGCCCACCGCGACCTCCATTGCCAGCACCCGCCGTCCAGCCTGTCGGTCAGCCTGAACATCATGGACGAGGGCGAGCACGTCCCCTGGCGCGACCAATATATCGTCGATCTGGGCCGCGAAGCGGGCGAGCGCGCGGGCCAGCCCCCCACCATAGCCCGCCGCCCGACGCTGACCAGCGGCGAACTGCTCCTACGATGCGCCGTCCACCTGAGCGCCGAGGCGCACGGCATCACCGACCATATCGCCCAGACGCACCCCGTCCAGAGAGTCCGCGCGAACGCCATCGCCGCGCTGGCGGCGGTGGCAGAGGGCGAGGGCCGGGCAGCGGTGCTGGAGCGGGGGATGCGCGATCACGATGCGCGGGTCCGGGACGATTGCAGGCGGTGGCTGGCCCGCTAATCCTCCCTGTGGCGAAGCCATGGGGAGGGGGACCGTTCGCGAAGCGAATGGTGGAGGGGCGGCGACGGCAGCGCCAAAGCCCCTCCGTCAGCGCTACGCGCTGCCACCTCCCCATCGCTACGCGACAGGGAGGATCAAACCCCAACCCACCAAATAATCTCACGCAAAGGCGCAAAGGCGCAATGCAAGACAGCCGCGAAGCCCGGCTATTCCGCTGCCGCCCACCCGCTCCGGTCCAGCGCCTTCATCGCCTCGGTAATCGCCACCGTATCGACGCTCAGGCTGCCGAGCAAGTCGAACTGATATCCCGAATGGATGCCCAGCCCGTCGACATTGTCCAGCGTGTCGACAAAGCACAGATTTTCGAACTCGGCGAACTGGCCGGTGATCGCCTGATATGTCGCCTCGATGTTCAGATTGGCCACATAATAGGGCAGGATCGCCACCTCATTGGCGTGCAGCTCTTCCTTGTACTTGCGGCGCAGCTTGTCGTGGTTGCCGCGAAAATATTCCAGCAGCTCGACGATGAAGGTGCCGGTGCCGGTCGCGGGGTCGAGGATCTCAACGCCTTGATCCTCCAGATTCTTGCCGAAATGCTTTTCGCACAGCCAGTCGGCGCTGCGGATCATGAACCGCACAATCTCGCCCGGCGTATAAACGACGCCCAGCCGGTCGGCGGCCTTCTTGTTGTACGCCTTGTAAAAATCCTCGTAGAGCGCCTTCAGAAATCCCTGTTTTTCCGAATGGCTCTGGATCAACGCGGCGGTGCTGGCGATGCCCGAATAATAAGGAGCGAGTGCGCGCAAGAGCTGCTGCTTTTCGCCGTGCCCGAACAACGCATCCTCGACCTTCTTCAGTTCGGCGGCGATATTATTGTGCTGGTGGAAATCGGGGTTGTCGAAAACCTTGGCAAAAATATCTTCGGTCAGGACATGCTGGATCAGCATTTCCTGCACATCCTCCTCGCTCACGATCGGATTGATCGCGTCGCGCGCGTGCTGCAGGAACGCCGCTTCGGCGGCGGAAAATTCGCGGCTGGCGGCGCGCTTTTCGGCGATCCGTTCGCGCAGCGCTTTCAAAATCTCGGGCAGGTCGGTGGCGAACTGTTTCACCGCCTTGTTGAAATCGGCAACCTCCTGCCGCTCGTGCGCGAAAAAGCGCGCGAGCAATTTCAGCAGGCTGTCGTCGTCAGCCTGCATATGGGCGCGCATGACCTCGGCGCCGTCCTGCCACAGCACGGCGGTGGCATCGTCGGTAAATATGATATTGTCGCGCGGATATCCCTTGCGGAACTTCGCCTCGATCTCTTTTTCCAGATCGTCGCTCTCATCCTTCGCCTCCCAATAGCCAAAGGGGACGCGCAGGCTGTGGAGCAGCGCTCCATCGACATAGATGCGGTTCATCGCCTTGGTGACGATGTCATGCTCGGCGATGAATTGCAGGTCGTGCGTCTTGCCCCAACGCTTGAGCAAATCCTTGAACGCCTCGCGCAACACGCTTTCGCGGCGGCTGCCCGACACGGCGCGCAGCCGGTCGAGTTCGGCGCGATACTCGTTAATCAGTTGCTGGCTCAAGAATATCTCCCCGCCTCGTCATGCCGCCGCCCAACGCTGCACGCAAAATCTTCGCGCCTTCGCGCCTTTGCGAGAGGCCATCTTCCTCCTCCTCCGCGCCCTCCGCGTCTCCGCGTGAAAAACCGCTTTCCTACATTATTCCGCCATGCCACCCTCTCGATCTGGCTCTTTGACTCGTCCGAATCCGCTGCTTCCCCGCGCGCCATACATCGCGGCCGCGCGCGACCTTTACGATCTTTCCCGCCCCCGCCGCGCTGGGCAACCTTGGCGACGTTTTGCGCCATGCCCGACCGCCAACCCTTTGTTTCCGGGGTCGATGCGGTGACAAGTTTGACAACTTCCGCCTGCCGGGGGGGCCCTTGGCGATCTGGGGTCAAAACAGACACACATTGGGCTGAACTTTCCTGAACTTTGGATCGCTAAAGCCACAAAGGACACAAATCCGATGCCCTCATGCGGGGCTTTTGTGGCTTTAAGAGCCTGCTGACAGCGCGCATTTCCCCTGCTAACGCGCCCGCATGACCACGCCCATGTCCCACATCCGTAACTTCTCCATCATCGCGCATATCGATCATGGCAAATCGACGCTCGCCGACCGGTTGATTCAGTTCACCGGCGGGCTGACCGCGCGCGAAATGTCGGCGCAGGTGCTCGACAATATGGACATCGAAAAAGAGCGCGGGATCACCATCAAGGCGCAGACGGTGCGCCTGAAATATAAGGCGCATGATGGCGAGACCTATGAGCTCAACCTGATGGACACCCCGGGCCATGTCGACTTCGCCTATGAAGTGTCGCGGTCGCTGGCGGCGTGCGAGGGCGCGTTGCTGGTCGTCGACGCGGCGCAGGGGGTCGAGGCGCAGACGCTGGCCAACGTCTATCAGTCGATCGAGCACGACCATGAAATCGTGCCGGTGATCAACAAGATCGACCTGCCCGCCGCCGACGTCGACAAGGTGAAGGCCGAGATCGAGGATATCATCGGGCTGCCCGCCGACAATGCCGTGCTCGCCTCGGCCAAATCGGGAATCGGGATTGAGGAAGCGCTCGAGGCGATCGTCACCCGCATCCCACCGCCGAAGGGCGACGCCAATGCACCGCTGACCGCGATGCTCGTCGACAGCTGGTACGACCCCTATCTGGGCGTCGTCATCCTGATCCGCGTCATCGACGGGGTGCTGAAAAAAGGCCAGCAGATCAAGTTCATGCAGGCGGGGACCACCCACCTGATCGACCGCGTCGGCTGTTTCACGCCCAAGATCGAGCAGCTTGCCGAGCTGGGTCCGGGCGAAATCGGCTTCATCACTGCGCAGATCAAGGACGTCGCACAGGCGCGCGTCGGCGACACCGTGACCGACGCCAAGCGCCCCGCGGCGGCGGCGCTGCCGGGGTTCAAGGAAGTCCAGCCGGTCGTGTTCTGCGGCATGTTCCCGACCGACGCCAACGACTTCGAGAAATTGCGCGAAAGCATCCAGAAGCTGCGCCTCAACGACGCGTCGTTCAGCTTCGAGATGGAGAGCAGCGCGGCGCTCGGCTTTGGCTTCCGCTGCGGCTTCCTTGGCTTGCTCCACCTCGAGATCATCCAGGAGCGGCTGACCCGCGAGTACGACCTCGACCTGATCACCACCGCGCCGTCGGTGGTGTACAAGCTCAAGCTCGGCCATACCAAGAACGAGGCGGCGAAGGAGATCGAGCTCCACAACCCCGCCGACATGCCCGACCCCAACCGCATCGACGAGATCCAGGAGCCGTGGATCGAGGCGGTGATTTATGTCCCCGACGAATATCTCGGGTCGATCCTGAAGCTGTGCCAGGATCGCCGCGGGGTGCAGAAGAACCTGACCTATGTCGGTGGCCGCGCCCAGATCACCTACGAACTGCCGCTCAACGAAGTCGTGTTCGATTTCTATGACCGGCTCAAGAGCATCAGCCGCGGCTATGCGTCATTCGACTATCACCAGATCGGCCACCGCCCCGGCGACCTCGTCAAGATGAGCATCCTCGTCAACAACGAGCCGGTCGATGCGCTGTCGATGATCGTCCACCGCGGCACCGCCGAGGTGCGCGGCCGCGGCATGTGCGAGCGGCTCAAAGATCTGATCCCGCGCCACATGTTCAAGATCCCGATCCAGGCCGCGATCGGCGGCAAGGTGATCGCCCGCGAAACCATCGCCGCGCTGCGCAAGGACGTGACCGCCAAATGCTATGGCGGCGACGCGACCCGCAAGAAGAAGCTGCTCGAAAAGCAGAAAGAGGGCAAAAAGCGGATGCGCGAATATGGCAACGTCAACATCCCGCAGGAGGCGTTCATCGCCGCGCTGCGGATGGGGGACGACGCCTGATCACGTTTGGCAAAGGTGCGGTGGCCGGGCTGGCGTTGCTGCTCGCCGCCTGCGCTCCGGCAGTCGTCGGGCCAGTGAAGGGAGAGCGCGCGGTGCGCGACAAGCCGATCATGACCTGGCCCGACCTGCTGACCCGCGCCAAACCGGCGCCCGACGCGACCGTCCGCTATGGCGAGGATGCGTTGCAGATCGTCGATGTGTGGGTGCCGAAGGGGCAGGGACCGAACCCCGCGGTGATCATGATCCACGGCGGCTGCTGGCAGACGTCGGTGGCGGAGCGGGACATCATGAACTGGATCGCTGACGATTTGCGGTCGCACGGGGTCGGGGTGTGGAACATCGAATATCGCGGCGTCGACCGCGGCGGCGGGATGCCGGGAACCTATGAAGACGTCGCCCGCGCCGCCGACCTGTTCATGGTCGAGGGGGCGAAGCATGGCTTTGACACCGGCGGGACCCGGATTGCCATCGGGCATAGCGCCGGCGGCCATCTGGCGCTGTGGCTGGCGCGGCGCCCGGCGCTGGCGGCGGACGATGCGCTGCGCGGCGCGAATCCGATCCGCATCGATCTCGCCATTAGCCAGGGCGGGCTCCCCGACCTGCGCGCGGGCGCGGCCAGCACCGGCCATGCGTGCGGCGCTGACGCCCCGGCAGCGATGGCGCGCGGCGACTATGCCCGCACCTCGCCCCCAGAAATGCCGCTCGGCAGCGCGCGCGAACTGCAGTTCAACAACGACCGCGATCATGTAACCCCGCCCGCGACCGGCGCCGCTTACAGCAGCGCAATGGCAAACCGCGGCGTGACGGTGCCGATGGAAATAACCGCCGGCGAAGGTCATGTCGAACTGATCGCGCCCGACAGCGTCAGCTGGGCGAAGCAGCGCGGCGCAATCTTGACAGCGCTGGGACGGTCCGTCGCTGCGCCCACATCGCGATAACGATCCGCAACGAACGGCATTTGCCAGCCGGGCTTGCGGTGCCTATCATGACCCAACTGGGAGGCCGCGATGACCGCGACGGACGGACAGGCGCCACGACGGGCCAAGGCGATCGAGGATATCGCAGTGCATAGCGCGCTGAACGACGGGACCGTGGTGTGCCTGCGCACGATCACGCCGGACGATGAGCAATTGCTGCGCGACGGCATCGCCAAATTGTCCGCGGAATCGCGCTATCTTCGCTTTTTCTCGCCCGTTCCGGTCCTGCCCGATGCGGTGATCGAGCGGCTGGTCGATGTCGATGGCCATCACCATATCGCATGGGGAGCGATCTGCACCGAATGCGAGGGGCAACCGGCGATCGGTGCGGTTCATGCGGTGCGTTATCGTGATGGCGGCCGCGCGGGCGAGTTTTCGGTCGCCGTAGTCGATGAATTTCAGGGGCAGGGGCTGGCGCGGATGATGACCGCGGCGCTGCTTGTCCACTGTCTGTCGGAGGGGCTGGCTGTGCTCGACGTCCATATATTGTCGGAAAATGCTGCCGCGAAGCGATTGGTCAAATCGCTCAATGCCGAATGGACCGGAGAGTCGGCCGGGGTGGCCGAATATCGGCTCGAAGTGGCGTCAGGGCTGGCAGCGCTCCGCGCCGATACCGAAGCGCCGGGGGTGCAGGATGTCCTGCGTGCGCTCGACCCCGGTACGAAAGGCGCTGCCTAGTCCCTCCCGCCGCCGGGGGTCGCTACCGGCGCCGGGAGGGTAGGCCGTGGCACAATAACGCCAAAACGCTCTGCCACGCTGCCCCCCATAGCGGGGATAGGATTACAAAGTGGTGACGGGCGTCACACGCGGTTCGACATGAGGGAAAAAGCTGCCACCCACGACAAAGGGCGCCGGAACTATGTTCCAGCGCCCTTCACCCTGCCTGTTTAGGGACGGCAGTATTATTTCTTCTGCGTGTCGCCGACGCCGGTTTCCGACGGAGCGATTTCGCCGTTGTCGTCCATGGCGTTGGCCTTTTCTTCGCCCATTTCTTCGACGACATCAGCCTTGTTTTCCATGGCTTCCTTGGCGGGGCCTTCGGGCATGGCATCGGCCTGATCGTCGATCACTTCAGCCTGTGCTTCGGCCTGATCTTCGACCTTGTCGGCAGCGGGGCTCTGGCAAGCGCCAAGAGCGAGGGCCGAAGTGGCAGCGAGGGTAATGAACATCTTACGCATAATCGAGTGACTCCCAAAGTTGACTCCGGGGCTTAACGCGGGGTGAACGATAGGGTTGCAACGAAAACGTCAAATAGCCGAAACGGGTCAGAATTTTCGGATCGTACGGGCGGATTATATGCGCGGCAGGCAAAAAAGAGGACGCCGTAGCGCCCTCTTTGGTCGGATGTTTCGCGCGAGCGCGATCAGAAGCGCTGTTGGCGCTCGTAGAGATCGCGGTAGTGCTGGATGCGCGTGACGCGCAGCCCTGGCATGCCGCTGCGATCAATCGACCGCTGCCAGCTGGCAAATTCTTCAAGCGTCAGGCTGTAGCGTTCGCACGCTTCATCGACGCTGAGCAGGCCGCCATTGACCGCCGCAACAACCTCGGCCTTGCGGCGCACGACCCAGCGGGTCGTCGATGGCGGCGGCAGCGAGTCGATCGTCAGCGGTTCGCCAAGGGGGCCGATGACCTGAGCCGGACGGATTTTCTGATTCTCGATCATATTCATTCCATGGTTTCGACGTCGGGGGGGAATTTGTCCGACGCATTTGTCTCTAAATCGGAGGGACTCAACATCGGCTGAAATCCTCTGGTAAACAGGTCATTCATAGTTTCGGGCAAAGCGTTCACCCCGTCCGACAGGTCGAAGAAACGAATGATGCGCGTGGTCTTTTGTTCCTGGGTACGCCCCTTTCCACCCAGCATTTGGCGCAGCGCGTTAAGCGTTGCGCCATGTGCTTGACGACTCGCCTGAGCACGCAGCAACCTTACGGTCGGCTGCGCTGCCTGCCGCGCGCTCGACACCGCCAAGATGATGTCAAAGCCCGGTTTTGACAGGCTGGCTGCGCCGGCAAGGCGCGGAAATTCGGACGGGGCCATGTTCATAACGCCGGTCTAGCGCGAACCGCCTAAGGTCACGTAAATGCCCATTTCATGCCTTGTTAGCGAAGCTTAACCCCCGTCAATATCTTGACACGAGCGGCGGAAAAGCTGGCTTTTTTGGCTTTGCATCCCTAGATGACGCGCATCATGGCGACGATGATTTCTTCTGCCGGGCTTGCCCAGGCTGACTTCCAGCTGGCGATACCGCTGAAAGATCGGCGAATCGTCGTCGCGATGTCGGGCGGAGTCGATTCGAGCGTGGTCGCCGCGCTCGCGGCGCGGTCAGGCGCCGAAGTGATCGGGGTCACCCTCCAGCTGTATGATCATGGCGCCAAGGCGAAGCGTGTCGGCGCCTGCTGCGCCGGACAGGACATCAAAGACGCGCGCGCGGTCGCCGACCGGCTGGGCTTTGCGCATCACGTCTATGACCATGAAAGCCGGTTTCGCGACACCGTGATCGATCAGTTTGCGGACGAATATCTGAACGGGCGAACGCCGATCCCCTGCGTGCGTTGCAACATGGGCGTGAAGTTTACCGACCTGTTTGCGCTGGCCAAAGAGCTTGGAGCCGACTGCCTTGCGACCGGCCATTATGTCCGGCGCATGATGGGACCGAACGGTGCCGAACTGCACCGCGCGGTCGATCCCGCGCGCGACCAGAGTTATTTCCTGTTTGCGACAACGCAGGATCAGCTCGATTTCCTGCGCTTTCCGCTGGGCGGGATGGAAAAAAGCGTCGTGCGCGAAATCGCGCGCGACATGGGGCTGGGTGTTGCGGGCAAGCCCGACAGTCAGGACATCTGTTTTGTCCCGGACGGAGATTACGCGACACTGGTGCGCAAGTTGCGTCCTGAGGCCGATGACCAGGGCGAGATTGTCCATATCGATGGCACGGTGCTGGGCGCGCACAAGGGACTGATCCACTACACCGTCGGCCAGCGCCGCGGGATCGAGATCGGCGGGCAGGCCGAGCCGCTCTATGTCGTGCGGCTTGACGCCGCGGCCAAGCAGGTGATCGTCGGGCCGCGCCGCGCGCTTGCGGTATCGGCGGCGCGGCTGGGCGAAGCGAACTGGCTGGCGGCGGTCGATGGCCGCGAGGTATTCGCGAAGGTGCGCAGCATGGCGCGGCCCGTACCGGCGCGCGTGGTCGGCGACCGGCTGATCTTCAACGACGCCGAATATGGCGTCGCGCCGGGACAGGCCGCGGTGCTTTACGATGCGGCGGACGAAAGCCGCGTGCTGGGCGGCGGCTGGATCGAAGAGACCTTTGCCGCCGACGCACGATAAGCCGGTGCAACCATTGACATTCCCGCCTGTTGGTTCAGCTTGGACGACAGCAACGGGGAGACAATCATGACCAACTGGATCTGGCGCGGCGCGGTGCTTCTGTGGGCCGCCTTTTTTGCGATCGTCGGTTTGCGGGGGCTGTTCGATCCGGCGAGCTATTCCGAAACCTTCAACTTTGCGATCACCGGGGTTGCGATCAATACGCTGCGCGCCGATTTATCAGCCTTCTTCATCGTTGCGTCGGGCGCGGCGGTGCTGGGCGCACTGGTTCCGGGCTGGGTGCGCGCCTTGCTGGTTCCAGCGGCGCTGTTTGGCACCGCGTTCGCTGGCCGTCTGATCGGCGCCGCCATGGGCGATCCGACCAATTGGGGCATCATCCAGGCGATGATTGTTGAGGCGCTGACGGTCGTGCTGATGCTGGCTAGTTGGTGGGCGCTGTCGCGACCCGCGACGGTCCCGGATTCCGCGTTCAACGCGGGGGGGGCGGACAATATCGCGGCATAGAGTCGCGTCTAGGCCAAGCGGACAGGGCGCTGTTCTTGTCTTTTTAGTCATTTTGTGACCACATCGCTGCCGGGTCGCTTCTTTTCCTTATCTGGTGGAGGGGCGTATGACAGCCGAGGATGACAAGCGGGCGCGTTCGGACAGGCGGTCGGCCGAAAGGCGCGTCGCCGACGATCCCGATTTCAAGGGGCCGGAGCGTCGCAAGGACGACCGGCGCACGGGCAAGGATCGCCGGTCACCCGACGGGGCGTGACGGGCAGGAGATTTTCGTTGGCCGAACCGAGCGTGCCGCGTCTGAGCGTCGATATCGTGTCCGACGTGATGTGTCCCTGGTGCATCATCGGCTGGCTGAAATTTCAGAGCGTGATGACGCATTTCGAAGGTCGGCTGGACTTCCGCGTTCAGTGGCACCCGTTCGAGCTCAATCCCGACATGCCGCCCGAGGGCGAGGATGCCGCCGAGCATGTGATGCGCAAATATGGCATAACCGTCGAACAGAGCCGCGCGAACAGCGGAAAGATGGCGGGCATTGCGGCCGACCTCGGCTTTGTCTTTAACCGCGGCCCCGAATTCCGGATGCGCAACAGTTTCGACGCACACCGTCTTCTGACATGGGCGGGGGCGCTGGAAGAGCCTGAGCAGGCGGCAGCGACGGGCGTGCAGACGGCGCTGAAGCTGGCGCTGTTTGCGGCGCATTTCACCGACAATCGCGACGTCAGCGATCATGGCGTGCTGGCCGACGTCGCCGCGTCGGTCGGGCTCGACCGCGGCCGTGCCGCCTCGATCCTGGCATCGGGCGAGTTTGGCGAGATGGTTCGCACGGAAGAAGCCTAT
Source organism: Sphingopyxis sp. (assembly GCF_035998965.1). Lineage (GTDB taxonomy): Bacteria > Pseudomonadota > Alphaproteobacteria > Sphingomonadales > Sphingomonadaceae > Sphingopyxis. Next base: position 36,675 of record NZ_DASYHE010000092.1, read on the forward strand.
TGGGCCGACCAGAATATTACCGGCGTCCCGGCCTTCATCCTGGACGGCCGGATGCTGATCCCCGGTGCGCAGGATCCTGAGGTGTTCATTCGCGTCATCGAGAAGAAGGTGCTCGCCGCCGCCGCGTGATTGGTGAGGCTACCATCCGATCACTGGTCTGCGGCTTCGTCGAGAGCCGGCGGCAATTTCTCGCGCAGCGGCGCGTTGGGTCCGGCGAGTTGGCGGGCGATGTCGGCGGCGATCAGTTGCGCCACCGGATTGTCGCGCTCGGCAGCATATTCGTCGCGGCGCGCGGTCAGGTAAGCGGTGCGGTCGCCGGCGGGTAGTACCGCGGCTTCGGCATAGAGGCGGACGACTTGCAACCACGGGGCTTCGTCGGTCAGCACATCTTCGGCCCAGCGGCTGAACGGTCCGCCCGCGGCGCGCCAATGATCGCCCTGCCATTTCAGGAAGAACAACACGCGCGAGCCGCGCGGGAAGGTGTAGCGATTGCACGCACCCGCCAGGCTTTGCGGATGCGCGTCCTTCAGTTCGTAGGGATTGCTGAGCAGCGCTTCTTCGCCGCTGGCGATCGATCCCGGCATCGCGAGCGGGCCGGTCGGCATTTCGCCCTTGATCGCCGCCAGCGGCTGGACCTCGATCTGCTGTTCGGAGGTGCTGTCGGGCGCGAAATCGCCCTCCGACACCGTGGCGAGCAGGATCAGGTCGGCGTCGGCGACCAGCTCGATGTTCGTCGGGACGCGGTATCCCGGCGCAACCGAACAGGCGATGGCGGGCAGCGGCATGGCGAGCAACAGGATGGCGACAAAGGCAGCGGAAAAGCGCATGGTATGCAGGCTAGGCCTTTGCGCGGCGCTTGGGAAGCGGCGCGGCTTTCGGGCGGCTCGTCGGCGGGTCGGGATCGAACGCCGCCGCGGGGCGTATCTGGCAAGACCTTCGCGGGCTGTCCCGCAAAGCGGCAAGGAGAATGACGATGGCTGAGCATGACCATAGCGCGATCAAGGAACATATGACGATTATCGGCGCCGACGGCGTCCATGTCGGGACGGTCGATCGTCTCGATGGCGAGCGGATCAAGATGGCGAAGAGCGACAGCGCCGACGGCAAGCATCACTACCTGCCCGCCGGCTTGGTCGCGGCCGTCGAAGGCGACACGATCCGCTTGTCGGCGACCGGTGCGACCGCGGTCGGCCTGTTCGAAGAGGCCGAATAACCGGCACGATCATCCGGGGTTGGGTGCGCGATAGCGCGCGTCGGCCCCGAAACTGGCCCGCTCCCCGCGTCCCTCGGAGCGGGCCATTTTCATGTCAGATACGGGCCGCGACTGGCGCTGCGCGGCGGCGATGGCTATAGGCGCGGCGATGGCGCGGTGGGACCACAGGATAGTCGTGATCGGGCGGTTACAGGCGAAGCCGCTGGCGGCGGGGCAATTGCTGTGCGCGCTGGCGCTGGTCGGCTTGCTGATCCGGCAGGCGCAGGGCGAGCAGGCGGGTGAGATCATCCGCAGCATCCTGTTCGGCAATCTGATCGTGACCGCGCTGATCGTGGCAGCGGCGCTGGGGCTGGTGCATTTCCACCGGCTGTGGCGGCAGCGCGAGGCGTATATCTTTCACGACGGCGCGCGGCTGTACCGCGGCAGTTCGGACAGCTGGCCGCTGAGCCTGATCCGCGATGTCGTGATCTCGCGCAATGAAATCGGTATCGAATCGCTGCGGCTGGTCGTCGACGACGACAGCGAAGTGACGCGCGAGCTGGTCAAGCTGGCGCTGCTGGCGGATGCGCCCGAGGCGGTGCGCGGCGGGGTGATGTTCGCGGTCGCGGGGGTGCGCGGATTTCCGAGCGGATCGGTACTGAATTAGGCGGGCTGCGCGCCAAAGTTCAGCAAAGTTCAGCCCAACGACGCGGTGCACGCGTCAAAGTTCAGGAAAGGTCAGCCTCATCCCACGCCGCCCCCACGGGCGGGGTCGCGGGAGGCACCAGCGCTGTGTCCGCATCGTCGCGATACCAGCGCGGCAGTTCGCCGTCGCACAGATCGGTAACCTCTAACGCCACCGCAAGATCGTCGGGCGCCATCAGCGCCGCGGGCGCGGCGGGCGGTTCGGGATGGAGGTGGACAAGCGCCTCGGCGACCGGGGTCGCGGCAGGGGCGGGTGCCGCGGCGCCCTCACGGAAGCGGTCGGGGCCATAGGCGCGGATCAGGAACATCAGCAACCGGTCGCTGTGGCGCAGGCGGCGGCCGACGCGGTTGCCGTCGCGGTCGAACACCGGCTCTTCGCTGCCGACCAGCGCGCGTTCGAACGCGGCGTCGAGCAATCTCTTCGACGCCGCATCGATCGCCGCGGACCAGGCGCGGTCGAATGCCTCCGCGCCCGGCGACCGGCGCAGGCGATAGGCGGAGGATTCGGACATGCCGACCTGCCGCGTCGCGGTGGCGACCGAGCCGCTATCAGCCAGCGTCTCGATAAACGCGCGCTGTTTATCGGGCGACCAGCCATCCTTGCGGCGCTTTTTCAGCACCGGCACCCAGTCGTAAGCGGCGGGGTCGTGGCCATGTGCGTCGAGCGCGGGGGTGGATGCGGGGACGGCGGCGGCGGCCGCGTCGGGCGAAGGGATGGGGGCGATGTGGCTCATCTGCCAGTTTGGAGCATATGGGAATAATGTAGGAAAGGGGTTTTTGAGGTGGGGTGTTCGAAATAGGATTTGGGGGGGTGAGCGTGTGGGCTGGGGTGCGGTGCTCCGGTCTGATGCTGGCGATTTTTGATTTCACATAAAGGCACAAAGGCACGAAGAATTGCGCCTCCTCGTCATCCCGGACTTGATCCGGGATCCATGCGGCGAGGCAGGAATGGATGCCGGATCAAGTCCGGCATGACGAACGAGGGGACCGTGTAAAGGTTCGGCGCTACCCCCCCAACGGCGGCAACCCCAATTCCTCGGCCAGATCGCGCCATTCCGGGTTCGCCGCCTCGATCAACGCGATCTTCCACTTGCGCTGCCAGCTCTTGATCGGCTTCTCGCGCGTGATCGCGGCGTGCATCATCCCGGCGCGTTCGAACCAGACGAGCGTTTTGACGCCATAGCGTTTGGTGAAGCCGTCGAAACTGCCGTCGCGGTGCTGGGCGATGCGCTGGATCAGGTGCGAGGTGACGCCGGTGTAGAGCGTGCCGTGCCGTGCGCTCGCCGTGATGTAGACGCAGGCGGGAAGTCGGCGTGCATGGGGTGGAAACTAGGGCGGCGATGGACCCCAGATCAAATCCGGTGCTTTTAGGATTCAATCTCCATCAGGCTCCCAGCCTTTATTTTGATAAAATCGGAACAATCTCCTGCCTCGAATTTGAACTCCAAGATATCTCCTTCGTCAAATTCCAAATTATCTAGCGCAAGATTTGAAAAAACTGACCAGTCAAAATCTAGGTCGTTGTCATCTTCATTGCGGCTATATTCAACAGAGAATGATCTTGATTTTTCTTCATCAACAATATTTGACTTTCTATCCCATTTCATAGTCAGCTTGGCAGTGATTTCTGATATTTCCTTGCTGATCCTAATTATAGTAACAACGTGCATTCGTTCCATGGTCAAAGGATATTCAACCGGATGAAAAATGGGAGACATAAGGCCAAGTATCATCGGCGTGCCGTTTGCCTCCCATCTTATATCCTCACAAGCAAACATGCTTACCCTAATGTTCGTCATGAGAGCGCCTCGAAAAGGGCATTAAAATCTACGTCGAGTGCAGCGGATAGTTTTTGAATATTTTCAAAAGAAGGTTTCTCGTTACGCGATTCCCAGCTGGAGAGCCTTGGCTGAGACGTTCCCACTAAGTCCGCAAGGTCGGCTTGGCTCATTCCTGCTTGTAGTCTCAGTTTAGCTAGACCTTTGGGTTTGGCCTCCGCCGAATCCCGCCTTGCAGCGCAAAGCTCATCGCGAGTCACGGAATCTCGGTATTCATCAAGAAGGGCGTCGAGGGATATGAATCCGTCAGGTACGCTATCAAATTTGGCAAGGTCAAACTTTTGCCACATCCGTGCACTGCGAACCGTGTCGATGTTCCAAGTGCGGCGTCTAGTGACCGAAGCGGTAGAAACCGAGTTTCTCATAGCTCGCTTTTAATCTTTCAATTAGTTTCGGATCATTTTGGTAATCTTGGGATCGTTCCATGATCGCCAAAATTGCAATTTCCCGATTTCGGTGGTCCGCGGCTGTGAGTATTCGCCAGCCATGTATTTCTACCAATTTGAGGCGAAACACATTGTATTTCCTGTCTTGGAGAAACCAAAATGGAGATATGTTTTCGATTGTTTCGTCAGCGAAATGTTCATCAGCCAATTTGGCACAATCATCGATACTGCCCTTGAGTTCTTCGAGAAAGACATAGAGCTTCGCAAATGCATATCGATCCTTGGTTCGAACCTGCGCCAAATCACCACTGACATGCCCATCGACGATGAGCTTGTAGCGGCGTTCAACGGACGACATATATCACTTCCAGTATAATTGCAATGCGGCCTGATGCAAACTCCAACTCGGGGACCTGTAGAAAAAATGCGCTCATGCTTTATTGTAGCCTGCCAGCCCCTTTTATCGGTAGTTGCCTCAAACCGAAAACCCGCCCGCATTGCGCCGGTTTGAGCTTGCCGCCAGCACCTTCTTGCCCTGCGGGGTCAGCGCCCATTTGGCGCCCTGTTTCACCACCAGTCCCAGCGTGACGAGTTCGTCGCGGATCGGATCGGTGGGGAGTTGGGGGCGGCGGTTCGACAGGCCTTCGAGCGTCGAACGCTGCGGCTGGCTGAGGATGATGAGTTTCTGTTTTTCGGTCATGCGGCTTCTTTCCGGTTGCGTGTCTGGTCGCCGCGGCCGGCGATCAGGCCGGCGATGGAGATGTCTTCGTCGATCTCTTCCCAATGCAGTCCGGCGCGGCTGAGCGAAACGGCTTCGCGTTGGGCGGGAGTGGCGTGGAGGAGGCGCGGGAACCAGGCAAGCGGAATGCCCAGGGTGCGACCGTCCTCCAGATCGACCCAGAAGCTGTCGTCGTCGAAGCGAACCGCGACGGGTTCAGGAGAAATGCTCATTCTGCGCCCTTCCGATCTGCTTGCGTTGCTCCAGTATCACCTTGTTCAGAAGCCGAAACTGTCGGCGTCCTTGCCCACCCCGCTACACTAAGCCAGCAAGCTGGCAAGTTTCGCTGCCCCTCCCGCAAGCGGGAGGGGGTTTATCTTACTCTGCCGCGATCCCTGCCTTCGCGAACATATCCTCGCCGTCGGTTTCGGCGGTGATCACCGGGGCGAGGTCGTCGTTCGCCTTGGCTTTCTTGCGGTTGTCGAAGCTGGACCAGACATTGTTCCACTCGCCGCGCGTCGCGCCCTTGCTATATTCGGTCGCGCGGGTTTCGAAGAAGTTGGCGTGCTCGACGCCGTTGAGCAGCGGGGCGAGCCAGGGGAGCGGGTGTTCCTCGATCATGTAGATCGGCGCGAACCCCAGCTGGCCGAGGCGCCAGTCGGCGATGTAGCGGATGTAGCGCTTGATTTCCTTGGGCGTCATGCCGGGGACGGGGCCCTGTTCGAACGCCAGGTCGATGAACGCATCCTCGAGCCGCACCGTTTTCTGGCAGGTGTCGATGATGTCTTCCTTCACCGCCTTGGTCAGGCAGTCGCGTTCCTTGGTGAAGGTGTGGAACAGCTTGATGATGCCTTCGCAATGCAGGCTTTCGTCGCGGATCGACCAGCTGACGATCTGGCCCATGCCCTTCATCTTGTTGAAGCGCGGGAAGTTCATCAGCATCGCGAAGCTGGCGAAGAGCTGCAAGCCTTCGGTAAAGCCGCCGAACATCGCGAGGGTGCGCGCGATATCCTCGTCATTGTCGACGCCG
>NZ_DASYHE010000017.1:0-4138 GCF_035998965.1 Sphingopyxis sp.
TTGCGCCGGGACGCTGTTGGTAAAGGAATATCCTATGGCTCGTCGTCGTCGTCCTGAACGCCGCGAAATCCTGCCCGATCCCCGTTTCGGTGATACGGTGCTGTCGAAATTCATGAACAGCGTCATGCTGGACGGGAAAAAGTCGGTCGCCGAAAACATTGTTTACGGTGCGCTCGAATCGGTCGAAGCCCGCGCCAAGAAGGAACCGCTCGCCGTGTTCCACGAAGCGCTGGCGAATATCCGCCCGAACATCGAAGTGCGCAGCCGCCGCGTCGGCGGTGCGACCTATCAGGTTCCGGTCGAAGTCCGCCCCGACCGCGCCCAGGCGCTGGCGATCCGCTGGCTGATCACCGCCGCGCGCAACCGCAGCGAAACGACGATGGCCGCGCGCCTGTCGGGTGAACTGCTCGACGCGTCGAACAACCGCGGCAATGCGGTGAAGAAGCGCGAAGATACACACCGCATGGCTGAAGCCAACCGCGCTTTCAGCCACTACCGCTGGTAATTGCCGGGACGCTCCCCCTGTTCTGGGGGCGTCTCGCAATCGCAACAATTCTTCCTATATCGGAGGCGGCTCGCAAGACCGCCCCCCACATCCAAGGAAAAGACCATGGCACGCAGCCATCCGCTCGAACATTATCGCAACTTTGGGATCATGGCGCACATCGACGCCGGCAAGACCACGACGACCGAGCGTATCCTTTACTACACCGGCAAGTCCTACAAGATCGGCGAAGTCCATGACGGCGCCGCGACGATGGACTGGATGGAGCAGGAGCAGGAACGCGGCATCACGATTACGTCGGCTGCGACCACCTGTCTGTGGAAAGCCGAAGAAGGCCAGGGCCCCGAGCATCGCCTGAACATCATCGACACCCCCGGACACGTCGACTTCACCATCGAAGTCGAGCGCAGCTTGCGCGTCCTCGACGGTGCGATCACCGCGTTCGACGGCGTTGCCGGCGTCGAGCCGCAGTCGGAAACCGTGTGGCGTCAGGCCGACAAATATAAAGTGCCGCGGATGTGCTTCATCAACAAGCTCGACCGCACCGGCGCCGATTTCTATTATTGCGTCCAGACGATCATCGATCGCCTGGGTGCGACCCCGGCCGTCCTCTATCTGCCGATCGGCGCCGAAGGCGACTTCAAGGGTCTCGTCGACCTCGTCAACGAGCGCGCGATCATCTGGAAGGATGAAAGCCTCGGCGCTGAATTCTTCTATGAAGACATCCCCGCCGACCTCGTCGACAAGGCCGCCGAATATCGCGAAAAGCTCGTCGAGCTCGCCGTCGAACAGGACGACGACGCGATGGAAGCCTATCTCGAAGGCACCGTCCCCGACGTCGCGACGCTCAAGAAGCTGATCCGCAAGGGGACGCTGGCGCAGGCGTTCGTTCCGGTCCTCTGCGGCTCGGCGTTCAAGAACAAGGGCGTGCAGACGCTGCTCGACGCGGTTGTCGACTATCTGCCGTCGCCGCTCGACATTCCTGACGTGCAGGGTCTCAAGCTCGACGGCGAGACCCCCGACTCGCGTCCGCCTGCCGATGATGCGCCGCTGTCGCTGCTCGCCTTCAAGATCATGAACGATCCGTTCGTCGGCTCGCTCACCTTCGCGCGCATCTATTCGGGTACCCTGAACAAGGGCACGTACCTGAACTCGGTGAAGGACAAGAAGGAAAAGGTTGGCCGCATGCTGCTGATGCATGCGAACAGCCGCGAAGACATCGAAGAAGCCTTTGCGGGCGACATCGTGGCGCTTGCCGGCCTCAAGGAAACCACCACCGGGGACACGCTCTGCGCCACCAACGCGCCGATCATCCTCGAACGGATGGAATTCCCCGAGCCGGTCATCGAGCTGTCAGTGGAACCGAAGACCAAGGCCGACCAGGAACGCATGGGCATCGCGCTCAACCGTCTGGCCGCCGAGGATCCCTCGTTCCGCGTGTCGACCGACCATGAATCGGGCCAGACGATCATCAAGGGCATGGGCGAGCTTCACCTCGACATCCTCGTCGATCGCATGAAGCGCGAGTTCAAGGTCGAAGCGAACGTCGGCGCGCCGCAGGTGGCGTACCGCGAATCGCTCGCGAAAGCGGTCGACGTCGACTATACCCACAAGAAGCAGTCGGGTGGCTCGGGTCAGTTCGGCCGCGTCAAGGTGACGGTTGCTCCGGGCGAACGCGGCGCGGGCATCACCTTCATCGACGAGATCAAGGGCGGTAACATTCCGCGCGAATATATCCCGTCGGTCGAAAAGGGCATGCGCGAGTCGGCTGAAAACGGTCACATGATTGGCTTCCCGATCATCGACTTCGAAATCCGGCTTACGGACGGCGCCTATCACGACGTCGACTCGTCGGCGCTGGCGTTTGAAATCGCGGGCCGTGCGGCGATGCGCGAAGTGGCGGCGAAGGCCGGCATCAAGCTGCTCGAACCGGTGATGAAGGTCGAGGTTGTGACCCCTGAGGAATTCATGGGTGACGTGATCGGCGATCTCAACAGCCGTCGCGGCCAGATTCAGGGCACCGACAGCCGGGGCATCGCTCAGGTCGTCGAGGCGATCGTGCCGCTGGCAAACATGTTCGGCTATGTGAATCAGCTGCGCAGTTTCAGCCAGGGTCGCGCCAGCTACTCGATGCAATTCTCGCATTATGAAGAAGTGCCGACGAACGTCGCCGAAGAGGTGAAAGCCAAAATGGCGTAAGCTTTTTGCGGGGTGAACGGCTTTCGGGCCGCTTTCACCCCGCGGGGCTTGCCCTCTTCTGCAAAGCCGACTAATGGCGGCGCCTGTTTCAACAGGCGGTTCCGCCGAACGAACAATTTTCTGAGCATTTAGACACGCCAGACTAAGGACAAGGGTAAGATCATGGCCAAGGCAAAATTTGAGCGGAACAAGCCGCACTGCAACATCGGCACCATCGGTCACGTCGACCATGGCAAGACCTCGCTGACCGCAGCGATCACCAAGGTGCTCGCCGAAACGTCGGGCGGCGTCGCTGTCGACTTCGCGAACATCGACAAGGCGCCCGAAGAGCGCGAGCGCGGCATCACCATTTCGACCGCACACGTCGAATATGAAACCGGCGCGCGCCACTATGCGCACGTCGACTGCCCGGGCCACGCCGACTATGTGAAGAACATGATCACCGGTGCTGCCCAGATGGACGGCGCGATCCTGGTGGTGTCGGCCGCTGACGGCCCGATGCCGCAGACCAAGGAGCACATCCTGCTCGCCAAGCAGGTCGGCGTGCCGACCATGGTCGTCTTCCTGAACAAGGTCGACCAGCTGGACGATCCCGAACTGCTCGAACTCGTTGAGCTCGAAATCCGCGAAGAACTGTCGAAGCGCGACTTCGACGGCGACAACATCCCCATCATCCCGGGTTCGGCGCTTGCCGCCCTCGAAGGCCGCGACGACGCCATCGGCAAGGACGCGATCCTGAAGTTGATGGAAGCCGTCGATGCGTGGATCCCGCAGCCGGAACGTCCGCTCGACAAGCCCTTCCTGATGCCGATCGAAGACGTGTTCTCGATCTCGGGTCGCGGTACGGTTGTTACCGGTCGTATCGAAACCGGCGTCGTCAAGGTGGGCGAAGAAGTCGAAATCGTCGGCATCAAGGACACCAAGAAGACCGTCGTGACCGGCGTCGAAATGTTCCGCAAGCTGCTCGATCAGGGCCAGGCTGGCGATAACGTCGGCGCGCTGATCCGCGGCGTCGGCCGTGAAGAAGTTGAGCGTGGCCAGGTTCTCTGCAAGCCCGGCACGATCAAGCCGCACACCGAATTCACCTCGGAAGTCTATGTGCTGTCGAAGGACGAAGGCGGCCGTCACACGCCGTTCTTTGCCAACTATCGTCCGCAGTTCTACTTCCGCACCACCGACGTCACCGGCGAGGTCATCCTCCCCGAGGGCACCGAAATGGTGATGCCGGGCGACAACGTCCAGCTGGCCGTCAAGCTCATCGCACCGATCGCGATGGACCCGGGTCTGCGCTTTGCAATCCGCGAAGGCGGTCGTACCGTCGGCGCAGGGGTTGTGGCGACGATCACAAAGTAATATAGGGCCGCGAGCCGCCTGATTCGGAAGCGATTCGGGCGGCTCGTAGCTTAAAGATTTTTAATGGCCGAGCCGGCTTCC
>NZ_DASYHE010000099.1:0-104002 GCF_035998965.1 Sphingopyxis sp.
GCACGTCCGCTTTTGGGCAGCAACTGGCTACCCCAGCATCAGCGCAGAACAGCTTTCCCCATAGCTCGGCTCATGACCACCGCGGTTCGGGCATCGAAGACTTTCCGACGCCCGCCGGCGTCCGAAACTCTCAACGTTTCCAGACTGTCCGCTTCCGGACTAAGAATGAAAGAAGCAGATATTGAGATCCGCTAAGGCGCCGTTCTTGCAAAAACCGACATGGGTCGGCGCTGCCTGACGTCGGCTAGCCGTCGGGAGACCGGCAACTACCTTGCACAGCGCTCATCCGCTCGCAGACGGATCGATCGAGCCGAATAGTGTCTCCAGCAGGGGGCATTCCGGGGTCTTGCCATCCGCGCATCGCACGACGGTGTCGGCAAGCACCGACTCCATGGCCTGAAGATCCGCGATCTTGGTACGAATGTCGGTCAAATGGGCCGCGGCGACTTCGCGCGCTTCGGCGCACGGGCGATCGCGGTCCTCGGCCAACCGCAGCAGCGCGCGGATCTCGTCCAGCGTGAAGCCCAGTTCCCGCGCGCGCCGCACAAAGCCGAGGCGCATGAGATGACCATGGCCATAGAGCCGGTGACCGCCGTCGCTGCGTGCAGGCGCGGGTAGCAGGCCTATTTTCTCATAGTAGCGGATGGTCTCGATGTTACACCCGGTGCGCCGCGACAGCATCCCGATTGGAAGCCGGGGCGCTGTGTCCTGCAGATTTTTCCGATCCATGATGAATTACCTCTTGAACCTGTAGCCACTACAGATCCTATCTAGGGTCAACAACGTGATTCGGAGAACAGAAAATGACTCAACCTGAAACGGCTTCCAAACGAGGTACGTGGGTTGCGATTGCCGCAGGAAGTCTCGGCGCGATTGGCGCAGCCTCGTGTTGCATCGTCCCGCTGGTGCTCTTCACTCTGGGCGTCAGTGGCGCATGGATCGGCAACCTGACCGCGCTCGCCCCCTATCAGCCCATCTTCCTGGCGGTGGCCATCGCCTTTCTGGCGGCCGGGTTCTGGCGGATCTACCGTCGACCACAGGCGGTATGCGCCGAGGGCGAATGCGGCACGCCTTCCTCCAACCGCCTGGCAAAGACGGCCTTGTGGCTTGCAACGGCGCTGATCGGACTCGCCGTCCTCTTCCCCTATCTCGCCCCCCTATTCCTCGAAGTTTGAACAAGGAGACCATGATGAAGAAGCTTACCCTGCTCGCGGCCGCGGCTGTGCTGTTCGCATCCGGCCCGGCCTTTGCCGCAATCCGGACCGTGACCCTGGCCGTCGAGAACATGACTTGCGCGACCTGCGGCCCCGTAGTCAAAAAGAGCCTGTCGCGCGTACCCGGCGTGACCGCCGTCGAAGTGTCAGCCGAAGCGCATACCGCGACCGTCACCTATGACGACGCCAAGGCCAGCACCAAGGCGTTGATCGCGGCGACCACCAACGCCGGCTACCCTTCGCAAGTCCGCAAGTGAAAGCCGGATCATGAGTGATTGCTGCAATCCGGTCGATCGCCCTCAGGGCAAGACGTACGATCTTATCGTCGTGGGCGGCGGATCGGCTGGTTTCTCGGCCGCGATCACCGCGGCGGAGCAAGGGGCTCAGGTCGCCGTTATCGGTGCGGGCACCATCGGAGGAACCTGCGTCAATGTCGGCTGCGTTCCTTCCAAGGCGCTGATCCGCGCGGTCGAGAGCATCCACCACGCCAATGCCGCGCCGATGCGGTTCAAGGGTGTCGAGGCCCAGGCACGAACGGCCGATTGGGGCCAGATGATCGCAGAAAAGGACGCACTCGTCTCGAGCCTTCGCCAGGCGAAATATGCGGACCTCCTGCCTCTCTACAATAATGTCGCCTACCATGAAGGCACGGCGCGGCTCATCGGTAATGGCGTCGAGACCGGTGGAAGGCGGTTCATCGCCGACCGGGTCGTGATTGCGACAGGTACTCGTCCGGCTGCACCGGCTATCCCGGGCCTTCCGGATGTCGATACGCTCGACAGCACGACCGCGCTCGACCTGACCGAATTGCCGAAATCGATGATCGTCCTCGGAGGCGGCTATATCGGTGTGGAACTCGCTCAGATGTTCTCGCGCGCCGGTGTCGACGTGACGCTCGTTTGCCGTAGCCGCCTTCTCCCTGAGATGGAGCCGGAGATCGGCGCCGCGCTGACCGACTATCTTTCGAGCGAAGGCATCACCGTCTTTGGCAACCTCGCCTATCAGTCGGTCCACAAGACGGCGGAAGGGGGCTCTGCGCTCACCGTCCTGCGCGACGGGGTCGCCGAAACCATCGTCGCGGAGCGCCTTCTCGTGGCGACCGGGCGCGCCCCGAATGTGGAGGACCTCGGTCTCATCGAGGCGGGGGTGAAGCAGACGCTCAGCGGTGCCATCCTTGTCGATGACCATATGCGAACCTCTGTGCGCGGCGTCTATGCCGCCGGGGACGTGACCGGCCGAGACCAGTTCGTCTACATGGCGGCCTATGGTGCAAAGATCGCCGCCAAGAACGCCTTGAACGGCGACAGTCTGAGGTACGACAATTCGGCCATGCCGGCCGTCGTATTCAGCGATCCGCAGGTAGCCAGCGTCGGCTTCACCGAAGCGCAGGCTATCGCGGCAGGATATGCCACTCGAACGTCGACCCTCCCGCTCGAAAATGTCCCGCGCGCATTGGCGGCCCGCGACACGCGCGGTCTGATCAAACTGGTGGCGGATGGCCGGACCCGCAAGCTGCTGGGCGCACACATCCTGGCGCCGGAAGGTGCGGACAGTATCCAGACCGCCGCCATGGCGATCCGCTGCGGTCTCACGATCGACGATCTGGCAGAGACGATTTTCCCCTATCTGACCACGGTCGAAGGCCTGAAGCTGGCGGCGCAGACATTCGACCGGGATGTGAAAAGGCTGTCCTGCTGTGCAGGCTAGGATTGCCCAGTCCTGTCGCTGCGGTGAGATGACATGAGTAGCCCGCGCGGTTCCGATCCCGGCAGCGGCGCTACGGATTGGTCGGGTAGCTGGCGCACGCTTGTCGGGCTCTGGGGCATTCCGGGCGTGGCCATGCTGGCCGCCATGTGGCTGGGACCCACGCCCCGCGCGGTCATCTGGACCGTCATGCTCGTCGGCATGGGCACGGCTTGCATCATGAACGCCCGACGATGCGGACGGACTCATTGCCGTTTCACGGGACCGTTCCTGATTGCGATGGCGACACTCGTCGTTGGCTACGCAATCGGGATGCTGCCGCTGGGACCACATGGCTGGCGCATTCTGGGCGGAGTCACGCTTGGCGGTTTTGCTGCTCTGTGGTGGGGCAGCGAACGGGCTTGGGGGATGTTCTCGCGTTCCAGGGATGTTAGTGCTTCTCGCAACTGCTAGGTTTCGCGCGAAATCGGACGCCCGTGCACTGCCATTGGGGCCTATTTTCAAACGACCGGTTTGGGCCACGCATCGCTGGCTAAGAATGGCCGGGATCAGGCGCAAAGCTGCCTAATCCTGCTCGAAGAGGGGAATGGACGCAAAATCGCTGGGGGCGCGCCTGCTGCGAGATTGGTGTCCAGATTTCCGCACTTCGTCCTGATTGCTGCGGCGTCGGATCTGCGCCGCCGTGCGGCTGGCAGAAGTGCCGCGCTGCCGCTCAATCAAGCCGCGAAGGCTTTCTGTCAGGACCAACGTGGCGGCGCCCATCTTTACGATCTCGACTTCGCCTCTCGCGATTAGAAGATAGAGAGTACTGCGACTTATGCCCGTAAATTGACAGGCGTCGGGAACCCGCATGCTGATGGGCTCGATTGCAAGCGGCGACGACGGCGGAGGGGCAAGGGGTTGGAAAGGCATAACGGTGCTCTCGCGGAACAATTGTGACGGGACGGTCGGAAGGGCGCCGCCCCGTCGCGCTCGATTATCCAAATTCGTGCTGCATTAATCCACACGACGTTTGTACGCCACCGCCTGTTCTCCTACGTTAGGCTGCCTTCAACTTGGCCCGATGGACACTCTCGGTTGTCGTCGGACGCCATGGCATACGGACATAAAATGACGCGTTCTCGGCCGCAGGCTGAGTGTCGCGGGACAGCCGCGATTGCCCGGAACGTGGGTCGAAAGATCGTCCCGACACCGGCTCAGCGCTCCCGATTAGCGCGCGGCTGAACCGCCGCTAGCGTCATTTTCGTCCGCCAGGTTTGTGTCCCGCGAGGGTGCGGATGTGCACCTCGATACGTCGCAGAAAAACGTCACTTAGCGCGAGCGAGGCGGCGGCGACGTCGGATCAGCCGCTCGAAAAGTGGCGGAAAAGCGCTATGCACCCGTGCGTGAGGTGTGTCTCTCCAATATGTGGGTCCGATGCGAAGCATCGTGGCCCGGAAAATTCGGTCCGCCCAGGAGAGAGAGCCTAGGGGCGATTGACCGTTTTGGGGTGGGAAGAGGACATTCAGTCCATTATAGGAATTTGGGTCTGCGTAGCGAAGGATCGATGGTGGCCAAGCATCTCACGATATTAATGCTGGCCTTGTTGACCGCTTGTTCGTCAAATAGTGACAGTGTCACGATGCTTGCTACTAGACTGGCACACCAAGACAGCGTCGGTCTCTCTAAAGAATATCGTGACGGCTATATTCCGTGCGGCGTTAAGACGCTTTCTAAAGTGCCGAGTAAGAAAATTGATGCTGCGCTCGAAGCGCCCGATGTTTCCGCAATATGGGAGATACTCGGCAGCGACACACTTGATGGTTATGTTAAGGCGTGCAGGCAAACCGACCTCCAGAGAGGGCCTTCGCTAAAAACATAGTCATCCCCATACCGTCCACAATCGCTCGGCTGCCGTCATAATCGCAAGATCGGTGCGGAATGACCGGGATGGGAGTGGGGAGCGGACTGTCTGCTTCGGTGCGAGCATATGTAGAAACCGGACGCAAATGCTGGCAAAGTCTGTGTATGAAGCATGATCGCCTTTGCGCCATAGGGCATAACTTCGCAGATTCGATGGCCAGTGGCTTGGGGTTCGTGATTGGCCACTACCCCATAGATGTATTTGGCGAAGCTGCGTCATCTCCAGAAGCATTGATAGAAGTCGATTTTCTCAACGGTCGCGTTGTGCGTGGAAAACCGTCAGGCAACCTCGAAGTTGCTGTCGCTCTCTTTGCTAAGGCTCTGCCCGAATTTTGTGAGAGTAACGGGGCACAGGCCGCAGACTTCAAGGCCTTGTCTGCGACATTTGATACAACACCACTTGGGCGGCGAGTGTTACTTTTAGTAACCGACCAGAGCGGTCGTAGCTCTACAACCGAGTATCGAGGCGTTCCATTGAAGCGTCTCCAAGTTTTAGATCGCCTCGGGCGCATCCGGAAAAAACCAAGGCAAGTCGGTGGCCCGATCCAATGACCGTCCGACAACAGCACGCTCTGACAATCACTGGAATGGCGAAAACCGGTCGTTAGCCGACATTCGATCCAGATCGGCCGCGAACGGCGACTTTGGGGTGGAAAGCGGACGAAACGGCTTATCGCTTTTGATAGATCTCGACCGCCTCCTTCACGAGCAGTTCCTCAGTCTCTTCCATATTGGTGCCGGTGTAAGCCTCCATTCGCCATGTCCCGTCGAGGTAGTGCTCGCCGAGTGGTGACTCCAAAAAGCTCACGATTCCGCGCAGCTCTTCCTCGGTGAATTCCCAGTTGATATGGCTCTCATATGCTTCCTGATATTGAGGGCGATATTTCTCATAGGCCGCTTTCAGCGCATCAATGGGGCCGGTCCATTGCTCGATCAGCGGGCTGTTCCGTGGAGCATTTTCAGTGCCTTGCGCCCATCCCAGCTCGGGTATGAAAGCGTATCTTTCTAAAAAGCTCCCTGTGTCGATCCGGCCTTGAAGGCCAGATGCCTTCATAAACCTATGAATCAGAACCAACTTCTCCGGACTTGGCGGAGACAATTCCTGTGCGGACGGCGCAATCATAGCTTGGGAGCTTCGCGGCTCCGCGTTCGCCGACGAATTATGGCTGAGGGCCAGCAGAGCAATGCAAATTAGCCTTTTCATTCAGACACTATGACATCTTTGGCTACGTCCGCAATCGGTCGTTTGCGGACATTCGTATGGCATTTCCCTGCTCAGGGGAGAAGCGAGGCTTTCTCTTCGAGCGTAGCGATCCGCTCCGTGCAGATCGCGTGGACCGCGCGGCCGAGCTCTTCTACGCAGTCGCCGAGCCACATCAGTTCCTCTTCGGTGATCCGGTAATGCTTCGAATAGCGGGCCTTCACATAGGCCTCTTTCAGCTTCTCGAACCGTGCACGATCTTCCCGGCGTTCGCGCGGCCAGGCATCGACCAGCCGCATGTCGATGCGTTCAGCTTGCGTGCGCAGGAACCCGAGATTGTGGACATGCGGCGTGTAGAAAGTGCAAACCAGCAGGACGCAGTGGTAAAGGCGTTCCGCCGCTTGGTGCATCAAAAATGCTGCTAGTTTCGTTTTCCCGTTGGTGATGGCATCGTTCGCGCTCCCGTGAAAATCAGAGGCGGTAGGAAACCATTCGTCAAAATACTCTCGCGCCATAGCCAACGCTTGGTCGGGCGTCTTGGGCTTCGGCGTATGAAGCGGTTTGTCGTCATATTCATAGAGCGCGATCCCGTCGCGCGCGACGTCCATGAAGAAATAACGCCCGTGGGCGAGGCCGTCGTTCACCTCCTGCAAGGTATGAACGATGAAGTTGACCGGCGTCTTGAGCGTCTTGTCGATCGCAAGCTCGCGGATGAGCCGGTCTTCGAGCTTGCTCCAGAAATCGACCTTCTCGGTGAGACGCTTATCATTGACGATGATGAGAAGGTCGAAGTCGGAGCGGTAGCCCTTGGCGGTGTGCGGCTCATCGACCCAGCCGCCGCGCGCATAGCTGCCATAGAGGATGATCTTGTCGATCCGGCCCTTCTTCTTCCAGCCCATCGTACCGAGCGCGATGGCGTCTTCGAACTCCTCGAAGACAATCGCCTTCACGCGTTCGAGCTCGCGCTGCTTGTTGGCGGGAAGATGATCGAGATCGGTTTTCATCGCTGGCGGCACCCTGTCGGCGCGGCGGCTGCTTTGCAAGGTCTTGGCGGCTTTATCGCCGCCAGAATTGCCACCACCTACGGTTCTTTCTGTCGACCGATTGGGCGATGACCCGCAAACTGCGGATCATCGCTTCCTCGACTTCTACGACGCTAACGCCGTGACGCTCGGCCAACTGGCGATAGCTTAGCTCCTCCACGCGGTGTCCGAGGAAGATGGCGCGATCCTCCTCATCGATCCGATCGACGGCGCGCTCATATTGGCGGAGCAGGTGGCGCCACGCGCGGGTATAGCGGCTCATGACGTTTTGCCTTCGCAATAATCGGCCCATTCGGCCATCATCACGCGCCGCTTCTCTAGGAGATTGCCGCGCCGATAGGCAGCCTCCGTCTTGTTCGCGACGATGTGGGCTAGGGCGGCCTCGGCGACGTCGCTGGGATGGTTTGTTTCTTCGCTCACCCAATCCCGGAAGGACGAGCGGAACCCGTGCGCCGTGTATGGCTGTCCCATCTCCTTGAGCAATTTGCTCATCGTCATATCCGACATCGGCTGTTTGCCACGGACGCCGGGAAAGATAATGGGGCAGCCGGGAAGGCGAAGTTCCGCGCACCGCTCGACGATGCGGATAGCGCGAGGGCAGAGTGGCACCACATGCTCCCGGTTTGCCTTCATACGGCCCTTGGGGATGGTCCACAGGCCATCGGCAAGGTCGATCTCATCCCAAGTGGCGCCGCGCACCTCGCCCGACCGGGCGGCAGTGAGGATGGCAAATTCGAGGGCGAGGCGACTGAATGACTCTCGCTCGCGCAGCGCAGGGATGAAAGCGGGAACCTTCGCGTAGGGCATCGCCGCGAAATGGCCGTCCTGCTTCGGTTGGCGTGGCAGGCCCTTCGTAATCGCCTGCATTGGCGCTTCGCTGTCACGGTAGCCCGACGAGTAAGCCCAATTGAGGACCGCGCCGACCCGCTGGCGAACGCGACGGGCAGTTTCCGGTTTCGATAGCCAAATCTCCGACAGGAGGTTGCGGATCATCGGGCCGGTTATTTCATTGACCCGGACGTTGCCGATATGCGGGAAGGCATAATCGCGAAGGCTCTGCTGCCACTGCGCTTCGTGCTTCTCATTCTTCCAAGTTTTGCGGTGCGCCGCCAAAACCTTGGCGGTGGCTTCGCGAAAGGTCGGGATGCCTTGCGCCTTCCGGCGCTCGAAAAGCGGGTCCAGCCCGATCGCGACCTGACTGCGGATTTCCCGCGCTCGCTCGCGGGCGTCGGCGAGGCTGACCTTGGAGGCGCTGCCCAAACCGAAGTCCCGGCGGTTGCCCGCCTTCTGGACCCGGCACACCCAGCTCTTGCTGCCTCCCGGCTGCACGACGAGATAGAGGCCGTCACCATCGGAGAATCGTCCGGGACGGGTAGCCGACTTAACGGCGCTGACCGATAGCCTTTTCATGCTGATTTTTTCCCACGTTTCTTACCACAAATTCAAATGTGTGGGTCTGGACAGCATGGGATACATGAGGACACGAAACACCCCGGAGATCCTAGGTTTTCCTAGGCTCTCGGCGGATGGTCGTGGATGTGTGGAAATAAGAAAATGGAGGAGAGTGAGGGATTCGAACCCTCGGTACCGTTGCCGGCACTTCGCATTTCGAGTGCGACGCTTTCGACCACTCAGCCAACTCTCCTCGCTGAGAGGTGACGCCCCTAGCGGCGGTCCGCCGCGCTTGCAACCCTCTAGTCACAAAAGCGACGGACCGCGCCTCAGATTATGGCTTTTCCGCTTCCCACCAATAGGCGGCGCGCTTGCGTGTCCCCGTCGCCACCTCGTTCATCGTCAGCGGATCATAAAGCCGTCCGCCCAGCATGACGCGGTGGATGCGTTCGGTGTTGCGGATGTCCTGCGTCGGATCGGCGTCGAGGATCAGCAGATCGGCGAGCTTGCCCGCTTCGAGCGAACCGACGTCTTTGCCATAGCCCAGCGAGGTCGCAGGCATGATCGTCGCGGCACGCAGCGCGTCGATATTGCTCCACCCGCCGCGCACGAACGACCAGATTTCCCAATGCGCTCCGAGCCCCGATTGCTGCCCGTGCGCGCCGATCGACACCATTCGGCCCGCGGCCGCGATCTTGCCCGCTTCGCGCGCCGAATCATCGTCGACATAATCGCCCTCGGGCGCGATCGTGCGGCGCTTGTTGTTGGCCGCGAGCTGCGCGGGCGGGATATGTTTCGTCAGGATCGGATGCTCCCACACATTGGTGTGCGCGCGCCAATAGGGATCGCCAGCGGGACCGCCATAGGTGACGACCAGCGTCGGGGTGTAATCGACCTGCGTCTGCCCCCACAGCTGCACCAGATCCTTATAGAAGGTGTGGAGCGGTATGTTGTGCTCGACGGTCGAATTGCCGTCCTGAATCAGCGACACGTCCATCGTGTAGAGCGAGCCGCCCTCGGGAACGACGAGCATGTTCTCGGCTTGCGCCGCCTTGACGACCGTCTGGCGCTGATCGCGGCGCGGCTGGTTGTAGTTTTTGACGCTGTGAGCACCTTGCGCCTTCAGGCGGCGAATATGGGCGAGCGCGTCGTCATAGCTGTTGATCTCTGCATAAACCCCTGCCGCCTTCGCACCATAGATGATCTCGCCGGTGGAAAAGATACGCGGCGCGAGGATCAATCCGGCACGCTGCATTTCGGACGAGACGAAGATTTCGGATGCGCGCGACGATGGGTTGTGGCTCGTCGTGGTCCCCATTGCGAGGTTGGCGATTTCGGACCAGTTTTGCTGCGGGATGAGTTCGTCATCGCCATGGGGACCGTGCGCATGGGCGTCGACGAAGCCGGGGACGATCGTCTTGCCCGTCGCATCGACCGTAACGGCGCCCGCCGGGACGGTGATCGACGCCAGCGGCCCGACCGCAGTGATCCGGTCGCCCTCGATGACGATCGCGCCATTGTCGATGATGCCGCCATCGGCGCCCGCCATGGTGACGATCCGCGCGCCGGTGATGACGACCGTGCCACGGCGTTTGGCCGCGGCCTGCGTCATCGCCAGCGAGACGCCGTCGGTCGGCGGCGTAAATTTCGGTGCCTTTTCGTCCGCGGGCGCGTTGGTGAACAGGCTGGCGAGATCGGCGCTGAAGAGCGTCGCGCCGCGGCTCCAGTGGAGGCGGCGACCGCCGTCGGACCAATGCATATAGTCCGCGCCGCTGCCGCTGACGCGCGTGACTGGCAGCGCGCCGCTCTTGGTGCCAAGCGCAATATCCTGTCCGCCGGGCATCAGCGGGGTAACATAGGCGTCGTAATTCTGGCGGAAAGCCAGCGTGCGACCGTCGGGCGAAATTTCATAGTCGCTGACCAGTTCGCCATTGGCGTGGGTGCGCTTGTCCTGGCCGCTGAGGTCGGTGCTGACGAGCTGGCTCTTGCCGTCGCCCGCGGTGACCATGAAGATGCGGTCGCTGGTCGCGCCAAATTGCGGCTTGGCACCGTCGGCGCTCACCCGCTCTGCCGTACCGCCGGTTGCAGCGATGCGATAGACGCCGGGATCTTCGCTCCAGCGCGCCGACGTGAGCCCACCGCCGCTACGCCGTTCGAAAACGATCGTCTTGCCGTCGGGTGAGAAGCGCGGTTCGGCATAGAGCCCGGGGACGCTCGTCACCTTGCGCGACACTCCGCCGCCCGCACCGATGGTGTGAATTTCCCCCATGCCGGTGTCGGTCCAGCGTACAAAGACCAGCGACTTGCCATCGCGCGACCAGCTCGGCCACGCCTCAATCGCATCGTCCTTCGCGGCAGTCAGCCGACGCGCCGTGCCGCCGCTGGCGGGCTGCACATAAAGCTTGCCGAGCGTTTCAAAGACGACACTACGCCCGTCGGGCGAAACTTCGGCCCAGCGCGGCATTTGCGTCGTGAAGCTGTCGGGGGCGACCTCGACCGCGGGATGGGTGGCGTCGATGATCACGCGGTCGTCGTTGATGCTGAACGGAATGACGCGCGCATCGCCGCCCTGACCGCTCACACGCCGCAGCTTGCCGCCCGCCCAGAACAGAATGTCGCGGCTGTCCGGGGTCCACGCCATGTTCGGATAGACGCCGGTGACCGCCCAGGTTTCCTGCACATCCTGGTCGAGGGCGTCGAAAACCTTCCGCTCGGTGCCCGAGGCGAGGTCTTTGACGTACAGCTTCGACTGCGTCGCCTCGCGGCGGACGAAGGCCAGATATTTGCCGTCGGGTGAGGGGGTAGGTCGCACCGCGCCGCCCGCGCCCGACGCCGCGGTGCTGACCTTTGCCTCCTGCAGATTATAGCGTTCGATATGGAACAGGTCGGTGTTGCTGTCCTGCGCATATTCAAAGATGGGGCCGGGGGTGACGTTGCGCGTGTAGAAAACGCTCTTGCCGTCGGCAGCAAAGATCGGCTCGCCGAGTTCTTTCTGATGACGCTCATTGGGTTTCTTGACCAGCGGCACACCCGCGCCGCCCGACACATGATACATCCACACTTCGCCGGTGCCGAGCGAGCGGCCAGTCGTGAAATGCTTCTTGGCGACGATGAACTGGCCGTCGGGGCTCCAGCTCGGCTGGTTGAGCAGTCGGAAATCTTCCTTGCTCAGTTGCACCTTGCCGCTGCCGTCGCGGTTCATCAGCCAGATATTGTCGCCGCCGCCTGCGTCCGAAACAAAGGCGATACGATTGCCGTCGGGCGAAAAGCGCGGCTGATGCTCGAACGCCAGTCCTTCGGCGATGCGCGTCGGGGTGCCGCCCTCAATCGGCATTGTATAGATATCGCCCAGCAGGTCGAACGCAATCGTGCGGCCGTCGGGCGAGACATCGACGTTCATCCAGCTGCCCTCATCGACCGCGATCGGCACCTTGCGCGTGGTCATACCCGGCGGGGCGTTGACGTCCCATTTTTCGGGCTTGGCATCCGCGGCGGGGGCTGGCGCCGCCTGCTGCGCAAAAACCGAAGTCGAACAAGCCAAAGTCGCCGCAAGGGCGAGAGCGAAGCGCGCCATGATGTTATCCCCGTTTGAAATTATCTGCCGACCATATGACCCTGTAAAGAACATGCAAGCGACAGGTTTCGACGAAGGACTGGCAGCGTCGACGAGCGACTGCTAGCGCGGTCGAAAGACCAAGACGGGGAGAGCAAGGCGTGCCGCTGAAGGGAATACGAGTCCTCGATTTCGGGCGCTATATCGCCGGACCCTATTGCGCCGCACTACTCGGCGATTATGGCGCCGACGTGATCCGCATCGAAGCGCCGGGCGGCAATGACGACCGTTATACGGTGCCGGTCGCCGACGATGGATCGGGCGCGATGTTCATGCAGATGAACCGGGGCAAGCGTTGCCTGACGCTGAAGCCTGGTAGCCCTGAGGGCCGCGAAGTTGTCCGGCGCCTGGTTAAAACCGCCGATGTCGTCGTCGCCAATCTGCCGCACGATGCGCTGACCAAATTGGGGTTGGATTATGCCAGCCTGTCGGCAACCAACCCACGTATCATCCTGGCCACCGCCTCGGCCTTTGGCAGCGAGGGTCCGCTCGCGCAGAATGTCGGCTTCGATGCGGTCGGACAGGCGATGTCGGGCGCGGTGCATCTGACCGGGACGCCCGATCAGCCGTACCGCGCGCAGGTCAATTATGTTGATTTCGGTACCGCACTCCACACCGCCTTTGGCGTGATGCTGGCGCTGCGCGAGCGTGAGACAACGGGGAGGGGGCAATGCGTATCGGGATCACTGCTCGGCACCGCGCTGGCGTTCTCCAACGCACTGACGATCGACCATGCTCTCAACGGGATCGAGCGCCAACCGATCGGCAATCGCAGCTATAGTTCGGGGCCGACCGACATCTTCCGCACCCGCGATGGGTGGATCGTGACCCAGATCGTCGGCGGCGGCATCTTTGCTCGCTGGGCCAATCTGGTCGGGCGCCCCGAGCTGGTCGATGATCCGCTCTATGCCAGCGACATCTTGCGCGGCGACAATGGCGAGGCGCTGAGCGTCATCATGCAGCATTGGTGTAGCGAACGCAGCAGCGACGATGCAATCGCCGAGCTGAGCGCGGCACGCGTTCCCGCCGCGCCCGTGCTGCGTGCGGCCGAAGCGCTGGCGCAGCCGCAGGTGGCCGCGATGGGGCTGATCGAACCCGCCATCTATCCGGGCACTGCGACCGAGGCGCCGGTCATCCGCGCTCCGATCCGATTGTCCGAGAGCGCCAAGGTCGCGTCCGAACGAGCGCCGCAGGTTGGCGAGCATAGCGACGCAATCCTGGCCGAAATCGGCTATGGCGGCGAAGAGATTTCCGCTTTGCGCGCGGCAAGCATTATTTGAGCAGCGCAGGGTGGACGGCGGCGCCTCGGTACCTTAAATACCGATCAGTACGAAATTCACCTGCCCCCCAAACAGCCGAGGAGTGTCGAGATGAGCGATCAAGCCGAATATGTGCCGCCAAAGGTCTGGACCTGGGACAAGGACAGCGGCGGACGCTTTGCCAATATCAATCGCCCGATCGCCGGGCCGACGCACGACAAGGATCTGCCGGTCGGCCAGCATCCGCTCCAGCTCTATTCGCTTGGCACGCCCAACGGCGTGAAGGTGACCGTGATGCTCGAGGAATTGCTCGCGGCAGGACATAGCGGCGCCGAATATGACGCGTGGCTCATCAACATCGGCGAGGGCGATCAATTCTCCAGCGGTTATGTCGCGGCCAATCCGAACAGCAAGATCCCCGTGCTCGTCGATCGCAGCGGCGGCGAGCCGATCCGGGTGTTCGAATCGGGCGCGATCCTGATCCACCTTGCCGAAAAATTCGGCGCGTTCCTGCCGACCGAGACCGCGAAGCGCGCCGAAACGCTGTCGTGGCTGATGTGGCAGATGGGCAGCGCCCCCTTCCTCGGCGGCGGCTTTGGCCACTTTTATGCCTATGCGCCGACCAAGCAGGAATATCCGATCAATCGCTATGCGATGGAGGTGAAGCGCCAGATGGACGTGCTCGACCGTCGGCTGGGGGAGAGCGAATATATCGCGGGCGCCGACTACACGATCGCCGACATGGCGATCTGGCCCTGGTATGGCGCGCTCGCCAAAGGTTTGGTGTATGATGCGGGCGAGTTCCTGCAGGTGCAGGACTATAAAAACGTCCAGCGCTGGACTGATCAGCTTGCGACCCGTCCCGCGGTGAAGCGCGGGCGGATGGTGAACCGGGTGACCGGCGACCCGGCGAGTCAGCTGCGCGAACGGCATGATGCGTCGGACTTTGACCTGCGAACGCAGGACAAGCTGGAGGCGGCTGAATAGACATATTCTGCGCAGCGCCAGCTTGGGGCGTGATTAGCATTTTGTAAGCCAAGCGTCGGGTTGCCCGGAATCGTTGGCATATCGGTTTCGCGCGACGCCGGAAAAATTAGCAAATTGCGCAAAAACGGCGTCGGGTTCTTTCGACGCCGTTTTTACTCCGGCGACCACATGCTGCGCGGCATGACAGCTTCCCTTCGCTTGCCGCGGAATGCCCGCAAACCCGCACGCCCTTTGGTCGATGAAGAGCGCGGTGCCGCTATTGTTGAAATGGCGCTGGTGCTGCCGCTGCTCCTCGCGCTGATGATGGGCGTGCTTGTCTATGGTCAGTATTTCATGCTGGCGCACAGCGTCCAGCAGGCGGCAAACGATGGCGCCCGCGCCGCCATCGTCGGGCTTGACGCCACCGATCGCCGGGCCGTCGCAACGCGAGCGGTCGGGCGCAGTCTGCAAACGGTGAGCGGAGCGCACAGCGTGGCGGTGTCCGAAACGAGCGAGGCGATTACCGTCGCGGTGACCTTTACAGCGCCGGAGGACGGCTTCCTGCGCTCATCGCTGATCCCTTCGCCCACCCCTGTCATCCGCGCGCGCGCGACCTTTGAATTGCCGGTGGATTGATCATGGCCCTGCTGGACATCCTCCGCACCGTTGCCAATGATCGCCGGGCGGGGATCAGCATCGCGACGGCGTTCGCCATGACGATGCTGATCGGCGCCGCGGCGCTCGCGGTCGATGTCGGCTCGCTCTATCTCGACCGCCGCAAACTGCAGGGGATCGCCGATGCCGCGGCGATGGCGGCGGCGGGCCGACCCGGCGAAGAGCAGGCCGCGGCGCAGCGGATCATCGCGGCGAACTGCGATTGCGGCATCCGCATTGCGGCGCTGACGACCGGTACCTACACCCCGGACGCAACGATTGCGGCCGAACAGCGATTTGCCGCGGGAGGCGCGTCGGCCAACGCCGTGCGGATCGTCCTGACCCGCGATCGTCCTCTCTATTTCGGGCGCTTTTTGACGGGCCGCAGCGAAAGCATCATCCAAGCCACCGCCACCGGCGCGCGGCGCGGCTATGCTGCCTTTTCGCTCGGTTCGCGCGTCGCAGCTGTCAATGGCGGCCTGCCCAATGCGCTGCTGTCGGGGTTGACGGGTAGCCAGATCAATCTGTCGGTGATGGACTATAACGCGCTGGCCAGCACCGACATCGATCTGCTGGCGTTTTCGGACGCGCTGCGAACCGAAATCGACTCCGAGGTGCTCACCTTTGGCCAGACGCTCGACAGTCAGGTGACGATGCCGCAAGTGGTATCAGCGCTGGCGCGTGCGTCGGAGGGGCAAGCCGCGAGCGCGCTGGAACATATCGCCGATCGCGCCCTGCCGCGCGGCCTCTTTCCCTCGCGAGCGATCGATCTGGGGCCGCGCTCATCAAGCTTCCGCGTCGATCCCGCCAATCCGGTCAAGGTCAACGCGCTCAGCCTGCTGCGCGCAATGCTGCTGCTCGGCAGCGCCAATCGTCAGGTCGACTTGGCCGTGGCGAGCAACTTGCAGGGAGGATCGGGAATCGACATCGCGCTGCTGATCGGGGAGCCACCCGCGCACTCGCCGCTGATCGCCGTGACCGACACCAACGCGGTGATTGTGCGCACCGCGCAGGTACGGCTGAAACTCGACACCAAGGTGCAGACACCGCTGGCGAGTGTCCATATCCCGGTCTTGGCTGAACTGGGATCGGCATCGGCGCGAATTGCCGACATCGATTGCGGCCGCAACAGCAGCGCCGCGGTCTCGCTTGCCGTCGTTACCTCGCCGGCGATGCTGGCGATCGGTACCGTGGACGCTGCCGTTTTTCAGAACATGCAGCGCCCGCTCGATCCCCGATCGGCTCGCGTGGTGAAGCTTCCGCTCGCCAGCGTCGATGCTGAGGCCGAACTGGTGCTGTCGGATCTGAACGAAAAACAGGTCCCCTTTTCGCGCAGCGACATTGACAACGGACGGGTCAAGACCGTGTCGAGCTCCGGGCTGGTCGCGGGTGCCGCAAAGTCGCTTTCGGATCGTATGGACTTACGCGTGAACGTGTTGGGGCTAGGCCTGAACCTGAATGCGCTGCGAACGGTTGTCGGTGACACCGTGGCGCTCGCAGCGCCGGTGCTCGACACGGTGCTGGCCGATCTGACCGGGTTGCTTGGCGTGCACGTCGGGCAGGCCGATGCGCGGGTCAACGCGTTGCGTTGCGGGAAAGCCAAGCTGGTTTGATTGCGCCATATCGGCGTCGCGGCGGACAAAGTTTTTGCCCATCTTCGCGCGATCCACCCCAAAAGGATCAACAGTGATCCGACAATCGGGGAGGCCATGGTGCGAGCAACCCAGGAACCACAGCGCGTCTCGGCGGCAGATTTCATCCGCGGCTTTGCCAACTGGCGCCTGCAAGCGGCGCGCAAGCCGGTCGTGGTGACGCATCACGGCAAAGACGCGCATGTACTCATCTCGCTCGACGATTATCGTCGTCTGGACAGTGATGGGCCCGACGCCGTTCGGACGCCCGATTGCCCACAGTCTTCGCTTGCGGGGGTCGTCGAATCGATCCGCGACGCCGTGATTCTGATCGACCGGCAGTGGCGAATTGTGACGGTCAATCCCGCCGCGTCCGACATGCTCGAAAGCGCGTGCGCTGCCCTGATCGGAGAGCCGTTGATGACCGCCGTGCCGCGGATCGAGGGGAGCTTGCTGGCGCAGCATATGATCCGCCTGATTGATCATCGCGAGCGCTTTTCCGGCGACCTGCCGGACATCTTGCGGCCGCGCCAATGGCTGCGTGTTGGCCTGGTTCCTGTGCCGGTCGGCGGGGCGATCATCCTTCGCGATGTCAGCGACGCGCTGGCCGACTTTGCCGCGAACGACGCGCGCCAGGCGTTGGCCAGGGCGATCGAGGCGCAGGGCCGTATCGGTCACGCCCGTATATCCGTGCGCGGAGCAGTCGAGGCGGCGAACGACACGCTACTCGTTATGCTCGGGGTCGACGCCGCCGCGATCCGGCGGGTGCGTTTTTCGGCGTTGTTGGCGGTCAGCGATCGGCCGGCTTTTTCTGAGGGACTGGAGGCGCTGTTCCGTTCGGGTCAGCCCGTGTGCATCGCGTCCCAGATGGTGACGCGCGACGGCGACGCCATCGACGTCGATCTGACGATCGCCGAAGTCCGCGGACCTTATGCCAGCGATGGTGCGGTTGTTCTGGTCACCCGGCGCGCCGCCTAGAACCAGCTGCCGCGTTCGATTGTCTTGCTGCCAGCGGGCAGCGAGAAGGATTGGCCGTCCTCGCCGACGATGATCGGCCCGTCGAAGTGACTTTCGGCGCCGCCGAGGAAGGCTCCATTGAAGTAGGACGACGGCATCGACGGCACGACATGGCTGAGCACCAGCATCTGAACCCCTGCGACGCGCGCGCTGTCGGCCGCCTGCGTCGGGCTGGCATGATAATCGAGGATGTCGCGCATGATCTGTGCAGTCTGCTTGCGGCCCGCCTTGTCGAGCTTGGCCGCAAGCGTCTTGACCATCGCGGGGTTCAATGCCTCGTGAATCAGAAGGTCAGCGCCTTTGGAAGCTACTTCAAGGGACTTCGATGGCGCCGTGTCGCCACTGACGACGAGGCTGCGTCCCTTATAGTCGAAACGATAACCCACCGACGGCTGCACCGGGCGGTGATCGACGGCAAAAGCGGTGACGCGAAGGTCGGCCGCGTCGTAGATGACCGTCGGTGCCGCCGGGAGCGCAAAGGCGATCGCTGTGGCACCGGCAGCTGCGGGGGGCGTGATCGCCTCGCCATGGTGCGCGGTGCGATAGCCATTATCGAGTGCGTAGGCGGCGTTGAACCCGGCAATAACCCGCTCGACGCCCGGTGGGCCATAGACGGGCAGGGGACTGCCGTTGCCGCTGGCGGTCCAGCGCAGCAACATCATTGGCCCCATGCCGTCGATATGGTCCGAATGAAAATGGGTCAGGAACATCGCCTTGATGCGGCCGTTGGGCAGGCCCATCAGCGCGATGTTGCGTGCCGCGCCCTCTCCCGCGTCGACGACGAACATTGCCTTGCCGGCGATAACCACCGTGCAAGCCGCGGCGCGTTCGTGGTTGGGGAGGGGGGAGCCGGTGCCGCACAGGCCGACATGCAGGCCATCGGGCAAGTCAGCGAACGTATCGCGGCCGATATTGCGTTCGGCGGCGCGTTCGAACAACCACATGCCGATCGGGCGCTGGAACAGCCATGCGGCGAGCGCGGCGGCGCCGATGATCGCCGCAGCCCATAGCGCGGCTCGTCTTGCCTTGGTCATCGCTTTCCCCCATCCTGTCCGCAGCACCTGCTTACGCTGGACAAGGGGCGTTCTTACGCGCAATCATGGCGCCAAGGAAAGTTGTCAATTGCAACTTGCCGTTTACGTAAAGGTGAGCGCTCATTATAAGGGCGCCATTGCCCAATGGGAGATTCGTGATGGACATGGAATTCAGCCCCGAAGATATTGCCTTCCAGCAGGAAGTGCGCGACTTCATCGCCGAAAATTACCCCGCCGAGCTGCGTGAAAAGCAGGACGAGGGCGAGGAAATGTCCAAGGAAGATTTTCTCGTCTGGCACAAGATCCTGCACAAAAAGGGCTGGATCGCGCCCGCGTGGCCGGTCGAATATGGCGGCACCGGCTGGACCCCGACGCAGCGCTTTATCTGGTCTGAAGAAACCGCGCGCGCCGATTGCATTCGCCTGATGCCCTTCGGCCTCGCGATGGTCGGCCCGGTGATCTACACCTTCGGCACGCCCGAACAGAAGGCCCATTTCCTGCCGCGCATCCTGTCGGGCGAGGATTGGTGGTGCCAGGGCTATTCGGAACCGGGTTCGGGCAGCGACCTCGCTTCGCTCCGCACCACCGCCGTGCGCGACGGCGATGATTATATCGTCAATGGACAGAAAACCTGGACGACGCTGGCGCAGCACGCTGACTGGGGCTTCTTCCTCGTCCGCACCGACAAGGACGCCAAGCAGCAGGAAGGCATATCGTTCCTTTTGATCGACATGAAATCGCCCGGCATCACCGTGCGTCCGATCATCACGCTGGGCGGCGAGCATGAGGTCAATGAAGTGTGGCTGGAGGATGTTCGCGTTCCCGTCGCCAACCGCGTTTACGAAGAGAATAAGGGCTGGACCTGCGCCAAGTTCCTGCTCGCGCACGAACGCACCGGCATCGCTGGCGTCGCAGCGTCGAAGCGCGGGATCGAGAAGGTGAAGGCGATTGCCCGCACGGAGCTCGACGGCGACAAGCCGCTGCTCGCCAATGCGTTTTTCAAGCGCAAGGTGGCCGAGTTGGAAGTCGATCTGGCGGCGCTGGAATTCACCGAGCTGCGCAGCCTGGCCGGTGCCAATGCGGGCCGCGGTCCCGGGCCGGAATCGAGCCTGCTCAAGATCAAGGGGTCTGAAATCCAGCAGCGACTCACCGAACTCAGCCTCGAAGCGGTCGGCCATTATGGGGCGCCCTATTTCCGCGGCTTTGGCGAGGGCGACAACGAGCATCCGATCGGCCCCGATTATGCCCACCGCGCTGCGCCGACCTATTTCAACATGCGCAAGACGACGATTTACGGCGGGTCGAACGAGATTCAGCGCAACATCATTGCCAAGATGGTTCTGGGGCTCTGACGAAAGCGTCGCCCCCGCGAAGGCGGGGGCCGCGATCAGCCTGACTCAGCGCCGCAGTATAAACCTATAGCGGCCCCCGCCTTCGCGGGGGCGACGGGGATGTAAAATGGATTTCACCTACACCGAAACGCAGGACATGATCCGCGACACACTGTCGCGTTTTCTGAGCGACACCTATGATTTCGACACGCGCCAGAAGTTCGTCAATTCGGACAGCGGTCGCGATCCGGCGATCTGGACTGCCTTGGCGCAGGAACTCGGCATGCTCGGCGCACCGTTCGCCGAAGAGCATGGCGGTCTCGGCGGCGGCGCACTGGAAAATGCGATCGTGATGGAGGAGTTGGGCAAGGTCATCGGGATCGAACCTTATCTGCCGACCGTCGTCATCGCCGGCGGGGCGCTGAAGGCCGTGGGTGGCGCGCAGGCCGATGCAATCATCCCGGAAATTATTGCCGGCAACGTTATCGTCGCCTTTGCCTATGCCGAACCGCAGGGGCGCTACGACCTGGCCAATTTGCGCACCACCGCCAAGAAGGACGGTGCGGGCTATGTGCTGAACGGCCATAAGGGCGTCGTTTATGCCGCGCCTTGGGCCACGCACCTGCTCGTCACCGCGCGCACCGGGGGCGCCTCGCGCGATCGGGAGGGGGTATCGCTGTTCCTGATCGACGCGAACCTGCCCGGCATCGTGCGCCGCGACTATCCGACCGTCGATGGCAGCCGTGCGTCAGAAATCTATTTCGAAAATGTCGCGATCCCCGGTGATGCACTGCTTGGCGGCGAAGGCACTGGTCTGCCGCTCGTCGAACAGATCGTCGATGAAGCAACCGTCGCGGTGTGCGCCGAGGCGACCGGCGTGATGCAGAAACTGCACGAAGGCACGCTGGAATATACCCAGCAGCGCAAGCAGTTCGGGGTACCGATCGCGAAGTTCCAGGTACTCCAGCACCGCATGGTCGATATGTTCATGGAGGTTGAACAGGCGCGCTCGATGACGATCATGGGTGTGCTCAAGCTCGGCCTGCCAGCGAACGAGCGCATGGCCGCGGTCTCCGCCGCCAAGGCGAAGGTCGCGCGCGGCGCCAACTTCGTCGGCCAGAATGCGATCCAGACCCACGGCGGCATCGGCATCACGCAGGAGCTGGCGATCGGCCATTATTTCAAGCGCGCCACGATGATCGAAAGCCAATTCGGCAGCCATGACTACCACATGGATCGGTATGAGCGGATTGCGTTGGCGGATTGAAGAACCTTCGCCCCTCCCTTTGAGGGAGGGGTGCGAGGCTTACGAGCTTGCTCGTTAGTCGCAGCGGGGGTGGGTATGCGGCCAAAAGAACGCCTGCGGCGACCCACCCCTAGCCCCTCCCTGAAGAAGGGAGGGGAATGATGCTCAGTACGCCACGTCAACCGCAATCCGCAGCGTCCTCGGCCGCAGCGGCGTCATGAAGCCTTCGTTACCCTCCACGAACGGCGTTCCGAGCGAAAAGCGGTTGCCGCGTGAGTCAAACAGGTTGGTCAGCGTGAGCGACAACCCGCGGCGGTCGTTGCCGATCCGCATTGCCAGCCCGGTGTCGATATAGTCGCCCTGACTCTCGCCCAGCACCGGACCGATGCCGAGCCGCGATGGCCCGATATAATTCGCCCAGCCGTTAACGCGGAAATCCTCGTCGCCGACTACCGTGGCATAGTTGACAGACCCGCGCACCGCGTGGCTCGCGACATTGGGGATGCGACCTAGCCGTCCCGGCGCCGCGGCGAAGACCGGCAGGATCTCCAGCGCCAGATCATCGACCCGGCTGTGATTATGGACCGCGCCCAGTTCGAACGTCAGCGTCTCGGTCGGCCGCATCGCTAACGCGGCGGAGATGCTGGTGATGCGCCCGTCACCGATATTGGCGGTGGTCGGAAAGCCGGTGCTGTCGATGAAATCCGCCTGAATGTTGCGCCAGCGGCTGTGCGATATGGCAAGACTGGCGTCGAACAGGCTTTGCCCTTTGTCGCCGAATCGTACCCCGGCCTCCCATGTTCGAACCTGATCGTTCAGGAATCGCCGGACAAAATTGCCATCGACCGCCAAACCGCCGGGACGGAAACCCTCCTGATAGCGCGCATAAACGCGGACATTGTGCAGCGGTGTCGCGAGCAGCGAAAAAGACGGTAACAGGTCGGTTTCATTGCGCGACGCGGTCGTTGCCCGTCCCGCCAGCGCGAGCGCGACGCTCACGCCTTCCGCCATGCCGCCGAGCCGCGCGTGCGACAAACGCACGCCGCCCGAGGCGACGAGGTCAGGCATGACTTCGACCGTCGCCTCGGCATAGCCAGTGACCTCAGTGATCTTGTTGGTCACGCCGGGCAACACGGCACGGAGGGTGCCATAGCTATATTCGCGGTCCTGCCGGGCGCGATTGTCGATGACGCTCGCGCCGACGACCCAGCCGAGACCGTCGTGATACGGGCGCGACAGTCGGTTCTCGCTGACGAACATGCGCGTGGCGTTGCGCTGGTCGAGCACCCGCGGCACATTGCTGAGCGGGGTCACCTGGATCGGTGCGAACACCCGCTCGACATCCACTGCGCCGGTCGTAATGATGGTGCCGGGCGGTGCTTCGGGCAGGCTGGCGTCAAAGCGTTCGAACAGACGGTGGTCGATGAAGGCGTTGGACGACTGGAAATGCAGGTCGCCCCAATCCTTCATGACGACGACCGTGCCGAGACCATAACGCGCCGACGCATTTTGTTCGACCATCGAATTGCGGGTCAGCGGGTCGGCGGCCTTGTCGGCATATTGTGCATCGTTGGACTTGATCGATTGATAGACGCCGCCCAGATCGACCGTCCAGTCGTTGCCGGCTTCGAAACGAAAGGTGGCGCGCCCGCCGCGGACGTGGACCCGATTGACGTCGTTCTGACCGCGCAGTGGGTTATCGATATAGCCGCCGTCGGTCAGCATATAGCCGACCAGCCGCAGCGCATGACCCTGGTCCCCGACCGGCAGATTGGCAATCGCGGCGATGTCGCCGCCCGGATCGCCATGCTGGGTCAGCGAGACGCCCGCGATCGCTTGTATCGTCATCGCACGCGGATCGGGCGCTTTGGGGACGACGCGGATGATCCCGCCGAGCGATCCGGCGCCATAGAGCGTCCCTTGCGGACCTTCGAGGATTTCGACATTGTCGACGTCGTAAAGGCGCAAGTCAGGATCAGGCGCATTATAACTAAGGCGGATATCGCCCAGATACTGCCCAACCGTCGATTGCGTGGGACCGGTGAAGCTGGAATCGGCGATACCGCGAATAAACAGCTTGTTGCGCCCCGAACCCAAATGGGTCGAGGATACCGTTGCCGTCCGCGACAGGATCGAATCCATGCCGCGCTCACCGCCAAACGCCAAATCGCCGCCACTCAGCTGGGTGACGACGCCGGCAAAATGCGAATAGGGCAGGTCGGTTTTCGATGCCGTGACGATGATTTCGTCCTGCACGCCAGCGACCATGTCGTGCGCCGGTTCGCGCGCGCGCGGCTGCGGCGCCGGTTGCCGGGCAGGGCGATGTGCGATCCGCGGGGCAGCGGGGCGGCGCTCGATCCGCCAACTGGTCGCGCTGACGCGGACGGCGCGGGCATCCGAACCCTTCAGCAGACGCTGAATCGCTTCATCGACGCGCATCCGACCGCGCACGGGTTTGACGCGTGCTTGCCATAACTTGGCATCGACGACGCTGATGCTGACCCCGGCCTGACGACTGATCACCGGCAGCGCGGTGGACAAGCTCCCTTTTGGCACGTCGAACGCGTGCTCCTCTGCCGCCAAAGCCTGCACAGGCAGGCTCAGCAGCGTCGCAGCGGCGACAAGGGAAAGGCGCGATGAGATGCTCAGCGGGTCAGGATCCAGCCATCGCCCTGCCGCTTGGCCTTCGTTCCCGACAAGGCGGCGAGATCGGCGATCGTGCGATTGCGGTTCTTGTCGATAATCAGCGCGCCGCGGAACGACAGGTCGGCCGCACCGGGCGCGATGCGGACCTCCATTCCAGCGGTGCGTTTCAGATCCTCGGCCACGACGGCAAGCGGCGCGTCATTGTAAACCAGCAGACCGGTCCGCCACCCGCCAATGCTGGCGATATCGACATCCTTTACCGCCGGGGGCTGGCTATCGTTGTCGCGGGCCTCAATCGCTTTGCCTGCGACGATGCGGACCTTGTCGCGGTCGGGATTGTAGAGGACAATGCCTTCCGACACTGCGACCAATGTCTGCCGTTCGCGCCGCACGACGTTGAATGCGGTACCAAGGTCGACGATCCGGTCGTCGCCCGTTTCGACGATAAAGGGATCGTCATCGCGATGGACGACATGGAACATCGCTTCGCCCGCTTCCAGCCGGGCAAAGCGGGGACGATCCTTGTCAATTTCGACGACCGAGCCCCCGTTGATTTCGATCCGCGATCCGTCGGCGAGCTCGATCGTGCGATGTTCGCCCGCCGCGGTCTCGATCCGGTTGGCGTTACCGAACGGGTTCAGCGTCGATAGGCCAATGACCGCGACCAACGCGGCTGCCATCGCTCCGCCGACCCAGGCACGACGCGAAGGACGACGCGGCGCCGTCGGCATGGCCAAGGGTACGGGCTTGGCGATCGAGGGTAGCGCGTCGAGATCCTGATCGAGACTCGCCACCGCATCATAGATCGCGACATGCTCGGAATCCTCGGCGAGCCAGTCGGCAAAGCCGTCCCAATCGTCAAAAGCCGGATCACGCTGACGGACCAGCCAGTCGATGGCGCGCGCTTCGATGCTGTTCATGTCAGGATGCATCAAACTGCCTCCGTAGCGCAGCAAGCGCGGCATAGACTTTGCGCAAATCGGCTTCGACGGTGCTCAGGCTGACCCCCATTTCATGGGCAATATCGCGCTGAGCCATCCCGTCGATCCGGAACCGTTTGAAAATAGCCGCCGCCCGCTCGCCGGTGGCGGCAATCGCTGTATCGACCTGTTCGAGCTGTTGACGCGAAATCAGTGATGTCTCGGCGGAGGGTTGATGTCCCGCCGCGGCCTCACCCCACGCCTTGTCACGCAGCGCGCTCTGCCGCGACGAACGGTAGCGATCGAGCATCAGATTGTTCGCGGCGCGCATGACATAGGGCAGGGGATCAGAGATTGGACCCATCGGACGATCGGTCAACCGCATCCACAAATCCTGAAACAGGTCCTCGGCGGCATCGCCAGCGCCGCGGACCTGCAAGAACCGGACGATCCGGTCCCGGTTGGCGAGCAATACGCCTTCGATGCCTTGCGCGGTTTCGGTTCGGTCGTGCGAACTGGTCATCGATTGTTTGCTCTGGAACGCCATTTTCCGCCGGTCCGCGCTGCCCCGGCGCGCGCCATAGGTTCCCCCGATGCCGCCGTCATATAGCGCCCATGTCCCGCCGCGCAACCGCGGCGGCGGAAAAGAGAGGAGGGGCAGTGCAAGCATCGGTACCTTCGTTCATTTCTGTCTAAGCAAGGGGGAGGCGGGGGTAGGGAGGTGCCTCCCCCTTGCACGCGGGGCCGGCCGGGGGGCTAGAGGCCGACCCGCAGACTCGCACGGAACGCCCAACCAATGCGGTTTTGCTGTTCCTCCGCGGACATTTCGCCAGCAACCTGAAAGGCCGAATTGCCAGCAATGCCACGGAGACGGCCGACCCAGCCGCTCGTGCGATCATCAGGGGTAAGGGTGAACGGCGTACCGTCCTTGAACGACGCGGTGGTCGAACCCAGCGTGCCGCCGACGATCTGGCGGCGCCCGCCCTCAATTTCAAAGCGCGTCCAGCCGTCATATTGATCGAGGCCGCCGAAATCCATGCCAAGGGCAACGGTGCCGGACACCGCCAGCTCATCGCTATCGCGGCCGAGCACTTTCAGGTCGAGCGCATCGCCGCCCCCGGTTTCCTGATAGCCTTTCTCGGTCAGCTTGAAATAATCGACTGCAACCATCGGGCGGATCGTGATCCCGCCGGCGTGCGCATCATAGGCGAGTGAGCCCGAAGCCGACCACAAGGTTCCGTCCCATTTGCCCTTCATCGTCTTTTCGATGTCATCGGCGCCCGCCTCCGCGCTGAAGATTCGGGTACCCTTCATTTTGATCGGCGCGCCCGATACGCGGGCGTTGGCCATGAAGCCCTTGGATCGCAAGCGCCAGTGCAACGCGCCTTCGAACTGGCTGGTGCTGACCTCATTGGCGTTGCTGCCATTGCCGTCCTTGCCGCTGAGGAAAGCGATCGAGCCGCCGAAACTGCCGACATCGCTCTTGATTTCGGCGCCAAGGCCGATGCCCCAGCCGCTGACGTCATAGCTGGCCGTGTCGCCGATGCTTTTCGACGTACCCCACACCGCCTGATTGACCCAATAGCCCCATTTGCCTTCGTCCTGGAACGGCGCATTGGGATCCTGCAGGTGGCGCGACAGCGCGCGCGAGCCGGAGGTGACGGTTTCGAACACGCCGCCTTCATGTTCCGGCAACATCTGGCCCAGTTGGGCGCGGAACTGTTCACCATCGGTGATGCCAAGGAAGACGTCTTCGACCTTCTGGTCGGCAACCACCGCGTCGATCACCGCGTCGAAAGCGCCCGCTTCGGATCGATTGAGCCCAAGATCACTGGTGCTTTTCCGCGCCACATCGACGATCAACTGGGTCGCGTTCGACGTCAGCGTGCCTTTGTATAGGAACGGCAGCAGCGTCTGCGATGCGGTGAGATTGCTTGCCCCGGTCAACGATCCCGCGGTCAGGACGATGTGGCGTCCCTCCGCCTGTTCGATGCTGGTCAGCCGCAACGCCAGTTTGGATTCGGCGCCGAAGCTGGCGTTACCGGTCACCTGCAACGCCGTACCGGTGCTGCCGGTGTCGAGCAGAACGCCCAGCGTCCCTTTGTCGGTCACCGCCAGCGACGCAATTTGCGCCGCGCCGGATACGTCAAAGGTACCGCCGCTGACCGACACGGCGAGTCCCTGCGCATTAGCCAAAGAGCCGGAGAAGATGGACGTGCCGCCGATGCTAAGCGTGTCCGTGCCGCCACCAAAATCGGCTGCGCCGGTGAATTTGGATGTTCCAGCCAGCGTCATGCTGTCATTGCCCGCCCCAAAGCGCGCGTTGCCCGCATAAGTGGCGTCGCCCGACAGCGCGAGACGGTTGTTGCCGCCGCCAAAGAAGCTGTTTCCTTTCACCGAGCCGTCGGCAATGTCGAATACGTCATTGCCGCCACCGAACCGCAAGTCGCCAACGATGCTGGGGGCGGTGATGCCCGATGCCACGGCGGTCTGTTTCACCGTTGCGCCAGTCGCATGGGCTGACAGGTCGATCGCGACGTTGCGGTCGGAGCTGGCCAGCGCCCCTGTGGCGCTGATGGCACCGCTATTCTCGACGACATCGACATTGCCGGAAAGATCGACAATCGCGCGCGCGGTCCCATTGTCGCCGCCGGTTTTCGCCGCGATCGTACCGCTGTTGCGGATCAGCGCCACGTCGCTGCCTGCCTCGACCAGCACCGCAGTCGCGATCGAACCCGCGACATTGCCTGCGGTCGTCGCTTCAACCTTGCCCGCGTTGCGCAATTCGGGGGTCGTCGCCCCGCTGCCGATCCGGATCGCCGTCGCCGCAACATCTCTCGATAGCGCAGCGACGCTGCCGCTCGCCCCGATGCCGATGCCGCCTGCGATGGTCACGGCGCCGCCCAAGCCACCGATCTGCATGCCGTTGCCGTCCTTGCCGGCATAAAGTCCGTTGCCGCTCACCGACCCATCAATGATCAAGCCAAGCCCGGTTCCCGTACCGGCGACCGGGCCAATCGTGACGCTTTGCGTAGCCGATCCGATCCGTACCGCCGCGGCCGATCCGAACGATCGCACGGCGGCGCTACCCTCCTTGTCATCAGGGATGCCGTCCTTGTCCTCGTCATTGTCGGTGGTGCTGTTGTCCTTGGGCGGGACGGCGAGGACGATGCCCCCCGTCACATTGCCTTCAATCGACAGCGCCGGGCCACCGATCAGCAGATCGTCGGCATCCAGCTTGGACGGATCGGCGGGCGGCGTTGTGAAGCGATAGCCGGTGGCCGTGAGATTGCCCTGCACGACCAGTGCGCCGGTGATGTTGCCCGCCAGCCGCGCAGCCGTCGCGTCGAGGCCGGTGGCGGTGATCGTGCCAGCCAGGCGAACATTGCCCGTGACATCTTGCAACCCGACGCCAAGCGCCCGGTCGCCAAGTACCGTGACCGTACCGTCGGTGGTAAAATTGCCGGTCAACGGCCCGCCCAAGCGGATCCCTGCCGAATCATTCCCCTCGATCGTGATCGCGCCGTTGTTGACGATATTCCCCGTGAAGTCCCCGGCTGTGGCGATCCCGATACGGTTGCTGCCCAGCGCAAAAGCACCGTCAATATCACCGTCATTGTCGATGTCGGTCGGTGCATAGGGTTCGTCGATAATGATTTTCCCCGTCGCGGCATTGGTGATCGATCCCACCGTTCCGGCATTGGCAACGATGCCACGCGCGCCGTTGACGTTGCTGATCTCGATCGTGCCTTCGTTGATCACCTTGTGGTTGCTGTCGATCGTCACCGCGGTGCCGGCCGTCGGCTTCACCGAACCCGTCGACGTGATCTTGATGTCGTCGGGCGCGCCCGATTTGATCGTCGACGTCCGCACCGGCGCCGTGGTCGCGGTGGTGATCGTCGTTTCGGCTTGGGCCGTCGTCGAAAGCAGGGCGGCCAGACAGGTGGTGGCCAGCAGAGTGTTGCGCATCGGGTTCCTCATGTGATCAGGGCCGGGTTTGCATCCCGGCGACAGACACAAGACGGAGCTCCCGCAGCGCAGCCTTGGAAAAAAGTTCAGCCTGTCCGACCAACCCCTCGGCGCGCTACCCAACGCGGTTGCCACGGCGGCGCAAAGCGTCGAAAAGGCCAGGCGCAGTCGCTGTCGGCATAAGCGCAAGCTGCAACAGAAGGACGCTTCAGCACCCAATGACATCGGCAAACGAAATTTTGGAAACACTGGGCTGGCGCCCTTACTTTGCCGATCAGATGACCGATGACGAGGTTGCAGCATGCCTTCCAGTCCGGGTCATGACCGTACACCGCGGCAAGATTTCCGTCGCGGGCACCAGCGGACAGCAGCTTATCTCCCCCTATATCGTCGGTGCCGGGCCATCCGACGCCCACCCGACCGTCGGCGACTGGCTCTTGATCGATCGGAGCACGCACGAGGCTGTTCGCATTCTGGACCGGTTGAACCTGTTCAAGCGGCGCGCACCCGGCGATCCGAACCGCGAGCAGATGATCGCAGCGAATGTCGATACGCTGTTCGTCGTCGCGTCATGCAATCAGGATTTCAGCGTTGCGCGGTTGGAGCGATATCTGGTTCTGGCGCGCGAAGTGGGGGTCAAACCGGTCGTCGTCTTGACCAAGACCGACCTGACCGAAGATCCGGGGCAATTCGTCGCCGCCGCGAGCGCGATCGAACCGGGTTTGCGCGTCGAACCGGTCAACGGCCGCGATCCGGCGAGCGTTGCGCGCCTGGCAGCATGGTGCGGCAAGGGCGAAACCGTGGCGCTGCTCGGCTCATCGGGCGTCGGCAAATCGACGCTGGTCAACACATTGCGCGGATCGAGCGATATTGCCACCCAGGCGATCCGCTCCCGCGACGATACCGGACGCCACACGACCACCGTCCGTGAAATGCACCGGCTCGATCACGGCGGCTGGCTGCTCGACACGCCGGGGATGCGCGAACTCCAGTTGCCGCAAGCAGCGACGGGCATTGCCGAGATTTTCGACGATTTCATTCTGGTGGCAGAGCAATGCCGCTTTTCGAATTGCGCGCACGGGTCGGAGCCCGACTGCGCCGTCCGCGCCGCCATTGCTGACGGTACGCTGACTGCCGATCGGTTCGAGCGCTGGCAAAAGCTGGCAGCCGAGGACCGCGCCGCCGCTAATCCGCCGAAGCGCCGCCGATAGTCAATTGGCGGGCCACGCCCGATGATGATGGGCATTATATCTACGCTATAGCACTACCCTAGAACCGCCGGGAGACGCGAGCTGCCGTCGTTTGGCGCTACTTCGCGCCGTACAAACTAAACCCCCAGGAGTGTCTTAGTAGATAATCCGATTATCGGGATCGAGCGTCCGGTCCTGGGGCGGTTACGGTTTTCCCCGGCTGGCGGTTCGCTATCGGGGAAACAGCTCGGTTGCTATAACGCTCGGATGACCCCACCTGCATCGCTCGAACTCTATCATCGCTTCGTCGAGATCATCGACCAAGCGGCTGATACGAAGAATATCTACGCCGTGCCCGAGGCAGCGGAAGCGGCCAGAATGATTGGTGGCGAAGAGCCTCGCACCATGAGCCAGCGTTGGAACTACATCTACACCGACGGATCAGGCGTGGAATTGCATGTCCATGCGCGCTGGTGGGACAGCTCCAAGCCATTTTCCATCCAACCAGACATCCACGTCATGCGCGCGGAGCTGAAAGGCGGGGCTTTGCCGATGTCGCACGAGCGCCGCTATGAAACGTGACCTTGAGGCGCCTGCGGGCATCATGGAATGCTTCCGCATCGATGAGAGCGGCTATACCGGCTTTGACCTCCTGAACGTCGATCAGCGCTTCCAGGGCGCGGCGGCGATCGCGATCGGCGATGACGATGCGGCGCGCCTGATTAGGGAGCATTTGCCGCGCGTCCAGGCGAGCGAGCTGAAGTATCGATCGCTCTCGCGTCGACCGGCCAACCATGCCGGGCTGCTTGCGCTGCTCCAAGAGCTGCTCGCTGGCTACAAGAGCGTCACCTATGTGTGTGACAAGCGTTTCCTGCTGATCCTGATGTTCTGCGATTATGCGGTGGAGCCTTGGTATTACGAGCGCGGGCACAATTTTTACGAAGACGGCCAGAACTATGCGATGGCCTCGCTGCTCTCCGTCGCGGGTCCTACACTGCTAGGCGAGGCCGAGTTCGCGGCGCTGCTGGCGACGTTCCAGCGGGCGGCGAGAGAAAAGAGCGCAGATGCCTTGCGTGACCTCGTAGCCGCCGCGCGACGAACGAACTGGCGGAAGTTTCCAGAAGCAATCGGCCCGCTGGCCCGCGATGCGGCGCCCGAGTGCCTGTCAGCCATTATGACGCCGGGCGTAGATACGGACATCGCGATTGTCGTGCTGCAGTCGCTAATCAGCCGGATGGAAATCATGAGCGACGGTCCGTACCGGGTCGAGCACGACCAGTCGAAGAACCTCGAGCGCTATCACGAGCTGCTGCAGCGGTTTATCGACCACGAGGACACCATCGAGCTTCGCCAGACAGCGATCGCCAGCTTCAAATTTCCGCTGAAGCTCTGCCAGGTGACGCAGGTTGATTCAAAGCAAAGCCCGGCGGTGCAGTTGGCCGACGTGATGATCGGTGCGGCGCTAGAGGCGGCGAACACGATGGCGGGGCTGCGGAGCGGCGGGCTCGACCCCGATGCGGTCATGGCGCTCTACGCCGACAACCAGTTCATCCACCTCATTCCCAGCGTCGATTTCGAGGAGCAGAAGGCGTTCAGGAAGGGAACGCAGGCGGCGGAGGTGATCGACTATTTCGCGGCGAACTTTGCGGGGGATCGCAAGCGCCCGGACCGGGGATAGCCGCCCATCGAGAGGTCGCCAGCGGCTGCCGGCTATGCAGCAGCCCTCACGACTTCGGCTTCACGGTGGTGGTGGGATAGCCGAAGGAGAAGAAGAAGTGCGAGACGCGGATGCTGCCATGGCTGGGGGCCAGCGCCGGCTCCCGCTCATGCTCCGTGTCGAAATCAGCGGCTGTGAACAGTGACGACGGCCGCGCGTAGGGTTCACCGGCGGCGGTCGGCTTCAGCCGCAAGAGAGTCGCGAGCGCGGCATCGCCCAGCGCGGCGCGGATGTGCGGCACGATCTCCGGCTCGGGGTCGAGCAGCACGCCGACCATCGCCGCGACCGCCTGCTTGCGGCTGTAGATTCCTGTGACGAAACGGCCCAGCCCCTGATCGCGGAGATAGTGATCCCGATGCTTCTTCTGCCGCCCGAGCCGCTTGAACTCGAACACCAGCTGCATCGCCTGGGTCTCATTGTTCCAGCCATAGACGATGTCTGTGCGTCGCTCCTCGATCATCGCGCCGGTGGCCGGATCAATGTCACCGATGATATCCTCGGCCGCCCACATGCCGAGCAGACCCCGCTCGCGCGCGACATGGTTTTCGACATAGACCTTCAGGCGCTTGGTGAGGGCAGCTTCCTTGGTCTTGGGGTTGAAGTCCGGAAGTGGCCGGGCGGCCAGCTCGGACCAGCCCTGGCGCAGCGCTTCGACCGCCTCGGTCGCCGGTTGCAGCGGAAACGCGGAGAGCCAGTCGGCAGCCTTCGTCACGCAGGCACTGCCAGCTTTTCGGAGCCGGCGCGTGACTGAACCGTCCGCACGATGTGCTCGGCGTCACGCAGAGCCTGGCGGACGGTCCAGCTGCGGCGCGTGAGCCGCCGGGCCAGATACAGGCTGCCATCGATCCACAAATGAGCGTCCGGGACGAGGGTGAGGTGATCGCCCGAGGGGATGGTTCGCAAGCCCGACTTGCGCAGTGATGCCAGGGTTTCGATGACCAGCTCGTCATTAATGGCTGCCTTGGCAGCGGAGGGCGCGCGCCCCTGTTCGACGTAGCTGATCTTCACGATACCCGACGGACCTGCACGCGTCGGATCGCTGGTGACCACGTTGACATCGAACCGCCCTCGGCCGCCGGTTCGATCGCGCCAGGTGGTGAGCGCTGCTGCCAGCGCATCGGCGTAGATGTGGAAATCCTGCTCGCCCGCGGTTCTTTGCGCCGGAGTATCGAGGCTCTTGAAGCTCCGCGGTCTGATCGAGGGCATCAATACCTCGACCGTCTCAGTCACCAGCGTCTGCTCTTCATCGGTCAGGCCGAAGTAAGAGAAAACGGCCTTGTCGAGATTGTCACGAACCGACTGATAGTCGGCGCGCTGGAGCAGCTCGTCCTGGCCTCTCAGCCGGTCGACGTAACCCGTGACCGAGGCCAGCGCGGTAGCGGCAGCGTCTGGATCGGGTGCGTCTTCCGGCGCGAAGAACGGAAAGGCATCGACATCGGTGAGGTGGATGCCGTTGCGCTCGCACAGCATCTTCCAGCCGCGCATCATGAGGAAATAGCGGGCGAGGCTGGACCGAAGATAGACGGCGGCGAACTTGAGCAGGGGCGCGTCGGCCTCCGGACCGGCGATCACCCCTATGCTATGCGTGAAGCTCGCCGGCTGGTCGTAGTAAACCGCGCGGACGTTCTGCTGCTCACGCGAGAAGCCATCGGGGAAGACGACGCGGGGTCCGTCGAACACGGCGAGCACCGCATCGTTCAGGCCGACGACGGTGGTCTTCTCCGCCGGCCAAGACCGCAGCAGGTCTGGATGCAATACCGGAACCCCCGCGCTCAGCGCGGCGATAGGGATATGAGGCATTTCGCGAAGCGGGCCGGGATCGACTGCTTCACGGCTCTTGTCTTCGAGATGGATGCCTTTGCGATAGGTCCAGCGCCTGAACTCGCGGGGTCCGCGCCAGAGGTTCGCGAAGGTGCCGCGCAGGCTGAGCCGACTCCAGATCGCCAAGTCGTTGGCGTCGCCCCACATCATGGTGACGAGAAGCTGCGGATCCTCGGCGACCGAACGGGTTTGTAGCAGGTGCCGATCGGCCGACTGCATGGTGAGACGGCCGAGCGCTAGGCTCAGGTCGGCCTTGGGAACCAGATAGTCGAAGGTTTCGCCGAACGGGATGACCTTCGGAACGACGGCCTCGCGGCGAGCGCCAAGGAACACATGGCAGGTGTTTTCGGCGGTTGGAAACAACAGTCCCTGTAGGTCACCGAAGTTGATGATGCGGCTAGGCTTGTAGGCGCGCAGTAGGTAGGAGACGAAGGCTTCGCTGGAGGCGCCGAGCAGCTGGCCGATCGGCAGGATCAGACAGGTGCGCCCCCCTTCGTCCAGGTAGTCGAGCGCGCGCAGGGCGTAGGCACCGGCCACTTGGCG
This sequence comes from Sphingopyxis sp., assembly GCF_035998965.1. Taxonomy (GTDB): domain Bacteria; phylum Pseudomonadota; class Alphaproteobacteria; order Sphingomonadales; family Sphingomonadaceae; genus Sphingopyxis. The sequence continues at coordinate 34,014 of NZ_DASYHE010000099.1, forward strand.
GCGTGAGAAAGGCGTGCCCGCGCGCGCCGCCCAAGCGTCCGCCGTAGTGTGCGCTTCACCTTCCGGCTCCGCCCATGGCGGATTGGAGATAATCAGCGAGAAGCGACGCCCGAAGAAGGCATGGGCATTGTCAAAGAAGTCCGCGCGATCGCGGCCGTGAGCGAGGTTGTGATCCTTGAGCGGCGGAAGCTTGGTGCCATCGCGCTCCTGCGCTTCCAGAATGTCGGCCGGATCGAGCCCCTCCAGTAGCGACAAGTAAAGGCTGAAAGCCGTGACCCGGCAGGCCATGAAGTTGATGTCGCCGCCGAAGATGCTGCGGGTGAGAAGTTCGCCGCGCTCGGCGAAGCCGAGCTGGCCGCCCTTCTGCGCCTCCGCGAGCGCGATCAGGCGGCGATAGGCCGTCGTCAGCAGGATTCCCGAGCCGCAGGCGCCATCGAAGATAGTCTCGGTCAGCGGATCGGGAGAGGCGAGGAACGCCTGATCGATGGCGAGCATGGCGAGATTGCGGGGCGTGTAATAGGCGCCGTCTTCCGCCTGTTCCTCGGGCGTCAGGAACTGTTCGTAGAGGCCGGAGAGCAGCTCGACGGGTATGTAGCTGAAGTCGTAGTTCCAGAAGTCGCCCTGACCGGTCTGCAGGTCGGTGCGGCTGAGAAACTGCGAGAGCAGACCGAAGCCGCTGTCGGATAGCGCCGTCCAAGGATCGTGCCGATCGTCGCCGAGGAAGTCGCCGTTGAAGTCCGACCGCAGCCGGTCGATCAGCGCAGCGATGCCGGAACGGTCGAGCCGGGCGACCAACTCAGGGAGTCGGTCAACGTTGCGTCGCGCTCGATAGGTCGCGCCGACGATCTCACGATGTTCGAGATAGGAGATGAAGAGCACCTGGCCCATCAGAAGCTCGGCGAGGCGTCGCCGCAGGCGCGCGTCCTCGACGCCGGTTAGGCCCTCATCGGTTAGTCGTGCGACAGCGGTGGACAGGTTCGCCAGCAGCTTGCGATCGACGCGGGCCTTGACGTCGAACCATTTCGGGATCCGCCGCGACAAGTTGGCCGTCGATACATCCGACGCGGAAAACGGGCCATCCGGACGCGCATCTTCGAGCCGCAAGCGTTCGCCAGCATTCTTCAGCTTGCGGGCCGGGAGCGCGATGGCCTCCTCACCCTTCAGCTCGATCACGATCGTCGCGAGGTTCTGGTTCCAGATGCGCTGGCGAGCCTTGTCCAGTTCGACCTGCGACAGCGGCGTTCCGTCCTCCCCGACGAAAACGACCGTCGGCACACCCTCGACGTCGAAAACGGCCTGCGCGCGGATGGCCCCCGTCGGCTTGAGGAGGGTTTTGATCTCGAGAGCATAGGGGTGGGTGTCCGGAACGGCATCGCCGCGCAGATGCAGAACGCCCGGCTCGGCCGTGTAGCCGAGCTTCTCCAGCCAGCCGTGGACGGTCGTGGCAGTCATGCCCGTTTGCCCGCAGCCGTCGATCGCGAGCGCTTCGATCCATCGAGCTCATAAGCCCAACCCACCGGGAGGCGGCGGGCCTTGATGGCATGGCCTTTCTTCCGAAGATAGCTCAGGTCGCGGTTGATGGTGGGTTGAGAGACGCCGACCGCTTCTGCGAGGGCGGCAGCAGACCGACCACCGCTCTCGATGAGTTCGAGAAGCGTTTCATGCCGTTCGCTAATCGCCGCGCTTCGGTCGTAGGGCACTCCGACGCCTTTCAAGTCTATCACGAATCGATAGACTCGGCGACCGACAAACGCAAGAACATCCGCGGAACGCTTGGTATGGCACGCGAAGCGCCGATTGCGACGGAGCCGGCAGGGCTGGTCGGCAGGGGGTTTGACACCGCTTGGCGAACGCTCATAATCCCCAAGAATCTATCCAATCTGCCGAAACATAGATTGAGATGGCGTAGCCGTTGCGGCTGTAGAGCGGGAAAGGCGGCTAATGGCGGTCTGCGGCGGTATGGCGGGGCACGCCCGATGATGATGAGCACTACACCTACGCCGTGGCACTACCATAGCGCTGCGGCATGACGGCATTAAGCGCCCAAAGGCCTTCCGTCGATGGCAATGCTATGAACCATACGCGTACTTCCGTAGCGATGGCCGAATACATTCAAACATTCAGCTAAAAAGTAGTACTCAGGCGGGTGACTATTTGAGGATGCTGTTCAGAACCAGATCGAGATGGGCTTCAATCATCTCATCAAGGTCCATCGGATCGACCGGCTCAAACACCAGTTTCCAGATCGCTGCCAAGATTGCAGGCCCGATAATTACCTCGGGATAACGGGTCGCAGGTCCGTCCCGAAATTCTCCGCTTTCGATACCGCGCCGGAGAATTTCGGCGACGATCGCCTTACCGCGACTGACCGCCTCGCGATGATAAAAGCTCACAAGAGTCGGAAATCGCTTGGCCTCGGCTATCAGCAACCGAAGGATCTCGCGCTTCTCGGTGGCGACCATCTGACGGTACAACGTCTCGATTATGAATCGGAGAATTACTGCGCTGTTCGCCGAAGGCAGCTCTAGAGCGCCGGTCAGACGTTCCAGTAATGGTGCGAATGCATCGCGGACGACGGCCTCGAACAGATCCTCCTTCGTCTGGAAGTAGAGGTAGATCGTGCCTTTGGCGATCCCTGCGCGATCTGCCACGTCTTCGAGTCGCGTCGCCGAAAAGCCGCGTTCGGAAAAAAGCGTGAGCGCAGCCGCCAGGATTTCGCCGGGACGCTCCTCTTTGCGGCGTCGTTGCCTTGTGGCTGGCTTAGGAGGTTCGCTCATGCGCATTTTGTGGCTTGCCATACTTCAATCGACAAGGCAATCAGATGACCGGCTAGTCAGTCATGTGTGAGTCGAGGGCGTGGCGGTGGGAAAGAGTTCGTCGAACTTGGCGATCAGCGTGACGTTCGGAACCGGATCGTCCGCGACTACAATTCACGGCTACGGTCAAGCTGCGCTCCTGTCGCTCGCTCAGCAATTCGCTGATGACCACCGAAACGCCCGATGACTGCTTTGCTTAAAAACGCAAAATTACACCGCACCGTTTGGCGAATAGCGCGCGTTACGGCCGCTCTTCTTTTCAGTGTCGCTGGCGCTTTCAAGCTCGCAGGTGCGGAGAGCATGGTGGGTCTTTTTGCGATGATCGGTTGGGGCCAATGGTTTCGCTTTGTTACGGGCGGCCTTGAACTTCTCGGCGCCGCGCTTCTTCTGCGACGCCGGACCGCAATTGCAGGCGCGGTGCTGCTCGCCTTCGTCGCTGCGGGAGCGACCATGACCCATCTGACCCTGATTGGCGGCAGTCCCGTGCCCGCCATTCTTCTTCTGGCGCTGACGATCGGTATCGCCGCTGCGCCTTTGCGGTCGGCAAACCGCTGGTTCGTCGGAAAGGATTGACATGAAGCGCCCAAGTCGTCGAGTTCTATTGGTCGCGGCTGTTGTCGTCCTCGCGGCGTTGGGCGCGGTGCTGCTCTTCACGCGACCGTGGAGCGACAACGACGAACCGCTGACTCTCTACGGCAATGTCGATATTCGCGAGGTCGATCTCTCCTTCCGCGTCGACGGGAGGGTGGCGGAGGTCCTGGTCGACGAAGGCGATGCCGTTACCGCGGGCCAAGTGCTTGCAAGGCTCGACGCCGAACCGCTTCAGACCGAACTCGCTGAGGCGCAAGCGAACACCGACGCGCAGCGCGCGCAATTGGACCTGTTGCGGGAAGGCAATCGGCGCGAGGACATCGCGCAGGCCGAGGCGGCCGTGGCCGAACGTCGCGCCGCGCTTGCCAATGCACAGGGCGACGTCGATCGGCTCGAAAGCTTGCGCGGCACGGGCGCCGTCGCCGACCGTCGGATCGAAGACGCGGTCAATCAGCGCAACGAGGCCGCCGCGCGACTGCGTAGCGCGCAGCAGGCGCTCGCCGAACAGCGCGCGGGCACCCGGCGGCAGGAGATCGCTCAGGCCGCCAGCAATGTCGATCGCGCGAATGCGACCGCCGACCGCATCCGCATCCGCGTCGCCGATACGGTCCTGCGCGCGCCGTCCGACGGCACGATCCTGACGCGGGCGATCGAACGGGGTGCGAATATCTCATCGGGAGCGACCGCCTTCACCGAGGCGCTGGCGCGACCGGTGTGGGCGCGGGTCTTTGTTGATGCGCCCAATCTTGGGCTGGTCGCGCCGGGCACGATCGTCAATATTACGACCGACGCTGCCCCCGGCAAGGTTTACAAGGGCCGGGTCGGCTATGTTTCGCCGACTGCAGAGTTCACGCCCAAGTCTGTCGAGACCGAGGCGCTCCGCACCGACCTTGTCTATCGTGCGCGAGTCATCGTCCTCGACCCGGATTCGCGGCTCCGCCAGGGGATGCCGATCACCGTCCGGCTCGCGAGCGGTGCCCGCGCGGTAGAGGACTGATGGCCATGGCCGGGAAAGCCGACGCCATCGCCTTCAAAGACCTTGTCCGACGTTTCGGCAAGGGGGACGATGAAGTCGTGGCCGTCGATGGCCTGACCGCGACAATCAAGGCCGGGATCATCACCGGGTTGGTCGGCCCCGATGGTGCGGGCAAGACGACGCTCATTCGGATGATTGCTGGGCTGCTCGCGCCGACCAGCGGAACGCTGAGCGTCGACGGGCTCGATCCGACGGCGCAAGGCGACGAGTTGCGCCAGCGGCTCGGTTATATGCCGCAGCGGTTCGGCCTCTATGAAGACCTGACCGTCCTCGAAAATCTGAACCTCTACGCCGAGTTACGCGGGGTCGAGACCGAGAAGCGCGACGAAACCTTCGAGCGGATGCTCGACTTCACCGATTTGAAGCGCTTCACCGAGCGCCGCGCGGGCAAGCTCTCGGGCGGCATGAAGCAGAAGCTGGGGCTGGCCTGCACGCTGCTGGGCGACCCGCAGGTGCTGTTGCTCGACGAACCCTCGGTCGGGGTCGATCCGATCTCGCGGCGCGAGCTGTGGAAGATGGTCGGCGACCTGGCGGGCGAAGGCAAGACGATCGTCTGGTCGACCGCCTATCTCGACGAGGCCGAGCGCTGCCCCGAGGTCATCCTGCTCGACAAAGGCAAGCCGCTGTATTGCGGGACGCCCGATGAACTGGCTGAGCGGATGCAGGGGCGCAGCCGGCTCATCCGCAATATCGAGGGCAACCGCCGACAGGTGCTCAAGCGCGCGCTGGGGTCGGACCGCGTCGTCGATGGCGTGATTCAGGGGCGTGCGGTGCGCGTGGTGCTCAAGGAAAAGGGGAGACCGCTCGACTTGAGCCAGGTCGAAGCCGGGAACGACGCGAGCCTCGACCAGGTAAAGCCCCGGCTCGAGGATGCCGTGATCGACCTATTGGGCGGTGGGCCGGGCGGCGAGTCGGTGGTCGCCAAGCTCCTGAAGGACGCTGACGCGCGTGACGACGACAAGGCCGGCGACGTTGTGATCGAGGCCAAGAACCTTACCAAGAAATTCGGCGACTTCGCCGCCACCGACGATGTCAGCTTCGAGGTGAAGCGCGGCGAGATCTACGGCCTGCTCGGCCCCAATGGCGCGGGCAAATCGACGACGTTCAAGATGTTGTGCGGCCTGCTCAAGGCGACCGAAGGCGAGGCCAGGGTGCTCGGCTACAGTCTCAAACGCTCGCCGGGGGAGGCGCGCCAGCGGCTGGGCTATATGGCGCAGAAATTCTCGCTCTACGGCACGCTGTCGGTGCGCCAGAACATGGAGTTCTTTTCCGGCATCTACGGGCTGGAAGGTCGCAATCGGCGCGAACGGATCGACGCGATGATCGACGCCTTCGCACTCGAAAAATACCTAAAGATGTCGCCCGACGCGCTGCCGCTCGGCTTCAAGCAGCGGCTCGCGCTCGCCTGCGCCATCATGCACGACCCCTCGGTCCTGTTCCTCGACGAGCCGACCTCGGGCGTCGATCCGCTGACCCGGCGCGAGTTCTGGACCCACATCAACGGCGCCGTCGAAAAGGGCGTGACTGTGATGGTGACGACCCATTTTATGGACGAGGCCGAATATTGCGACCGGATCGGCCTCGTCTATCGCGGCAAGCTGATCGCCAGCGGCCCGCCCGACGACCTGCGCGCCGATGCCGCCACCGACGAGAATGACGACCCGTCGATGGAGGAGGCCTTCATCGAGTTGGTCGAGCGCGCCGACCGCGAGGACGATACGCAAAGGAAGGCCGCATGAGCGCCGCATCCGCCACCGGCGGCGTATCATACCGGCGACTGTTCGCGCTGGTGCGCAAGGAAACCGTGCAGACGCTGCGCGATCCGTCGAGCCTGCTCATCGCCGGGCTGATGCCGCTGCTGATGCTGTTCCTGTTCGGCTACGGCCTCAACCTCGATACGGGCGTGACCCGGATCGCGGTGGTGGTGGAGGATTCGGGGGCGGCGGCGCAGGACGTGGTCGCCGCGCTGGATGGCTCACCCTATCTGGAGGTCACATATCTAGGAAACCGCACGGGGGCCGCCGAACGTCTCGATCGGGGGGAAGTCGGCGGCTTCGTGGTCGTTCCCGATGGCTTCTCCAAAGCCGTGGCGCGCGGCCGCACCGGCGATGTCCAGGCGGTCACCGACGGCACCGATCCCAACACGGCCGCCTTCGTCAGCGCCTATGTGTCGGGCGCGATCGCGGTCTGGCGCGAGCAGCGCAACCGGGGCGATGGGGCTGTCGAGCGCGGCGGCCTCGGCAGCGATCCGCGCTATTGGTTCAACCCCGCCACAATCAGCCGCAATTCGCTCGTGCCCGGCTCGATCGCGGTGGTGATGACCGTGGTGGGCGCGCTGCTGACCTCGCTCGTCGTCGCCCGCGAGTGGGAGCGCGGCACGATGGAGGCGCTGCTCTCGACGCCGATCACGCGGGTCGAGCTACTGCTGACCAAGATCATCCCCTATTTCGGCCTGGGGATGGTTTCGATGGCCATCTGCCTCATCATTTCCACGCTGGTTCTCGGCGTGCCGTTTCGCGGCTCGCTCATGCTGCTGTTCCTAGCGACGGCGCTGTTCCTCGGCACGGCGCTTGGGCTGGGCCTGCTCCTCTCGACCGCGATCCGCAGCCAGTTCAACGCGGCACAGGCCGCGCTCAACGCCGCCTTCCTGCCGGTGATGATGCTCTCGGGCTTCGTCTATGAGATCGGCAGCATGCCGAGGCCCGTGCAGGTGATCGCCTCGATCCTGCCGGGCCGCTATTTCGTGACAATCCTCCAGACGCTGTTCCAGTCGGATTACGCCGGTCGGCTGTATTGGCTCAACGCGATGGCGCTGGCGCTGATCGCTGCGATCTTCCTGACCCTGACCGCGATCAAGACCAAGCGGACGCTCGACTGATGTGGAACCGGCTGCGCACCCTCGTCATCAAGGAGCTGCAGGCGATCCTGCGCGATCCGGCCGCGCTTCGGCTGCTCATTATGCCCGTGATGCTTCAGACGTTGCTGTTCCCTTTCGCCGCGACGCTCGACGTGCGCAATGCGTCGGTAGCGGTCCTCAATCAGGACAGCGGTGCGGCGGCAACCGAGATCGTCCAGCGCCTCGGCGCGGCGGACGCTTTCGGGCAGGTGCGTCAGGTCGAAAGCGAGGGCGAGTTGCGCGATCTCATCGACCGGCAGCAGGTGTTGCTCGCGCTGCGCTTCCAGCCGAGCTTCTCGCGCGACATCGCGCGCGGTGAAACCGCGTCGGTCCAGGTCATCGGCGACGGGCGGCGTTCGAACAGCGCGCAGCTCGCGCAGGGCTATGTCGATCAGATCATCCGTGGTTATGGCGCCGAGATCGCGGCCGATGCCTCCGCCCGCGGCCCGCTCGCCAGCGGCGGCGCGCAGGTCGTCGTGCGCAACTGGTATAATCCCAACCTAGAAGGGCGCTGGGTGATCGTGACCAGCATGGTCGCGATCATGACGACCATCGGTGCGCTCATCACGACGGCGCTGTCGGTCGCGCGCGAACGCGAACAGGGAACGCTCGACCAGGTGCTGGTCTCGCCGCTCTCGCCCGCGCTCATCATGCTCGGCAAGATGATCCCGGCGGTCATCATCGCCTGCGTCCAGGCGACCGCGATCACCATTATCGCCATCAATCTGTTCGGCGTGCCGTTCACCGGATCGCTCTTCGTGCTCTACGTCGGGATGTTGCTCTACGCGATCGCGTTGTGCGGGTTCGGATTGTTCATCTCGGCGATCTCGGCCACCCAGCAGCAGGCGTTCCTCGGCGTCTTCACCTTCATGATGCCCGCGATCCTGTTGTCGGGCTTCATCGCGCCCGTCGCCAATATGCCGGTGTGGCTGCAATGGGTGAGCTGGATCGACCCGCTCCGCCACTTCATCGTCGTCGTGAAGGGGGTGTTCCTGAAAGGAAGCGGCTTCGTCGCGCTGTTCCCCAGCCTCTGGCCGATCGCGCTGATCGCGGTCCTGACGCTCACCACCGCCTATGTCATCTTTCGGAGAGGAACCGCGTGAGGAAGCTCGTACTCGCAGGCTTGCTGCCCGGCGTGCTCGCAGGCTGCACGGTCGGCCCCGACTATCGTGCGCCCGTCGGGGCTGTGCCGCCCGCCTTCCGCGAAGCGTCGTCGGCCACTATCGCCCAGCCCGTCGATCGCTGGTGGGAACGCTATGGTGACCCCGCCCTCGTAGCCCTCGTCGATCGCGCGATCTCGGCCAACGGTGACGTCGCCATCGCCGAGGCGCGGATCGCGCAGGCCCGCGCGCGCGCCGACGAAGCACGTGGCGGCCAGCTGCCGCAGCTCAATGGCCAGGGATCGACGACAGTTCGTCGATTAAGCGAGAACGGCGAACAGCTCGCCAACATTCCGACCGGTCTGGTAGAGCCCGACCTCGACTACACCGTCTATCGCGCCGGCTTCGACGCGAGCTGGGAACTCGACCTGTTCGGACGCAATCGCCGCCAGGTCGAGGCCGCAGAGGCGCGGTTGGGATCGGTGGCCGAGGCGCTCAACGACACGCTGGTCCGAGTCGCCGGCGATGTGGCGCGGGCCTATGCCGATTATCGAGCGGCGCAGCGCCGCATCGTCATCGCCAATGAAACCCTCGCCGCTGCACGCCAGACCGCCGACCTCACCGACCGTCTGGCGCGGGCCGGCGAAGAAGCGCAGTCCGAGGTCCAGCGCGTCGAAAGCCTTGCCGAGGAGAGCGCCGCCGCGCTGCCGCCGCTCGTCGCCGATGCGAAGGCCGCACTTTATCGCCTCGACGTGCTGCTGGGTGCGCAACCCGGCGGCGCCGAGGCGCTGATCGCCGCGTCGCCGACCTCGGCGCTGCGGGCGCCCGACGTCCCCGTCGGCCTGCCGTCGGACCTGCTGCGTAGGCGTCCCGACATCCGACGTGCCGAGCGCGAACTGGCCGCCGCCACCGCCGACACCGGGGTCGCGGTCGCCGATCTCTATCCGCGCTTTTCACTGACCAGCACACTCGGGCTGGAAGCACTGAGCATCGGCGACCTGTTCGATAGCGCCAGCCGCTATGGCTCGCTCGTCCCCGGCTTCTCGCTACCGATCTTTGACGGAGGGCGTCGCCGCGCAGTTGTCCGTCGCCAGCAGGCGCTCGTTGACGAGAACCTCGCAAGCTACAACCAGACCGTCGTTCGCGCGCTGTCGGATGTCGAAACGGCGTTGCTGCGCTATCGACAGGATCGCGAGCGTGCCGAGCGTCTTCTGTCGGCGCGAACCCGCTTGACGCGAACCCTCGAACTCGCCCGCCTGCGCTACCGGGCGGGCGAAGCGAGCCTCACCGACGTGCTTGACGTTCAACGCCAAGTGTCCGCCCTCGACGATCGCCTCGCTCAGGCGGAGGCTGTCGTCATCATTGACGCTGTCAGCCTCGACAAGGCGCTCGGCGGCGGATGGCAGGTCGCTACGGTTGCCCAAGCCGATGCTGGGGCCGCTACTCGTGTCCAGCGATAAGCGAATGGATGCGCTGCTTGCCCGCGCGACCGAGCGCGGTGCGATCGGCATGGCGATCGTGCATCCGACTTCCGCGCTCGCCATCAGTGCGGCGGACGAGGCGTTCAGGGCCGGACTAATCGAACCCGTGCTCGTCGGGCCGACGAAGCGGATCGATACAGCGGCGGACGAGGCCGGCGTCGATCTCAACGGCTGGATGTGCGTCGATGTCGAGCACAGCCACGAGGCGGCCGAGCAAGCGTGCGCAATGGTCGCCGACGGCAAGGTTCAAGCGCTCATGAAGGGCTCGCTCCATACAGATGAACTGCTGCGGGCGGTGCTCGCCAACCCAAAGGTGAGAAGCGACCGGCGATTAAGCCACGTCTTTGTGTTCGATGACCCCGCTTATCACAAGCTCTTCCTGGTCACCGACGGCGCGGTCAACATCGCCCCTACGCTGGATCACAAAGCCGACATCGTCAGAAACGCCGTCGATCTCTTTGCCAAACTCGTCTGCGAAGACCGACCTGCCAAGGTCGCGGCGCTGGCGGCGGTCGAGACGGTTTCGCCTGATATGCCGGCAACCGTCGAAGCGGCGGCGCTCGCCAAGATGGCGGACCGAGGCCAGCTCGGGTCGTGCATTGTCGATGGTCCACTGGCGTTCGACAACGCGATCTCGGCCGAAGCAGCAAAGCAGAAGGAGATTGTATCGGCCGTCGCCGGCGACCCTGACATCTTGATGGTGCCGAACCTTGAGGCCGGCAATATCCTCGCCAAGCAGCTGACCTTTCTCGGTGACGCGGAGTCGTGCGGGATCGTGCTCGGTGCACGGGTTCCGATCGCGCTGACAAGCCGCGCCGATGGCGAACGCGCACGCCTGCTGTCATGCGCTTTGGCGGTACTCGCGGGCGATCCGGGGCGACGCGAGTGAGAGCGGCGATCCTGACGCTCAACGCGGGTTCGACCAGTTTGAAGGCAACCTTGCGAACGGCCGAGCGTGAAGATCGCGTTTTGTTTGCTGCCGAAGCGGTACGCGCTAACGACGTTTGGACTCTGCAAACCGGTGACCGCCGCGAACAGGTCGATGGCGAGATAGACCAAGCAGCGATCAAGGTGCTCGAACGAGCGTCAACCGCGCATTCCGCGTTTGACACCGTGGCCGTCGCGCACCGGATCGTCCACGGTGCCGACAGTTATGTCCACCCGTGCGCGCTCGATCACCACGCCGTGGAGCGACTGAGGAGCTTCGCTCGCTTCGCGCCGCAGCACCAAGGACCGGCGCTCGACTTGATCGAGGCCGTACGATCCGTCCTGCCAGAAGCGATCAACATCGGGTGTTTCGACACCGCGTTCCACAAGACGATCCCGGCCTTGCACCATGTGCTGCCCTTACCCGAGCGGCTGCGCGCGCTCGGGTATAGGCGATACGGGTTCCACGGACTGTCTTTCCAATCGATCGCCATGCAACTCGCGGCGACAAGGCCGGATTTACGAAAGGTCGTGGTCGCCCATCTTGGCGGCGGCTCCAGCCTTTGTGCGTTGCACGACGGCAAGAGCATCGCGACGACGATGGGTCTGACCGCGCTCGACGGGGTGCCGATGACGACGCGGAGCGGCAGCCTAGACCCCGGCGTCGTGCTCGACCTTGTTCGACGATCTGACGTCGAGACGATCGAGGCGATGCTCTACGGCAAATCTGGACTCGCCGCACTTTCGAATACGAGTGGAGACCTGCGCGCAATGCGCGCGGCTGGCACTCCAGAGGCAGACCTCGCGATCGACGTATTCGCTGCGCGGGTTGCTGAGGCCGCTGCGGCTATGAGCGTTGCAATGGGCGGGATACAGGCGCTCGTTCTGACCGGGGGCATAGGGAGCAATGACATCCTAGTCGGCGACGCCGTGGCTTCGCGACTGAACTTCTTTCCGCCTTTTGAAACGCTGCGCCTCAAGACCGATGAGGAGGCCGTTTTGGCCGATGGCGCGCGCGCGGTTCTCGAAGCGCAGGGATCCATGCCGGAGGAGCACGACGATGGCCTATCCTAACCCTATGAACATGTATGATTGGATCGATACTTGGCAGCAAGCTTGGCGCGCGCCATCGGCAGTGCTCGGGGCGTTCGCTCGTGGGCTCGACGATCGCAATACACTCCCGCCTTGGCTCGCGCTGCCAAAGGCGCTTGGCTTCGATCCCCCCGCACTTACGATCCGGCGCGCGACTTCGGCTAGCCTCTCCGTCTTACGTCGGCTGACGGAGCCAAGAGAAAAGCCGGCGTTCGGAATCGTCGAGGTCGATGTTGATGGCACTGCCCACGCCGTGCGCGAGGAGGTAGTCGAAGAACGCCCATTCTGCCGCCTGCTCCGCTTCGACCTTATCGGCCGGTCCGATGCTCCGACAATTCTGCTCGTCGCGCCAATGGCGGGTCATTATGCGACCCTGTTACGCGAGACCGTCCGCGACCTGCTGCCAAGCTATTCGGTCGTGGTGACCGACTGGTCCAATGCCCGCGATGTTCCCATCCACGATGGCGGATTCGACTTGGACGACTACATCGATCTACTGATCGGGCATATTCAAAAGCTTGGACCGACCACGCACATCGTTGCTGTCTGCCAGGCAGGCGTACCCGCCGTCGCCGCTACAGCAATCCTAGAATCATCGACCACGAGCGACGTAGTCTTGCCGGCCAGCCTGACAGTCCTCGGTTCCCCGATCGATACGTCCCGCTCTCCCACGGAGGTCAATCGTCTCGCTTCCGAACATGATAGCGACTGGTTCACCGATACGCTTATCACCACGGTTCCGGCCCGCTTTCCAGGTGCCAACCGCGCCGTCTATCCCGGCTACCTTCAACTGACAGCGTTCGTCGCCATGAATCCGCAGAGGCACGAGAAGTCCGCGCGCGATGCAATCGCCCATTTTGCTGACGGCGACTTTGATGCGGCCGAGAAGGTCGACAGCTTCTACGGTGAGTTTCTCAGCACCATGGACCTGACCGCCGAGTTCTATCTTCAAACGGTTGAGCGAGTCTTCAAGCGCAACGCGCTTGCCGAGGGTGACTTTCGCTTTCGCGGCACGCCTGTCTCCCTCACGACAATCACACGCACACCCATCCTGGCCATTGAGGCCGAACGCGATGACATCACGGGGTTGGGTCAGACTTCGGCGATCCTTGAGCTCGCCAGCGAGCTGCCCCCGAAGTGCAAGCGCCATTATCTTCTTAAGGACGCAGGTCATTACGGCCTGTTCAGCGGGTCGAAATTTCGACGTGAGATCGTGCCTGAGCTTTGCGCCTTCCACGAGGGCGAGGCGTGAGAAGGCCGCAGTCGCTGGGCGCACTGGCTATCGCTGGTGCGCTTGCACTCGGCGGATGCGCGACCATACCTCGCGCACCGGCGACCGTCGAGATGCAAGCCATAGCGGTCGTTCCCGGTTATGACGCGACGATTCGCTACTGGTCGGACGGCCCTGCGGAGAGCTGGACGGCATGGCGCATGAAATGGCTCACGGAGCGGGCGCAAACCGGCGCGCAGTCCTCATTCGCCATGCTGGCGATATCGAGCGGCTCGGATAAGGGTGCCTTTGCAGCGGGGTATCTGAACGGCTGGTCCGCCTCGGGGACACGACCCGCCTTTGCGTTGGTGACGGGGGTGAGCACCGGGGCGCTGATTGCGCCTTTCGCGTTCATCGGTGAAACCGAGGACGACGTTCTGCGCCTCCTCTACACAGATGTCGACGCCAAGGACATCTTCAGACGCTCGCCGCTGCGCGGAGTGCTGGGCGGGCCAAGCTTCGCCGATACCAGGCCTCTGGCGCGCCTGATCGCACGACACGTCACCGATGAACTCGTCGATAACATCGCCGAAGCACATCGCAATGGCCGACGTTTGCTTGTCATGACGACAAACCTCGACGCGCAGCGCGGCACTATATGGGATCTCGGCGAGATCGCCGCGAGCGGAGCGCCGGGCCGCGTCGAGCTGATCCGCGATGTGCTGCTGGCCTCCGCAAGCATCCCCGGCGTCTTTCCGCCGGTCCATATCCAAGTGCGTAGCGGTGGTCAAACATTCGATGAAATGCATGTCGATGGGGGCACGACAAACAGTGTTTTCGTTATCCCAGATTCTCTTCTGTCCACGCAAAACGCCGAGGGCCTTGCCACAACAGTAAACCCAGAGATGACGCTGCTTTACAATGGAGTGCTTTCGCCGCGGTACGAGCGCGTGGAAGCAAGTGCGTTCAACGTGATCGCGCGAGCGCTTGAGACCGTGATTGGTGCCGGGGATCGACGGGCGGTCAGCAGTTATCAAGCCTTTGCGCGTCAAACAAAATTGCGGCTCTGCATTGAGGCTATCCCGCCAGATTCGGATCCGCCGTCGGCCGACATGTTCGACCGTAGAGACATGCAGCGCTTGTTCGCGATCGGCCGAGAGGCCGGCGTAAGCCGACAATGCCGATCATAGGCCGCGATCGCCCATCATCGACGGAGATCCAATCATGAAATACGTAGCTTTACCGTTTCTCACGATGCTCACCGGGGCGGTTTCGCCATCGCCAGAATTGGTCGCGTCGATCGAAACCGATAAACCGGGCCAGGCGACAGTTTGCTTGTGGAAGGACAAAGCCGGTTTTCCGAATTGTCAGAAGGGTAAGCCTTTTCGCCAAATGACGGTGACGGTCAGCAAGGGCCGCACCGTGGTGCGCTTCCAAAATGTGCCGGAGGGCCGTTACGCACTCTCCGTAGCGCTGGACGCCAATGCAAACGGCAAGATCGATACCAACCTCCTTGGTATTCCACGCGAGCCGATTGGGGTTTCAGGCAAAAAGCCTCGCTTCGGTAAACCTGCCTTTGCAGACGCGGTTTTTAGCCATCCTGGCCTGCCTTCCACGATAAGATTGTCTGAGTAGGCAGTATGCGAACTCCAGTCGCAACCCCATACCATGGCCTTTGATATTCGGCAGCTCCGTTACGCAATCGCCGCAGCCGATCACGGCAGCTTTTATCGCGCAGCCCGCGCTCTCGATGTCGAGCAGTCGACGCTGAGCCGCGCTATCTCAAAGCTAGAACGCTCGATTGGAATGCCGATCTTTGAGCGCTCGCGGGCCGGAGTCAGGATGACGCTTGCCGGCACTGCGTTCATTCGCGGCGCGAAGCCGATGGTGGCGACTGCCGACAAGCTGGTGGCGATGATGCGCGCTGCCGGACAAGGCCGGGCGGGTGGGCTTATGCTCGGGCATAATAGCTCGGTCTCGGCAGGCAACCTGCGCGCGACCATGATGAGTTGGCGAGACGCCAATCCCGATGTCGAGGTGCAATGCGTCGAGGCCGACCGCAGTGTTCTTCTTGCCGGGCTGGACACCGGCGAGATCGACATCGCGATTTTGATGGGCGCGACCAGTCATGACGGTTTCCGGTGCGAGCCGCTGTGGAGCGAGCGGATGCTGGCGGCGCTGCCGGCGACGCACCCGTTGACCGAACGGGACGTCGTTCACTGGACCGATTTGCGCGGGGAGCGCTTCTACCTTCCGGCGGCCGATCCGGGCGCGGAAATGCGCGACATGCTGCTGGGGCGTCTGGCCGTGTCGGGCGTCACCCCGGACATTCAGATGCACCAGTGCAGCCGCGAGACGATCCTGAGCATTCTCGGCGGTGGGTCGGCGGTCAGCATCGTTTGCGAGGGCTCGACCGGCGCGCGCTACCCGGATCTCGTCTATCGCCCGATCCACGGCGAGCAAGGCCCGGCGCTGGCGGGATATGCGGGCTATTGGCGAGACGAAAATCGCAACCCGGCGCTTCGTAGATTCCTCGGCTTTATCAAGATGCGCTACGCGCTATCCTTTGATTTTTCGCATAGATTGCAATAGGATAATTGGGTAATTCTGGGAGCAATCCGCCATGTTGCAGGGCAAGACACGTATTATCGTGCTGGTGACTTTGGTCGTTGGCTTCACCGGCGGATTCATCCTTCGCCCGGTGATAATGCCACCGGCCAACAAGACGGTCGTGGTCGGCGCGGCACCTGCGTCGGCTCAAGCGAGAAGCACGCAGTATTTCGTGGCGAACGTCGCCGAAGCCCGTCAGGTCGTCGCCGGCTGTCGTGACGGTTCGGTGCGCGGGGGTGAATGCACGAACGCCGAAGAGGCGCTCATCAAGGTCGATGCCGCCGAGCGTCGCAAGCGTTTCCTCGGCAACTGAGCACTAGCGCGGTTAGTCCTTCGCGCCGCGCCGACCGCGCACAAACCCCCGATCGCTCGCCATGAACCGGCTGACCATCGGCGCGATCAGCTTCTCGGGCGTCACGGCCTCCGCGCCGGTCTCGCTCGCGAGTGCGGCGGCATAAGCCACGAGATCGCGGTGGACGGTGGCGGGTAGCTCAACCGTCAGTTTGACCGGCCGGTCATCGGCCAAGGCTCCCAGCTTCAGTTTCGTCATCGTGTCGCTCCGATAGGTTCAAGCACCAAGTCGCGCGTGATCACCACGCGAAGCGGATGCCCCGGCCGGATGGTGAGCGTGGGCTGCACGTTGAGCTGCCGCCGCACGATCTGCTGGCCAGTCTGATTGACGGTGTCCTGCGATCCCCGGCGCAGCGCGCGGGTCAGGTCGTCTTCGCTGTCTGCGCCCAGCTCTGCGCCGACGTCCAACAGTGTCGAAACGGCGGCGGCCTTGAGCAGATTGCCCCAATGCTGGTTCACGCGGTCCTGTAGGCCCGCGAACCCCACGCCGTCGGCGCCGGGCTGGCGCTCGAGAACGATCGAGCGGCCGTCCGGCATGATGAGCCGATCCCATGCGAGCAGCACGCGCGTCTGCCCGGCGGCGATCTCGCTGTCATACTCGCCGATGAGCCGCGCGCCTTGCGGAATGAGGAGGATGCGCCCCGTGGGGCTGTCATAGACGTTGGCCGTCACTTGGGCCGTGATCTGGCCGGGTAGGTCCGAGCGGACGCCCGTGATGAGCGCAGCCGGGATGATGCTGCCGGCCTGCACGATGTTGGGCGAGGCAGGCGCGGTCAGGCGCTCGACGCTGACCGTGCGCTGGTTGGCCGCCTGTCCCATGAAGGCGCGCTTGCCAGCCTGGTCGCCTTGCGCCGCCTGCTGCGCTAGTTCCTGCGCGGAAGGCCCCGGCAAGCCCGGCGTCGAGACCGGCTCCCCACTCGCCCGCGCGCCGCCGCTGCCAAGGAAGACCGAGCTGGTGCGAGCCGCATCGCGTTCCTGCACCGCGCGCTGCCGAGCGGTTTCCGCCGCCTGTGCGCGGGGATCGGGCGGGCCGGGCTGCGCGCCGATCGGCGGCACGGGCACTTCCTCGCCGCGCTGCTGCGCCGACACGATCGGGCGGCCGAGGTCGCCGGGAAGCGGCGGGCCGAGCCGGGGTGCCTGTGCGTAGTCGCGCGGTCCCGACGTGATGGTCTCTGCCGTGGCGCGGTTGTCGGTGTTGTAGAGTTCCTGCGCAGCTCGATCGCCCGGCGGCCGCAGCGCATAGATCAGCGAACTACCTATGCCGAGCCCGGCGGCGACGCCGACGACGGCGAGCGCCTTGCGCGACAGCCGCATGACGCGGGGTGGATCGCCGCGAAGCTGGAACGCGGTCGGATCGGAGCGGGCCGACTGCGGGGCGGGCCGATCCTCGACGGTCGGATCGTGGCTGTCGGTCACGGCCGCGCCCTCCGTCCGTCATCGCGCACGATGCGGACGCGCTGCTCGGTGCGCCGATCGCCCAGACGCAGCTCGGCAGCGGCGAACAGGCGATCGACCATCATGTAGCGGCCCTGCACGCGATAATTGACCAACTCGGCGTCACCACGCGCGCCGGTCACGAACAGTGGCGGCATCTCGCCCTGCGAGATTCCGGCCGGAAACTCGATGAACACTTGCCGCCCGTCGTCGAAGGCGCGGGCTGGCGTCCACGGCACGCGGTCGCCTTCGATCCGGTAGCGGAAATTGAGCGCCATCACGTCCACGCCGGTCGCGGCCGGCATGGCAGCGGCGGCAGCGGCGTTACGGCCTTGCAAGGCGATGAGCTGGTCCTGCGGATAGGTCCAGGACACGGACGCCATGTAGGTAGCGGGCGTGGCGCGCAGCTCCAGATGATAGGTGCGCCGGTCGGTGTTGATGACGAGGTTGGTGGCAAGGTCCGGCCGCGTGGGTTTCACCAAGATATGTACGCGCGCGGTCGCGCCGCTGCCGCTCACCGTGTCGCCGATGATCCACCGCACCGTGTCGCCGGCCGCAACCGGCCCCGGCCCCACGAGTTGCTCACCTTCCTGCAAGGTAATGTCCGTGATCTGGCCGGGCGCAGTATAGACTTGATAGAGTGCGCCTTCGGTCCACGGATATTGCTGGATGGCGTTGAGGAAGCCGTCGCGCACCGGCTGGATGCGCGCGGCGTCGTTGGCGTCGCCGACCCGGCGGCGCGGATCGGCGGGCTCCGCCTGCCGCGGACCCTCCGCCACCGGCTTCAACTGGCCGGGCAGCGGCAACGGCTCGGGAATTGTGACGATCTCGACCGCGCGGGGCGGCTCGGCCGCGGGCGTCGCCACGATCGCCGGGGGCGGATCGTCCCAAGCGATCATGGGCGGCCTGGCCGACGTGGTGGCGCAGCTTGCGAGCGCGGATGCGGAGACGAACAGCGCGGCAGTGGCCGCGCGGCGGATGGGTATGCCGGTCATTGCGACAGCTCCTTCGACCAGTTGAGGGCGTTGACGAAGACGCCGAGCGGATTCTTGCGCAGGGCGTCGGGGGTGCGCGGCGGCTGGACGACGATCGTGAGGATCGCGGACCAGCGTTCGGTGGCGGCAAGGCTGCCGTCTTGATAGCGGCGCTCGATCCAGGCGATGCGGAAGCTGTCGGGCGAGGCGCGGATGACGCTCGACACCTCCACCGCGACCTGCACCCTTCCGACATTGGCGAACGGGTCGTTGGCCCGCGCATATTCGTTGAGCGCGAGCGCACCGCGATCCGTCGTGAAGTCGTATGCCCTGAGCCAGTTCTGACGGACGATGACCGGATCGGCGGGGATCGCGCGGACCTGCTCGATGAAGCGGGCGAGGTGGAACGCGATCTGCGGATCGGTCGGGCGGTAGCCGGCTTCGGCCGGCGCAACCGCTTGGGCCTCGCCCAACCGATCGACTTGAACGACCCAGGGGACGATATGGCCGCGCGTCGATTGCCAGACGAGTCCGCCGGCCAGACCGCCCGAGAGCGCCAGCGTGCCGAAGAAGGCGAGCCGCCAGTTCTTCGCCTGCACGCGCGCCGAGCCGATGCGGTCGTCCCACGCCTGCGCCGCGCGCTGATAGGGTGTGGCCGGCTCGGGCGTCTGGCCGTAGCGGATGCTCGGTCGCTTGAACATGGATCAATCCTTCTGGCTGGTGTCGACGGACGCGCCACTGCCGCCGCCATCGCCGGAGCGCAGCGTGTGGGCGGCGATGGTCGCGCCGTGGGTCATGGTCTGCCGGTTCTTCATCGCGGTCGCCCAGGCGGGCGCGCCGGCCGGTGCGTCTGGCGACGGCGCGGAGCTGCCGCCCGAAATCGTCCCGCCGGTGGCGGTGACGGCGGCGCGGCCGCCCGAGCGATAGCTGTCCTTGAGCGAAGCGGCCGCCTTGCGGAGCGGCGACATGACCGCACCGGCCGCCGCCTGGCCCACACCGGCAGCACCGCCGGCGACCGCAGCCCCGCCGGTCTTGCCGGCGGAGCCGAGCGCATAGGCGCTGTTGGCAGCGCCCGAAGTGAAGGCGGCGCCTCGCGCGGCGCCGCCGACCGCGCCCGCCGCCGCGCCGACACCAAGCCGGGCGGCGGCAGCGCCGCCGGCCAGCGCACCGCCGGCTGCGAGCACGGTTCCCGCTGCCGCCCCTGCGCCGAGCGCTGGGCCGCCCGAGACGATGCCATTGGCGATCGACGGGCCGAAGATGCCAAGGCCGAGAAGGCACAGCGAGGCGAGCGCGACGGCCAGCGCGTCCTCGATGCTCGGCTGCGCGCCGCCGAACCCGGCGCGGAACTCGTCGAACAAGGTCGAGCCGATGCCGACGATAACGGCGAGCACGAGCACCTTGATGCCCGACGAGATCACCAACCCCAATACGCGCTCGGCCATGAAGGCGGTTTTGCCGAACAGGCCGAACGGGATGAGGACGAAGCCGCAGAGCGTCGCCAGCTTGAACTCGATTAGCGTCACGAAGAGCTGGATCGCCAGAATGAAGAAGGCGAGGATAACCAGCAGCCAAGCGATCAGCAGCACCGCGATCTGGATGAAGTTCTCGAAGAACGCGACCCAGCCCATCAAGTCTGAAATGGATTCTAGGATCGGCTGACCCGCCTCCAGGCCGACTTGGGCGACGCGGCCTGGCTGGAGCAGTTCGGCCGCCGTAAAGCCGGTGCCCGACGCTTTGAGGCCGAGCCCTGCGAAGCTCTCGAAGACGATGCGTGCCAGGCTGTTCCAGTTGCCGATGATGTAGGCGAAGACACCGACAAACAGCGTCTTCTTGACAAGGCGCGCGATGATGTCGTCGCCTTCGCCCCACGTCCAGAACAGCGCGGCCAAGGTCACGTCGACGACGATCAGGGTGGTGGCGATGAACGCCACCTCGCCGCCGAGCAGGCCGAACCCGCTGTCGATATAGCGGGTGAAGACATCCAGAAAGCGATCGACGACGCCGGTGCCGCCCATATCAATTCTCCTGCGGGGTAGCGCCATCGGCGATGCGGGCGGCGGGACGCGCGCCGGGCGCGAGGAACCGACGACGGTTCTCGGCCCAGGCGTGCAGGCAATCAGGGTCGCTCGCCCCGGCCGCGCCGATCGACTGGCAGCGGCGCAGCTCGATCAACAGCGGGTCCGTCGCCGATTTCTCGGCGACGGCCGCCGGCCCCTCGCGCGGGGGTTCGGGCACTCGGCTCATCTCGATCGCCGTCATCGTGATGGCGATGGCGATGAAGATGACGGCGCCGATGCGCGCGATGAGCTTTCTGTCCATGACGATCAGTCGTGGAACATGCGGGCGTTGCCCGGCTGATAGCCGGTGGACCGCGTCAGGAAGCGGCGGAGCCGTTCGCGGCTTTCGGCTTCGACGGCCGCGTTGCGCGCCGAGTCCAGCGCCTGCGCCCGGCCCTGCGCGGCGAGCAGCGCCGTCAGGTCCGCGAGCTGCTGCGATTGCAGCGCGAGAAGCTGGTTGCCCGCCTGCGCGGCCTGAAGCGCGCCTGTCGCCGACTGGCTTGATGTGACCAGGCCGTCCATCGTCGTGCGCGCGCCGTCGATATTGCCGACGACGCCGGCCTGAACGCGAAGCGCGTCCTCGAACGCGCCGACGCTATCCTCCAACCGCGCGTTGGCGTTGGCGACCATCTGCGCGTGGGTGCCGGTGAGCGCCGCGCCCTTGTAGCGGCCGTTGAAGACCTGCTGGACGTTCTGCACGTCGTAGGCGATGCGCTGCGCCTCGCCGAGAAGCTGCTGGGTGCGCTGCACCTGCTGCTGCAACTGCTGGAGCGAGTTGAACGGCAGCGACGCCAGATTGCGCGCCTCGTTGATGAGGCTGGTCGCCTGCTGCTGGATTTGCTGGATCTGGTTGTTGATCTGCTGGAGCGACCGAGCGGCCGTCAGCACGTTCTGCGCATAGTTGGTCGGGTCATAGACGATCCCGCCGAACTGAGCGTGAGCCGGCGTGGCGGCGGTGATGCCGATCATGCTCGACGTGGCGATGGCGCCGGCCAGCATGGCACGGTGCAGCATATTGGGTTTCATGGGGTCATGTCCTTCAAGGCAAGGGGGAGCTGGCCGGCATCTTCCCGGCGACCGGCCAGCGGATCGGATTGAGGTTCGGGAAGAAGATCGACCGCCCAAGCCAGACCGCGATGGCGCAGCCACTCGGCGGCGAAGTGCTCGCGGCCGTGGGCATCGACCAACTCGGCGATGCGGAGCTGATCGGTCTTGGAAGAAGCGGCGGCGAAGGCCAGCGCGACCTCGCCCAGTCCCAGCTCGAACAGCCGGTTGCCGCGCCTCGACTGGCAGTAATAGTCGCGCTTGGGCGTCGCCCGGCTCAGGATTTCGATTTGGCGGGCGTTGAGGCCGAACCGCTCGTAGATGGCGGCGATCTGCGGCTCGGCCCCGCGCTCGTTCGGCAGGAAGATGCGCGTCGGGCAGCTTTCGATGATGGCCGGCGCGATGCTCGACGTCTCGATGTCGGCGAGGCTCTGCGTGGCGAACACGACGCTGGCGTTCTTCTTGCGCAGCGTCTTGAGCCATTCGCGGAGCTGCGCAGCGAAGTCCGGGCTGTCTAGGACCAGCCAGCCCTCGTCGATGATGATGAGCGTCGGCGAGCCGTCCAGCCGGTCTTCGATCCGGTGGAACAGGTAAGACAGGACGGCTGCTGCCGATCCGGCGCCGACCAAGCCCTCGGTCTCGAAGGCCTGAACCGACGCCACGCCAAGACGCTCGGCCTCGGCGTCGAGCAGCCGGCCCCACGGCCCGCCTAGGCAATAGGATGCGAGCGCCTGCTTGAGCTGCTGGCTCTGGAGCAGCACGGCGAGCCCGGTCAGCGTGCGTTCCGTGACGGGCGCGCTGGCAAGCGAGCCGAGTGCCGACCACAGATGCTCCTTGGCCTGCGGATCGACCGCGACGCCCTCGGACGCGAGGATCGCCGCCAGCCATTCGGCCGCCCAGGCGCGCTCGGCCGGATCGTCGATCCGTGCCAGCGGCTGGAGCTGCACGCCGTCGCCGGCCTCGTCGGCAAGCATCCCGCCCAAGTCCTGCCAGTCGCCGCCCATGCCGATCGCGGCGGCGTGGATGCTTCCGCCGAAGTCGAAGGCGAAGACCTGGCCGTTCTCGTAGCGACGGAACTGCATCGCCATGAGGGCAAGCAGTACCGACTTGCCGGCGCCGGTCGGCCCGACGATCAGCGTGTGGCCGACATCGCCGACGTGAAGGGAAAACCGGAACGGGGTCGAGCCTTCGGTCTTGCCGTAGAGCAAGGGGGGAGCACCGAAATGCTCGTCCCGTTCCGGCCCCGCCCATACTGCTGACAGGGGGATCAGGTGGGCGAGATTGATAGTGGAAATCGGGGGCTGGCGGACATTGGCGTAGGTGTGACCGGGGAGGCTCCCCAGCCATGCCTCGATCGCGTTCATGCCCTCGGGGATGACGGTAAAGTCGCGGCCTTGGATGACCTTCTCGACCAGCCGCAGCTTTTCCGCCGCAATGGCTGGATCGCGGTCCCACACCGTCACCGTCGCGGTGACATAGGCCATGCCGGCATAGTCGGCGCCCAGCTCCTGCAGGGCGATGTCGGCGTCGGCGGCCTTGTTCGATGCGTCGCTGTCCATCAGGACAGACGCCTCGTTGGTCATCACCTCTTTCAGGATTGCCATGACGCTCTTGCGCTTGGCGAACCACTGGCGACGGATGCGGCTCAGAAGCTTGGTCGCGTCGGTCTTATCGAGCATGATCGCGCGGGTCGCCCAGCGATACTCGAAGGCGAGCCGATTCAGCTCGTCGAGCAGGCCGGGGAAGGTCACGCTCGGGAAGCCGACGATGGTGAGCGTGCGAAGATGTTGGTCGCCAAGCTTCGGTTCGAGCCCGCCGGTCAGCGGCTCGTCGGCCAAGAGCACGTCGAGGTGCATCGGCGTTTCCGGCACGCGGACGCTCTGGCGGCGCGTCGAAACCGTGCTGTGCAGATAGGTGAGCATCTCGGCGTCATCGAGCCAGCGGATCTCGGGCACGAAGCCTTCGACCAGGTTGAGCACCCGGTCGCTGCGGTCGGTGAAGCCCTTGAGCAGTTCCCACGGATCGACGCCGGATGTGGAGCGGCCCTCGTAGAGCCAGCCTTCGGCGCGCGCCGCTTCCTCGGCGGGCGGCATCCACAAGAGCGTCAGGAAGTAGCGGCTCTCGAAATGCGCGCCTTCCTCGCGGAACTGTTCGCGGCGCTCGAACTCGACCAGCGACGAAACGGGATCGGGAAACTCTGATTCCGGGTAGTCGAGCGCGGGCGTGCGCTGGGCCTCGACGAAGATCGCCCACCCGGAGCCGAGCCGGCGCAGCGAATTGTTCAGCCGCGCGGTCGTGGCGACCAGCTCGGCGGGCGTCGCGCTGTCGAGATCGGGGCCGCGGAACTTCGCGGTGCGCTGGAACGAGCCGTCCTTGTTCAGCACGACACCTTCGCCGACCAGCGCGGCCCAGGGCAGGAAGTCGGCCAGGTGCGCCGCCTTGTTGCGGTATTCGCTGAGGCTCATCATGGCCGCATCCATGTCGGGTAGCGGAGGTGGCGTCGGGCCACGTCCACGAATTGCGGGTCGCGGCGGGCGGCCCACACGGAAAGCCCGTGGCCGACGGCCCAGATAACCAGGCCGGCGATCCACAGGCGCAGGCCGAGGCCGATCGCGCCCGCCAGCGTCCCGTTGACGATGGCGAGCGAGCGTGGCGCGCCGCCGAGCAATATCTGCTCGGTCAGCGCCCGGTGGACCGGCGCGAAATAGCCCGCGATCGGTTCGCCATGATCGGCCGCGCCGTTCATGCGATCAGCGCTCCGCCGCCGAACGAGAAGAACGACAAGAAGAAGCTCGACGCGGCGAAAGCGATCGATAGGCCGAACACGATCTGGATCAGCCGGCGCGAGCCGCCCGACGTGTCGCCGAACGCCAGCGTCAGGCCGGTCACGATGATGATGATGACAGCGATGATCTTCGCCACTGGCCCTTCGATGCTTTCGAGGATCGACTGGAGCGGGGCTTCCCATGGCATCGACGAGCCGCCGGCATGGGCCGGAACGGCGAAGGTCAGCGCGATCACGCTGGCGGTGGCGGTAAGCATGGCGCGGCGCGCGCCATGCCGAAGGGCATGGATCATGGCAGGTCTCCGGGTTGGGGGGTGGTGAGCGGTGCGAGGCGGTAGTCGCCGGTCGTGGGGTCGAGCCCTTCGACGCGGGCCAACTCGGTCAGGCGGCGTCCGTGCGCGTCGCGGACCAGCACGGCGATCAGATCGATCGTCTCGGCGATCAGCGCGCGCGGGACCGTGACGACGGCCTCTTGGATGAGCTGCTCCATTCGGCGCAGCGCGCCGAGCGCAGTGCCGGCGTGGATCGTGCCGACGCCGCCAGGGTGGCCGGTGCCCCAGGCTTTGATGAGGTCGAGCGCCTCGGCGCCGCGAACCTCGCCGATGGGGATGCGGTCTGGGCGCAGGCGCAGCGACGAGCGCACCAGCTCGGACAGCGACACCACGCCGTCCTTGGTCCGCATGGCGACAAGGTTCGGCGCGGCGCATTGCAGCTCGCGCGTGTCTTCGATCAGGACGATGCGGTCGGTGGTCTTGGCGACTTCCGCCAGCAGCGCATTGACCAGCGTGGTCTTGCCCGCGCCGGTGCCGCCAGCGACGAGGATGTTGGCGCGGGTCTCGACGCCGTGGCGCAACGCCTCGGCTTCGGCCGCCAACATGATGCCGGCGCGCGCATAGTCGTCGAGCGTGAACACGGCGACGGCGGGCTTGCGGATGGCGAAGGCGGGCGCGGCGACGATGGGCGGCAGCAGTCCCTCGAACCGCTCGCCTCCCTCCGGCAGCTCGGCTGAGACGCGCGGGCTTCGCCCGTGAACCTCGACGCCGACATCATGGGCGACCAGACGAACGATGCGCTCGCCGTCGGCGGCGCTCAGCGTCTCGCCGCTGTCGCTGACGCCCTCGCCGAGCCGGTCGAGCCACAGACGGCCGTCCGGGTTCAACATCACCTCGATCACAGCCGGGTCGTCGAGCCAGCCCGCGATCGACGGCCCGAGCGCGGTGCGCAGCATCCGCGCGCCGCGTGATTTCGCCTCGGTTCGGATCGGGTGGATGGTCAACGACTGGCCCCTGCAAAGGACCGGGCGAACCGCCGCCCGGCTTTCGGGGCACATCAAGAGACGCAGGAATACTCGTCTCGCAACAGCTACTTGCCGGCGTAGTAGAGGGGGCGGCAGATACGGTGCCGGGGGCGGAAGCGGCTTTCCGCTACATCATGATCGGCGTGGCAATTCAGTCCGACTCGGGTGATGTTGAACGTGGCCAGACATCTTCCGGTATCTCGTCCATCAAGGTCTTGCCGCTGGCGAAGCGCCGGCCGAGCGTCTCGATGAAGCCCTCATAGCGTTTCCGCCCCTTCACCTGTGCCGCCGCCTGATCCTCATCAGGAAGCGGCGGCGTCACGGCCAACCAGAACCGGACGAACAGGCTCAGCGCCTCGGTGGTCAAGCCGGTGTTGCGCTCAAGTCGCTGGACCTGACGCGACAAGCGATCAAGCCGCCGGGCAAACGCCGCCTCCATCCGGTCGGCGCCGTCTGGCGAGAGGTAGGACGCCACGGCGGCCTCGACGATCGCCGAGCGCGAGATGCGGCGGCGGATCGCCAGCTCGTCCACCTGCTTGGCGAGCGCGGGCGGGAAATAGACGTTGAGCCGGGTTCGCATGACGGCCTCCTACAAGTCGATGCCGTCGCCCGGATCGAGCGACGCTTGCCGTGCGAGTCCCTGCATCCGGCGGCGCACGGCCGCCTGCCGGGCCGCGTCGTCCTGCTCGTCCTCCACGATCGCGAACTCCTGCGCGGGCGGGGCCGTCGTTTCCGGCGCGATGGCGACATGCTCCGGCAGCTCGGGCTCGCGGCGCAGCCCACCATTGGCGGCGTCCTCGGCATCGCGAACGATGCGCGCGATTTGCTTCGGATCGGCGGATGCCTGCCGCCCGGTCCAGTCATCGGGCCTCACCCCGGCCGCCTCCGGCGCGGGCGCGGACGCGATCCGCTCAGCCAGGCGGCGATCCTGATAGTAGCGCGCCTTCTTCGCGCGGATCGGATGAACGCCCGCGACCATGACGATCTCGTCGTCGGGTGGGAGCTGCATCACCTCGCCGGGGGTGAGGAGCTGGCGGGCGGTCTCGGACCGCGACACCATCAAATGCCCGAGCCACGGCGACAGGCGATGTCCGGCGTAGTTCTTCATCGCCCGCATCTCGGTGGCGGTGCCGAGCGCGTCCGACACGCGCTTGGCGGTGCGCTCGTCGTTGGTGGCGAAGCTCACGCGGACATGGCAGTTGTCGAGAATTGCGTTGTTGGGGCCGTAAGCCTTCTCAATCTGATTGAGCGACTGCGCGATCAGGAACGCCTTCAATCCGTAGCCCGCCATGAACGCCAGGGCGGACTCGAAGAAGTCGAGGCGGCCGAGCGCGGGGAACTCGTCGAGCATCAAGAGCACGCGGTGGCGGTTGCCCTTCGGCGTCAGTTCCTCGGTCAGCCGGCGCCCGATCTGGTTGAGGATGAGGCGGATCAGCGGTTTGGTGCGCGAGATGTCGCTGGGCGGCACGACCAGATACAGCGTCGCCGGCCGATCGCCCTCGACCAGATCCGATATGCGCCACTGGCAGGCTCGCGTGACCTGCGCCACGACTGGATCGCGGTATAGGCCGAGGAACGACATGGCCGTGCTGAGCACTCCCGATCGCTCGTTGTCAGACTTGTTCAGCAGCTCGCGTGCGGCGCTGGCGACGACGGGATGCACGCCCGCTTCGCCGAGGTGCGGCGTCGCCATCATCGCGGCCAGCGTCTGCTCGATGGTGCGCGCCGGGTCGGAGAGGAATCCGGCGACGCCGGCCAAGGTCTTGTCCGCCTGGGCATAGAGGACGTGGAGGATCGCGCCGACCAGCAGCGAGTGCGATGTTTTCTCCCAATGGTTTCGACGCTCCAGCGACCCTTCGGGATCGACCAGCACGTCCGCGACATTCTGCACGTCGCGCACCTCCCATTGGCCGCGCCGCACCTCCAGCAACGGGTTGTAGGCCGCCGACGCCGCGTTGGTCGGATCGAACAACAGCACGCGACCGTGCCGCGCTCGGAAACCGGCGGTGAGCGTCCAGTTCTCGCCCTTGATGTCGTGGACGATCGCCGACGCCGGCCAGGTCAGTAGCGAAGGGACGACCAGGCCAACGCCCTTGCCGCTTCGGGTTGGCGCGAAGCACAGCACATGCTCGGGGCCGTCATGGCGGAGATAGTCGCGAGCGAGTCTTCCGAGCACGACGCCGTTCGGCCCGAGCAGCCCGGCCGCGCGCACCTCTCGCTCGCTCGCCCAGCGAGCCGAGCCGTAGGTCTCGGCGTTCTTCAGCTCGCGCGCGCGCCACACCGACATGCCGATGGCGACCGCGATCGACGCGAACCCGCCGGACGCAGCGATATAGGCGCCCGTCAGGAATATGCGGGGCGCATAGGCGTCGAAGCTGAACCACCACCAAAAGAAAGCGGGCGGCGCATAAACCCGCCAGCCGAACGCCTCGAACCAAGGTGGCCCCAGCTCGGGCTGATAGGCGAGCGCGGCGGCGGTCCATTGTGTCGCGCCCCACACCCCGGCGAGCACGATCAGGAACACGATGATGATCTGGCCCCAAAGGATTTTGGTCGCGGACATGAAGGTCTCCTGATTCAGATGCCAAGGTCGCGCTTGCGGCCCAGCGTCCAGTCGATGCCGCCGCCAGCTCGGACGACGCCGGACACCTGACGGCCGAGTTGCTGTTCGAGGGTGCTGGCCCAAGGCACGAGCCGGAAGCCGAGGCCGTCGTCGATCATGGCGAAGCGGCCGGATGCGAGCGCAAGGCGCTGGCGCACGACGCCGGCGATCTTCTCGCCGGAGCCGGCAAGCCGATAGGCAAGCCCGGTCTCGCCCGCGATCTTCGCGCCAACCGCGTCCAGCTCGCGCTTGCGGAGCGTGTCGAGCATCCCGCGCTCGAACACCGTCCGCTCGCCGAACCTGCGCGCCAGCCCTTCCTTGACGAGATGGTCGGTGCGCGCATCCATCGCGCGGCGCACCTCCGCGCCAAACCCGCCGTCCGCGACGCTGGCGCCACGCTCGATCAACCGATGGTCCAGCCAGGTCGCGCCGGGCGCCTTTATCTGCGCGGCGAGGTCGAGGTCAGACCGCGTGGCGAGCACCAGCGTCGGCTTCTCCTCGCCGGCCCGCCCGATCGCGCGCAGCTCGACGATGCCGCCGAGCTTGGGGCTGTGCTCCAGCGCCTCGATGCCGCGCAGTCGGACATGGTGGGTGCGACCGTCCGTGCCGTCGATCACCGCATAGGCCGTGCCGGTCAGTTCGTCGTGCAACCCCTTGTCGATCAGCCGGCCGGCGATCGGCTTCTCGGGCGCGCCGCTGACGACGGCGTAGCTGTCGAGCGGCCGGTCCTGCCCCCGTCGTTCCAGCGCCGCGCCGATCGTGCGGATGATGTCGCCGCGCGCGCCCAGCTCGCGCAGCTTCGCCGCCGCGCCTTCCGCCACCGCCCATTGGCCGGCATCTCCCTCGACCGCGAGCCCCATCGTCTCCAGATGCTGCAAGCGCCCGACCATCAAACGGCGGAGCCGCGGATCGTCCGGGCCGGGGCGCTCGGGGCGCAGGTCGATCACGCCCAGCTCGTCGGCAGAACGCTGGATCTCGGTATCGAGCCGGGTCCAGCGTTCCGCCGTCACCTCACGGTCGAGCGCGCGCTGCACCTCATTTTCGGGCTTCGGCCCCAACTCGGCGAACGCCAGGTCTTGCGCGCGCGAGCGAAGATTGTGGCTGATGTAGTCGCGGGAGATAACGAGATCGGCGCCCTGATCGGTAACGCCGCGCACGAGCAAGTGGACGTGCGGATTGTCGGTGTTCCAGTGATCGACCGCAACCCAATCGAGCCGCGTCCCCAAGTCCGCCTCCATCTGCCGCATCAGGTCGCGCGTGTATTCACGCAGGTCGGTCAGGTCGGCGGCATCCTCCGGCGACACGATGACCCGGAAATGGTGCCGGTCATCCTTGCACCGCTCGGTGAAACCGCGATCGTCGGCGTTGTCCTCGGCCGCATCGAACATGCGCGTCGGCGAGCCGTCGCGGGTGACGCCTTCACGCTTCAAATAGGCGACGTGCGCGGACAGCGGCGCCATTCGCCGGCCGCCCCGGCTGCGCGTGGTAACGGGCAGCATCTTGACCATGACGCGCCGGCCCGAGCCAAACAGACGGCTGCGCGCGAATGCCGTGCGGCCCCGGCCGAAAGTGGACGGGCTGCCACGACGCGATGCTCCGCCGCTGCGCCGGCCGCCGCTGTGGATCGCGGCGACGCGCAGCACCTCGGCGACCAGGCCGCGGGCATTGCGGCCCTGCGCCTTGCTGCGCTTGACCTTGCCTGGCCGGACGCGGAACTCGCTGTCGTCGCTCACGGCCGGGCCGCTTTCGGCCGAAAATGGCCTATGGTGCCGTTCGGCGCGTTGATATTGCTGACTTTTCCCTTCCGCGCGGCACGCGCGTCGACTGACGCCCCCGCGTGAAGCCACGGAAAAGCCTCGGCTTTTCGTCTGAACGGGGTGCGGCTTATATCTTGCCCTCGTCTGTCCCTGCCGTTTTCCTCCTCCCCAGCGCCATTGCTGCTTCGGACGGAGGATGGGGCTCCCGCGCGGATCATCGCGGTCGGCCCGCGCGGACGCGGGGCACGAACAGCGTGTCGCGCGGCTCATTAGCGGACGGCTCAGCCGCGCGAACGTCGCCGGACGTCGGTCGGTCGGTCGGTGGTTCGGATGCGGCTACTTCGCCGCCCGACTCCCCGGCGACAGTTTCCGAAGCGGCGCTAGCGGTGCGGACGAACAGCGCCGCACGACGCCATGCGAACGGATCAGGCGTAGCATTCGCCGCCACCTCCACCGCGCCTGATACGCCCGTAATCGGTGCGAGCTGGTCGAGATATCCGACCGTTTCCGGAGGCAGAGGACGGCCGCGAGACACGAAGTCGTCGTAGCGGCCCGGTCCCGCATTATAGGCCGCCAGCATCGCGCTCGCGTTGCCGTAGCGGTCGTGCATCTCGCGCAGATAAGCGGCACCCGCCATGATGTTGTCGCGCACGTCGAACGGATCGGGGCCGAGGCCGTAACGGGTGCGCAGGCCCGCCCAGGTCGCGGGCATGATCTGCATCAAGCCCGTCGCCCCGGCGCGCGACACGGCGCGGGCATTGCCGCCGCTCTCGACGCGCATCACCGCCCATATCCACGCCTCGGGGATGCCGAACCGCCGCGCGGCCGAGGCGACATGAGCGGCGTATGGATGCACAAGCGCCGATCGAGCGACCGGCATTTCCTGCGCCATCGCCGGGGCCGGCGCGACGCCGCCGGACAGCAGGACGACGGCGAGCACCACTGCCGATCCGACTCCGCTCCGTCGCCAGCCTGCCGGCGTGCTCGCTGCGGTCAAGGGTGCGCGCAAAGCGCCGGCCTTCGGCCGCCCTCGACCTTCGCTGCGCGCCCCGGCCGGCCTGCGACCGAGCGGGACGAAGGGATGAGAAGGCTTTCCCGCGAACAAAGGGATGATGATCGGCCGCACGGGATCAGTCCTGCTCGCGCGACTTCGGCTGGCGGTTCCAGCGCAGCGACCAAGCCGACTTGTCGGCGGCGTTCTGGAACAGCGCGGCGCGGATCGGCTGCGCAAACGCGGGATCGTCGATGCGCAGCGAGACATAATCCCCGGCGCGCTCGCCGCTCTCGTTCCAGCCGGCGCCGATCTCCGGGCCTTCGCCGCCGTCGCCGCGGTGAACGCGCCAGTCCGGCGCCTTGTCGGCGTCGCTCTGCTCAGCCGGAACGATCGAGATACGGATGTCGAGGGTCGCCGTCTCGATGATGCCTTCGTAGCCTTTGGCGGTGCGGAAGAAGCTGCCGATCTGCATGATGATCTCCTTTGAGTTGGCAGGCGGTGAAGCGGATCAGCGCCAGACGAGCGGCGCGGTCGGGGAGTCGCGGGTGAGGATCGGGACGGCGCGGCCGAGCACGGTCGAGGCCGGCAGCGGCCCGAAATAGCGGCCGTCCATGCTGTCGGCGTGGTCGGGGTTGAGCATCAGCAGCTCGCCGGCGCGCAGCGTGCGGCAGCCCTGCCAGACCGGAAGCGGACGGCCCATGCCGTCATGCTGCAAGGCGACGACGACGGGCCGCCCATCGACGCTCACCACTGCGTTGATGCGGCAAACGATCTGCCCCGGCCGGGCCGCGACATGCTTCAACAGCGGCACGCGCTCGCCGAGATAGCCGCGCTCCGCCAGCCAGCGCGCCAGCGGCGCGGGCGGCGTCACGGCGACCAGCGTGCCATGCGGCGGATCGGGCAACGGTTCGATCCGGTAGAGCCCGATCGGCGCGCTCGCGCTGGCGTTCCAGACGACGCGCGGGAGCGGATCGAACACCGCCACGGCGAGGAACGACGCGCCGAACAGCGAGGCGGCGGAGGCCGTCGCAATGGCCCATCTGCGGCGGGTCATCGCTCGATCTCCTGGCGTTTGAGCCAGGCGCGATGGCGCTCCATCGTATAGGGGCGCGGCGGTTGTCCGGCTGCGATGCGGTTGTGGACGTGCCGCCAATGATCCGGCGCGGCGTCGCACGGATCGACGCCAGCCGCCTCGGTCGCGTCGATCGCGGCGAGCACTTGGCTGACCTTGGGCCAGCCTTCGATCTTGAGCAGGATCTCGCCGCCTGGCCGCACGAACGGGAGCGTCGTGAACGGCTCGCCTGCACCGACCGCGCGCACGATGTCGATGCGCGAACTGACCGTGCCGTAGTCGTTCGCCGCCCAGCGGACGAACGCGAAGATCGCGCCTAGCCGGAAGCGGACGATGCGGCGGCGGCGATCAACGATCTCGTCCACGGCGACGCGGCCGAACCTGATCCAGTGCTCGATCCGCTTCTCGATCCAGGTCAGCTCGACGCGGGTCATGCCGTCTTCGGACGGCTGGCGGTGCCGCATGGGTGACGGCGGGACGGTCATCGCCGGCTCCGGGCGATAGCGGAATCCGCGCGCGGCATGAGGTCGTCTTGCCCCGGATCGGAGGTCGAGTGCTTGATGCCGATGTCTGCCCAGGCGCGCAGGTCATCGACCGAATAGACGACGCGGCCGCCAATCCGGCGGTAGGCCGGGCCGGTGCCGAAATAGCGGTGCTTCTCCAGGGTGCGCCCCGAGAGGCCGAGAAAGCGCGCGGCTTCCGGCGTGCGCAGGAAGCGGGGCGGCAGATTGGAGGGCGTATCGGACAAGTGACGGCTCCTGCGGGCGGTGGCGGCAGGAGGCGTAATTGTCAGAACCGAGGCGGCCGGGTGGGGTATGAAGATGTGCGGCTGCACGGATGCGACCACCCCCTAGAAGGTGTCGCTGGGGGGAATCGGATCAACGGATGCGGAGCAGTTTGCGGTAGTCGCCGTTCATCATGGCGATGCCGTCGCGGACCAAGCGCACCACGAAAGAGCGCGACGCCGACATTTTCCAGTCGCTCGCGGATAGCCGGGCGGCGTCGTCGCGGCCCAAGGCGGTCGCGATCTCGCGATAAGTTGCGCCCTCATCGCGCAGGTCGAGCGCGCGGAGCATCAGGTCGAGCCGCGCCAGCCGATAGGCGGTGAGCGGCCAGCCGCGCGGTAGCGGCCCGGCCGCCCGGCCGAGCAGGCGACGGTGGAAACGCAACAGGCTGGCGATGCGGGTAATGAAATCCTTGTCGAGCGGAATGACGGCAGCGAGCGGGCGGCCAGGCTGCGAATCACGCAGCCACAGCCGATGCTCGCCGGCCGCATCGGCGACGACAACATGCCGTCCATCGATCCCGGCTAGGTCGGCGAGCAGCGCGCCGAGCGCGCGCGGATCGACCGGAGCGGCGGTCTCGAATCCATCCGGCGCGGCGTCGAGAATGACCGTGACGGCGGTCAGCTCCGGGCGCCAGACGACCGGGTCTGAAAGGTCATCCGGCGCAGTGGCGAAAGGATAACCCCCAGCGCCGCGCGAACGCCGTCTCGGCGGCGTCCTTGACGACGGCGCCGTCCGCGATGCGTTGCTGCATCTGCGCATGTTCGGCGCGATACGTGTGGTTTCGCCGCAAAAACTCGGCGGCTATATCGGCGCGACCAAGCGCGTCGGACAGATTGCCGCCGCGTCGCTCGCGCCGGCGCTGGGGCGTCGGCATGGCATCCTCCCAACCGCACTAAGGGCGGATTGCGGGGGACGAACATCTCCGGCTCGACCGACGCACGATAGCGCCAAGGTTGCGCTCAACCGTGCCGCGCGCGCTGCGACGAAAGCAATGAATCGATACCAAAATGGATTAAACTTAACGCCTTAGCGGGCGCTCGCAGCCGAGCAGATGCGCGTAACCAACCGCCGTCATCCACCGCGCGCGCGCAAGGTGGCTATCGTGCATCGCCTTGGCTCGTTGCGGCTCGGCGGCTGGGTCTACGCCGAGGATCGCGGTCGCCGCCTCGCGCCAGTCCGCTCCTACTTCGTCCGCATCGAGGAGCCGCAAATAGACATTGAGATGGCTTTCGTCATAGGCCGTGAGCTGCGATACCTCCGGCGCGCGATCAGCGAATTGGCTGGTGCTCATGGTGTCCCCGTTAACCAGTCTAGCTCAAAAAACAGAACCGGATATGCGCAAGCCTTGCATCGCTAGATGCACATCCCGCAGCGGCGGATAGTGCGATTTAGCCAATACAACTGATATGGGATAAACCGGATGAGATGTAGCGTCCAGCTTCGCGCGCATGGATATGCGCCGCCTAGTGGGATTGAACTTCGCCAAGCTGAGGAAGGATAAGGGCTTTACCCAGGAGCGCTTTGCCGAGACGTCCGGTTTTACCCAACAATATGTCAGCGATTTGGAGCGCGGCCTGCGCAATCCAACGGTCGTCACCTTGTTTCACTTGGCCTCCGCGCTTGGTGTCACGCCCGCCGATCTTATCGCCCAACTCGATCCCTCCGAAACCGACTAGCTTCGCAAAACTTGAGCGCGAGCCGGGCGCCAGCCCGGCGAGCGCGCCGTTGCGGCCGCGCGGACCTTGGGACGCGCGGCCGCCGCCGATCCGACGCAGCGGATCGGCGCGAAAATGGCAAAGCCGCAGGGCCGGAAACTCCGGCCCTGCGGTAATTATGGGTCAGGCCGCTTTGAGGCGCTGCATCCCTTCGGCCAGCGTCCAGAGCGCGCGGTTGAGCGTCACATTCTGGTCGATGCCATTGATCGCGCGGGTCTGCGCGCGGCGGATACGGCCCTCGGCGTTGCGCTTACGGCCCTGCAACCCGCCACGAACGACATTCTCCTGAATGACGTTGAAGGTGGTCCACAGGCTGCGGTCCACATCCTCGCGGCGGCGCGGCTCGATGATCTGCTCGGGCCGAACCGGGCTTTCGTCGTCGCCATAGCGCGCAACAAGGCTAACCTCGCCAAGCAAGCGCTGCTCATCCGGCGAAAGCTGGATCGCCTTCATCGATTCGCTGGCGTCGATCAGCCGGGGGAAGTCCTCCGCGACCGTGCAAACGCCCTCGATGATGTCATGCTCGATATTGCCTTTGTGCGGCACGCGGACCTCCTCGAACCGCTCACCGGCAATCATGCTGTTGGTGCAGACGAACCGCAGCATTCCGGCGAACATCTGATAGGCGCTGGTCCCGTCATGGCTGTTGACGATGATGACTTCGGCGGCCTCCGGCTTGCCGATGCCGTCATCCCTGCGCAGGCGAAGCATATGCTTGGCGTGGCCGTGGCGGCTGCCGTCGCGGGGGACGGACTGGACGGCGAAGAACGGGAACCATCCTTCCCGGCGCAGCCCCTCCACGATGTCGATGGTCGGAACATAGACGTAGCGATCTGAACGGCTGTCGTGCGCCTCGCGCGCGAAGATGGACGGGACGTGGCGATACAGCGCCTCGTTGTCGAGCGGCTCCCGGCCGCTGATCTGGTGGGCGTTGCGGCCGAACCGGGTGGCAAGCTGATAGTGCATTTTGGCCTCCTTGGGCTTGGGTTTCCGCGCAGCGGAGCGCCGCGCTGAAACCCTGCCCGTCGGCGAGACCGGGGGTGCAAACGGAAAGCAGCTTCGCGGGGAACCGGCTGCACGGAACGCGCTCGCGCGTGGAGGAAGCTGGGCGGAAGCCGCTTGTAGTGCGCCGGGGGCAGAGCCCCAAGCACCGCGTCGCCTGCGGCGCCAGCAAACAACGCTTGCCATTTGTTCCTGTTTTGATCCAAACCGCCAACAAGGAGTCGGTATGAGCATCACCATAACAGGACAGCCCGGCCAGCGCATCGCGGTCGGGGGCGACATCACAAAGACGCTGCGCGTTCCCTATGACGAGGTGGAGGAGCGTTTCCTGTTGGCGGCGAGCGACGGTTCGCTGATCGAAGGCCGCCTCGAAGCCGAAAAAGATCGCTTCGACTTCCGGGTCGTGGTGGACGGCGCGGGGATCTCGCGCGTTGGTCACGGCGAGCTGACGCTGGACTGGCGCGTCGAATGGGTGACAATCGCACCCTATGACGCCGGCGCGCTGCCGGAGCGCAGCCCAATGCCGCTGCCGCTATTCGATTCGCTGTCTGGTTAGTTGCCCTATTCAACGCGAGAGGCGCCCCCGCTCCGGTGGAGCGGGGGCGCCGTATGGGGTCAGCGGGACCAGATGAGCGCGTATTCTCCGCCGGTCTCCGTTTCGGTTAGGGTGGCGTAGATCGGAGCCGGGAATGTCGGGTCGTCGAACTTGACCGAGATGTAGTCGCGGTTCTCGCGGCTGGTCTTCTTCCACCCCGCGCCGCACTCGACCGTGCCGACCGTCAGCCGGTAGTCGGGCGCCTTGTCGCCGTCCATGTCGATCGGCCGGAGCGTCGCCTTGAGCTTGAGGGTCGCGGTGGTGATGGTGCCGTTGAAGTTGCCGTTGTCGGCTTTGGTGAAGGTGCCGATGGTCGCCATGTCGAAGTTCCTTTCGCTTTCGGGCCACGACCGCCGCGGCCTCGATGGCGATCGGTGAAGCGGGGACGATCGGACGCGCACCGCTTGCGGCCGAAGCGCAGCGGAGGATGGCGACGCGCGGCTTTTTTGCTTCGCGATGCAAAGCCGAAGGCGGCGGAAAAAAGGCCGCGCGGCGGCGTTGCGCCAGGCCGAGCGAGGCGAAGCCGGCCCCGGTTAGATCAAGCCAATCGAGAGGCCGCGCGGTCGCGCCGATGCGGGATGGATCGTCATGCGAACTGCGGCACCACCCGGTCGCTAGCGGCTCATCGACCCGAGGGCTCCAGTAGCACCGCGCCGGCTCCCGTTTCCGAGAGTCGATCGCCGGGATTGCGCAACGGGCAGTCGCTCAGCGATAGGCAGCCGCAGCCGATACAGCCGTCCAGTTCGTCGCGAAGCTGCGTGAGCGCGCGGATCCGCGCGTCGAGTTCGGCCCGCCAGGCCGATGACAGCGCACCCCAGTCCTGTGCGGTCAACGTGCGGCCGGCTGGCACGGCAGCGAACGCGGCGCGGATGTCGGCGAGTCCGATACCGGCGCGCTGCGCGACGCGGATGACCGCAATTCGGCGCAGCACGTCGCGCGTGTAGCGGCGCTGATTACCGCCGCTGCGCCAGCCTTCGATCAGCCCTTTGGCCTCGTAGAAATGCACGGTCGAGATCGCGACGCCGCTGCGTCGCGCGACCTCGCCGACGCTGAGCGCCCTGGTCGTGTCGATCCGCTGCGTCATAAGGGGCTTGACCTCAACAATGGTTGAGGTTTTATCAGAGATGTCGGCCGTCAATCAAGCCCGCGGCGAGTCCCGCCGGAAAGGAGCCGATATGGACATCACCGAACCTGGGCCCGCACCCGTAGCCCGGTGGGCCGACCTACTGTCAGGCCGCAACGGCGTTCGCTCGCTGGCGCTGGCGGGCGGCGTCGCGCTACACGCTGTCAACGTCTACATCGCCACCACCATTCTCCCCTCGGTCGTGCGCGACATCGGGGGTCTCGACTATTACGCCTGGAACACGACGCTGTTCGTCGTCGCCTCGATCCTTGGCTCGGCGACCTCGGCGCGGCTGCTCGGCGCGGCCGGGCCGCGCGGCGCTTACGTCGCCGCCGCTGCGCTGTTCGCGCTCGGCACACTAACATGCGCCGCCGCGCCGTCGATGCCGGTGCTGCTCGGCGGGCGGATCGTCCAGGGGCTGGGCGGCGGATTCCTGTTCGCGCTGTCCTACGCGATGATCCGGCTGGTGTTCGCCGAAGGACTGTGGCCGCGCGCGATGGCGCTGGTCTCGGGAATGTGGGGCGTCGCCACGCTCGTCGGTCCCGCGGTCGGCGGGGTGTTCGCCGAGCTCGATGCGTGGCGCGGGGCGTTCTGGTCGCTGCTGCCGGTGGTCGCGCTGTTCGCGTTCCTCGCGCTAGCGGTCCTGCCCCGGCGCAGTGGCGATTCGAACGACCGCACGGCGACGCCGACGACTCAGCTCGTGCTTTTGACCGCGGCGGTGCTCGCCGTATCTGCGGGCAGCGTCTCGAACGTCCTGGCGTGGAACGTCGCCGGGATTGTCGCCGCGCTGATCGCCGCCGGCGCGCTGATCGTGGTTGAAGCCAAGGCCCGCCACCGGCTGCTGCCGCGCGGGGCGTTCCGGCTGGGTGCGCCGCTCGGCGCGCTCTATGCGACGATGGCGCTGCTCGCGGTCGCGGTGACCTCGACCGAAATCTTCGTGCCGCTGTTCCTCCAGGTTCTGCACGCGCAGACGCCGCTCACCGCCGGCTATCTCGCCGCGCTGATGGCAGCGGGCTGGACGCTGGGATCGATCGCGAGTTCCGGCGCGGGCGAGCATGGCGCGCGCCGCGCGGTCCAGGCTGCGCCGATCATCGCGCTGATCGGGATGGCGGCGCTGACGGGGCTCGTGCCCCGGCCGAGCGATGGCGCCTGGAATGTGCTCGCCCCAATCGCGGTAGCGCTGGCGGCAGTCGGGTTCGGGGTCGGCCTGGGCTGGCCGCATCTCCTGACCCGCGTGCTCAAGGTCGCGCCCGACGACGAGCGGGATCTGGCCTCGGCCTCGATCACCACCGTGCAACTGTTCGCCACCGCGATCGGCGCGGCGCTCGCGGGCATGGTCGCCAATCTCGGCGGCCTGACCGACCCGGGCGGGGTCGCGGGCACGTCCGCAGCGGCATTCTGGCTGTTAGCGGTGTTCGCGCTAGCCCCGTTCGCTGCGCTCAAGACCGTGGCGACGCGATAAGGCAGAGGCGGCCGCGCCCCTTACGGGCGCGGCCGCAAATTTTTCTGGTCAAAGCGCGAAAAGGCCGGGACCGCTCGCGCGGCCCCGGCCCGCTGCCGCTATTCAGCAGCGACGGCGTAGGCGTCCTCGTCCGCGTCCTGCGGCTTAATCGCTTCGCCCTCGGTGGGCTGTTCGCCCTCCGGCTGCGGCGTCCGCAGCACGGCGGGAAGCCAGCCGGTCCCGGCCAGGAGCTGTTCGGCGGCTCGCGCCATGTCCGGCTTCTTCATGTCCGCGATACGGCGAGCGGCGTCCTCCGACACGCCCTCCGCGACGGCCTCCACGAT
The DNA here is from genome assembly GCF_035998965.1 of Sphingopyxis sp. Lineage (GTDB taxonomy): Bacteria > Pseudomonadota > Alphaproteobacteria > Sphingomonadales > Sphingomonadaceae > Sphingopyxis. Next base: position 73,148 of record NZ_DASYHE010000099.1, read on the forward strand.
ATGCGCCTTGGTGACGCGGCCAAAGTAGCTGTCCACGGTAGGCGTCCAGTCCTTCGCCACGTCCAGCGCCAGCGCGCTCGCCAGCCTGTCCGCCGTTTGCAGCGTCCGGGGCTTGCGGTCCCACGGCAGCCGCAGGGCGTTGACGGTGCGGGACGCGCAATGCGCCAGCAGCGCCAGCCGCTTCTCGTCGTCCAACGCGACGATGAAGCCCCACAGGTCCGCCACGTCGCGCGGCATACGCTCGGCCCATGCCTCGCGCTGCTCACCCGCCCGCGCCGCCAAGGGGGTGTCCTCGATGCTGTCAGCGTGGCTCCCCAAGGGGGTCACGGTCGGACGCACCTCAAGGCAACCCGCCTCGGCATAGCTGTAGAACAGTTGCGCGGTGAGCGTGTGGGTGAGCGCGACCAACGCCATATCGATCTGGTCGGCCAAGGCGACGCGCAGCGCCAGCGTCCGATAGGCGGACAGGTCGCGGGTGAGGCTGTCGGAAATCGGCTTGCCGGGTTCCTCGTCCCCCTCGACATCCTGCACGTCCTCGTCGCCGTCCTCCGGCTGCTCGTCCTCCACGGTCTGCGGAGGGAGCGCATCGCCTTCGGCCTCCGGTTCGGGCTGCGGGTCCGCCAACGCCTCATCCTCAAGACGGACGAAACCGCGCTCGACCCTGACACTGCCGTCATGGTGAAGCACCACGAACGCGCCGCCGTGGGCGATCACGTGGGCGTCGTAGGCGGAACGCTTCTCGGAAATGGCGTCGATCTCATCGGACACCGCCTCCAGTCTCGCCGCCACGTCCTCCGGCATTTCGTCATAGGACGAATAGCCTTCGGCAAGCTCGTCATGCTCAGTGGACAGCGCCTCCAGCCGCGCCTCGTCCTCGTCGGACAGCGGAACCGACTGCGGATAGAAGCGCCGCATACCGTGGGCGTGGGGGTAGTCGATATGGGCCTCGGCCCATTTCCAGCCCTCGGCCTGAATTTCCTCGGCAACCCCCTGCAACTTCTCGGCGGCGAGCGTGTCGAGCAAGCCCGCATCCTCGAAGAACCCGCCCCGGTCTTCGCTGAACAGGTCGCGGATGATGTTGCCGCCCGCCTCGACATAGGCGTCGGCCCCGACGAACAGCGCGCGCCGGTCGGTCGCCGGAACATTGCTCGCGGTCATGTCGCGCCGGATGATCCACGGCTCGCGGTTGTGATGCAGGCCCGCGAACACCTGCTCCTGCCGGGCATGGTCCTCGGTGATTGCGAACGCCATAAGCTGATCGAGCGTAAGCCCGTCCTCCCGATAGACCTGCAAGAGCTTGGGCGAGACAGCGCCAAGGCGAAGCCGCTGCTTCACCACCGCCGCCGTCTTGCCGAACCGCGCGCCGATTTCCTCCGCTCCCCAACCCTTGCCGTCCGCAAGCTCGCGGAACCGCTCGAACTCGTCGGCGGGGTGCATGTTGGTCCGGGTTACGTTCTCGTCGAGACTGATTTCGGACGGGTCGTTGGCGGTATCGAGCCAGCAACGCACCGGCTCGGACTTCTTGATCTGCTTGCGCTTGGCGCGCAGCAGCATCGCCAGCCTGCGGCCTTCGCCAGCGGTAACGAGATAGTAGCCGGTCGGCGTCCCGTCCTCCTTGATCTCCGGCTCCACGACAAGGTTCTGGATCAGCCCCTTGTGCTGGATCGAAGCGGCCAGCGCCTCGATAGCGGCTTCCCCGTGCGACACCTTGCGGGCATTGCGGGGGGACTTCTTGAGCTTGGCGAGGGGCACGAAAATCTCGACGCCCGACACAGGCTCGGCGGCTACGGTTTCGGTAACAGCGTTCATCACACTTCTCCTAAAAACCGCACTCACCCCGGAATGGGGTGGGCGGCGAAAAAGCGGATCGGCAGGCCCGCCGACGGAGCCGGGCGGCACCCTCCGGGCCGGAACATCGTGGAGGACGCGCGTGCGCGTTGCCGCCCGGCGCGGCGGGCCTAGAGAGAAGCGTCGCCCACCCCACCGACGGGGAGAGAAACAAACAATGCGATCGGGACGGCGTAGCCCTGGCCCGATCTCCGTACTCTCGAACAACTGCAATCCGCCCGGCGGATTGGCTTATCGGCGCGCCAGCGCCCGCTCGCCATGCTGATCGTCACCCGGTAGGGCCGAGACCCATTGGGGCTCGGTCGGAGCGCAGCGAAGATAGAGCGGCGGTCCCGTAGGGAGGCACCAACTTGCTTCCCATCGCCTTTTCGATTATATTTTAATCACACTGATAGAGAGTGCTACTATGGCCACAGACACTAAGGTTTTGACGGCGCACGTCCCCATCGGACTGGCGGAAAAGGTCGAGGCGATGGCCTTGCGGCTCGAACGCTCGCGCGGCTGGGTGATGAAACAGGCGCTCGCCGCCTGGGTCGATCAGGAAGAGGAGCGTCATCGGATGACGCTCGAAGCCTTGGCGGATGTGGACGCGGGGCGGGTGATCGACCATCAAGCGATACAGGCTTGGGCTGACAGCCTCGGCACCGACACGCCGTTGCCGCCGCCGTCAGCATGAGGATCAAGTGGACCGGCAGGGCGTCCTCAGATCTCGTGCGACTACACGAGCACCTGCGCCCGGTTGCTCCAGAAGCTGCGGCGCGGATCGTGCAGCAACTCGCACGCGCGCCGGATCGGCTGCTCGACTATCCCCGGATCGGCGAGAAGCTGGAAGCCTACGAGCCGCGCGAGGTCCGGCGGATCATCGTCGGCAACTACGAGCTGCGCTACGAAATCGCAGACGCAACGATCTTCATTCTACGCCTCTGGCACTGCCGCGAGAACCGCAGCTTCGAGTCGGAAGACTGACCATGCCGACTGATGCACATCGGTTGATCCTGCCGCACGCCGCCCTCGGCTCCTATCTGCGCTACGCCGACGTTGCGGCTTTGCGCGCGGGGCGGGTGGACGGCACCTTGTCGGAATGGCCGCGCCTCGCAAGCTCCGTCGCCGAACCCCACGCCGTCTCCGGCAATGCCCGGACGATCTACTCGACTATGCCGAAATGGCGTTTGTTGTCCGGCCGGGTGCCGGGCGACCGCCAAAGGACGATCTTTCTGCCTGGACCGTCACAGACGACTGGCCAGAGCGCATCCCGGTCACGACCGCCGAGGTGGATGTATTTGAGGCATGGTTCGGCGATGTCTTCGACGAGTTGTTCGGGCCGTGCCAATGATGTGAGGAGTTCGTTGCCATGACCGTGCCGCTGCGCGCCGCCCTCTATCTGCGCGTCTCGACGGCGCGGCAGGCGGAGCATGACGTGTCGATCCCCGATCAACGCAAACAAGGCGAAGCCTATTGCCTGTCGCGCGGACTGGAGCTGGTTGACACCTTCGTCGAGGCGGGCGCGTCGGCGACCAATGATCGTCGGCCGGAGTTCCAACGCATGATCGAAGCGGGCACGTCCAAGCCCGCGCCGTTCGATGTCGTCGTGGTCCACAGCTTCTCGCGCTTCTTCCGCGACCATTTCGAGCTGGAGTTCTACGTCCGCAAGCTCGCCAAGAACGGAGTCAAGCTGCTGTCGATCACGCAGGAGATGGGCGACGATCCGATGCACGTGATGATGCGGCAGATCATGGCGCTGTTCGACGAATATCAGTCGAAGGAGAACGCAAAGCACGTCTTGCGCGCGTTGAAGGAGAATGCCCGGCAGGGCTTCTGGAATGGCTCGCTGCCGCCGATCGGCTACCGCGTCGTGGCGGCCGAGCAGCGCGGCGCGAAGGTCAAGAAGAAGCTGGAGATTGACCCGCTGCACGCCGATACGGTGCGGCTGGCGTTCAAGCTGGCGCTGGAAGGCGACGGCACGTCCGGGCCGATGGGCGTAAAGACGATCACCAAGCACCTCAACGAACGCCGTATCTTCACCCGCGACGGCGGACGTTGGGGGATTGGCACGGTGCATCGGATGCTGACCCGCGCGACCTATGCGGGTCGGCATGAGTTCAACAAGCGCGGCAAGTCGAAGGAATTGAAGCCGGCTGACGAAGTGATCGCGGTCGAGGTTCCGCCGATCATCGACCAAGCGACCTTCGACGCGGTTCAGGCGCACTTGAAATCGCGCAGCCCAAAGGTCGCCCATCCGCAGGTCGTCGGTGGCCCGACGCTGCTGACGGGCTTGATCTATTGCGGGAAGTGCGGCGGCGCGATGACAATCCGCACGGGCAAAGGTGGGCGCTACCGCTACTATACGTGCTCGATGAAGGCGCGGCAGGGCGCGACGGCTTGCGAAGGAATGACCGTCGCAATGGAGCGCCTAGACGATCTCGTCGCCGGCTATCTCTCGGAACGGCTGCTCGATCCTGACCGGCTGGAAGATGTGCTGTCCGATGTGCTCGATCGTCGGCAGGAGCGATCCGACCGGCGCCGCGAGCATATCGCGGAACTGAACAGGCGCGCCTCCGAAACGGAGCTGCGCTTGAAGCGCCTCTATGATGCGATCGAAAGCGGCATCGCCGATCTGGATGATCCCGCGCTCAAGGATCGCATTGACGGCCTCAAGGCGACGCGCGACCAAGCGCGGGCGGATTCCGAACGCGCCTCGGCACTGCTTCACAGCTCGGCGCAACAGGCAATCACGCCGACGATGCTGCACAAGTTCGCCTCTACCGCGCGGCGACGCATCCGCGTGGAGGGCGGCGGCTACCGCCGCGACCATCTTCGCGCGCTGGCGCAGCGGGTTGAGGTTGATCGCGGGGAAGTTCGAATCATGGGCTCAAAGAGCAGCCTGCTACGGTTGCTCTCGGCCAACGGCGTAGCCACGGCGGCGGGCGGAGTGCCCACCGTTGTTCCGAAGTGGCGGACAGGGTGGGATTCGAACCCACGGTGAGCTTGCACCCACGGCGGTTTTCAAGACCGCTGCCTTAAACCACTCGGCCACCTGTCCGCACGGTCGCCGCCATAGCGCGATGGGCCGATGCGGCAAGAAAAACCTTGTCGGCTCAGCCCGCCGTGCGAATGACTCGGCTCGTCCTGCCATTAGCTAGCCAAGGCGCTCGCATCTGTGCGAGACACGCCTTATGGGTGGGAACATCATGCAAGCTATCGTTTCGAAAATCTGGCGCATTTTTGCTCTCGCCGCCGCCGTCCTGTCGGCCAGCCTCTTTACCGCATCGGCGCCGCTATACGCGCAGAGCGCCGACAGCGGTTTCGACGCTTATGTTCAGTCGCTATGGCCGAAGGCGCAGGCACGCGGGGTTTCACGCCAGACGTTCGACCGCGTCACCGCGGGTTTGCGCTATAATCCGCGCGTGATCGCGCTCGACCGGGACAATCTGGGCAGTCCGCCGACCAACGACACGCCGATCCCGAACTTCGCGCCCTATAAGGCACGGCATGTCGATGCAGCGCGGATCAATGGCGGCCGCCGCGTTCATGACCGACTGCTGCCTTTGCTCGCGCGCATCGAGGCGCGTACTGGCGTGCCGACCAGCATCATGATCGCGATTTACGGCCACGAAACCGCCTACGGCCAGGTCACCGGCAGCTTTGACCTGCCCGAAGCGCTGGCGACGCTGGCGTATGAAGGACGCCGCCGGAGCCTCTTCGAGCCCGAATTCATCGCGACGCTGGAAATGGTGGAAAAGGGTGTGCCACGCAACGTGCTGAAGGGAAGTTGGGCCGGCGCTTTTGGCTATCCGCAGTTCCTGCCTTCGGTCTATCTGGCGGTCGCCGAAGATGGCGACGGTGACGGTCGTGCCAACATCTGGTCGAGCGAAGCCGATGCCATCGAATCGATCGGCGCCTACCTGCGCCGCGCCGGCTGGCGCGCCGGACAGCCGTGGGGCGTGGCCGTGACGGTGCCGAGCAGCTTTGATCGCAATCGTTTCGCTAGCCGCCTCACCCCCACTCGTTGCCCCCGCGTTTTCGCGCGCCACAGCCGTTGGCGCTCGATGGCCGAATGGCGCGCCGACGGCATCCAACCGATCGGCGGCCGCTGGCCCGACGGACAGGTTCAGGCGGTGCTGCTGGAACCCGATGGCCCCGGACGGACCGCATATTTGCTGACCGGTAACTATCGTGCGATATTGGACTATAATTGTTCCAATTTTTACGCACTATCAGTGGGGTTGCTGGCGGATGAAATCGATCGGTAGAAAAACGGCGCTGATGGCCGGGGCGATGCTGCTGCTCGCCGGCTGCGGCAGTTTCGGTGGCGAGCGCGATGGCGGGCCGACCGCCAGCCCAGCCCCCGCGCAATCGGCCAACGGCGTAAGCGACACGCCGGTCAAGATTGGCGATCCCTATACGATCGGCGGTACGACCTACACCCCGTCGGACATCGCCGATTATGACGATGTCGGCTATGCTAGCTGGTATGGTGATGAATTGGCCGGACGACCGACCGCCAATGGCGAGATATTCGATCCCGCCGGGATCAGTGCCGCGCACAAGACGCTGCCGCTGCCCAGCTATGTCGAGGTGACCGCGCTCGATACCGGACGCACGATATTGGTGCGCGTCAACGATCGCGGCCCGATGGTCGGCGACCGACTGATCGACCTGTCGAGCGGCGCCGCCGAGCAACTGGGCTTGACCGACGGTGTGTCCGCCGTGCGGGTACGCCGCACCAATCCGCCTCTCGCCGAAAGAGCGCAGCTACGCGCTGGTCGAGCAGTGCCGGAACGCATTGCCACGCCCGATTCGCTGCTATCGATTCTGCGCACGAAGCTGAAAGCCATGCCGGTTCCGAAGGAACTCGCCGCCGCGCCGCCGGTTGAAGCGCAGCCCGCTGCCCCAATTGCGTCAGGAAAGGCCAAGCCCGGCGATGACCGGATGGCGGTTGATGCAGCGTCGCCTGCGAAATCGGTAGCCCAGCCGACCACGACCGCTCGAGGCAAATATGTCGTTCAGGTCGGCGCGTTCAGCAGCGAAAGCCGCGCCAATGCCGCGGCAAAATCGGTCAGCGGCACCGTCAGCAAGGCAGGCAACCTATGGCGGGTGCGGATCGGCCCCTTCGCCAGCGACGCCGACGCGCGCGGTGCACTCGGAACGGCGAAGGCCAAAGGTTTCCGCGATGCAGTGGTCCAGCGCGATCGGTAACGGGCAACGCGTGATAAAACTCTCAAAGATTCCAATCCAGAGCGCTGCGATGTTGGCAGGATTTGCACTGACGCTCGCGATGCCCGCGGCTGCCGCGGACGACCCACGTCCAAAAAGTACGGCGACGGCGCGTCCGTCCTACACCACGCAGGCGCCAATCGTGATGCTCAAAGATCTCGATTCGGGCGAAATCCTGTATTCGCGCGGGGCTGACAAGCGCTTTGCACCAGCCTCAATGGCGAAGGTAATGACCGCCTATGTCGTGCTCGACCTGATCAAAAAGGGCGAACTGGCGCGCGACAAGCAATTCACCGTCAGCGAAGCGACGTGGAAGAAATGGAGAGGAAGCAACGGCGGATCGACGATGTTCCTGCGCCCCGGCGAAAAGGTTTCGGTCGATGAGCTGCTCAAAGGTCTGATCACCGTATCTGGGAATGACGCCGCCGCCGCGCTGGCGGTGGGAATCGACGGCAATGAAGCGGCGTTTATCAAAAGAATGAACGCTGTAGCCGCACAAATTGGCATGAAATCGAGCAATTTCGGCACGCCGAACGGCTGGCCCGACGGCGGGGTGACCAAGGTGAGCGCCAGCGACCTCGTCACGCTCGCCGACCGACTGATCCGCGATCACCCCGCCGGTTACGCGCGCTATTTCTCAATGCCGAAGCTTCAGCACGGCACGTCGCCCGAGGGCAAGCCGATCGTTCAGGCGAACCGCAATCCGCTTCTCGGGCGGGTGCTGGGGGCTGATGGGTTGAAGACGGGCTATACGTCCGAAGCAGGTTATTGTTTGCTGGGTTCAGCGAAGCGCGACGGGCGGCGGCTGATCATGGTCGTTGCCGGTTTACCGAGCGACAAGGCCCGCCGCGACGAGGCCGAGCGGCTGATGCGTTGGGGGTTCGGGGTACCGCTGGCGGCGAACGATGGCAGCACGGACAAAAAGGCCGCGAGTGGCAGCGGCCGCGCCGCACCGTGATGACAAAGTGCGTGCTGGCGGCTACCGCCACATAATGCACGTGCGCTTCGTCCTTTTTCAACCTTGCAGGCTTTCGGCATGACACACGGGCGGTTTGTCACGCTTGAGGGCGGCGAGGGGGTCGGCAAATCGACGCAGATCCGGGCGTTGGCGGCGGCACTGGCCGCACGTAACATCGACGTCGTCACCACGCGCGAACCCGGTGGGAGCACCGGCGCCGAAGCGATCCGGACGCTGCTGATGGAAGGCAGCGATGACCGCTGGGACGCGCGCAGCGAAGCCTTGTTGTTCGCGGCGGCGCGCGCCGACCATGTCGCACGCACGATCCGCCCGGCGCTGGCGCGCGGCGCGTGGGTGCTATGCGACCGCTTCGTCGATTCGAGCCGCGCCTATCAGGGCGGTGGTGGCGGTCTCACCGACGCGGACATATTGGCGCTTCACGGCGTAGGATCCGAAGGCTTGTTGCCTGACCGCACCTTCCTGCTCACCGTAAGCCCCGCCGAAGCCGCACGCCGCCTTGCGGCACGCGGCGGCAGTGACCGCATGGGCAGCAAGCCCGCTGATTATCAGGCGCGTTTGGCCGCGCGCTTCGTCGAAATGGCCGAAGCGGAGCCCGAACGCTGGCGGATTATCGACGCCGATGCCCCCGCGGAGCAGGTAACGGCAGCAATCCTGGCAGGACTAGCCGAATGGCTATGATCGGCCATCATGACGCCGAGGCGGCCTTTCTCGAAGGCTGGCAGGGGGGCCGGCTGCATCACGCCTGGCTGCTCGCCGGGCCGCAGGGGATGGGGAAGGGGGCTTTTGCCGCCGGCGTCGCGCGCTTCCTCGTCACCCATGGCCGCGGCGGCGACGGGCAGGCCGTTGCGCTCGACGATCCGGGCGACAGTGCCGCTGGTCGATTGGTCGAGGCGGGCAATCACCCCGAGATCCTTCACCTGGCGCGCCAGCTCAAGGACAAGAGCAAAGACCTCGCGCGCAACATCACGATTGATCAGGTGCGGGCGATGATCCGCCGCCTGCATCTGTCGCTGTCGCTCGGCGAGTGGCGCGTCATCATCGTCGACGCGATTGACGATCTGGAGACCGACGCCGCTAACGCTTTGCTCAAAACGCTGGAGGAACCGCCGGCAAAAACGCTGTTCCTGCTGGTCAGCCACTCACCAGGGCGCTTGCTGCCGACGATCCGGTCCCGATGCAGAACGCTGCGTTTTCAGCCGGTTGATCGTGACGTCATGACAACATGGCTGCATAATTTGCGCCCGATGCTCGAAATTGCGGAGGTGCGCGCGATCGTCGCCGCGTCGGGCGGCGTGCCGGGCAAGGCGCTGGCGTTGATCGACAGCGATGTTGCGGCGATGGAGAAAAAACTGCTTGCGATTGCCGCGACCGGGGACCCCGAAAACCGGCTGCGCGAGGCGCTGGCGCGCGAGGTTGGCGGCAGCAGCAATCGCGCGCGGCTCGAACTCGTGATCGACATCGTTCCCGGGCTTCTCGCGCAGCTGGCGCGCGAGCGTTCGGTGGCAGAGATCGCACCGATCTTGGCGCAATGGGACCGTGTCCAGCGCACCGTGCGCGATGCAATCCGCGGCTCCTATGACGGCACGATGGTCGGGTTCGAAATCGGTAACTGCCTTGCCGAACTGGCGCCGCGTTCGGCGGACCCGGCACGCTGACGCTTTCCCTCGCGCGCGCCAGCGGCTAAGGCGCGGCCATGTCCGAAAACAGCGCACCTTTCTATATCACCACCGCGATCAGCTATCCCAATGGCCGCCCGCATATTGGTCACGCCTATGAAGCGATCGCCACCGATGTGATGGCACGGTTCCAGCGCGCGCGCGGCCGCGACGTCCGGCTGGTCACCGGTACCGACGAACATGGCCTGAAAATGTTTCAGACCGCCCGCGATCAAGGCCGCGAAACGATCGACCTCGCCAATGAAATGTCGTCCTATTTCCGTGAGATGTATGCCAAGCTGAATATCAGTTATGACAATTTCATGCGGACGTCCGATGCCGCGCATCACGCGGCGTCGCAGGCAATCTGGCGCGCGATGGAGGCCAATGGCGATCTTTATCTGGATCGGTATGAGGGCTGGTACTCGGTTCGCGACGAAGCCTTTTATGACGAAGGCGAGCTAACCGACGGGGAAGGGGGCGCCCGTTTGTCGCCGCATGGCACTCCCGTCGAGTGGACCGTCGAGGAAAGCTGGTTCTTCCGCCTGTCGAATTATCAGGACAAGCTGCTCGCGCTCTACAACGACCAGCCGGATTTTATCCGCCCCGAAAGCCGCCGCAACGAAGTGATGCGCTTCGTCGAGGGCGGGCTTAAAGATCTCAGCGTTTCACGCACCAGCTTCGACTGGGGCGTACCGGTCCCGGGATCGCCCGGGCATGTGATGTATGTGTGGGTCGATGCGCTCACCACCTATCTCTCGGGGCTCGGCTATCCCGATCTGGACGGTGATTTCGGCAAATTCTGGCCCGCCAATATCCACATGATCGGCAAGGATATTGTGCGTTTTCATACGGTTTACTGGCCAGCCTTTCTAATGAGTGCCGGTCTGCCGCTGCCCAAGCAGGTGTTCGGCCACGGCTTCCTGCTCAACCGCGGTGAGAAGATGTCGAAGTCGCTGGGTAACGTCGTTGATCCAATGGCGCTGGCCGATACCTTCGGGGTCGATCCACTCCGCTATTATCTGCTGCGCGAAGTGAGCTTCGGTCAGGACGGCACCTATTCGGCCGAGTCAATCGTGCGCACCGCCAATGCCGATTTGGCGAACAGCTTCGGCAACCTGGCACAGCGCAGCTTATCGATGATTTTCAAGAATTTGGACGGCGTTCTGTCAGCGGACTATACCTCGCACGAGGACGATCGCGCGTTGCTTTCGATCGTCAACGATGCGTGCCGCAACCTGCTGCCGCGCGAATTTGAACAGCTCGCATTCTCGGTCGGGATCGAGGAGTGGCTGCGTGCGGTGTTCGCGTGCAACCAATATGTCGATACGCAAGCCCCGTGGGCGCTGCGCAAGACCGACCCCGACCGGATGCGCGCCGTACTGATGACCTTGTTCCAGGTCGTCCGCACCCTCGCGATCGCGATCCGCCCGGTGGTGCCGACCGCAGCCGACACGCTGCTCGACCAGATGGGCATTGGCGAAGATGCGCGCAACTTCGCCGCACTGGACGACGATGACTGGTTTGCGAACCTGGCTGCCAGCGGGTTTGTCGTTGGCCAGCCAACCCCCCTCTTCCCGCGCCTCGACCTGCCCGAAGGGGAAGGGGAGGCCTGATGCTCGTCGATTCACACTGCCACCTCAATTACAAGGGGCTCGCCGAACAGCAGGGCGAGGTGCTGGACCGCGCTCGCGCGCGCGGTGTCACCGCGATGCTCAACATTGCGACGCGCGAAAGCGAATGGGACGACGTGTTGGCGGCGGCCGAGGCCAATCCGGATGTGTGGGCCAGCGTCGGCATCCATCCGCACGACGCCGATCATCATCCTGACGTCGACACCGCCAAGCTCGTCGAGCGCACCGCGCATCCGCGCGTGATCGGCATCGGCGAGACCGGCCTCGACTATTATTACGACAAGAGCGACCGTGTGCGGCAGCAGGACAGCTTCCGCCGCCATATCCACGCATCGCAGGCGACCGGACTGCCGATCATCGTCCACACCCGCGATGCCGAGGCCGACACGCTGGCGCTGCTGGGCGAGGAGATGGGCAGGGCGACCTTCCCCGGCGTGATCCACTGCTTCACCGCGAGCGACGATTTTGCGCGCCAAGCGCTCGATCTGGGGATGTACATCTCGATCTCCGGCATCGTGACCTTCAAGAATGCCGCCGATCTGCAGGCGACCGCGAAATGGCTACCGCAGGACCGGCTGCTGATCGAAACCGATTCCCCTTTCCTCGCCCCTGTCCCGCACCGCGGCAAGACCGGCGAACCGGCGTTTGTCGCCGACACGCTGGCGTTTCTCGCAACCCTGCGCGACGAGGATCGCGAAACACTCCGCGCCGCGACAAGCGCCAATTTCTACGCGCTTTTCGACAAGGCAGCGCCATGACGTCATACGAGCTATGAAGGTTCGCATCCTGGGTTGCGGCACTTCTTCCGGGGTGCCGCGGATCGGCAACGACTGGGGGCAGTGCGACCCCGACAATCCGCGCAACCTGCGCAGTCGATCCTCGATCCTGATCTCCCTCGGCGGCTTCCGGCTGCTCGTCGACACCAGTCCCGACATGCGGCTGCAACTGCTCGATGCCGAGGTCGGCGCCGTCGACGGGATCATCTGGACCCACGAGCATGCCGACCATTGCCACGGCCTCGACGATTTACGCCAGATCATGCACCTGCGCGGCTCGCTGGTGCCGGCGTACGCGCGCAATCATGTGCTCGATACGCTCAAATGGCGCTTCACCTATGCCTTTGCCGGCAACGCCGGCTATCCGGCACTGGTCGATCCTATCGATTTGCTGGATCACCAGTCGATCGGCCCGATCGAGGTTTCGGCAATCGAAATGCCGCACGGACCGATCAAGGCGAGCGGCCTGATCTTCAGTGATGGTGTTCACAAGATTGGCTATGCTACGGATTTCTCGAAATTTACCGACGAAATGGTCGAATTCTTTCAGGGTGTGGACCTTTTCGTCATCGACGCGCTGCGCCGCTATCCGCATCCGACGCATCCGCATCTGGCGATGACGCTCGCAGCGCTCGAAAAATGCGGCAGTCCGCGCGCGATCATCACGCACATGGACAATACGATGGATTATGACGACTTGGCGGCCGAATTGCCACCGGGAGTCGAGCCGGGTTATGACGGGCTGGAGGTGCAGCTATGAACGCCGATACGGGGGTGCAACTGGTCTGGTTCGTCGGCGCATTTGCTCTGGTGGTCAGTTCGTTGCTGGCGCGGCGGCTGCCGATGGCTGACTGGTTCAAGATGGCGCTGGCTTGGGTTGCGATTTTCGGCCTGGTGTTTCTGGTTATCCGGACTTGGCAGATGGTGACCTGATTGCGGGGCAAGCACAAGCCGGATCAAAATCACATGATTTCAACGGCAGGGGGGTTCGGTTCTCCCCATCACTATCGCGATTTAACATAATATATATTATCGGATAATATGATGTCTGACGCGACGTTCCAGTCCCCCATCGATCGCCTGCTCGCCGTGATGGCCAAATTGCGCGATCCTGACGGCGGCTGCGAATGGGATCTGGCGCAGAGTTTCGCGACGATCGCGCCCTACACGATCGAGGAAGCCTATGAAGTCGCCGATGCGATCGCTGGCGGCGATCCTGCCGCGATTTGTGACGAGCTCGGCGACCTGTTGCTTCAGGTCGTGTTCCACAGCCAGATTGCCGCCGACGCAGGCCTGTTCGGGTTTGACGATGTCGCCACCGCGATCAGCGACAAGATGGAGCGGCGGCATCCGCACATTTTCGGTGACCACACGACCGAAGACGTCCGCCAGCAATGGGAGCAGATCAAAGCCGACGAACGCGCCGCCGATGGCCCCAAAGGTGCATTGTCAGGCGTCGCGCTATCCTTGCCCGCCTTAATGCGTGCGCAAAAGCTTCAGTCACGCGCCGCGCGTGTCGGCTTCGACTGGCCCGATGTTAACGGTCCGCGCGACAAAATCGCTGAGGAACTGGCCGAAGTAGCGACTGCGGCCACGGACGCAGACCGGCATGAGGAAGTCGGCGACCTGTTGCTCGCGGTCGTCAATTACGCACGGCACCTCGGTGTCGATGCCGAAAGCGCGCTGCGCGATGCCAATCTGAAATTCGCGCGTCGTTTTGCTGCGATGGAAGATCGTGCGGGCGGAAGTCTGGCGGGCCTGTCGCTCGACGCGCAGGAAGCCCATTGGCTGGCGGTCAAGGCGTCGGAGCGCCGTCCGTAGGCCACAGCCGCTCGAAACGGGCGGCGTCGGCGGGATCGAGCCGCACGGTCAGCACATGGCCCTCACCTTCGGGTTCATCGGCCAACACCTCGCCGCGCGCGTGAAGCCACGCCGCCGCTTCGCCGTCCTGATAGTCGAGGTAAATCCGCTGAACCTTGTGCAGCGCGGTCAACTGCGCCGCCATCAGCACGCGCGCCGCTTCGACGCCTTCGCCGGTTACCGCTGAGATCACCGCCACGTCAGAGCGTTTCGCCGCGATATCGGCAATCGCGGCGCGCGTATCGGCGTCGGCGGTATCGATCTTGTTCCAGATTTCGATCTGCGGGATCGCGGGCGCCGCATCGCCCTCCCCGTCATCGTCTGGTCCATTGACCCCCAGCGAGGTCAGGATGGCGCGCACATCATCATATTGCGCGTCACTGTCGGGATGGCCGATGTCGCGGACATGGACGATAAGATCGGCTGTCGTAACCTCTTCCAAAGTGGCGCGGAATGCCGCGACCAATTCGGTGGGCAGATCGGACACAAATCCCACGGTGTCGGACAGGATCGCCTTGTCGATCCCCGGCAATCGAATCTCACGCATCGTCGGGTCGAGGGTTGCGAACAGCATATCTTCAGCCATGACGTCACTGCCCGTCAGGCGGTTGAAAAACGTCGATTTTCCGGCGTTGGTATAGCCAACCAGCGCAACCACCGGCCACGGTGCGCGCTGACGTTTCGATCGCTGCAACTGGCGGGTCCGCCGTGCATCGTCAAGGCTGCGCCGGATCCGCGCCATACGGTTGCGGATCATCCGCCGGTCGGCCTCGATCTGCGTTTCACCCGGTCCACCGAGAAAGCCGAAGCCACCACGCTGGCGTTCCAGGTGGGTCCAGCTGCGCACCAACCGCCCCGCCTGATAATCGAGATGCGCGAGTTCAACCTGCATCCGCCCCTCGGCGGTCGCAGCGCGCTCACCGAAAATTTCGAGGATCAGCCCGGTGCGATCGATGACCTTGGTACCGAATGCGGTTTCCAGATTGCGCTGCTGGATCGGGCTGAGCGCCGCATCGACGACAACCAACTGGACGCCATATTTCTCTATATCGGGCGTGATCGCTTCGATCTGACCAACGCCGAGCAAGGTTGCAGCGCGCGTCTGGCGCAGTCGCAGCGTATGCACCGCGACCACGTCGAGCCCGATGGCCAGTGCAAGTCCCTTCGCCTCATCAGCCCGTGCGTCGAGGTCGCGCGCCAGCCGCTGGCTATGCCATTCGGGCACGACCAAAAGCGCGGCAGCGCCGCGGGTGACTTCTTCCGGACTGTCAATAATCGAGGCGATCAGGCGTTGTCCGCTTCTGCGTCCGGCTCGCTGTCGGTCAGGTTGATCGGACCATTCGGCTGCACCGTCGAAATGGCGTGCTTATAGACGAGCTGCACCTGCCGCTCGCGCTCAAGCAGCATGCAGAACAGGTCGAATGCGACGATATCGCCCTGCAACATCACCCCGTTGACCAGGAACATCGTCACCGATTCATCGGATTTGCGCACCGCATTCAGGAATACATCCTGCAACGCCTTGCCCTTGCTGGCCGGCGCCTCGCGCAAATTGCCGCCGAGCAAAGATAAGTCGAAATCATGCGACGGCATCACCGTCGAGATCGCATGCTTGTAGACGAGCTGGGACTGACCATCACGGCGCAGCAACAACGAGAAATTATCAAACCAGGTGATGATGCCCTGAAGCTTCACCCCTTTGACGAGAAACATCGTGACCGGCGTTTTGCTCTTACGCAATGCGTTTAGAAAAATATCTTGGAGATTCTGGCTCTTATCGGACACATTTGCCTCCTGTTTTTGGCGGTACGACCGCGGGTATGCACCGGTTTTTCCGGCTTTAAGACCTTCTTCCTCGCGTCAATATGCGACAAAGCATAGGCTAGGTCTAGCGCAAAGCCTCACCCCTCGCCTTCCGAACTCTCGGTGAGCCCCAAAAGTTTCAGTTTGCGGTGCAGCGCCGATCTTTCCATACCGATAAAGGTCGCGGTGCGCGAAATATTGCCCGAAAAGCGGTTGATCTGGATCCGCAGATACTCGCGCTCAAAATTCTCGCGCGCTTCTTTCAGCGGGATTGCCGTGATCGACTCCGAATTGGGCAGAATATCGGTGCCGCCGCGGACGAGTTCGCCGGGCAGCATATCGGCATCGATCCGCGCCAGCCGGTCGCTCGGCGCCAGGATCATCACCCGCTCGATCACATTGCGCAGTTCGCGGACGTTGCCCGGCCATTCATGCGCCTGCAACGCCGCCATCGCTTCCGAACTGATTTCGGGTGGCGGTACGCGGCGATCGGCGGCATAGCGGCGAATATAATGGTCGCAAAGGCTGGCGATATCATCACGGCGTTCGCGGAGCGGCGGAATGTTGACCGGCACGACATTGAGCCGGTAGTAAAGATCTTCGCGAAACCGGCTTTCGGCGATTTCGGTCGTCAGGTCGCGAGCCGACCCCGAAATAATCCGCACATCGACGCGGATCATCGTGCGCCCTCCCACCCGGGTGAAGCTCTGATCGGTCAGCACGCGCAGGATCTTGCCCTGCGTCGTCAGCGGCATGTCGGCGACTTCGTCGAGAAACAAGGTGCCGCCATGCGCTTGTTCGAGCAACCCGACGCGGATCGCACCGTCGTCGCTTTCTGACCCGAACAATTCGGTTTCGACCGTCTCCGGGTCCATGCGCGCCGACGAAATGACGCGGAATGGTGCATTGTGCCGTCCGCTCCACCCATGCAGCACGCGTGCAGCGACTTCCTTTCCGACCCCCGCGGCACCGGTGATCAGCACCCGACTCCCCGTCCCTGCCACGCGCTTCAGCGTCGCCCGGACGTTGTTGATGGCAGCGCTGGTCCCGGTCAGCTCATCCGACGGCCCGGCTTTCTCGCGCAGCTGTTCATATTCGAATTTCAGCCGCTCGCTTTCGGTCGCGCGCGCTACCAGATGGAGCAAGCGCGATGCCTCGAACGGCTTTTCGATGAAATCATAGGCGCCGCGCCGGATCGCTGCGACCGCGGTGTCGAGCCCGCCATGGCCGGATATGACGATGATCGGCAGCGTGGGATCGAAGGCCTTGATCGCCTCGACCAGCCCCAGCCCATCGAGCCGCGACCCCTGCAACCACACATCGATCAGCGCGAGCGACGGACGCCGCTGGCGGATCGCTTCGAGCGCGGAATCGCTGTCGGAGGCAATACGCGCCTCATACCCTTCGTCTTCCATGACGCCGGCAACGAGATCGCAAATGTCGCGCTCGTCGTCGACGATCAGAATATCAAGCGCCATGTTCTTCTCTGTCCTGTCGGTTGCGGATCCGCCCCGGAACCGATTCTGCGTACCCCATGCTTGTTTGGTCGCCTCTTCCTCCCAATCCTTGCAGCCGGTCGGGATGAAGCGTCAGCGTGACGCAGGTCCCCTGCCCCGCCGGATTGTCCGAAAACTCGAGCTCGCCATAATGTTGCTCGACGATCTTTTTGACGATCGCGAGGCCCAATCCGGTGCCGCCCTGCCGCGTCGTCATATAGGGTTCGGCGATGGTATCGCGCGCCTGCGGTAAGCCGATCCCGTCGTCGGCAACACGGATCACAACCTCACCGCGCAGCCCGCTCGCCAGCTCGGCATATATATGCCCGATGGGAGTTGATTCCGAATTTTTCGAATTCTCCTCAATCGCTTCTACAGCATTCTTGACGATATTTGTCATGGCCTGCGACAATAAGCGTCGATCGCAAACGAGTGGTTCAATTTCGTCGGACGTTTTTACCGCAAACACGATATCGGGCTTGGCGACCTCGAACAGGAACACTGCCTGACGCAGGATATCGCGGACATCCTCGACCCCAAAGGTCGGTTTGGGCATACGGGCAAAGCTGGAAAATTCGTCCACCATCCGCCGCATGTCATGAACCTGGCGGATCACCGTGTCGGTCAACTTTTTGAACGTCGCGCTGTCGCCCTCGATCTTGTCGCCAAAGCGGCGTTGGAGCCGCTCGGCCGCAAGCTGGATCGGGGTCAGCGGATTCTTGATCTCGTGCGCGATACGCCGTGCGACGTCGGACCAGGCAGCGCGGCGCTGGTCGAGCAATTGCTGCGTAATATCTTCAAAACTCAAAACAAAGCCGTCGCCCTGCGCGACTGCTTTTGCCGCCAGTGTAGCGGGTTCGGCGTTGGGACGCGCCAATTGCACGATCGCTTCACGCTCGTCCCCGTTCAACAACTGCGCTAGTTCGGGTGCAACCTCCGCCAAAGGACGACCGGTCAGGCAATCGGCTGACTGGCAGATCAGCCGTTCCGCCGCGGCGTTCGCGAGCTGAATGCGGTGGTCGGCATCGACGGACACCACTGCCGAGGACACTCCGCTGAGCACCGCTTCGATAAAGCTGCGCCGCGCTTCGAGTTGTTCATTGACGCTGACCAATGCGCCGGTCTGGCCCTGCAACTGCTCGGTCATCCGGTTGAAGGCGCGGGTCAGCACCGAAATCTCGTCATCGCGCGCCGGCGGCGTGACGCGAACCGACAGATCGCCCCCCGCCGCGGTGCGCGTGGCGCCGATCAGCGTGCCGAGTGGGCGAACGATACGGTCTGCGACAACGATGGCCGCGATGACGGCGAGCGCGAGAAGCAACAGCGAGCCGAGATAGAGCGCGCCATTGAATTGCAGCTGCAACAGCTGCGAGCGTTGGAACAGCGCGTTATAGTCTGCAAGCACGGTGCGAGCGAGTTGAAACTGCTGCTGACCAAGGCTGGAGACAGCACGCGAAGCATAAAGAAATGCGTTTGGCCTACCGGGAAGTCGCGTGACCGCCTCGATCCTGTTGGCGCTTCGGGTGACCACGACTTCTTCGCCAGTATTAAGCCGTTGTATTATCGATGGCGTTACTCGCCCCTCTGCCGCCCGGTTGTCGGGGTCGATCATCACCGCGGTCCGGGGGATTCCATCACGCCCGATTTCGATGATGGCGGATTCGTTGAGTTCGCGAACGACGACCTGAAATCCATACGCATCTTGAAAGCTGATGCTGTCGATTGTCTGAGTATCCAGATATTTGCCCAAATCTGTTGACATTGCGGTCGTTTGCCCAGCAACCGACTTTTGGCTTTCTTCATAGAAAGATTGGGCTAGCGTTGCAGCGTTTTCGAACATTCCGCGCGAGCGGTCGGAATACCAGAAATCGACGCCGAACTGGAATAGCAGCGACGCAAAGATTACGACCAGCAACGTCGGCACCGCCGCGATCATCGAAAACAATGCGACTAGACGAACGTGCAGACGGCCGTTGCCGCCCTCCATCGATCGCACCGCGCGGGCGCGCGCGACGCGGCTGCCGATCAGCACGATCAGCGCCATCGCCGGCACCAGATTGGCGACCATGATCGCCGCGACGAGCGCCGGTGTGAGCAACTGCTCGCTCTGCGCATCACCGGTGACAAAGACATAGGTCGCGATGCCGACGCTGATGACGAGCGCGAGCGTGTAATACTCGGGTACTGCGAAACGCCAGAAGCCCGAGCGCACGTCCGGCTCGGTCGGGTCGATATCGTGAGTCAGGGGTGCCGCGTGCGCCATTGTTGCTACGCTACGACAAACCTGTTGCATAGAAAACACACAAACTGCGCTTGGGACGCTTGAACGCCGCTATTATGCGCTAGCTGTCCTGCTTCATGGGTGCGCGGGGTCGATATCCAGCTGTCCAAGCCGTTTGCGCAGCGTGTTGCGATTGATTCCGAGCCGCCGTGCGGCCTCCAGCTGGTTACCGCGCACATCGCGCAGGACGCGGCGAAACAACGCCGCTTCGACGATCGCTTCGAGCTGGCTGTGGAGGTCGCCGTCGGGTGCGTCGGCGGCCATCTGCTCGCGCGCCCAATCGTCGATGGCGCGGGCGATCAGGTCGGCAGGCGCCGCCGCACCGCCGCCTTCGCCGCTTTCGTGCAGCACCGTCTCCACATCGCGCACCGTGACGACGGTATCGCGCGACAGAACCGCCAGCCGCTGAACCACATTGCCCAGCTCGCGAACATTGCCGGGCCAGTCATAGCGTTCGAGCCACTGCATCGCGGCAGGCGCGAATTGACGGTCGGGAAGGCCCGACGCGCGTCCTGCCTCCACGAAATGGCGGACCAGCGCCGCGATGTCGCTGCGCCGGTCGCGCAGCGGCGGCAGCGTTACCGGAATGACGTTGAGGCGATAAAACAGATCCTCGCGGAAGCGGCCATCGGCGACCAACGTCCGCATATCGCGATGGGTGGCCGCGATCACGCGAACATCGGCGCGTAGCGCCTGATTGCCGCCGACGGTCGTATACTCGTTGCTTTGCAGCACGCGAAGCAGCCGCGTCTGCGCCTCCAGCGGCATGTCGCCGATTTCATCAAGAAACAAGGTACCACCTGCGGCTTGCTCGAACCGGCCTGCATTGCGGCTATGTGCCCCGGTAAAGGCGCCTTTTTCGTGGCCAAACAGCTCGGCTTCGATCAACTCGCGCGGGATCGCCGCCATGTTGATTGCGACAAACGGTCCCGTGCGGCGCAGCCCCGTGGCGTGGATCGCGCGGGCCACGACCTCCTTGCCGGTCCCCGATTCCCCCAGGATCAGCACCGCAAGATCGTTCGAAGCGAGGCGCGCGATGGTTCGATACACCGCCTGCATCGCGGGCGCGCGGCCGACCAGCCCGTGGCTGTCGGCGGGGGCAACGTCGGTTCGCGCTGCTGGCTCGGCGCGGCGTTGCAGGGCCGCGCGAACGCTCGCGGTCAGCTCATCGAGGTCGAACGGTTTGGGCAGATAGTCGTAACTGCCGATCCCGGTCGCGCGCACCGCGGTATCGAGCGTATTCTGCGCTGACAGCACGATCACCGGTGTCCCGGCATCCACCCGCAACGAGTCGATTCCGTCGCCATCGGGCAGCACGACATCGGTAATGATCAGGTCGGGGCGATGATCCGCGAGCCAGGCGTTGCGTTCAGCGATGCTTCCGACCGATGCGAAATGCCGGCATTCTCCGATCAGCGTCTCGCGGATGATCATCGCAATCGCGGGGTCATCCTCGACCAGCAGGATGGTTTTGTCGCTGCTCATCCCGCAGCTCCCTTTTGCGCGACCGGCAGATGAACACGAAAGCGCGTCCATTCGCCGTCGCGCATATGCTGGACGGTTCCCCCCATGTCGCGCGCCAGCTTGGCGACGAGCGCCAATCCGAGCCCCCGCCCCTCGCGCTTCGTCGTCACGAACGGGTCGAACAGGTCGCCCCGAATATCGGCGGGAACGCCCGGACCATTGTCGCTGACGCTGACCTCGATCGGCAGCGCAATCCGCCCGCGCCCGTCGCCATTGTCGATCGACAGGCCGTGGCGGTAGGCGGTGGCAATTCGCACGACACCGTCGTCGCGGGCGCCCAGCGCCTCGCAGCCATTCGTCACCAAATTGAGCAATATCTGTACCATGGCGTCATGATTGCCATGCACCAGCGGCAGCGACGGGTCGAAATCCTCGGCAAAGCGAACCCCCGGAAACTGCCGTGCGCGCGCGGTTTCGATGGCCTGGTGGATGGGCTGGTACAGATTGATCGGGCCGCAGGCGATCGGCTGACCGCGCGAGAAATGCTCCATCTGATCGATCAGTGTCGCGATCCGGTCGACCTCAGCGACGATCAGCGTGGTAAAGCGTTCGCCGCTGGCGTCGGTCTTGCGCGCCAGCAATTGCGCCGCACCCTTGATCCCTGCCAGCGGATTCTTGATTTCATGCGCCAGCATCGACGCGGCACCGCCAGCGGCGCGCCCCGATCGCCCGATCGCGCCGCCCATCAGTTCGGCATCGCTGTGCGCCGGGATCAGCGCCAGGATGCGATGACCGCTCTGGCCATAGGGAACCATCTGCATATCGACAAAAATCGTTTTGCGACTTCCGACCGAAATTTCGGCGCGATGCGCGAACAGTGCCGACGTCGCGGCGTCGCTCATCCGCTGGCGGTAGCTGCGGTCCATGTCGATGACGTCATAGACGACGCGCCCGATCATCGCCGAGCGGCTCATGTTGCACATCTGCTCGGCCGCCGCGTTGACGAACAGGACAACCCCGCCCCTGTCGATCAACAGCGTCGGAACCGGGTGCGAGTGGATCAGCTCGTCATGGTCGAAAATTGGAATGCTCGACGTCAGCGCGCTCACGCCGCGGCCCTGCTCAGGAACGGCGTATAAAAGCGTTCGAGGGCGTCAAGCACGTCGCGGCTGCTAGGGATCTGGTTGACTATGTTGCGAAACTCGGCCGATCCATGCAGGCCTTTGACGTACCAGCCGAGATGCTTGCGCGCCATATTGACCCCGGTAATCTCGCCATAATGCTCGATCATCGCGCGATAGTGGGATGTAATGACGTCATATTGTTCGTCGATGCCGGGGTCAGGCCGATCGCCCTCGCCGCGCAGCGCTGCCATCACCTGTCCCAGCAGCCATGGGCGACCATAGGCCCCGCGGCCGATCATCACGCCATCGGCACCGCTCTGTGCCAGCGCGGTGCGCGCGTCGTCGGCGGAACAAATGTCGCCATTGGCGATCACCGGGATCGAGACTGCGTCCTTGACTTTGCGAATGAAGCTCCAGTCGGCCTCGCCGCGGTACATCTGGTTGCGCGTGCGGCCATGGACCGTCACCAGCTTGGCGCCCAGATCCTCGGCGATATGCGCGAGTTCTGGCGCGTTCAGGCTGTCGTGGCACCAGCCCATGCGCATCTTCACCGTCACCGGCACCGACACCGCCTTGACGCAGGCTTCGATCAGCGCCGCGGCGAGCTTCAGGTCGCGCATGAGCGCCGAACCGGCATCGCCGCTCGTCACCTTGCGCACCGGGCAGCCCATGTTGATATCGATGATCGCGGCACCGCGATCTTCGTTGAGCTTCGCCGCCTCACCCATTTCATAGGGCGTGCAGCCGACGAGCTGCATCGATACGGGTTCCTCGACCGGGTGCCACGCCGCTTTCTGGATCGACTGGCGCGTTTCGCGGATCGCTGCCTGGCTCGCGATCATTTCGGTCACGTTGAGCCCCGAGCCATAACGGCGGACGAGGGTGCGGAACGGCATGTCGGTGACGCCCGTCATCGGCGCCAGGATCACGGGATCCGCGATGGTGATGTTGCCGATCTGGATGGGCCGCAGCGGCGCCATGGCGGGAACTTTCGTCTGATTGCCTAAAATTTGAGCAGCGCGTACACGCTAAGCCGCTTTCCCGCAAGCCGCGGCTGCGCTAACCGGCGCGGATCATGACCGACTCCGCTTCCCCCAACACGCCGCGCGCGACGGCCATATTGCTCGCGGGCGGTCAGGGCAGCCGAGCCGGTTTTGCCGTGCCCAAGCAGCTGGCAACGCTCGGCGGCAAGCCAGTGCTGCGCTGGAGCCTTGATGCTTTTGCCGCGCACCCGGCGATTGTAGGCGGTGTGCTGGTGGCCAATAATGACGTCATGGCGGCGGTTGGGACGCTACCGAAAGGCTGGATTTGCGCCGATCCCGGCGCGGAAAGGCAACAATCGGTCGCCAACGCATTGACCGTGTTGGCCGATTGGGACGACGCGGTGCCGGTGCTTGTTCACGACGCGGCACGGCCTGGCGTGACCATCGATGTCGTCGACCGGCTGCTCTCCGCGCTCGACGGCGCCGAGGCCGCAATCCCCACCCTGCCCGTTCCCGATACGCTGGTTGAACAAAGCGGGAGCGTTGCCGGTGACGTCGTCGATCGCGGCGCCCTTGCGCGCGTTCAGACGCCGCAAGCGTTCCATCTTGGGACGCTCCGTCGGGCCCATGCCCAAGCCGTCGACACCACGGCGACCGACGATGCGCAACTCGTCCGCCGTCTGGGTGTCGCCGTTGCGACGGTGCCGGGCGACGCGCGCCTCCACAAACTGACATATGCCGAGGATATAGCGATCCTGAACGGCTTGCTGGGGATCGAGACAATGACACGCACCGCCGTCGGCATGGGCTATGATGTTCACCGCCTTGTCGCGGACAAGCCGCTCTGGATTGGCGGCATAGAAATTGCGCATAGTCATGGACTTGAAGGCCATAGCGATGCCGACGTCGGGCTTCATGCGCTGACCGATGCCATCCTCGGCGCGCTGGCCGATGGCGATATCGGCGATCATTTCCCGCCGAGTGATCCGCAATGGCGCGGCGCCGCGTCGCATCGCTTCCTGGAATTTGCCGCAAGCCGCGTTGCCGAACGCGGCGGCCGGATCGACCATGTCGATCTGACGATTATCGCGGAGGCACCGAAAATCGGCCCGCACCGCAGCGCGATGCGCGCCCGGATCGCTGAAATTCTTGCGATTCCGGTCGACCGGGTTAGTGTGAAGGCGACAACGACCGAGCGACTGGGTTTCACCGGTCGCCGCGAGGGGATCGCTGTGCAGGCTGTCGCGACTTTGCAACTTCCGGAGAATTGACCGTGCTGCCTGACGATGAAACGCGGTTTGCCGTGCGCAACGCGCTGGCGACCAGCGTGCTAGCCAATAACCGCGCTGCGGGGCGAAAAGTGGCGGTCGCCGAGAGCTGCACCGGTGGCATGGTCAGCGCCGCGCTGACCGATATCGCCGGCAGTTCTGACGTGTTCTCGGCGGGTTTCATCACTTATTCGGGTCATGCCAAGCAGAGTCAACTCGATGTCAGCAGCGAAATACTTGAGACCTTTGGCGAAGTCTCACTGGCCACGGCATGGGCGATGGCGACCGGCGCGCTCGCCAACAGCGATGCCGATATTGCGGTGGCGATTACAGGCATTGCCGGTCCTGGCGGGGGATCGGCGAAGAAGCCCGTCGGGCTGGTCATTTTTGCTCGCGCGTTACGCGGCCAGGACCCCGACGATTATTTCACCCAGCGGGTGCAGTTCGAAGGCGGCGATCGCGCCGCGATCCGCCATCACGCGACGATGTTCGCGCTCGACCTGCTTCAGCCCGAAAGGGACGAACTACGCCCTTCGGATGATTTCACGCTGCCCGCCGCGTAAAGATCGTCAGCGCGCGTTTCGAACGCAGCGATCATTTTGCGCAGCGCCTTGTCGAACATCTGCCCTGCCAAGGCTTCGAACATCCGGCTGCGGAAGGCGAAGTCGACCATGAAGTCAACGCGGCACCCCCCGCCCTCATCCGGCGTAAACTGCCATTCATTGCTCAGGTGGCGCATCGGGCCGTCGATATAGCTGACCGTCACGGCGCGCGGGCGGTCCTTGTGAACGCGGCAGGAAAAGCTTTCACGCAGTCCTTTGAACCCGACGATCATGTCGGCGACCGCTTCATGTTCGCTGTCGCTGCGGATGCGCAGCGCGATCACCCAGGGCAGGAACTCGGGATAGCGCTCGATATCGGTGACGAGCGCGAACATCTGCTCGTCGCTATACGGCAGGACGCGGGTTTCGTGATGCCTCGGCAACGCGGGGTCAGCCAGCGCTGGCGCGCGCCAGCTGCGCCTCGCGCGCCGCGCGCATCCGTTCGAAATCGTCGCCGGCGTGATAGCTGGAGCGCGTCAGCGGCGACGAGGCGACCTGCAGGAAACCCTTGGCGCGCGCGATCTGGGCATAGGCGTCGAACGCCTGTGGCGTCACGAAGTCGATCACCTTGGCATGTTTCGGCGTCGGCTGGAGATATTGGCCCATCGTCATGAAATCGATGTCGGCGCTGCGCATGTCGTCCATCACCTGATGCACTTCCATGCGCTGTTCACCCAGCCCCAGCATGATGCCCGACTTGGTGAAGATCGACGGATCGCGTCGCTTGACGCTTTCGAGCAGGCGGAGCGACGCATAATAGCGCGCACCGGGGCGGATCGTCGGATAGAGGCGCGGCACGGTTTCCAGATTGTGGTTATAGACGTCGGGGCGGGCATCGACGATCGCCGCGATCGCGCTTTCGGGCTTGTTGCGGAAATCGGGGGTCAGGATCTCGATCGTCGTCTGCGGGGTTTCGCGGCGCAGCGCGTTGATCACCTTGACGAACTGGCTGGCGCCGCCATCGGGCAGGTCATCGCGGTCCACCGAGGTGATGACGATGTGGCTGAGTCCCATCTTCGCCGCGGCGATCGCGGTATGTTCGGGTTCGAGCGGATCGACCGCGCGCGGCATCCCGGTCTTGACGTTACAGAACGCACAGGCGCGGGTGCAGGTGTCGCCCAGGATCATCACCGTCGCATGTTTCTTGGTCCAGCATTCGCCGATGTTCGGGCACGCCGCCTCTTCACACACGGTGTTGAGGTTCAGTTCGCGCATCAGCTTGCGCGTTTCGGCATAGCCGGGGCTCGTGGGTGCCTTGACGCGAATCCAGTCGGGCTTGCGGGTGCGCTGGCTGGGCGTCGAGACGGGCTGTGCGGGAGCGTTCATTTCGCCCACATAGTCGCGTGTGTCCCTCTTCTCAACCTCTGTACCTATGCTATGGCGCGGGCATGACTCACTTTGCAGACATGATCGACGGTTATCGTCGTTTCCGTAGCGGCGGCTGGCAAGAACAGCGCGAGCGCTGGGAGGGGCTGGCCGAGGGGCAATCGCCCAAGGTGATGGTGATCGCCTGCTCCGACAGCCGCGTCGAACCGTCGCAGATTTTCGACACCAACCCCGGCGAGATCTTTGTCGTCCGTAACGTCGCGGCACTCGTGCCGCCGTTCGAAACGACGCCAGGGCGCCATGGCGTGTCGGCGGCACTAGAATTCGCAGTCCAGTTTCTGCGCGTCGAGGAAATCGTCGTCATGGGCCATGGCCTGTGCGGCGGCTGCCACGCTGCGTTGCACCAATCGATGGCGGGCGCTGAGCCGGGCCGTGGCGGCTTTATCGCCGACTGGATCGCGATGCTGCACGACGCCAGTGCGCAAGTAAGGCGCGATCATAGCGACATCGACAACCGCGACGCCGGTCGCGCAATGGAAATGGCGGCGGTGCGCGTCAGCATCGACAATCTGCGCACCTTCCCCTGCATTCAGGAAAAGGAACGCCGCGGAACGCTGCGGCTGCGTGGCGCCTTTTTCGCGATCAGCGACGGGGTGCTGCATCTATTGGACGAAGCGACGGGGGAGTTTGAACCCGCCGCCTGAACAGGAGACGCGCCATGAGCAAGAATGCGATGTGGCTGACCCTCATTTGTGTGGCGGCGGTGGTCGGCGCATTTTTGGGGCCGTCGCTGGCCAGCGTCCTGTCGCCGGGAACCCTGCTCATCCTGTCGGTACTGCTGATCGGCGGTATCGTGATCTTCTGTTTCTGGGCGCTGTCGAGCAACAAGAGCGGCGCCAAGGCGGACACAGCGGCGATTGCCGACGCGCGAACGATGCAGACGCCTGCGGGCAAAGCGCGGATATATGTCACGCGCCGCGGCTTTGTCGCCGCGTTACAGGGCATGAACGTGACCCTCGACGGCGCCGCAAAAGGCCAGATCAAGTCGGGCCAGATGCTGATGGCCGATGTCGAACCGGGGCGACACCGCCTGCATATTGCCACCGCCAAGGCCAAGCTGGCGCACCCTGCCGAATTTGACATCGATGTCGGCGCGGGCGGGGTCGTCGTGATCAGTGCAATGATCGAAATGGGCGCCTTGAAAGGCAGCATCAAGCTGGAACGCCTCGACGCCGCGAAGGCGCGCGAGGATGTTCACGCGACTAAGCTGGTGTTGTGGGAAGTGCCCCCGACCTGACTTGATCGATCCTCCCGGTCGCGCAGCGATGGGGAGGATCAAATAGACTCAGGGTTTGGCGGGAACAAACCCGGCAGCAGGCCAATCGGTATCACCAATCCGCGCCACCTCCAGCTTCGCGAACTCGACCGGCGGCATGCCAGCCCCGACATAGCTGCCGACCTCGGTCCATTTGCCGTCGGCGATTGTCGCCACATATTTGATCGTCGCGCCATTCGGCACCGGTATGCTCCATTCGAATCCGGTGTCGGTTACCGCAAAGGGGAATTTCCCGGCGCGGCCATCGGTCCAGCTGTTCATCGCATATTGATCGGTCGCGGCGTCGTAGGAAATCACCGCAAAGGCGTTGAAGACCAGCTTGCCGGCTTCGTCATAGCCGCGTCCCTCGATCACCAGCGCGGTGCCGTCGAGCATCGGGCCGGTCCGCTCGGTCTGCACCAGCTTGATCGTGCCACTCGGCGACGTGATCGTCGCGGTACCGCGCCATTCGCCATGCAGCTTCGCCAGTTTGGCGATCGCAGCCTTTTGCTCGGCGATGACGGCGGGATCGGTTCGCATCTGTGCCTGCGCCGGCAGGACGGCGGTGGACAGCAAGGCAGCGGCAACAAGAGCAATTCGCATGATCATCCTCCCCAATTGTGTTGTTGATATAACACAGTCGGCCGAAAAGGAATACACGCGTGGCAGCGACGCTCAAGGAATCGCGTAGGTCACATTCGCCTGCCCGACCGGTTTGTCAGGATCGTCGGTCCAGATCCGCACATCCATCACCGCGAGCCGCTTGCCGAGCCGCAACATGGTTGCGTCCGCGAACAGCGGTCCCGGGCGGCACGGGCGCAGGAACTGGTAATTGAGCGCGCTTGTCACGGCCATCGCGACGGGGCCGATATGCGCGAGGACCAGCGCATAGGCCGCCATATCCGCGAACCCCATCTGCGTCGGGCCCGAGATCAGTCCGCCCGGACGCAAAGCCAATTCGGTCGGCTCCATCCGCGCCTGGATATGTCCGGGCGCCGCCGACACAACAGTGCCGCGCGAGCCCGGCGCCGAGTGGGGGAAGGCGTCGGTCATGAAAGCGTTGAGCGCATCCGCATCCAAACGGATCGCGCTCGACGAAATCGGAACCGCCTCCCCCGCCATCAGGTCAGCGCGTCAGCTTCTTGTAAGATGTTGCATGCGGGCGCGTAGCGTCGTCGCCGAGGCGGCGGATCTTGTCCTCTTCATAGGATTCGAAATTGCCTTCGAACCATTCGACATGGCTGTCGCCCTCGAACGCCAGAATGTGCGTCGCGAGGCGATCAAGGAAGAAGCGGTCGTGGCTGATGACCACGGCGCAGCCGGCGAAATTTTCGAGCGCCTCTTCGAGTGCCGCGAGCGTTTCGGTGTCGAGATCGTTGGTCGGTTCATCAAGCAGCAGGACGTTGCCGCCCTGTTTCAGCATTTTGGCCATATGAACGCGGTTGCGTTCGCCGCCCGACAGCTGGCCGACCTTTTTCTGCTGGTCGACGCCCTTGAAGTTGAAGGCGCCGACGTAGGCGCGCGTCTGCATCTCATGCTTGCCGATGCTCATCATTTCGGCGCCGCCGGAGATTTCCTGCCAGACATTGTTGTCGGGGTTCAAGTCGTCGCGGCTCTGGTCGACGAAACCAAGGTGGACGGTGTCACCGATGACAACCTTGCCGCTGTCGGGCGTTTCCTGCCCGGTGATCAGCTTGAATAAGGTCGACTTACCTGCACCGTTGGGGCCAATCACCCCGACGATCCCGCCCGGGGGCAGAGAGAAGGACAGATTTTCGAAGAGCAGCTTGTCGCCATAGGCTTTCGAGATATTCTCGACCTCGATGACCTTCCCGCCCAGACGCTGCGGCACCTGAATGACGATCTGCGCCTTGCCGGGGATGCGCTTTTCCTGCGCCTCGACCAGCTGGTCAAAGCTCTTGATACGCGCCTTCGATTTGGCCTGACGCGCTTTGGGCGACTGCCGGATCCACTCCAGTTCGTCCTTGATCGCTTTCTGGCGACCGGCATCCTCGCGCGATTCCTGTTCGAGCCGCTTGCCCTTCTTTTCCAGATAGGTCGAATAATTGCCTTCATAGACAAAATAGCGGCCGCGATCGAGTTCAAGGATCCAGTTCACGACATTGTCGAGGAAATAGCGGTCGTGGGTGACGAGGATGACGTTGCCCGGATAATCGACGAGATGCTTTTCGAGCCACGCGACACTTTCCGCGTCGAGATGGTTGGTCGGTTCGTCGAGCAGCAGGATCGACGGCTTCTCGAGCAGCAGGCGGGTGAGCGCAATGCGGCGCTTTTCGCCGCCCGACAGGCTCTGCACACCCATGTCACCCGGCGGGCAACGCAAGGCTTCCATGGCGATCTCAAGCTGGTTGTCGAGCGTCCAGCCGTCGACCGCGTCGATCTTTTCCTGGAGCGTCCCCATTTCCTCCATCAACGCATCGAAATCGGCGTCGGCGGGCGGATCGGCCATCAGGGTGCTGATCTCGTTGAAGCGGTCCATCATGTCGGCAACGCCGCGGACGCCGTCCATGACATTTTCCTTGACCGTCTTGGTCGGGTCGAGCTCGGGCTCCTGCGCAAGATAGCCGACGGTGATCCCGTCGCCGGCCCAGGCCTCGCCGGTGAATTCGGTGTCGATGCCAGCCATAATCTTCATCAAGGTCGATTTACCGGTGCCGTTCGGCCCGACGATGCCGATCTTGGCATCGGGGTAGAATTGCAGGCTCAGATCCTTGAGCGTCGGCTTTTGCGCGCCGGGATAGGTCTTGTTCAGACCCTTCATCACGAAACTATATTGGGCGGCCATGGATATGCTCCGGTGAGTGGCTCGGCCGCGTGCGGCCAGGAGAGATATTGCGCGCCGGTTAGCGAATGGGCGCGCGCTTGGCAATCGGCGGCTGCGGTACCCGGCGCACGCGTCGGCAAACGAAGGTTGCTGCGCCGCTCCCATGCGATTGGGCCATCGGATTTTTGCGATTCTCGTTCGGCGGGCCGATAGCAAGTCACCCGATTTGTTGCGCAGGAATGACAGATTTCCGCCAGTGGCGGGCATCTCAATTATTTTTGTTGACGATCCATACGGAACAGCTAAATCCCGCCGCTCGCGGGACGGGAAGTTTCCCCATCGCGGTAAGGCATTTTAGGGAGCCCACACATCATGAAGAAATTTGCTGCTATCGCCGTTGCTGCCAGCATGTTCGCCCTCGCCGCTTGCGGTGAAAAGGCTG
>NZ_DASYHE010000044.1:0-28363 GCF_035998965.1 Sphingopyxis sp.
GAGCGGGTGTCCCGCCGCCCGGTTTTCTTACCCCGCATTGCACTATTGTGACCGGGGAATCACCCAAAAAATTAACCTTTTTTCGCGTTTCACCGCTAAAAACTGCTTTTTAACGCCGCCATCAACCGATGCAGGATCGAAGTGCTCGCCGGACGATAGACATCCTGCGACATCATGGGGAGATCGCGCAGGTCGACCGGGTCCGACGCGGCATAGAGAACCAGCCCGGCCAGCGTCGCGAAAGCCGGGCCGCTGTGCGCCTCGGGCAGTCCGTGCAGCCCGCGCGGCCTTCCAACCCGTGCGGCGCGGCCGAGTGCGCTCTGGGTGTAATCGGCAATGCCTTTCAGATCGGCGCCGCCGCCGACAAGCACGACCTGGCGCCCGATTGGGCCAACGAAATGCAGATCTTTGAGTGTCCTGCCGATCTCTCCCATCATCGCGTCCAGACGTTGGCGGATCACCGTCACCAACTGCGCGCGGGTGATCCGCGGAGCATCGCCGCTTGTCGGAGCGCCGGGTTCCAGCTCGATAATTTCGTTGTTATCGCGCGGGCTGGCCGACGCCGAGCCGTAAAAGCTCTGGAGCCGCTGCGCCTGACTGCGCCGGATGCCAAAGGCCGAGGCAATGTCGTCGGTGATGTCGCTGGCACCAAAGGGCAGCGACGCCATTTCGACGAGCATCCCTCCGGCATAGAGCGACACTGTCGTCACCGCGGCGCCGAGCTCGACCAGCGCCACGCCCAGGTCGCGTTCCTCGTCCGACAGACAAGCGAGTCCTGCGGCGATCGGCGACGCGACAACCGCGTTGACGTCCAGATGCGCCTGCCGCACCGCCGCCTCCAGGTTTCGTACCGGGGCGCCGTCGGCCATGATGATGTGAATATCGACGCCCAACCGGTCGGCGTGCAGCCCGATCGGGTTCTTGACCCCGGTCAGCCCGTCGAGGGTATATAGCGCGGGCTGCGCGTGGAGGATCATCCGTCCCTCGGGATCGATCCCGGCACGTCCTGCCGCGAGCAGGTCGTCGATATCTTCCTTTTCGATCCGGTGGCCGCCGAGTTCGCTTTCAATTGGCGCCACGTCGCTGAGCAAGCCGCCGGCCGAGAAGCTGACCCAGACGTCATCGATGTTCAGCCCCGCGATCCGCTCGGCCTGCTCGATCGCCTCGCGCACGATATGTTCGGTCTGCTCCATGTCGGCGACATAGCCGCGCTGGACACCGCGGCTTTCGCGCTGGCCGGTGCCAAGCACATGGAGTTGGCCGTCGGCAGTCTGCCCCGCGATCAGCGCGCAGACCTTCCACGACCCGACATCGAGCGCGGTGATGATCTTTTCGATGCGCGGCGGGGCCATGCTCTATCCTTCGTTCGACGCGGCGGTCGCAACCGCATCGACCGCAGCGCGCGCCTCGTCGAGCTTCGCGGGCGCCACCTGCCCTTCGTGCGGCAGACGTAGCACGAAGCGGCTCGGATCGCGCATGTCGAAACGCAATATGCCGCGCCCGAGCAAGCGGTTGGCGCCATCCAGATGCGCAAATTTGGCAAGCGCGGCTTTCGCCTCGGCCTCGCCCTCCGGCAATGACAGCGTTTCACCGCTGCGGAAGCGCAGGTCCCAGCGGCGGTTGCCGACCCAGGTAGCGCCCGCAAGCAATTCCTTGAGGCTGCTCGCCTCGGCCAGTAATCGGTCGAGATCCTGCGAACGCTGGTTCGCCTTCGGCCCGATCACCAGCGGCAGGTCAGGCATCGTCGCGACCGTCACCGGTTCGAGCACCACGCCCTTTTCGTCGATCAGCGACAGGCGGTTGTTATGCTGCCAGATCGCCGCCGGGGTGCGCTCGACAATGTCGACGACCAGCGTGTCGGGCAGGCGCCGCGATACGCGCGCGTCCTTGATCCAGCCATAGCGCATCAAATCGCCGCGCACCCCGTCGAGATCGACCGCCGCTATCGAGCGGTCCTTTTGCGCGAGCGCGATGTCGTAAACCTTCAGCCGGTCGATGCGGTCGGCGCCGACGACCTCGACCTTCTTGACCTGGAACCCGGCGCGGCCGACCGCTTGCGCATATTCCTCGTGAACTTTGGCGGTGACCCCGGTGGCGTGCGCGGCGAGGCCCGCGACGGCAAACAGGCTGAGCCCGATCGTCCAGTTGGCAACCTTTTGCAGCCGCTGCGGGCTGATCGGCAGAGCGTTGATGATCGCGTTCAGCCGCGAAGTTGGCACCTTGCGCCGTTTCTTCGGCGTCCGCACCGGACGGCGTGGCGGCGCGCTGCCGCGTTTGATCCGCGTGTTACTCATAACGCTTCCCCCACGATGCGTTCGACCAGTTCGGCATAATCCATACCAACCGCGCGCCCCTGTTCGGGCACCAGACTTAACGGCGTCATCCCCGGCTGGGTGTTGACTTCGAGCAGATAGATGCCCGCCAACCCATGTTCGTCGTCCCAGCGAAAGTCCGAGCGCGAGGCGCCCTTGCAGCCGAGCAGGCGATGCGATTGCAGCGCCAGATCCATCATCCGCTGCGCGACATCGGCGGGGACATCGGCGGGACAGACATGCTCGGTCAGCCCGTCGGTATATTTGGCGTCATAGTCGTAGAAACCCGACCTGACGCGGAGCTCGGTCACCGCGAGCGCTTGATCGCCCAGCACCGCAACGGTCAGCTCGCGTCCCTTGATAAACGGTTCGGCGAGCAGGCGGTCGAATTCCTGCCAGGGACCCACCGCGTCGCGAGCAATCGGGTTGCCGTAGTTGCTGTCGTCCTTGACGATCGCCACCCCGACCGACGAGCCTTCGTTCACAGGCTTCAGCACATAAGGGCGCGGCAAAGGGTCGATGGAATAGAGGCTTTCGCTGTCGACCATGGTCCCCGTCGGCATCGGAATACCATGCGGCACCAGCGCCTGCTTCGTCAATTCCTTGTCGATCGCAATCACCGAGGTGACGAGGCCGCTGTGGGTGTATTTCAGGCCCATCAGGTCGAGCATCCCCTGCACCGTGCCGTCCTCTCCGGGAACGCCGTGGAGCGCGTTGAACACGACATCCGGCTTCGCTTCGGCCAGCCGTAAGGCGACGTCGCGGTCCATGTCGATGCGCGTGACCGTGTGGCCGCGGCTTTCGAGCGCGTCGGCGACGCCATTGCCGCTCATCAGCGACACTTCGCGTTCAGCCGACCAGCCACCCATCAGGACGGCGACATGCCAGGGGCCGCGGGTCATGCCTCAACTCCGATATTCAAAA
The DNA here is from genome assembly GCF_035998965.1 of Sphingopyxis sp. Taxonomy (GTDB): domain Bacteria; phylum Pseudomonadota; class Alphaproteobacteria; order Sphingomonadales; family Sphingomonadaceae; genus Sphingopyxis. The sequence continues at coordinate 3,237 of NZ_DASYHE010000044.1, forward strand.
CCTTTTGTCCTGAGCTTGTCGAAGGACCGTTTTTCCTTGGCGACGTCAAAAGAGAAGAGCAGCCCTTCGACAAGCTCAGAGCGAACGGCGAGAGGTGGTGCGCCATCACTTCATCACTCCCACGCGCTGTATTTCCCATTGCAGTTCGATGCCGCTCTTGTCCTTCACCCGGCGGCGGACTTCCTCACCGAGGGCTTCGATGTCAGCGCTCGTTGCATCGCCGGTGTTGATCAGGAAATTGGTGTGCTTTTCGCTGACCTGCGCCCCGCCGACGGCAAAGCCGCGGCACCCGGCCTCATCGACCAGCTGCCACGCCTTGTGGCCCTCGGGGTTCTTGAAGGTCGAGCCGCCGGTTTTCGAGCGCAGCGGCTGTGAGGCTTCGCGGCTGGCCGAAATGCGGTCCATTTCGGCCTGGATCGCCGTAGGCTCGTCGGGGCGGCCGCGAAAAGTTGCGCCGATAACGACCGCGCCCTCGGGCAATTCGCTATGGCGATAGGTGTAGCCAAGGTCGGCGAGCCGCAGCGTCTTGCGTTCGCCCGAGCGAAGCACGACGTCGCAATCGATCAGGATGTCTTTCACTTCGCCGCCATAGGCGCCGCCGTTCATGCGCACGAAACCGCCGACGGTGCCGGGAATCGAACGCAGAAATTCCATCCCCGCAATCCCGGCATCGCGCGCGGTCGAGGAAACGAGGATACCCGACGCACCGCCGCCGCAGCGCAGCGCGGTGGTGTCGATCGCTTCGACTTTCGCAAAGGCCTTGCCGAGCCGGACGACGACACCCGGAAAGCCGCCGTCGCGAACGATGAGGTTCGATCCTAGACCCAGCGCCATCACGGGGACAGCGGGGTGGAGATCGCGGAGGAAGTCGGCGAGGTCGTCGGCGTCCCTCGGCTCGAACAGCCAGTCGGCGGGACCGCCCGACTTGAACCAGACGAGCGGCGCCAGCGGAGCCTTTTCCGTTAGTTTGCCGCGCACGGCAGGGAGGGTTGCAAGGTCGCTCACAACCGCACCCCTTCCCCGTTCGTCCCGAGCGAAGTCGAGGGACGCCTGGCGCTGCGCTGGCGTGTCTCGACTTCGCTCGACACAAACGGAGATGGGATGGGAACGGAGAAGCTTGTCACGCCGCGCCCTCTACAGCGTTCGCCAAACCCGCCGCCATCTTGGTGATATCGCCCGCGCCAAGGCAGATGATCATATCACCCGCACCAAGATCGCCCGCCTTGATGCTATCCGCGATGCTCGCAGCCAGCGCTCCGGCATCGGCAACGACGCTCGCCTGCCGATGCCCGCGATCGCGCAAACCCGCGACCAGCGCATCCGAAGACACGCCATCGATCGGCGCCTCGCCCGCGGCATAGACCGGCAATGCCAGTACCATGTCGGCATCGTTAAACGCCTGCTGGAAATCGTCCATATGGTCGCGCAGGCGGGTGAAGCGGTGCGGCTGGACCACGCCGACGACGCGCCCTGCCCCGACACCTTCGCGCGCCGCCGACAGCACCGCGCGGATTTCGACCGGGTGGTGGGCGTAGTCGTCGATCACCGTAACCACGCCGCCCGCAACCGCGATCTCGCCGACCTTGGTGAAACGCCGCTTGACCCCGGCGAAGCCGTTGAAGCCCGACACGATCTTGTCGTCCGACACGCCCATGTGCAGCGCGACTGCAATCGCGGCGAGCGAGTTCTGGACGTTGTGGCGCCCTGACATCGGCAGATGGATGCCCTCGATCGTCCGGCTGTTGCCGTCGCGGTCGCGGACGACGACGTCGAAGCGATTGCCGTCGGGGCCGGGCACGACATTGGTGCCGCGCACGTCGGCCTGCGCCGAAAAGCCGTAAGTCACGATCCGCCGGTCGCGGATGCGCGGGATTATCGCCTGCACCTCGGGATGGTCGAGACACAGCATTGCGGCGCCATAAAAGGGTACATTCTCGATGAATTCGACGAACGCGTCCTTGATCGCGTCGAAGCTGCCATAATGGTCGAGATGTTCGGGATCGATGTTGGTGACGACCGCGATCGTGCCGTCGAGACGAAGAAAGCTGCCATCGCTCTCGTCGGCCTCGACCACCATCCAGTCGCTGGCGCCGAGCCGCGCGTTCGAGCCATAATTGTTGATGATGCCGCCGTTGATCACCGTCGGATCGATCCCGCCCGCGTCGAGCAGCGCCGCGACCAGGCTGGTCGTCGTCGTCTTGCCGTGCGTTCCGGCAATCGCGACCGTCGATTTCAGCCGCATCAGCTCGGCGAGCATTTCGGCGCGGCGGACGAGCGGAATGCGCTGCGCGAGCGCGGCCTCGACCTCGGGATTGCCGCGTTTCACCGCGGTCGAAGTCACGACCACCGACACGCCATCGACGTTCGCGGCATCATGGCCGATCGCGACCTTGATCCCGCGTTTGCGCAAACCTTCGATGACATAGCCGTCGGCGATGTCGCTGCCCTGCACCTGATAACCGAGGTTGTGCATCACCTCGGCGATCCCCGACATGCCGATGCCGCCGATGCCGATGAAGTGGATGGTGCCAATGTCGGTCGCAACGCCGCGCATCATTCGCCTCCCATGCGGGCCGACGCCATGCCGGTTGCGGCGGCTCGCTGGCCCGATGGCGCACCGACCCGGATCACGTCCATCATCGGCGGCGCGGCGAGCGATTCGGCGAGGTCGGCGAGGTCGCGTGTAGCGTCGGGCAGGCCGCAGCTTGCGGCGCGCGCAGCGGCATTTTCCAGCGCGCCGGGTTCGAGCGCCATCCGCTGGATCTGCTTGGCAAGTTCGCTGGCGGTGAATTGCGGCTGCGGGATCGAGCGTGCGCCGCCTGCCTGAACCATATCCACGACATTATAGGTCTGGTGATTGTCCATCGCGTGCGGATAGGGGACAAAGATCGCGGGCCGTCCGGCGCAGGCCAGCTCGGCCACCGTTGAGGCGCCAGCGCGTGCGATCACCAGATGCGCCCAGCGCAGACGCTCGGGGAAATCGGCGATGTAGGTCGCGCATTCGGCGGCAACCCCCATGTCGGCATATTTCCGGCGCACTTCGTCCAGATCGGCGTCGCGGCATTGCTGCACGACCTGCAACCGGTCGAGCAATGCGCGCGGCAGCATCGCGATCGCTGCGGGAACAACATCGCTGAGCACTGTCGCGCCCAAGCTGCCGCCGACCACCAGCAGGCGGAAAATGCCATCCTCGGTCAGCGGCGGAAAACCTTCCTCGCGGATCGCGATAATCTCGTCGCGCACCGGATTGCCGGTGATATGCTTCTTCAACTCGTGCCCTGCCGGATAGCGCTGGATATTGTGATAGGCGACCGCGACCGCATCGACGCGCGGCGCCATCATGCGGTTGACGCGCCCGAGCACGGCATTTTGTTCGTGCAGCACGCGCGGCCGCTTCGTCGCGCCCGCGGCGAGCAGGCTGGGCAGCGAGGGATAGCCGCCGAAGCCGACGACGACGGCAGGGTCGAAGTCGCCGATCAGGTCGATCGCCATGCGGCGCCCCTTGAGGATCGCCAGCGCCGCCTTCACCCAACCGACCGGCCCGCCCGAGACCCGGCCCGCGGGCAGCACATGCGTTTCCAGTTCGTGCGGTGCGCCGGGAATCCGGAGGCCGCGGTCGTCGCTGACCAGCGCGACGCGGTGGCCCCGCGAAATCAGCTCGCCCGCGAGGGCATAGGCGGGCAGCATATGTCCTCCCGTCCCACCGGCGGCGAGAAGGAAGTGGCGGGTCGCGGTCATGTCTGGGCACTCATTTTTTATTCCAGTTGCGGGTCATCGACACCCGCGCCGCATAGGGGTTTCGCCGGGTCAGCGACAAGAGCAAACCCATGCCGATCGACAGCGCGATGAACGATGAGCCGCCATAGCTGATAAAGGGCAAGGTCATCCCCTTCGACGGGAAGATCTGCGTATTCACCGCCATGTTGATCACCGCCTGGCCGCCGAATTGCGCGATCAGCGCGGCGACCGCCAAGATCAAGAAACTATCCTCCTCGTCGAGCAGGCGCACCAGCACCCGCACGATGATCGCGAGATAGAGGATCGCGATCGCGATGCACGCGATCATCCCGAATTCCTCACCGATGACCGAGAAGATATAGTCGGTGTGTGCTTCGGGCAGCTGAAATTTGGCCAGCCCCGCCCCCGGCCCGGTGCCGATCAGCCCGCCCGCGGTCAGCGTCGCATGCGCCTTGTCGACCTGAAAGCTGTCACCCTCGGCGAACAGCCAGATATTGATGCGCTGCTGCGCCACGGGGTAAAAGAAATAGGCGAGGATGATGCCGACGACCCCCGTCGCCGCGAGCATCCCCATGATCCGCATCGACAGCCCGGCGACCAGCACGAGCACCAGCCAGGTCGCGGCAAAGATGACCGTCTGGCCCAGATCGGGCTGGCCCATCAGCAACACCGCGATCACCCCGGTCAGGACAAAGCTGAGCGGAACCACCGGCAGGCTCTGGTCGTGCAGCCGCAGCGACAATATCCACGCCAGCGACACCGCAAAGAAGGGCTTCAGAAATTCCGATGGCTGCAACCGGAAGATGCCGCTGCCGATCCAGCGCTGCGCGCCGTTTACCGTGGCGCCGAACAACGGCACGAGAAACAGCAGGACCAGAAAGATGATCGTGCCGTAAATGGCGAAACGCCGCGCCTGCGCCTTGGGCAGCATCGACACGCCCAGCATCACCGGCACCCCGACGATCACCCACATCAGCTGGCGGTAGAAATAATAAAGCGGGTCGAGCGACGCCGTGCTGGTCGACAATTTCTGCGCCGCGACTGGCGACGCCGCGGCGACCGCAACCAGCCCGATCGCGACGAGCATCGACACGAGCAGCAGCAGCACGCGGTCGATTTCCCAGAACCACAGGCCCAGCGGGGTGCGGTCGGCGCGGCTGAGGCGCGGGCCGCGGCGCTTGACCGTCCGCGTCGTCGCGATCACCGGCCGTTCGGTCGCGCTGTCCATATTGTCCATTCCCCCGCTCATGCCCCAAGCGCCTGCACAAGTCCGCGAAAAACATCGCCGCGCTGCTCATAATCCTTGAACTGGTCGAATGACGCGCAGGCGGGCGAGAGCAGCACGATGTCGCCGGGCCGCGCCGCCGCCGCCGCATGAGCGACCGCCGTCGCCATGTCGCCGGAGCGATCGACCGGAACCGCGTCGCCGATCTCCGCCGCGAAAGGCTCCATCGCATCGCCGATCAGATAGGCCCTTTTCACATGCCCGAACCATGGGCGGCACGCCGCCAGTCCGTCGCCCTTGGCCTGCCCCCCGGCAATCCAGTGCAAACGCTGGTCCGGCGCCGGCGGAAAGGCCGCCAGCGCCGGACCAGCGGAAGCCGCGTTGGTCGCCTTGCTGTCGTTGAACCAGCGGACGCCAGCGACTTCGCCGACCAATTCCATGCGATGCGGCAGCGACGTATAGGTCGCGAGGCCGCGCTCGATCTGTTCGTCGTTCAATCCCAGCACCCGGCACACCGCGATCGCGCAAACGGCGTTCTGCGCATTGTGCGGGCCTTGCAGCGCGGGCCAGCGGTGCTGGTCGACCGGGTCGATGTCCTTGCCCGACACGCGGTGCAGGCGATGGTTGATCCGCCCCGCGATCATCTTCGACGGATCGTCATCAACCGCGACGATCGCGACCTGATCCCGGTGCTGGAGCGAAAAGAGCCGCGCCTTCGAAGCAGCGTAGCCGGTAAAGCCGTCGTAGCGGTCGAGATGGTCAGGGCTGAGATTGGTCAGCACTGCGACGTCGCACGCCAGGCTGTGCGACAGGTCGATCTGATAGCTCGACAGTTCGAGCACATAGACCCCGCCCTCTGGCAGCGGATCGCGCGACAGGATCGGCAGGCCGATATTGCCGCCCATCAGCGACGGCACCCCGGCGCTTTCCAGCATATGGTGGATCAGCGCGGTGACGGTGGACTTGCCGTTGGTCCCGGTGATCCCGACAACCTTGTGCGGCGGCAGGTCGCCGCGCGCCTCGGCGAAGAGTTCGACGTCGCCGATCACCGGCACATGCGCCTCGCGCGCGTGCTCCGCGATCGGATGGCGGTTAAGTGGCACACCGGGCGACACGACCACCCCGGCAAAGCCGATCAGGTCGATGTCGAGCGGATTGCCGATGTCGGCGCCCAGCGCCATCGCATCGTCGCGCGCTTCTTCGCGATCATCCCACGCGGTGACCCCGGCGCCGCTGGCGACGAGCGCCTCGACCGTTGCGAGCCCCGAGCGCGCCAGCCCCAGCACCGCATAGCGGCGTCCGGCAAAGGCGCGCGAGGTGATCACCGCAGTTTCAAGGTCGCGAGTCCCGCGAGCGCAAGTACGATCGACACGATCCAGAATCGGATGACGACAGTCGATTCGGGCCAGCCCAATTGTTCGAAATGATGGTGGATCGGCGCCATGCGGAACACCCGCTTGCCGGTGCGCTTGTACCAGAACACCTGGATGATCACCGACAGCGCCTCGACGACAAACAGTCCGCCGACCAGCACCAGCACCAGTTCATGCTGCGCCGTAACCGCAATCGTCGCCAGCGCCCCGCCGAGTGCGAGGCTGCCGGTATCGCCCATGAACACTGCCGCGGGTGGCGCGTTGAACCACAGAAAGGCGAGGCATGCGCCGATGATCGCCGCCGCGAACACCGCGAGCTCGCCCGCGCCCGAGACATGCGGGATGCCCAGATATTCTGCGAATTTCACATTGCCCGTCAGATAGACGATCACGAGGAAGGTCAGGCTGGCGATGATGACCGGAAAGGTTGCGAGCCCGTCGAGCCCGTCGGTCAGGTTCACCGCATTGCCGAAGCCGACGATCAGCACCATCGCAAAGACATAATAAAGCGGCCCGAGTTCGAGCACGACGCCGCTGAGGAACGGCAGATAGAGATCGGTGCCGGTGCGCGACACGATCAGGAACACCGCGACCCCGGCGATCAGAAACTCGATCAGCAGGCGGACACGCCCCGGAATGCCGCGGTGGCTGGCCTTTGTCACCTTGTCGAGATCGTCGAGAAAGCCGACGGCGGCGAACCCTCCGGTCACAAAAATGCACGCCCATACAAAGCGGTTCGACAGGTCCATCCACAACAGGGCGGAGATCATCAGCGAGATGAGGATCATCAGCCCGCCCATCGTCGGCGTACCCTTTTTGGCGAGGTGGCTTTGCGGCCCGTCTTCGCGGATCGGCTGCCCCTTCCCTTGCCGCATCCGCAGCATCAGGATGAAGCGCGGCCCGATCCACAGCCCGATGATCAGCGCCGTCGCAACCGCGGCGCCCGAGCGGAAGCTGAGATAGCGAATGAGGTTGAGAACCCCCGGAAAGCCCAGCCATTCCGCCAGCCAGTAAAGCATCAAAATTCCCCGTTGGTCAGCGCCGCCACCAGATGCGACAGGCCGACGCTGTTCGACCCCTTGATCAGCACCGTGTCCTCGGGCCGGATCAAGTCGCCCAGCCGCGCGCGGGCGGCCGAATGGTCGGCCACATGCGCGAAATCGATCTGCCCCTCAAGCGCCTTTGCCAGCGGCGCCATCTCGTCGCCGACGAGCAGGGCGAATTGCACCCCGGCTGCGACGAGCGGAGCCGCGAGATCGGCGTGATAGGCCTCGCCGTCTGCTCCGAGTTCCTTCATCGCGCCCAGAATCGCGATGCGGCGCTCGCCCGATTCGCTGCCGAGCTGGCCAATCGTCGCCGCCATCGAGGCGGGGTTGGCGTTATAGCTTTCGTCGATCAGCAGGATATGCCCGTCGCCAAACGGCAGGCGGTGACGCGCCCCGCGCCCGGCGAGCCCCGCCATTTCGGCAAAGGCCAGCCCCGCCGCGGGCAGATCGCCGCCAACGGCCTTCACCGCCGCGAGCACCGCCAGCGAATTGGACACCCAATGCGCCCCGGCCTGCGCGATGGTGAAGCACAGCAGCGCTTCCTGCACCTGCGCGGTGACGAGCGAACCGCCCTTGCCGTCCGAAAGCCAATCGACCGCACGAACATCGGCGTCGGCACCCAGCCCAAAGCTGATCACATGGGCGGCGTGCAACTCGGCCTTCGCGCGCAGTCGCGCGTAATGCGGACTGTCGAACGGGACGATCGCGGTGCCCCCGGGTTCGAGGCCCTCAAAAATCTCGCCCTTCGCATCGGCAATCGCCTCTTCGCTGCCGAAAAATACCATATGCGCCGGGGCAATGGTGGTGACGATGGCAACATGCGGGCGGACCATGCGCGTCAGTTGGGCGAGCTCGCCCGCATGATTCATTCCCATCTCGAACACCCCGAAATCGGCGGTCGAGGGCATTCGCGCCAGACTGAGCGGGACGCCTACATGGTTGTTGTAGCTTTTGACCGAGCGGTGCGCCTTGCCGGGGCGGAAGCGGTCGAGCGCCGCGAACAGCGCTTCCTTTGTCCCCGTCTTGCCCGCCGAACCGGTCACCCCGATGATCCGTCCATGGCTGCGCGCGCGCGACGCGGTGCCGAGCGCGTTCAGCGCGGCGGCGCTGTCGGCGACGCGGACATGCGGTTGGTCGATAGCGGTCTCGCAGAGGATCCCCGCGGCCCCGGCAGCAATCGCCTTGTCGATAAACTTGTGTCCGTCGGTCGCCTCGCCGCGCATCGCGACGAACAGGTCACCCTTGGTCACCTCGCGCGAGTCGAACGCGACGCCATGCGCGGTAAAATCATGGCTCGCCTCCCCGCCTGTCGCGGCGGCGATGGCGCGTGCGGTCCACAGCGGGGTCATGCCGCGCACTCGCGCGCGACGGCCACGTCGTCGAAGGGAATGACGCGGATGTCGGCGCCCGTGCCGACGATCTGCCCTTGTTCGTGCCCCTTGCCAGCGATGCAGACGATGTCTTCGGCGCGCGCCTCGGCTATCGCAGCAGCGATCGCGGCGCGGCGGTCGCCGATGACCTGCGCGGTCGGTGCGCCCACTGCAATCGCGGCACGGATCAAGGCCGGATCCTCGCCGCGCGGATTGTCGTCGGTGATGATCAGCACATCGGCTTTTGCTTCGGCAACACGGCCCATCTCGGGGCGCTTCGCCTGATCGCGGTCGCCGCCCGCGCCGAACACCAGGATCAACCGCCCGCTCGCGTGCGGGCGCAGCGCGTCGAGCGCCGCCTCAATTGCATCGGGGGTGTGAGCATAATCGACATAGACCGGCGCGCCGGCCTTGGTAATCGCCGCACGTTCGAGCCGCCCGCGCACCGGCTGGAGCCGCGCCAGATTGGCGAGCGTTTGCGCGACATCGCCGCCGGTCGCGATGACCAGCCCTGCCGATACCAGCGCATTGGCGACCTGATAGGCGCCGATCAGCGGCAGATCGATCTTGTGTGTCACATCGCCCGCCGCAACGACGAGCGACTGGCCAAGCTGGGTCGGTTCGCGTGAAACAAGGCGCAGGTTCTCGCCCGCCGCGCCCACCGTCATCAGCCGGACGCCGCGCGCCTTGACGACCTCGATTACTCGCCGCGAATATTCGTCGTCGCTCCACACCACCGCCGTACCATCCGGCTCGACCACTTCGCTGAACAGCCGCAGCTTGGCCGCGAGATAGGCGTCCATTGAACCATGATAGTCGAGGTGATCGTGGCTGAGGTTGGTGAATGCCGCCGCCTTCACCGGCAGCCCTTCGGTACGATATTGGTCGAGGCCGTGGCTCGACGCCTCGAACGCCGCATGGCTGACGCCTTCCGTAGCCAAGCCCGACATATTGCTCAGGAAAGTCACGATATCGGGCGTCGTCAGCCCGGTCGAGGCGCTGTCGTTCGACGTCGTGATGCCCAGCGTCCCGATCGACGCGGCGTAAAAACCCGCCATTCGCCACAACTGGCGCGTCATTTCGACGGTGGAGGTCTTGCCGTTGGTGCCGGTCACGGCGACGCAGGTCGCAGGAAAGCGGTGGAAGTAGCGCGCCGCCATATGCGCAAAGGCGCGGCGCGGATTGGCGTCGGCGACATGCACGGCGCCCGCGACCGGCGCCTCAGGCCGCGCGACGACCGCAATCGCCCCGGCAGCGATCGCCGCGGGAATGAAGTCCTCGCCATTGAATTTTTCGCCGACGAAGGCGCCAAAAATTGTCCCCGGCGCCACTTTGCGATGATCGATGGCAAGCCCGGTGACGACCGGATCAGCGCCCACCGGCCCAGCATCCCCTATCAGCGCGGACAGGCGCATTATTCGTCTTCCCCGTTTCTCCACAGCAGCGGGGTGAGTTCAGACACGTCGACATCGCGGCTTTCGTCGGGGAAGACGCCGAGCATCGGCCCCGCGCGCATCACGACCTTGCTGACCACCGGCGCCGCGGTCCAGCCTGCGGTGCGCTGACCCGAGCTATAAGCATTGCCCTTCGGTTCGTCGATCATCACCAGCACGACATAGCGCGGATTGTCCATCGGGAAGGCCGCGGCAAAGGTTGCGACGACCGAGCTGCGGCGATAACCGCCCGCGCCGGGCTTTTCGGCACTGCCGGTCTTGCCGCCGACGCGAAAACCCGGGGCTTCGGCCTTTTTGCCCGTGCCGTCGGACACGATGAGGCGCAGCAGCTGGCGCATCCGCGCGCTGGTCGCCGCCTTGAACACGCGGCGGCCCTTGGGCGGCGCCTGGTCGCCGAGCTTGGTGATCGTCGCGGGACGATAGATGCCGCCGTTGACCAGCGCGGCATAGGCGCTGGCAAGGTGCAGCGGGGTCACCGCGATGCCATGGCCATAGCCGGTGGTCATCGTCGTCAACCGGCCCCAATCTTTCGGCCACAGCGGAAAGGCGCGTTCCTTCAGGTCGATCTTTGGCCGTGTATCGAAATCGAGCTTGCGGAACATCGCCTCCATATTCTCGCGACCCAGTTCGTCGGAAATGCGTGCGGTCGTGATGTTCGAGCTGTGGATCAGCGTTTCGGGGACGTTGAGCCAGCGGTTCGACGGATGGCTGTCGCGGATGCGAAAACCCGCGATCGCGAGCGGCGCCGTTGCGTCATAGCGGCGTGCCATGCTGGTGACGGTGCCAGCGTCGATCGCTGCCGCCACCGTCAGCGGTTTGAAGGTCGAGCCGAGCTCATACAGATTATGCGTCACCGCGTTGCGCCGCGCCGCCATATTGTCCGGCGCCAGCTTGTTGGGATTATAGGTCGGCAGCGACGTCATCGCCGCGATTTCGCCGGTGTGGACATCAAGGATGATCCCCGCGCCGCCGATCGCTTCGAGATTGGCGACCGCCGAACCCAGCTCGCTTTCGAGCACCCCCTGCACGCGCGCGTCGATTGACAGCGCCAGCGGCTCGCCCCGCGTCGCCTTGTCAATCAGGCGGCCGTCGAATGCGCCCTCGGCGCCCGTGACACCACGTCCCGCCGCGTCGGTGAAGCCCAGCACATGCGCGGCGAGGCTGAGCTGCGGATACAGCCGTTCCTTTTCGCGCGGAAAATCGAACCCGACGTCACCGATCGCGTTCACCGCCGCGACCTGATCGGGCAGCGCGCGGCGGCGGATATAGGTCGGGCGGGGCCCGCTGATCTTGGCGAGCAATTCGGCGCGCGACATGTCGGGGAAAATCTTGTGCAGCTCATCGGCCAGATATTGGCTATTGTTCAAAAGCTTGGCCGGCACGACGCGGATCGCATAACCGTCGATCGTCCGCGCCAGCGGGACACCGTTGCGATCGACGATGTCGGCGCGCGCGGGAATGAAAGCCGTCGACGCCGTCCCATTGCGCGAACCGGTATCGAATAATGCGAAATAGAGCAGCCGCACCGACACGAGCAAAAATGCCGCCATGAACAGCAGCATCAGGATCATCAGACGCTGCTGCGCGGTCAGCAGGATTTGCTGCCGCACCCCAGCGGTACGCACCCGGGTCGGACGGACGACCAGCGTGTTCATCGACCGGACTTCCCTCCCGCGGCTTCGGCGGCAGCGGCGCGCTTCAAATCGGCGAGCGTCGATTCGGCGAGCAACTGGTCCTCGATCATCTTGAGCTGTTCACGGCGGCGGGTCGGCGTCATCCGCGGCGCGGCGTCGCTGCGAATCCCGGTATCGGCCTGCGCCAGCACGACCGGCTTGGCCGCAGCGGGCTTGGCGACTGCCGGGCTTTCCTTCGGCGCAGCGGGGACCGCCACCGGCGACACCATCGCCATCAGCACCGGCGCGACCTCGTTGGCGCCGCGCGCGCGCGGCAGACCATCGAGCGAGGCGAGCTGACGCTCGTTGGCAAGATACTGATCGGCGGCGGGAGCCGAATAGCCGAACGTATCGACGTTCCACTGCTCAAGCTGACGCATCGAGGCGCGCACCGCGAGTTCGGATTCGAGATAGCGGATATTGTCGCGGCTGCGCTCGATCTCTTTTTCGATGCGCGTCAGTTCGCTGCGCGTCGCCGCGACCTTCAGCGATACCGGATACAACATCATCGCACAGATCAGCACGAGCAGGACCAGCCCAATGCCTTGAAGTTTGCGCGCCGCCATCAGCATGAGATCGCCTCCTTCATCGTGGATTGCCCCGGCCACGCCGGCGCTGCCGTCCGCACCGCGCTGCGCAGCGTGGCCGATCGGGCGCGCGGGTTGCGCGCCTCTTCGGCCTTGCTCGGCCGCACCTTGCGCGCCGGGGGTTCGAAAGTTGCGGGCCGCGCGAGCGGGATCGGCGCGGGCCGATGACGCGACCCCGCGGCGTCGCCGCCGCTGCGCTCGCGCAGAAAATTCTTCACGATCCGGTCTTCGGTGCTGTGAAAGCTGACCACCGCCAACCGGCCGCCGGGACGCAGGATGCGCTCCGCAGCGGCCAAGCCGGCGACCAACTCGTCGAGTTCGGAATTGATGTGGATGCGGATCGCCTGAAAGCTCTTGGTCGAGGGATCCTTGGGCGCGCCGGGCGGGTGGCGCAGCGCCTTGCGGATCACCGTCGCCAGTTCGGCGGTGCGGCTGAGCGGCCGCGCGGCGACAATCGCACGCGCGACACGCCGCGACTGGCGCTCGTCGCCATAATGGAACAGCACATCGGCGATCTCGACCTCGTCGGCACGGTTCAGCCATTCGGCGGCGCTTTCGCCGTCCTGCGCCATCCGCATGTCAAGCGGGCCGTCCTTCTGGAACGAAAAGCCGCGCGCGCCCTGGTCGAGCTGCATCGACGACACGCCGATGTCGAAGGTGATGCCATCGACGACGTCGATGCCGCGCTCGGCAAGCAGCCGGTCGATTTCGCCGAAGCGGCCGTGGATCAGCGTTAGCTTGCCATCGGCTTGCTCGACCAGCGCCTGCCCGTCGGCAATCGCATCGGGATCGCGGTCGCAGGCGACGACATCGGCGCCCGCGGCCAGCATCGCGCGGGTGTAGCCGCCAGCGCCAAAGGTTGCATCGACATGACGCTCGCCCGGGGCGATGGCGAGCGCGGCGATCACTTCGTCGCGGAGAACCGGATCGTGGCGGGGATCGCGCGGAAGATCGCTCATTTGCGCCCCTTCCCTTTCGTCGCATCCCACGCCGCAGCGAGCCGCTGCAACACCGGATCGGCGTCGGTGCATTCGGCGAGCGTCGGCAGCCACCAGATTTCGAACCGGCGGCCTGACCCGACAAAGGCGGTCGCGCCATTATCGCCAACGCGGTCGCGATGGGTGAAGCCGGGCAGGAAGCGACCGCTGTCGTCGAGCGCATAGGCGTCGGTGTAGCTGAACCGCTTCTTGAACTCGATATCCTCGTCGAAATCGAGATTGCGCAGCCGTGCCGTGTCGCGATCGCGTTCGATCTCGCCATTCAGGCGATCATATTGATCGTGGCCATAGGCAACAAGGCAGGGCAGCTTTTCGTGGAAGCCAACCCAAAGCACGCGCTGGCCGTCCGCAGTAAGGGGCACATTGTTGCGGAACTGAGAGGGGACGGCGATGCGTCCCTTGCCGTCGATCGCGGCGAAGCTGGTTCCCGCATACTGGCCGGGCGTCACAATCGCCATCGCTCTGCCCCCCGTATGCGCCTGCGGGCAATACTTCCCTGGCCCCGGAATCGCGTGATTCCAGTTGGTTCGGTCTCGGCGGAGATTGCCCCTCTCCGATCTCTGCCTATCAACTATAGAGTAGGGTGAAAAGGGGAAATTTAGGGTGAAATAGGGAATCTACCCCCTAATCGTCGCAAAAGGCGCAAATAGGCGGCCGAAATGCGGTCGGCGCGCCTTGGGGCGACCGCAAGGCGCAGTCGAATTGGGGTCAAATGGGGTAGAAAAGACGCCTCAGCCGGAGCGGGCGCGAATCCACAGCGGTTGCAGCACCCCGACTCCGGCGCCCGGCCACAGCCGCGCCGCGAGCCATTCGATCGTATCGGCCGGCCGCAGATGGTCTGCCCCCGGCACGAGCGGCGACCAAAGGGGCGCAAACAGCAGGTCGGCATCACCGACCAGCCACACTTCGCCCGCGTCGACCCGGCATTGCGCAACGCGGCGGTCGGCGAAGCTGCGGCACGTTGGCGGCAGGCGCTCAAATGCGCCAGCGCTCGACAGGCGCAGCCGCGCGCGTCCGACGTCGACCGCCGCCACATCCATGTCATCGGTCGGCGCCGCGCCAAGCCTCACGCCCCAATGATCGAGCAGCGGGGTGAGCAGGCTGGTGACCGGCGGATTGCGCGGATCGCCGAGCGGATGCGGCGCGGGCCAGCCGGACAGCGCATCGGCCAGCACCACCGCCTTGCCGCCAACGCGGACAAAGGCGTCGATCGCCACCAGTTCCTGCGGCGCCAGCGCGCGCGGGTGCGCAAGGAGCAGCGTTCCGCCCGGCGGCGGTACAGAATCGACCAGGCTGTCGACCAGCGCCACCGGCCCCATGGCCTCCAGCCCAATCAGTGCCGGATCATCCCCTGCCCCGTCCGAGATGATCGCCGCGATATCGCCGCTGCCCGACCAACGCAGCGGCAAACCGGTCAGCATCGTCGCCGCCGGAGCCCCAGCCGATGCCGTCGCGGGCCGATACAGCGATGCGAGCAGTATATGGCTTGCCGCAAACCAGCCGGTCGTCAGGAGCAATCCCGCGACCCACGGCACCCATCGCCCGCGTGAGTGCCATTGCAAGAGGGCGTCCGCGCCAAACCCCGCCACAGCGCCGGCCACAAACATCAGAGCAATCTGAAGCCATGGGACCGATCCTGCGAGAATGAAGGCGAGCAGCGCCTGGGCAAGCGCCAGTAATCCGAGGGTGAGGAACACCGTAAGTCGCCGCAACGCGGCTTCTTCGCTGCGCTGCCAGACCGCCAGCAGCAGCAACGGCAGCGCTAGCGTCGGCATCGCCAGCGCCGGGTCGATGCGGCCCAGCACCGCCTGCCCGCCGCCGCTCCACGCAAGCGCCCCCACCAGCACGGCGATGGAAACAGCGCGCACCGCCAACCGGCGCGACAATCGCATCACGGGTTGGTTTTGCGCGCGCGCTGCAATTCAGGGTCAGGCTCAAGATCGGGCACGGTTGCGGCCGACGGTGCGGCCTGCGGCACCTTCACCGGTGTCTCGGCATTTTCATCTTTCGACGATGGGGACACTGGCTGAACCCCCAACTCTTCGAGCGGGGCGCCGCCGGTCTTGGCTTCGTCACCGGGCATCTTGACCTCGGCAGCGGTCGCTGCGCCGCTCTCGACATTTTCACGCGCACGGTCGCCGATCAGCCCCGCCATGCCGACAAGCAGCAGCACCGTCAGCACCCCGGCAATACCGATCTGCAACCGCCGCATCGTGTCGTTGACCGGCGTCGGCACCACCACCTTGGGCGGCGCATTCTTGTCGATCCGCATGTCGGTCATGCTGTCGTCTCCGTCAGACCTTTGCTCGCCAGCCACTCGGGATTGTACAGCGTCGACAGATAGCGGAACCCGCTGTCGCACAATATGGTCGCGATGCGCTTGCCCGGTCCCAATTGCCGCGCCAGCGCCATCGCCCCGGCCACATTGATCCCCGACGACAGCCCCAGACACAGCCCCTCCTCGTCCAGCAGCTGACGCACCACCTGCAAGCCTTCGGCATCCGAAATGCGGAACTGGGTGTCGATCGGCGCACCGTCGAGGTTGGCGGTGATGCGGTTCTGGCCGATCCCCTCGGCGACGCTGCTGCCTTCGGCTTTCAATTCGCCGCACTGGTAATAATTATACAGCCCCGCCCCGTGCGGATCGGTCAGCGCAATGACGATGTCGGGATTATGCGCTTTCAGCCCCAGCCCGGTCCCGGCGATTGTGCCGCCAGTCCCCGCCGCGCAGGTAAAGCCGTCGATCAGCCCGTCCATCTGCGCCCAGATTTCCTCGGCGGTGCCCATCACATGCGATTTGCGGTTGGCGATATTGTCGAACTGGTTGGCCCAGACCGCATTGTCGGTTTCCTCAGCGATGCGGCGCGAGGTGTGGACGAAATGACCGGGGTTGGCGAAAGGCGCCGGCGGCACCAGCACCAGCTCGGCCCCCAGCGCGCGGATCGTCGCCATTTTCTCGGCGCTCTGGTTGTCGGGCATGACGATTATGGTCTTATACCCCAGCGCGTTACCCACGAGCGCCAGCCCGATGCCCGTGTTGCCCGCGGTCCCTTCGACGATCGTGCCGCCGGGGCGCAGGGTGCCGTTCGCTTCTGCATCGCGCACGATGTAAAGCGCGGCGCGATCCTTCACCGACCCGCCGGGGTTGGCATATTCGCATTTGCCCCAGATTTCGCAGCCGGTGGCTTCGCTCGGACCCTTCAGCAGCACCAGCGGGGTGTTGCCGATCAGGTCGAGACTGTTTGCAGCAATAGTCATGCAGTTGATTTAGGGGCGTGCCGGGGTGGCCGCAAGACAGCATCGCTTGGCATCAGCGAGATCGCACTTTGTCGACCAACGACGCCGTGCTGCCGACAAACAGCCAAAAAATGCACGGTCGATGCTTGCGTTTGTGACAGTATAACATTACTGACCCCGCCATATTCTCGCTCCAATGATCAGGATTTTTCGTCGATGCGTCTGCTTTCCTCCGCCGGTTTCACCCTTGCCGTCATTCTCTCCGCCCCCGCCATGGCGCAAGATCGTTCGACGTCGAACGGCGGCGACGACCTTCATACCGGCGACCCGATCATCGTCACCGCACCCTATGTCCGCAGCCTCGACATCCTTGGCAATGTGTCGGTGCTTGAGGGTGACGAGCTGGCGCGCGACATCCGCGGCCAGATCGGCGACACGCTGACGCGCCAAGCCGGCGTGTCGGCGACCAGCTTTGCCCCCGGCGCCTCGCGCCCGGTGCTGCGCGGCTTTTCGGGCGAGCGCGTCCGCGTCCTGACCGACGGGATCGGGTCGATCGACGTCTCGAACACCTCCGCCGATCACGCGGTCACCATCGACCCGCTGACCGTCGAGCGCATCGAAATCCTGCGCGGCCCCGCGGTGCTGTTGTTCGGCAGCCAGGCGATCGGCGGCGCGGTCAACCTGTTCGACCGCCGCATCCCGCGCAAGGTGCCGACCGATCACATTCATATCGACGCGATCGGCGGGTACGGCACGGCCGCGAACGATCGCAATGGCGGCGCATCGCTCGACGTCGCCCTAACGTCCAACATCGTCGCGCATGTCGACGGCAGTTGGCGCAAGACCGGCGAAGTTCGATCGGGTGGCTTTGTCTATGCCCCTGGCCTGCGCGCCGAGCTGCTCGATCTTGCCGCCGAAGAAGCCGAGGAAGGCAATGACGGCGAAGCCGCAGAACTGACCGAACAGGCGGGATCGCGCGGAAAAGTTGCCAACACCGCCAGCGAGACCTGGACTGCGGCTGGCGGCCTGTCCTTGATCAACGACGGTGGCCAACTTGGCATTTCGGTGAGCTATTATGACAGCAATTACGGCGTTCCCAGCCGCCCCGGCACCGAACATCATCACGAAGAAGGTGAGGAGGAAGTTGAAGAAGGCGAAGAAGAGGGCGAAGCACCCGTCACCATCGGGCTGAAGCAATGGCGCGCCGACCTTCGCGGCGAAGTCGAATTGGGTGACGGCTTTTTCGACAAGCTGCGCATCCGGGCCGGGTTCGCAGATTACGAACATACCGAATTCGAAGGCGACGAGGTCGGGACCGTTTTTACCAACCAGGGTATCGAGGGCCGGCTTGAACTGGCGCAGAATGACCGCGGCGGCTGGCGCGGCGCCAGCGGCATCCAGTATAGCCACCGCGATTTTAACGCGATCGGTGCCGAAGCCTTTGTGCCGCGCAACTTGACCGACCAGTTTGCGCTGTTCACGTTGCAGGAATGGACGCTGGGATCGCTTGGTATCGAAGCCGCCGCGCGGTACGAGAAGACCGACGTCCGGGCCCCCACGCTAGGCATCTCGCGGAATTTCAATTCTTTCTCGGGAGCGCTTGGCGCCAATTACGAGATCGGGGAGAGCGCGAAGATCGGCCTGTCGGTCGCCCGCGCCGTCCGCGCGCCCTCGGCCGAAGAGCTGTTCTCGAACGGCCCGCACATCGCAACGCAATCGTTCGAAGTCGGCAATGTCGATTTGAAACGCGAAGCCAGCTGGGGCGCCGAAGCGTCTTTCAAGGTCAAGACCGACGCCTTCAACCTGAGCCTCACCGGCTATTCCAACTGGTTCGACAATTTCATCTATTCCGAAGAAACCGGCGAAGAAGAGGATGACTTGCCCGTCTTCCAGTATTTCCAGCGCGACGCCCGTGTGTGGGGCTTTGAAGCCGAGGCGAGCGCCCGGCTGGCGCAGATCGGCGGCTTCAATATCGTTGGCGACGTCGTTGCCGACATGACGCGTGCCAAGATCAAGGGCGGTGACAATGTTCCCCGCATCCCTGCGATGCGGGTGCTGGGTGGGCTTGAAGCACAGGGCGAACGCATCGACGCCCGTGCCGAGGTCGAATGGACCGACGATCAGACCCGCATTGCACCGTTTGAAACGGCAACCAAGGGCTTCACGCTGGTGAATGCGTCGATCAGTTGGCGACCGCTGCCCGACACGCGAAATCTGACGCTATCGCTGGCGGCGAACAATATCTTTGACGTCGAAGCGCGGCGCCACGCCAGCTTTACCAAGGACTTTGTCCCGCTGGTTGGCCGGGACATCCGCATCACCGCGCGCGCGAGTTTCTGACCAGCAGGTTTGAAGCAGTCTCGTCATTGCGAGCGAAGCGAAGCAATCCCGGGCGGTCTCCGCTACCCTGGATTGCCGCGTCGCTTCGCTTCTCGCAATGACGAGTCTAGCGGGAGGTATCGTCCCCATCGATCGTCAAAACGGCAATTGTTTCCGCTTGTTCCAGTAAATCGAAGTCGCCGCAGCATAGGCACCGACCTTTTCCCACGTCGTGCCATCGACTTTTTCGATATCGACCCCGCTGGCGATATAAGCTTGGACAATCTTCATGATCTGATCTTCGGACATATCGCTCGATAAATCGGGGTTGGCGCCCGCAGGTCCAAAATCGAGCGCCTTGTCGACGATCGCCGAGGAAAGATTGAGCTTGGCGATGTCACCAATCAGCCATTCGCGCGAAATGCGCGCAAGGCTGTATTCCAAATAGTCGGACTTCTGCGCTTCGGCGATGCCATGTTTTGTAACGCAGTCCTCGGTAATCGTCGCCAGCTGCTTGAACAGCGCTTCGCGCAAGGCGTCGTCGCCTCCGCCCGCCATCGCTGCACCGATGGACGCTTTGGTGTCCGCGGCGACCGCCGACACGGCGCAATCGAACTTCTCGCCTTCTTGCGCCGCAGCCCCGGCGGGCAGCGCGGCCATCGTCAGCGCGGCGCCCGCGATCAAACCCTTCATCATCCCGATATTCCCTTCACCGTCCCCGCGCGATCCATCAGGACAGCATGGCCATTCCGCCGTTCACATGCAATGTCTGACCGGTGACATAACCGGCCTCCTTTGACGCCAGATAGACGACCGCCGCGGCAATGTCGCTGCCCTCGCCCATCCGTCCCGCCGGAATGCGCTGGTTCAGTGCGTCCTTCTGCGCGTCGGGCAGGTCGTCGGTCATCGCGGTCGCGATAAAGCCCGGCGCGACGCAGTTCGCGGTCACGCCGCGGCTCGCCAGTTCCTGCGCCAGCGCCTTGGTCATACCGGTGACGCCCGCCTTCGACGCCGCATAATTGGCCTGCCCGGGATTGCCGGTAGCGCCGACGACGCTGGTGATCGAAATGATGCGCCCGAACCGCGCCTTCATCATCGGCTTGGCGGCAGCGCGCGCGAGGCGGAAATTGGCCTCCAGGTTGATCCGGATGACATCCATCCACTCCTCGTCCTTCATCCGCATGATGAGGTTATCGCGCGTCACCCCGGCATTGTTGACCAGAATATCGAGCTGGCCGAGCGCGTCGACCGCCGCCGGGATGAGCGCATCGACCGCGGCCGCATCACCCAGATTGCAAGGCAAAGCGACATGATCGCCGCCCAGCGTGTCGCGAAAGGCATTCAGCTTATCGGCATTGGACCCCGAAACCGCCAGCCGCGCCCCCTGCGCCGCCAGCGCTTGCGCAATCGCGGAGCCGATACCGCCCGAGGCGCCGGTAACAAGGGCCGTCATGCCGGTGAGATCGAACATCTGAGTTGATTCCTTTATTGGTTCACGCGGAGACGCGAAGACGCGGAGGGTTTATGGTCGTTGACGATGCGCCGGACGCCCTCCTTGAGCGTGGCGCCGCCGAAGTTGATTAACAGGCCGACCGCTTGGCCGGTGAGGCGCAGATTGGTCAAGAGCTGTTTGCCATGCGCCGCGTTGAGACGCTCCACAGACTTGATTTCGACGAGCAGCTGGTCGTCAACAAGCAGGTCGATACGGAACGCCGCTTCGAAGCGCATATCTTCGAACTGAATATCGATCGGCTTTTGCCGATCGACCTTATAGCCCATCTGGATCAGCTTGCCCGCCAGTATCGTTTCGTAGACGCTTTCCAGCAGCCCGGGACCCAAATCCCGATGCACGCGGAGGGACAGATTCAGCACATCGCCGCTCACGACATCGATATCCTGCACAGTCCCCCTCCGCGACTCCGCGTCTCCGCGTGAACAAATTTTCTCCGCAATCTCTGCGTTCTCAACGCGAATTGTTTAAAGGATTTTGAGCAAAGCCTCGATGTCGTCCATCGAAATCAAGCTGACCGTCTCGACCTCGCCCGAGGCGCTGCGTTTGACCATCGGCGACAGCACTTTGCCACCGAATTCAACGAAGTGCGTCACGCCGATATCTTCCATCGCGCCGACGCTCTCGCGCCAACGGACGCGGCCGGTGACCTGCTCAACGAGCAGGTCGCGGATCGTGTCCGCGTCGCTGACCGGCGCGGCAGTGACGTTCGCGACCACCGGCACCAGCGGCGCGGCGGGCGGATTCGCGCCCAGCGCTTCGGCCATCGCGTCGGCGGCGGGCTGCATCAGCGGGCAGTGGAAGGGCGCCGACACGGGCAGCAGCAGTCCGCGCTTGATGCCATAATCCTTGACCAGCGCGATCGCCCGCTCGACCGCGCCCTTGTGGCCCGAGATCACGACCTGCGTCGGGTCATTATCGTTGGCGACGGTGCAGATTTCGCCCTCTGCCGCGGCATCGGCCAGCTGCTGCGCGGACTCGATGTCGGCGCCGATCAGGGCTGCCATCGCCCCGACGCCAACCGGCACTGCCGCCTGCATCGCCTGACCGCGCGTCTTGAGCAGCCGCGCCGTGGTCGCAAGGTCAAAGGCGCCCGCCGCGCAGAGCGCCGAATACTCGCCCAGGCTGTGACCCGCGACATAATCGGCCTTCGCCGCCAGCGTCACGCCACCTTCCTTCTCCAGCACGCGCAGCGTCGCGATCGCGTTCGCCATGATCGCGGGCTGGGCATTTTCGGTGAGCATCAGATCGTCCGCCGGCCCTTCGATCATCAGCCGGAACAGCTTCTGTCCCAGCGCGTCGTCGACCTCCTGAAACACCTCGCGCGCAACCGGCGATGCGTCGGACAGCGCCTTGCCCATGCCGACCGCCTGGCTGCCCTGACCCGGAAAAATGAATGCGCGCATATTGCGTCCCCTAGCGTGATTTTTGAGTTGGGCCGCGCCTATTCCCTCACCCGGCCCGATGCAAGCCGAAGGGGACGACCTTGTTGTCCGCATCATGGCCAATATCGGCGCGGCCGAGATAGGGAATGTCGCACCGCGCGCACCAGCCCTGCACAATGGCCTCAGCTTCGATACCGAACGGTCGTTCGTTTTCGCGGATATCGCTGACCCGGCCAAGCCGCAGCCCCGCCAGTCCGCGCGGCCCCAGATAACTGGCGACATGGAAAAACGCTCGGTCGAAGGCATAGAGATATTCGCTGACCTCCTCGACCAGCAGCACATGCCCCGCCAGGTCAGGTTCGAGCGGGGTGCCGAGCAGCATCGACAGCGTCATCAGGTTGAACGCCGCGTGGCGCGCGCCATGCTGCAAGCCGTCCTCGCACGCCCCCGGATCGCGCGCGACCAGCCAATCGAGCGCGCGCAGCACCGCCGCATCGCCGCCCTCGCGGCGGATATCGGCGACCATCGGGCCGTGCGCGACATGGTCGAACCCGTCACGATACAGCGCCCCGAGTAAATTGCCCTGATCCGAATAGCCAAGGAACGCCTTGCCACGCGCGACGTCGGTCATCGCCGCCACCGCATCCTCGGCGATCCGACACGCGCCATAACCGCCGCGCGCGAACCAGATCGCGTCGATGTCGGGGCGGTTGGCCATCTCGACCAATGCCGCGAAGCGATGCCCGTCCTCGCCCGCGAAATGACCGTGGGTGGCAAAACATTGCGGGTCGAAGATCAGCTCGACGTCGGGATAGCCCAGGCTGGCGAGCGCGCGCACGGCCTCGGCATCGTCGGGCAATATGGGGGTCGAGGGAGCAACGATGCCGATACGCATTATTCAGCCAACCCCAATTTCCGTTCGCATCGAGCGAAGTCGAGATGCCCCGCGGCCTTGCGCCATCTC
Organism: Sphingopyxis sp.; assembly: GCF_035998965.1. GTDB lineage: Bacteria > Pseudomonadota > Alphaproteobacteria > Sphingomonadales > Sphingomonadaceae > Sphingopyxis. The sequence goes on from NZ_DASYHE010000044.1 coordinate 26,116, forward strand.
GATGGGTGTCTCGACTTCGCTCGACACGAACGGGATTTGCGGCGAGCGCCGGTTGCAAACATTGCAGCAAGTCCATATCGCGCCGCGATGGCGGAAAACAAATCCTATTTCTTCTGCGGCATCGGCGGGTCGGGCATGTTGCCGCTGGCGATGATCGTCGCGGCGCGCGGGGCCAGCGTTTCAGGGTCGGATCGCAGCCGCGATCAAGGGCGCTCGCCTGAGAAATTCGCATGGCTCGAACGACACGGGATCGCCTTCTACCCTCAGGACGGCAGCGGGCCGAAGGCGGGCCAGATTCTCATCGCCTCGGCAGCGATCGAGGACAGCGTTCCCGACATCGCCGCCGCCAACGCGCTCGGCCTCACCCGGATGACCCGCGCCGACCTCAACGCCGCGCTGTTCAACGCCGCGAGCCAAGCAATCGGCGTCGGCGGGACCAGCGGCAAGTCGACCGTCACCGGAATGATCGGCTGGATCCTCGCGAGCGCGGGCCGGAACCCTACGGTGATGAACGGCGCGGTGATGCGCAATTTCGCGAACGACGATCTGCCCTTTGCCAGCGCGCTGATTGGCGATGCGGAAACCTTCGTCAGCGAGGTCGACGAGAGCGACGGCTCCATCGCGCTCTACCGGCCCGACGTCGCGGTCGTCACCAATATCAGCCTCGACCACAAAAGCCTTGCCGAGTTGAACGCGCTATTCGGCGACTTCGCTGCGACAGCCCGCATCGCGGTGATCAACGCCGACGATCCCGAATCCGCGTCGCTACTCGCGGGTCACAACGTCATGCGCTTCGGATTCAGCGATGCCGCAGCGATCCGCGGCAGCGATTTCGAAGCCTTGCCCGATGGCTGCCGCTTCACCGTCAGCTTCGCCGGCGATCGGCACGCGGTGCGCCTGCGGATGCCCGGGCGCCACAATGCGATGAACGCCCTTGCGGCGATTGCCGCGGCGCGCGCGGTCAATGTTTCGGTCGCGCAGTCGGTCGCCGCCCTCGCCGATTTCGCTGGTCTCGCGCGCCGCTATGAGGTGTTGGGTCAAGCGAACGGCGTCACCGTCATCGACGATTTTGCGCACAACCCTGACAAAGTTGCCGCAACCCTCGCCGCGGTCGCCGAGCTACCGGGCCGCGCGCTGCTGTTCTTCCAGCCGCACGGTTATGGCCCGCTACGCCAGATGGGCAAGGAACTTGGAGCGAGCTTTGCCAAGGGGATGCGCGACGGCGACAAGCTCTATGTCTGCGATCCCGTCTATTTCGGGGGCACCGTGGACCGCAGCATCGGCAGCGAGGCACTGGTCGCCGATATCGTCGCGGGCGGCGGCGATGCGGTGCATCTGACCACGCGTGCGCATTGCGGTGCAGCGATCCTCGACAAAGCAAAAGCAGGCGACCGCATCCTCATCCTCGGCGCGCGCGACGACACGCTCACCGAATTCGGGCATGAATTGCTGGCGAAGCTGGCTTCGCGCGCTTGATTCCCCCGCGCAATTCTGTATAGGCGCCCTCATTCGGGGCGAGGCTCTATGCCGTCGCCCCGTTTGCTTTGCACCGATTCGCAAGGCGAGACGACAGCCGGAGGGGCTTGCGATTGGCGCAGGTCAGCGATCGGCCAAATCGAAGGAAGCGCATCATGCCGTTCTACGAGCATGTTTTTATCGCGCGTCAGGACCTGAGCCAGGCTCAGGTCGACGCGCTGGCGGAAACCGTCACCAATATCGTCACCGAATATAAGGGTGAGGTCCACAAGACCGAAACCTGGGGCCTGAAGCAGCTCGCCTACAAGATCCAGAAGAACCGCAAGGGTCATTATGTGATGTTGTCGGCTGAAGTATCGGGCGAAGCGATTGCCGAGATCGAGCGTCAGGCGGCGATCAGCGAAGACATCATCCGCTGGATGACGATCAAGGTCGATGAACTCGAAAAAGGTCCGTCGGTCATGATGCGCAAGCAAGAACGTCGTGGCGGCCGCGGCGAACGTGGCGGTCGTGACCGCGACGGCGAAGAATAAGGATAACGATCATGGCACGACCCTTTTTCCGCCGCCGCAAGACCTGCCCCTTCACTGCGAAGGACGCACCGGTCATCGATTACAAGGACGTTCGCCTGCTCCAGGGTTACCTGTCGGAGCGTGGCAAGATCGTCCCGTCGCGGATTACCGCGGTGTCCGCCAAAAAGCAGCGTGAGCTGGCAAAAGCGATCAAACGCTCGCGCCACATCGGCCTGCTCCCCTACATTGTGAAGTAAGGA
>NZ_DASYHE010000045.1:0-1626 GCF_035998965.1 Sphingopyxis sp.
CAGTCTTTATGTGCGTCTCGCCGATGGCGATGGTCGCCGCACGGCGGGCAAATGGACTGACGCCGCGACTGGCGATCATGGTGACCTGCTCGACATCATCGCCGCCAGCTGCGCGCATACGAACCTCGCTGAAACGCTCGCCGAGGCGCGGCGATTTCTGAGCTTGCCTCCATCCGACGCGGGCACGCAGGGGCCGCGTCCGCGTCCGCGCCGGGCGCCCGCTGGCAGCCCGGAGGCGGCAGCGCGGCTTTGGGCGGCGTCGAAGCCCATCGCTGGGACACCTGTGCGCACCTATCTGGCGGGCCGTGCGCTTCGGCACGTCGGCGATGTGCCCGCGCTGCGATGCCACCCGCACTGCTATTATCGCCGGTCGGAGGAGGATGGCCCGTCGGTCAAGTCGGCCTATCCGGCGATGATCGCTGCGGTGACCGACCTCGGCGGCTCGCTCATGGGCGTTCATCGCACATGGCTTGATCCGCACCAATCGACCAAGGCGCCCGTGGCTTATCCGCGGCGCGCGATGGGGCATTTGTTGGGTCATGGCGTCCGCTTCGGGCTCTCGGGCGAGGTCATGGCATTCGGTGAGGGCATCGAAACCATGCTCTCGCTGCGCGAAATCGCCCCGGCACTACCGCTCATCGCCGGGCTGTCGGCCGCCCATCTCGCGGCGCTGGAATTTCCTGCGCCGCTTCGCCGCCTCTATGTTGCCCGCGAACGGGATGCAGCGGGACGCGCTGCATTCGCCGCTCTTGCCGAGCGAGCCGTCCAGCTAGGGATCGATATCCTGCCGCTCGATCCGGCGCTGGACGATCTGAACAGCGATCTTATGCAGATGGGCCATTCGCAGCTCGTCGCTTCGATCGCCCCGCAGATGCACGTCGTCGATGCCGAGCGGATGCTCGATGCAGCCTGATCGCGCCTGGCGCCAGCGGCGCAACGCCTCCAGCAGCGCGGCGGCGAATTGGGACGTCGCAATCGCGCGCGCCATCCTCATGATGCCCGAAATCCCATAGTTGTTTCGGAAAGCGGTGTGTCACCTCGCCGCGGGGATCGGATCAAGCCGGTCCGGGAAGGGGAAGCCCGATCAGCCTGTTCTCGGGAGGCCGCGCCTCGGCCTTCGCTGGAGGGCGACTGCGGCAGCGTGCGCGGGCCGTGCAATGGCTCTGCTCGCGGCTATTTTCCGCCGGGGCTGGCGCCCCTTTGCATCGCGAAACAAAATAGCCGCGAGCCCGCCATCCTTCGCTGGCGCTTCGGCCGCGCGGGGTGCCGCGCGGTGCGAACCCGCACCCGCCGCCGCCGAGGCGTCGCCGCGAAGGCCGCGAGAGGCGCGGCCCCAGACAAGAGAAATGACATGATCGACCTGTCAGACCTTCCCGAACGCGGCGAACCGCAGCAACCCGGCGCCAGCGCCTACCTCCTCCAGGAAATGCAGCTTTACGGTCATAGGCCCTATGAGGACGAACCCGACGCACGGCCGCTTCCAGACGACCGGCTCGCTGGCGGCGCCGTCGCCGATATCTTCGACGCATTGGCGGGCTGCCTGGTCGATACCCGCATCGAGCCCGATCTTGAAGATCTGCTCTGGGGCATCGTCAATATCTTTCACCGCGCCGGCGAACGGATCGA
>NZ_DASYHE010000083.1:0-40534 GCF_035998965.1 Sphingopyxis sp.
CCCGCGCAGCCAGAAGAGCATCCCGCTCTCCCCCGAGGTGCAGACGCTGCTCGGCCTGTCGGTGTCCGAAATCGACCCCGGCGCGCTGATCTCGGCGATCCTGAAGGCGCCCGCCGACCTGCTCTGGTTCGGCGGCATCGGGACCTATGTGAAGGCGGCGAGCCAGAATAATGCCGAGGTCGGCGATCCCGCCAACGACGCGCTGCGCGTCGATGCCGAAGATCTGCGCGTGAAAGCGGTGGGCGAGGGGGCGAATCTTGGCACCACCCAAGCGGCGCGCATCGCCTTTTCGGCGAAGGGCGGGCGGATCAACACCGACTTCATCGACAACAGCGCCGGGGTCGATTGTTCGGATAACGAGGTCAATATCAAGATCGCGCTCAACCGCGAAATGGCGGAAGGCCGCCTCGCGCAGGACGCGCGCGACGCGCTGCTGGTGCGGATGACCGACGATGTCGCCGAACTGGTGCTCGAAGACAACCGCCTTCAGGCGCTCGCGCTGTCTATCGCCGAAAAGGGCGGCTCGGCGGCGGTCGCCTCCTATGTCCGCTTGATGGAGACATTCGAGGCGTCGGGCCGCCTCGACCGCAAGGTCGAAGGGCTGGCGGCGAACGACGAACTGCTCCGCCGCGCCGCCGAAGGGCGCGGGCTGACCCGCCCCGAACTCGCGGTGCTGCTGTCGACCGCCAAGCTGGCGTTGCAGGAAGCGATCGAAAACAGCAGCCTGCCCGACGATCCGGCGCTCGGCAGCGATCTTGCCGCGGCGTTCCCGTCCGAAATGCAGCGCGATTTTGCGGCAGCGATCGCCGATCATCAGCTGCGCCGCGAAATCATCGCGACCAAGATCGCCAACCGGATCATCAACCGCATGGGCATCGTCCATCCGTTCGAACTGGTCGAGGAAGAAGGCTGCGCGCTCGGCGACATCGCCGCGGCGTTTGTCGCGGTCGAGCGCCTGCTCGACATGCCCGCGATCTGGACCGCGCTGGATGATGCCAAAATCGCCGAAAGCGTGCGTTTGTCGCTGTTTGCGCAAGCGGCGTCGGCGATGACCTCACAAATGGCCGATCTGCTGCGCGTGACGCAGACCTTGTCGCAGGCGGGGCCGGTGGTTGCGCGGCTTGAGCCGGGGGTCGATCGCTTGAACACCAGCGTCGATGGGCTGCTCAGCCCCTCGGTCAAGCGCCAGTGGGACATGCTGACCCAGCAATTGCTCGACGCGGGCGCGCCTGAGGCGCTGACCGCGGCGGTCGTGCGGCTGTTCAAGACCGACGGCGCGATCGGCATCGTCGATCTCGCTGAACGACGCGGCGACGACGAGGTCGCGGTGACCAGCGCCTTCACCCATCTGGGCGAGGCGCTCGGGCTCGACTGGGCGCAGACGCTGGCGGCGCATATGAGCCCCGGCGATCCATGGGAACGCCTGCTGGTCAACAGCCTGGCGCGCGATTTCCAGCAGATGCGGCTGACTTTCCTGGCGGGATTGCCCAAAGGTGACCTTGACGCGGCAGTGACCAAATGGCTCGCCGATCATGCGCCGCGCGTCGAACAGTTCCGCGCCACGGTTGAACGCGCGCGGACCATTCCCAACCCCAACGGCGCGATGCTGTCGCATATCGCCGGGCAGGCGCGCGGGTTGTTGGGGCGGTAACCGACCATCCCCTCCCCTTCAGGGAGGGGCAGTGAGACTTGGCCCGGCTCTTGTCGGGCCTTAGTCGAGCGGGGTGGGGTCCATCGGCCTTGCGCAACCTCGACAGACCCCACCCCAACCCCTCCCCTGAAGGGGAGGGGCTTCAGGAGAGCCCATGCCCTTCCAACCCTGCGTCGCCATCCTGGTCCCGGCGCCCGATTATTACGAAAAATGGCAGCCCGCCTTTGCCCGCAAGGCGGCAGCGCTGACCGGCGCCGGGCTGATCGTCGAGCAGCGCGTGTGGACCGATCCCGGCGACCTGTCGGGTTACGACCTGATCCTGCCGCTCTTCGCTTGGGGCTATCAGCGCGATGTCGCGGCGTGGTACGCGCTGCTCGACCGGCTGGAGGCCGACGCATTGCCAGTCGCCAATCCGGTGCCGGTGCTGCGCTGGAACAGCGACAAGGCGTATCTCGCCGAACTGGCGGCAAAGGGCGTCGCGGTGGTGCCGACGGTCGAGGTGGCGGCGCTGGACGATGCCAGCCTAGCCGATGCGCGGTTGCAACTCGGCGCCGAAGAAGTCGTGGTCAAACCCGCGATTTCGGGCGGCGCCGACGGCACCCACCGCATTGCGGCAGGCGGGGCGATTCCCGCGGACGCACTCGGCCAGCGCCGCCTCGTCCAGCCGCTGATGCCCGGCATTCTGACCGAAGGCGAATTTTCGCTGTTCTTCTTTGCCGGTCAATTCAGCCACGCGATCGTCAAACGGCCGGCCGCGGGCGACTTTCGCGTGCAGGAACAATTCGGCGGCCGCGAGAGGGCGTGGGAGGCGAGTGCCGATGCGCAATCGCTGGCAACCGCGGCCCTGGCCGCCGCACCAGCCCCGCCGGTTTACGCGCGCGTCGACATGGTCGGCGATGCGACGGGGAAGCTCCACATCATGGAACTCGAACTGATCGAACCGTCGCTGTTCCTGCATCACGCGCCCGACAAGGGCGCGGCGTTCGGGACGGCGGTTTACGCCGCGATCTAATCGGCACGCCCTCGCCACAACCACTGCCGGATCGCCGAGGTCAGGTTCGGGGGGTCGTCGGCCGCCATCCGCTCGACATCGATCCGCGCGACGAGCGCATTGACCGGTAGCGCCTGCCGCGCCGCCTCTGCCTCCAGCGCGTCCCAGAACATCGGCTCGAGGCTGATCGAGGTCGGATGGCCGGCGATGGTGACCGAGCGTTTGACGGGAGGGTAGAAGGGCTGGGTCATCGGTCGTGGCTCCAGTGGCGACGGCAAAGCCGCCGCCCGCCGTCAGACGGGTTCGGCGATCTTTTGGGATCGCCGCCCCGCTGGCCGTGCCGGGCCGTGGCTTCGCCACCGGTTGCCAGCTCGCCGTTCGCTCACGCGAACGCCTTCGCTAGCGCCCTCGGCCCGTCAATACATATGCTGCCCGCCGTTGATCGACATCGTCGACCCGGTCACAAACCCGGCATCCTCGCTGCACAGAAACGCCACGCCGCGCGCGATTTCATCGGCCTGGCCCAAACGCCCCACCGGAATCTTGGCGACGATCTTTTCCAGCACCTGCGGCGGCACTGCGGCGACCATATCGGTGTCGATGTAGCCCGGCGCGATCGCGTTGACCGTCACGCCCTTCTTGGCGCCTTCCTGCGCCAGCGCCTTGGTAAAACCGTGGATACCCGATTTGGCGGCGGCATAATTGACCTGACCATATTGGCCCGCCTGGCCGTTGATCGACCCGATGTTGACGATGCGGCCCCAGCCGCGCTCGACCATGCCGCCAAAGGTTGCCTTGGCCATGTTGAAACAGCCGCCCAGGTTGATGCGCATCACGTCGTCCCAATCGGCATAGCTCATCCGGGCGAGGGTTCCGTCGCGGGTGATGCCCGCATTGTTGACGACGATATCGACTGGTCCCACTTCGGCCGCGACGCGGGCGCAGCCCTCAAGGCACGCCTCATGGTCGCCGACATCCCATTTATACGCCTTGATTCCGGTGCGATCGGTGAAGGCCCGCGCCTTTTCGTCATTGCCGCCATAGTTAGCGACGACGGTGACACCCTGTTCCTGCAATTTGAGGCTGATTGCCTCTCCGATGCCCCGGCTGCCGCCGGTGACGATTGCTACGCGTGCCATTTATTCTGCACTCCCACAGAGTTATCGCACGATGATTAGGCTGCCCGCGCGGCCGCCGCAAGTTTACCGGAACGTCAATTGCAAAGCTATTCGACGGGTTAGTTGCTCACCTGCACCCGGAGCTTGGTAAAGTCGCCCACAGCCAGATCGCTCTTGTCGATCGTGACGACCAGATTGTCGCCGTCGCCGAACATACGGCTCATCAACCCGCTCGTCGGCAGTTCGAGCAGCACCGCGTCGCGATCCTCGTCATAATCATGGACGTAGCGGAAGGGTTCATGCCCGATTGCCGCCATTTCGCGCGCGGCCAAGTCGCGCCACCAGGGTTCATAGAAAGCGCGCATCGGCGCCGACAGGCTGTCCGGGTTGGCGCACCAGGCGTGCTTGGCGCGGTCGAACAGGATCGTCTGATAGTCATGGACCCACAGATGGGCGTCGGCGCGGTGCGTTGTCAGCGGCAGGGTGATGGTCTCGTGGACCTCGGCGCCGGTTTCCGGGTCGATGCGATGGACGGTCTTGGCCCAGTGGATGGCGTGCAGCGCGGCCATGACGGCGGTTGCATCGCTGGTCGAAAAGGCTTGCCGGGTCGCGCTTTCGCGGACGATGGCGATGATCTCAGCGGCGCGCACGCGCGCCTCGCGGTTGACTGCGGCGCGCTGTTCCGATGCGACAATGTCTTCGGCGCTTGCCCCGGGCATTGGCACCGTGTTGATCGTCAACCGGTCGAGCCGCGTTTCCAGAATGGCGACCATCGCGGTCATGCTGCCCCAGTCGAAGGGGTGAAAGGCAGGGTCGGCGATGTCGTAGCTGCGGTTATACAGCATCGCGCCGACCTCGTTCGGATCAGCCTCGACCCGCGGATCGGCCTCGCCGGGGCGTACCGCGACCAGATCGACAGGCCATTCGGGAAAGGCGCGCACCGCAAAGGGTTCAAGGTCGCCAAAGCGCAGGCCGCCATGCGGGCCGAACCAACCGTCAGGGTCATCGAGCGCGAGCGGCGGCGGCACCACCACATCGGTATCGCGCAGATGCAGCACCTGCATTTGATAGCCGCGGCGATGGATGAAAAAGGCGAGCGCCCCCTCGCGCGGCCCCAATCCGTCCCACAGCGCGGGCGGCAGACTGGCGCAGTCGATCTGGGCGAGGAAGTCGGCGGGCTCGCCGGCGATCTGCGGCCACGCCATCCCTGCGGGCAGGCGCGGGCGACCGCCGAGCCAGCTGTTGGTTGAAATTGCATCGCGCAGCGGGATTTGCGGTACCAGGCGGAGCGTGACGGCTTCGATCTCGACCTTTTCGATCCGATGCGCTTCGTCTTCGACTTCGGAGGCCAAGGCTTCAAGCGTGGCTTCGACTGCGGCGGCTTCGTCAACAGGGGCGGGGACTTGCCGATAGTCATAGTCGGTCTCGGCCTGCGGCTGGAGCGGCGCCTTGCCGCTGACGCGCGCGAGTCGCGATGCGGAGATTTCGATGGGCTCGACTTCCACCTTCGCCTTTCGCGAAAGCTTGGGCATCCGGCTTTCACCAGCAACGCGCGGCGCGCGCGGCGCGGCGGGAACGGTGCGCGGACGGCGTAGCCACCACACGCCAAAGACGACCGCCACAAAGGCCAGCGTGACCCCGGCCAGCATCAATGCTGCCGATTGGACCTCGTTCATCCCATATCTCCAAATCGCCGCGATCACACCGTTTCGGTGCCGCGTCGGAGCAATCTAGCGCATGGACCTAAACAGTTGGTAACTATAGCCAGCCCGACAGTTCGCGGCGCATCATCGTCTCAAGCATCGCCATCCCGGGCGCTTCGGCATTCAAGCACGGCAGATAGGCAAAGCGCCCGCCGCCCGCGGCCTCAAACTGCTCCTTGCCGCGGATCGCCAGCTCTTCGCGCGTCTCCAGGCAATCGGCGGAAAAGCCGGGGGCAAAGATCGCGACGCTCTGTCCCGCTTTGCCAAACGCTTCGAGCTGGGTGTCGGTCGCGGGTTCGAGCCATTTGGCGCGGCCAAAGCGCGACTGGAACGCGACCTCGATCGGGCGGCCCATCGCTTCCGACAGCAGCCGCGCGGTCTTGCGGCACTGGCAATGATAGGGATCGCCCAGGTGCAGCGTCCGTTCGGGCATCCCGTGAAAGCTGGCGAGCAGCAGGTCGGGGGTGAAGTCGAGCGCCGCCAGCCCCGCCTCGACCGACGTTTTCAGCGCGGCGATATAGGCGGGGTCGTCATGGTAGGGCGGCAGATAGCGCAGCGTCGGTTGCCAGCGCAGCGTTTTGAGATGCCCGCCGACCGCGTCAACCACCGTCGCAGTCGTCGCGGCGCAATACTGTGGATACATCGGCGCGATCAGGATGCGCTGGCACCCGGCCGCGATCAGCGCGTCGATCGCCGGGCCGATCGCGGGTTTGCCGTAACGCATCGCGTAAGCAACCTGCACGCTGTCGCCGAACCGCGATTGCAACGCTTCGCTCTGGGCGCGGGTGATCGCGGCGAGCGGCGAGCCATCTTCGGTCCACACCTGCGCATAGGCGTGCGCCGACTTTTTGGGCCTGGTGGACAGGATGATTCCGCGCAGGATCGGCTGCCACAGGATTTGCGGGATTTCGACGACGCGGCGGTCGGACAGGAACTCGGCCAGATAGCGGCGGACCGATGGCGCATCGGGCGCATCGGGGGTGCCAAGGTTGACGAGCAGCAAGCCGATACGGGGTGCGGCGATGGGCGGATGGTTGGGGGGCAGGGTCATAGGGTTTGTCCGGGAGACCGTCATAGCGACTGCGCCGACAGCGGCAGGCGGCGGATGCGGCGACCAGTCGCGGCGAACATCGCGTTGGCGATTGCGGGCGCGACGACGGGGACGGCAATTTCGCCCAACCCGCCGGGCTCGCGGTCGCTGTCGACAAATTCGACCAATATCTGTGGGGTCTGCGACAGGCGCGGCAGGCCAAGTTGGCCAAGCTTGCGTGCCGCCGCCACGCCGCCTTCATAATCGGTCGTCGCACCCACTGCGGCGGCGAGGCCGAAGATCAACCCGCCCTCGACCTGTTGCCGCGCGACCGCCGGATTGACGAGGCGCCCGGCATCGACGACCGCGACCAATTGTTCGACCTGTAACCCCTTGTCGCTCTGCCGCGCGGTGGCCATCAAAGCGATATGGCTGCCACGCATACTATGGCACGCCAGCCCTTGCGCGGTCCCCGACACCCCGCCTTCCCAACCACCCAGGCTGGTCGCGGTCAGCAGGCAACGCGCCAGCAGCGGCGCGTCACCCAGCATCGCGATGCGATAGGACAAGCCATCGGTCCCGGCGCGCGCCGCCAATTCGTCGATGAAACATTCGGTGAAAAAGGCGGTGTAGCTGTCGGCATTGCCACGCCAGCGTCCGGTCGGCAGCCCGATGTCGGCGGGGCAATGATCGACCGCGTGGTGGGGGATGGCATAGGGGCTTGCCGCGCCCTCGACCGCTGCGGCATCGGCGCTGCCGACCGCGGCGCGCTGCGCCACATCGGCGGGGACATTGTCGAACAGCCGCGCGCGGACCTCGTGATTGGTCGGCGGCACTGCGATCCGCGTCACCAGCGCATCGATGCCCCCCGCGGCATTCAACGTCGCGCTCAGCCGCGCGCGAACCGGCGCGCGGGGTGGGAGGCGCATGATCTCTTCGGCGCGCGACCAGGCGAGCTGGACCGGGCGTTTCACTTGCAACGCGATGATCGCGGCCTGCACCGCCGCACCATGGTCGAGGCAGGCGTCGAACGACCCCCCTGCCATCATTGGGAACAACACGACATCGTTTGGCGACAGTCCGGTGGCGGCGGCAATCGCATCGCGGCACTGCGCAGGCGCCTGTGTCGCCACCCAGACACGCAACCGCGCGCCGTCGGGGGCGGCGGTGGCACTGCGCGTTTCGATGGGCGCGTGCAGCGCGGGGGCGACGGCATATTCGGCCACGACCTTGGTCCTGCCTGTCATCGCTTCGGCGACATCGCCGGTGTGCGATATCCGATAACCGCCGTCCTTCAGCGCCTGTTTCAGCGCCGTGTCGATGCGGGTCGTGGAAATCGGGGTCCCGGCGGTCTCGAACACCGGGGCAAAACGGTCGAGTGCGCGGTTCGCCGCCCACCAATTGCGCGCCACCGTCGCAACCCAGCGCTCATGGGTGACGACATGAAGCAGGCCGGGCGCGGCCATACCCTGCTTGCGATCGATGCTTTTCAGCCGCGTCGCGCCGATCGGCCCCTGCCGGATCGCCGCAAACACCATGTCGGGCAGGCGGATGTCGCCGGCATAATTGGCCGACCCGTCGATCTTGGCGGGCAGGTCGAGCCGCGTCAGTTCCTTGCCATAGAGGGGATCGCCGCTGCTGGCGCGATAGACGGGTTCGGCGGGCGGTTCGAGCAATGCCGCGGCGGCAGCCAGCTCGCCGAAGCGCAGCTTTTTCTTGCCCAGGATGACGAATCCATCCTGCGTGTCGCAATCTTCCCAATCGGCGTCCCAGCGCGCCGCGGCAGCCATCATCAACAGCGCGCGCGCCTGCGCCGCAGCGGCGCGGCACGGTCCCTCGAACATCCGCACCGACGAGCTGTTCGCGGTCAGCATCACCGCGTGGCGCACCGCCCACTCGCGCCGCGCCCAACGGCGCACGTCGGACACGAAAGCGGGAACCCCGGCGCGCGGCGTGAACACCGCGCTGTCTTCGTCGACCAGCAGCGTGTTGGTATAAAGCGGGCTGATCGGCGCGGTTTCGACCGCGATCGTCCGCCAGTCGGCGCCCAGCTCGTCGGCCATGATCTGCGGCAGCAGCGTCGTGACGCCCTGACCCATTTCGCATTGCGGGACGATCGCGCTGATATGTCCGTCGTCGCCGATCTTCAGAAACGCGTTAAAAACATGCTCGTCGGCCGCGGCGGTGACGTTCGGTTGATAATCACGCGGCCACAGGCTCCACGCGATCGCCAGCCCGCCCGCGGCGGTGGCGCCGACCAGCATCTGGCGGCGGCTGACTTGCGGCAGCCGCGATTTGTTTTTCAGAGCCGTGTCGCGAATGCCCACCATCGCCGACGCTGATAAGCGGGGCGAGTCGCGAGGGCAAAGGCTTTTGGTGCGAATGAGATCCTCCCTGTCGCGCAGCGATGGGGAGGGGGACCGTTCGCGAAGCGAATGGTGGAGGGGCTTTGCGACGGCAGCGCTATGGCCCCTCCGTCAGCACTTCGTGTTGCCACCTCCCCATCGCTGCGCGACAGGGAGGATACTCACCAACCCCAGGGCGCGGGCGGTGGTGCCACTGGCTGGCGGAAATCGAACGTCACCCGAAAATCGCGCCCCTCGCGGCTCAGGCCGTAAGTGAAACCATTGGCCGTCGTCTCGACCGACCAGATATTGGTGTTCGACACGCTGCGCCCGGTGCGGGTGAACAGCGCGATCGATTCGGCATCGACCGGGAAGGTCTGGCGGCTTGCGGTCCCGGCGTCGGCGGTGTCGCCGCCATACATCGTCAGCTCGTCCTTGCTGCCGTCCGCATGGCGATGGTCGTGCTTCAGGCGCAGCCCGGTGGCCGTCCGGGTGATGACCCAAGTCCGCGAGCGGTCCCAGCCGCCATCGGGGCCAAGCCCTTCGATGTGGAAGGGGATTTCGATGCGGTCGCTGGTGCAGCTACGGACATGCATCACCATCGCCTTGCCGCGCATATCGGCGTCGGCGTCCTGATTGCTGGCGAGTTTACCGGCATAGGCCGTGCCGCAATGGGCGGTGAGCGCCGCGAAAAAAGCGTCCTGCGGATTGCTGGCGGCGGGGGTCGTCGCGCAGCCGGTCAGCGCGACGGCAGCGGCAAAGGTCAGCGCGGCCTTCATTGCAGTAGCCCCAGCCGCGGAATTTCGATCTTCGGGCAGCGGTCCATCACCACCACGAGCCCCGCCGCATCGGCGCGCTTCGCCGCGGCGTCGTTGATCACGCCCAGCTGCATCCACACGGCCTTGGCGCCATGGACAATCGCCTCATCGACCGCCGACCCGGCGTCGTCGCTGTTACGAAAGATATCGACGATCTCGGCAGGGGGTTCGACATCGGCCAGCGTCGCGACAACCGGGGCGCCGTGGATCGTCGTCCCCGCATGGCCCGGATTGACCGCGATCACATTGTGGCCCTGCGCAACCAGAAAGGCGAGGACGCCGTTCGACGCGCGCGCCGGGTTGGGCGAGGCGCCCACCACCGCGATGCGGCGCTTCTGTCCCAGCAATTCGCGGATTTCGCCTTCGTCGTTGATTGCCATATCGCTTTACCCCTGTTTGCGCGCTTGCAGCCACTCGGCGACTCTCGCCGCTATCGCATGGAACGGCTCGCCCGCCGGGTCGGTTCCGGCGGCGGGCGGGACGCCGCCGTCGCTGGCCAGCCGGATGCCCATCGACAGTGGCACGCGGCCGAGGAAGTCGAGGCCCATCGTCTTCGCCGCCGCTTCGGCGCCGCCGCTGCCGAACGGGTCGCTGACCTCGCCGCAATGCGGACAAACATAGCCTGCCATATTCTCGACCAGCCCGATGACCGGCACGTCGGCCTGTTGGAACAGGCTGATCGCGCGCGTCGCGTCCATGAGCGCCAGGTCCTGCGGGGTCGACACGATCACGGCGCCCGCGGGCTTGTGCTTCTGGATCATCGTCAGCTGGACGTCGCCGGTGCCGGGGGGCAGGTCGACGATCAGCGTGTCGATGTCGCCCCAGCTGGCATCGACCAACTGCTCCAGCGCCTTGCCCGCCATCGGGCCGCGCCAGGCAATCGCCTGACCCGGCACCGCGATCTGCCCGGTCGACAGCATCGGCACACCGTAAGCGTTTGGCACGGGAACCAGTTTCGACCCGCGCGATTCGGGTTTGACGCCTTCGCTGTCCATCAGCCGGGGCTGCGACGGTCCATAGATGTCGGCATCGACCAGCCCGACCTTCACCCCGCGCCGCTGGAGCGCGACCGCGAGGTTGGCGGCGAGGGTCGATTTGCCGACCCCGCCCTTGCCGCTGCCGACCGCGATGATCGTCATCGATTTTTTTTCCGCCGTCATCGCGATGCGGACCTCGCTGACCCCCGCCTCGCCGAGCAGGCCTGCGCGCAATTTGTCTTCGAGCGGTTTGCGATCCTCGACCGCCAGCCCCGACAGATCGAGCACCACCGCCAGCAATCCCGCATCGTCAAGCAAGCGCAACCCCGATGTACGGCCCTCGCTCAGCTCGGCGGCGGCGGCGGTCAGGCGGGCGATATCGGCGCTTTGATCGGTCATGTCCGCGGCAGATAGGCATGCGCGGGTCAAATGCTACCCATTTTCGCGCGCACCCCCTGTTAATCGCGCGCGCCGACCCTATAAAAGCCTTATGAACGACAAAATCGACGGCAACACCGGACGCCGCAGCCCCAGAGGATTGCGGCAATTTTTCGAGGCGATCAGCCTGATGGCCAACAGCCCGTGGGGCAATGGCCCCGGCAAAGGCAGCGGGGACGGTGACGGTTCGGGGGATGGCAAAAAGCCCGGCCCCCGCAACCCGTGGGTGACTCCCGATCCGATCGACATCAATCGCGGCCGCAAACCGCGCGGCCCTTCGGCGCTCGACGAGCTGCTGCGCAAGGGGCGCGGCGGCTTTGGTGGTGGCGGATCGGGCGGCGGCGGCCAGTTCGATCTGGGCGATTCGGCGAAATTCTGGAAATGGGGCGTGCTCGCGGCGGTGGTGCTGTGGGTGATCTTTTCGTCCGTCCACATCGTCCCGCCCGAAAAGGAAGGCGTGGTCACCCGGCTTGGCAGCTATTCGCGCACCGTCGGCCCCGGCGTGAAGCTGACCTGGCCGGCGCCGATCGAACGCGTCCGGCTGGAAGACGTGCGCGCCATCCGCACCATGGCGGTCGGTTCGCCCAATGCGACCGACGAAAATTTCGTGCTGACCCGCGACCAGAGCCTGATCGACCTGGCGTATGAAGTGCGCTGGTCGGTGCGCGATCCCGAGCTGTTCTTTTTCCAGCTGTCCGATCCCGAAGGGACGATCCGCGAGGTCGCCGAAAGTTCGATGCGCGCCACCGTTGCCAATTTCAACCTGACCGATGCCATCGGCCCCGGCCGCGTGGAAATCGAGGCGCAGGTTCAGCAACGGATGCAGGATCTGCTCAACCAATATCGCGCCGGGGTATCGATTCAGGGCATCGCGATCCGCCAGGCCGACCCGCCGAGCCAGGTCGATGAGGCGTTCAAGGAAGTCACCGCGGCGCTGCAGGAACGCGAATCGGCGATAAACCTGTCACGCGCCTATCAGCAGCAGGTGCTGGAACGCGCCCGCGGCGACACCGCGGCGTTCGATCAGATTTACGAACAATATCGACTGGCGCCGGGGGTAACCCGCAAGCGCCTCTATTATGAAACGATGGAGAATGTGTTGTCGAATGTCGACAAGACCGTCGTCGAAGCGCGTGGGGTAACCCCCTATCTGCCGCTGAACGAGGTCCAGAAACGCCTGCCGCCCACCCCGCCCGCCGCGGCGACGAAAGGAGGCGAATGATGTTGAATTCGCTGACCCAGAACCCCGTGCGCTTGCTCGTCGGCATCGTCGCGCTGCTCGTCATCCTGTCGCAATCATTGGCGATCGTTCCCGAAGACAGGCAGGCGCTGATCCTGCGCTTCGGTGAAATCGAGCGTACGGTGAACCGTTACAAGCCGAACGAAGAGTTTGGCAGTTCGGGCGCCGGGCTGGTGCTGCGCGTCCCGTTCACCGACAATATCCAATATATCGACAAGCGGATCATGGGCGTGAACATGGAGCGCCAGCAGGTCCTGTCGACCGACCAGCAGCGGTTGCAGGTCGATGCCTTTGCGCGCTTCCGCATCACCAATCCGGTGCGGATGTATACTGCGATCCGAACCGAGGAGCGGCTCCAGCAACAGCTGGCGACGATCCTGGGCTCGTCGCTGCGCAACGAGCTGGGCAAGCGCACCTTTGCCACCCTGCTGTCGCCCGAACGCGGCGCGGTGATGGACAATATCCAGATCGCGCTGAACCGCGAGGCCAACAAATATGGCGCCGAGGTCATCGACGTGCGGATCAAGCGCGCCGACCTGCCCGAAGGCGCGACGCTCGAGGCGGCGTACAACCGGATGCGCACCGCGCGCCAGCAGGAAGCGACCGCAATCCGCGCCGAGGGGCAAAAGGAAGCGCAGATCATCCGCGGTAACGCCGATGGTGAAGCCGCGCGCATCTATGCCGCCAGCTTTGGCAAGGATCCCGAATTTTACGATTTCTATCGCGCCATGCAAAGCTATCGCCAGACCTTCCTGGGCGAGAACAACCAGGGCGGAACGTCGATCATCATGTCGCCCGACAATGAATATCTGAAGCGTTTCAGCGGCGGTTGATGCGGACGGGCGCGCCGGTGAATGGAACCGAAAGCGCCCGTTCATGTTCAATTGGCGTTCAGCCGCTGCGCCGCAGACCGCCGCAGCCGGGGTTAGTGAATTTTTCGGATGAGAAGAGGATTACCGATCGTGCGTTATGTTTATGGCATCACTTCGGCCTTGCTGGCGGGTGGCACCGCGCTGGCGCTGGTCACCCAATCCCCCGTCGGCGCGCAGGTCGCGCAGAATGAGGGCAGCGAAATCGCCAAGGTCGTGCCGCGTTCGGGCGCGCCCGAAAGCTTCGCCGATCTGGTCGAACAATTGCAGCCCGCGGTGGTCAATATCTCGACCAGGCAGAATGTCACGCTGGGCGTCCGGCTTAATCCCTTTGCCGGGACGCGCGAGCCGATCACCCAGGAACAGCAGGGCGGCGGATCGGGCTTCCTGATCTCCGCCGACGGCTATATCGTCACCAACAACCATGTGATTTCGGGCGGACCGCGCGGCGAGGCGGTCAATCAGGTCACGGTGACGCTGACCAATCAGAAGGAATATCGCGCGACGATCGTCGGCCGCGACGCCGCGTCCGATCTGGCGCTGCTCAAGATCGATGCGACCGGCCTGCCGTTCGTGAAATTCGCCGACAGCCGCACCGCGCGCGTCGGTGACTGGGTCGTCGCCATCGGCAACCCGCTCGGCCTTGGCTCGACGGTGACGGCGGGCATCATCTCGGCATTGCAGCGCAACATCGGGCAGGGCGGCGCTTATGACCGCTATATCCAGACCGATACCGCGATCAACCGCGGCAACTCGGGCGGGCCCTTGTTCGATTTGCAGGGCAATGTCGTCGGCATCAACAATATGCTGATCTCGCCCGTCGGCGCCAATATCGGCGTCAACTTCGCGATCCCAGCCGATGCGGCGATCCCGGTGATCAACGCGCTGCGCGCGGGCGAAAAGGTTCAGCGCGGCTATCTCGGTATCGGCATCGCGCCGGTCGACGAGGATCTGGCCGCGGCGCTGGGCCTGCCCAAGGACCGCGGCGAGTTCATCCAGCGCGTCGAGCCTGACCAGGCGGGCGAAAAGGCCGGCCTGAAGCGCGGCGACGTGGTGACCAAGGTCAATGGCCGCGACGTCACGCCGCAGCAGACCTTGTCCTATATCGTGTCGAACACCAAACCCGGCACGCGCATCCCGCTCGAGATTATTCGCGACGGCAAGCCGATGACCCTCAACGTCCTCGTCGGCACCCGTCCGCCCGAGGAAGAACTGGCCGGCAACACCTTCGATCCCGAAGCGGAGCAGACCGAGCCCGAGGATGCGACCGGCGCCGCCGACAAGGCGATCCAGGACGAACTCGGCCTGGCGGTGCAGGTCGTCACCCCGGACATCGCGCGCGCGGTCGGGGTCGATGCCAATACCAAGGGTCTGGTGATCGGCGCCGCGTCGGCGAACAGCGACGCGGGCCGCAAGGGTCTGCGCCGCGGCGACGTGATCCTCAGCGCCAACCGGGTGCCGGTAACGAGCAGTGAGGCACTGGCCAAGGCGGTGGCCGATGCCAAGCGCGCTGGCCGTGATGCGGTGCTGCTTGAAATCCTGCGCCGCGGTAATCCGTCGGCCTTCATCGCGGTGCGGCTGAAATAAATCCCGGCATCATTGCCTATGGAAAGGGCGCCGCGACCATCAGGTCCGGCGCCCTTTTTATTTGCGCGTCGCCATCGATGTTCTTATTATGTTCTAACACTACCGAGTCGGGAGAAGAATCATGATTGGCTATGTGACCCTGGGGACGAACGACCTTGCGAAAGCGGCGATCTTTTACGACGCAATTGCCGCCGAACTCGACACGCCGCGGATGATGGAATTCGACGGCTTTATCGCGTGGGGCAAGCCGGGCGGTGCGGCGGGGATCGGGCTGACCAAGCCGTTCGACGGCAATGCCGCGAGCGTCGGCAATGGCGTGATGGTGGCGCTGGAAGCGAAAGACAAGGAACAGGTCCAGCGCCTCTACGACATCGCGCTCGCCAACGGCGGCACCTGCGAAGGTCCGCCGGGACCGCGCGGCGAGGGGTTTTACGCGGGTTATTTTCGCGATCCGGATGGCAACAAGCTCAACGCCTTCATCATGGGGTGATGGATTGGCGCGGTGATTGCTTTGGGGTGGGAAGCGACCCTCATGCTCCCCGGCGAAAGCCGGGGCCCAGGGCGTCATCACGCAAGGCTGGCCCTCTCCCACTCTGGACCCCGGCTTTCGCCGGGCAACGGCAGCGATAGATCGATTCCAGACCTTCGTCACCTCGGACTCGTTCCGGGGTCCATGCGGCGCCGCGGTTATGGATCCCGGATCAAGTCCGGGATGACGATGATGGCTAAATCCTCCCCATCGCTGCGCGACAGGGAGGAGTAATGACGGACGTCAGTCATTGGCCGCCCCCTCAGGCATTATCAAAAACGCCTTTCCTAAACTATTCCGGCATGATCTACGATCTCGGATGACACGGCCGCTTCCTCCCACATGCGTCTCCCGGAAGGCCATTACGCGCTGTTATGTTAAAGCGACAAAGGCGACAGTGGCGGCGGACACATCCGTATCTTTTGTCGCCTTTGGGCGTCGGCCCCGCTGCCATTCGTTGCGATTTGCGAGTGAAGTTGCGCAGTTTTCCGCCGTTCTTTCCCCGACCGGCCACCGCCGCCGCATTCGGGTTTGCCGATTGCCTGTCTCGCCCTGCCACTCTAGATCGATGGAGAGGGGCCCAAGTGGAGGAAAAGCACAGTGACTGACGGCAGCACGGCAAGCGAAATCTATATCGGCCTCGGCGGCGGTGGCGCGGCCGACGGCCCGCGCCAATCGCTGGTGCTCAAGCGCGCCAACCGTCACGGGCTGATCGCGGGCGCGACCGGCACCGGCAAGACGGTGACGTTGCAGGGCCTGGCTGAGGGCTTTTCGGCCGTCGGCGTCCCGGTGTTCGTTGCCGACGTCAAGGGCGACCTTGCGGGCATGGCGATGGCCGGCAGCCCGATGTCGAAGATGCACGAGATTTTCGGCGCTCGGGCCACCGAGATTGGCGATACGACATGGGCCTATCGCGACAATCCCGTCATCTTCTGGGATTTGTTCGGCGAACAGGGCCATCCGATCCGCACCACCATTTCCGAAATGGGGCCGCTGCTGCTCGCGCGGTTGATGGGGCTCAACGAAGTGCAGGAGGGCGTGCTCGCAATTGCCTTCCGCGTCGCCGACGAACAGAATCTGCTGCTGCTCGACCTGGGCGATTTGCAGGCAATGCTGGTGTGGTGCGCGGAGAATGCCGACGAACTGACGACCAAATATGGCAATGTGTCGAAAGCGACCGTGGGTACGATCCAGCGGCAATTGCTGACGCTGGAAAGCCAGGGCGGCGCGCATTTCTTTGGCGAGCCCGCGCTCGATATCCACGACATGATCCGCTGCGACGACAATGGCCGCGGCTATGTCAACATCCTCGCCGCCGACAAGCTGATGGCGAGCCCCAAGCTCTATGCGACCTTCCTGCTCTGGCTGCTGTCGGAAATGTTCGAAACGCTGCCCGAGATCGGCGACCCCGACAAACCCAAGCTCGTCTTCTTTTTTGACGAGGCGCATCTGCTGTTCGACGACGCGCCGCCCGCGCTGACCGAAAAAATCGAACAGGTCGTGCGCCTGATCCGCTCGAAGGGGGTCGGGGTCTATTTCGTGACGCAGAACCCGATCGACATTCCCGAGGATGTCGCCGGCCAGCTTGGCAACCGCGTCCAGCATGCGCTGCGCGCTTTCACCCCGCGCGACCAGAAAGCCGTCAAGGCGGCGGCCGAGACCTTTCGCCCCAATCCCAAGGTCGATGTCGCGCGCGAGATCACCGAGCTCAAGGTCGGCGAGGCACTGGTGTCGCTGCTGATGCCCGACGGTGCGCCGTCGCCGGTCGAACGCACGCTGATCAAGCCGCCCTGCTCGCGCGCCGGACCGCTCGACGCCAAGGAACGCGCGATCATCAAGTCGATCTCGCCGGTCGAGGGCAAATATGACACGCTCGTCGATCGCGAAAGCGCCGAGGAACTGCTCGCGATGAAAGCCGAACAGGCGCAGGCCGCGGCGATCGAAGCCAAGGCGCAGGCGGAAGCCGACAAGCAGGCAGCCATCGCGGCCAAGGAAGCGGCGAAGGTGAAAGCCGCCGAAGAGCGCGAGCGGCTGCGGCTGGAAAAGGCCGCGGCGCGCGAAGCCGCCAAGCCGTCGATGACCGAAAAAATGGTACAATCGGCGGCGCGATCGGCGGCGACGAGCATCGGGCGGCAGGTCGCGGGCAAATTCGGCGGCCAGCTGATGCGCGGGATATTAGGCAGTTTGTTCAAGTGACGTGTGACCCCCTCGCTTCCGTCATCCCGGCGAAGGCCGGGATCTCAACGATGCCATCTGACGCACCGGCGAGATCCCGGCCTTCGCCGGGATGACGAACAGGGGTGTTGACGGTGGATCGCGATGCCGCGTTGATGGAGGCGAGCCTGATCGCCGTCGCCGACGCAGGCATCGACATCCGCCACGCGCTGTTCGAGCGCTTCTTCGCCGCCTATCCCGACCGCCGCGCCAGCTTCATTTCGGTCGATGCCGCCTCGCGGCGGATGACCGACGAAACGCTCCAGATGATGTTCGGGTTGGCCGGGGGCGAGGACTGGGTGTGGCCGCTCGTCGCCGAACTGGTGTTCACCCACCGCAGTTACGGCGCGTTACCGATCGCCGAATATGATGCCTTCATCGACATGACGGTCGCGGAATTGGGCTTGGCAGCGGGGCCAGCGTGGAGTGTGCCAGTCGCCGCGGCATGGCAGCGACAAGCCGACGCGTTGAAAGCGATGATCCGCAAGGCGCGCGCCGAATGGGCCAGCGCGATGCCCGCAGGCGCGCCGCAGATCGCTTGACGACCGGCCGGCGCCTAAATGCTCGACTCCAACGCCGAATCGCGGCAGCATCGGCCCACATGACAAAACCGATATTGCCTGGAGAGGTAGCCGCCGCCGTCGTCGACCCCGTCGCTTACGGCCAATGGGATCCGCTGCACGAGCAGCTGACATGGGCGCGCGCCAATGCGCCGCTGGCGGTGGCCGAGAATCACGATCACGACCCGTTCTGGCTCGTCACTCGCCACGCCGACATCATGGCGATCAGCCGCGATCCGCAGCGTTTCGCCAACGGCATCCGCCCGACGGTGCTGACCAACCGCGACGGCGAGGCGCTGGCGCGCGCCGCGACCCCGAACAATGACGGCCATCTGATCCGCTCGCTGGTTCAGATGGACGCGCCGGATCATATGAAATACCGGCTGCTGACCCAGAGCTGGTTCATGCCCAAGAACCTTAAGATCGTCGAAGATCGCATCCGCCAGATCGCGCGCGAGACGGTCGATCAGATGCTGGCGCAGGGCGGGGAATGCGACTTCGCCCGCGACGTCGCGGCGCATTATCCGCTGCGCGTCATCATGGATATCTTGGGGGTGCCGCCCGAGGATGAACCGCGGATGCTGATGCTGACGCAGCAATTATTCGGCCCGACCGATCCCGAACTCAACCGCAGCCGCGAAGCGATCACCAGCGCCGAACAGGCGATCGCGATGCTGAATTATGTCATCGCCGATTTCGAGCAGTATTTCGCGGCGCTGACCGCCGAGCGCCGCGCCCGTCCGCGTGAGGATATCGCGACAGTGATCGCCAATGCCACGATCAATGGCGAGCAGATCCCCGACCGCGAAATGTCGGGCTATTACATGATCGTGGCGACCGCGGGGCACGACACGACGAGCGCCTCGACCGCGGGCGCGATCATGGAGCTCGCGAAAAATCCGGCGCTGTTCGACCGCTTCCGCGACGCGGCGACCGACAAGGCCGGACTGATCGAGGAAGCGATCCGTTGGACCACCCCGGTCCAGCATTTCATGCGCAGCGCGAAAGAAGATGTCGAGATTGGGGGGCAGACGATCCGCGCCGGCGACTGGTTGATGCTGAATTATGTGTCCGCCAACCGCGATGAGGCTGTCTTCGCCGACCCGTTTACGTTCGACCCCGACCGCGAGACGAACCCGCAGATTGCGTTCGGCTTCGGCGCGCACGTGTGCCTCGGCCAGCATCTGGCGCGGATGGAAATGCGGATCCTGATGGAGGAACTGCTGCCGCGAATCAAAAGCCTGGAGCTGGCGGGCGAACCGGCGCGGGTGGAGTCGGTGTTTGTCGGCGGATTGAAGCGGCTCCCGATCCGGTTTGCGGCGGCCTAAACCTTCTCACCCGGGAAAAACCGCGCGATCACGTCGCTCGCCAGTCGCGCCGGGCGCAGCGTTTCGGCGTCGATGCAGCACCAGCTCGACTTGACCTCGGCCAGCACATCCTCGCCGCGCTTGATGATCGTTTCGTAGAAGGCGCGGGCGCCTTGGACCTTTTCGAGGATCACGGTCGCGATGACCTCATCGTCGAGGAAGGCGGGGCGGCGGTAGGTGATCTCGTGCTTCAGCGCGACCCACAGATGCTGGGCCACCGCCTCGGGCGGCGCGATGTGGCGCCAGTGCGACAGCACCGCATCCTGCACCCAGCTCAGATAATGGGCATTGTTGACGTGGCCCATGAAATCGATCTGGTCGGCGCCGACGGCGATGGGGTGGTCGTGCGGGAGTGATGCTGCGGTCATATCGCTGACACTAGTGTCAACAAAATGTGACGGAAAGATGAAATCTCACCCGCGTCCACGATAGGGCGCGACGCCTTGATCGGGCAACCACAGGCCTGCGGGCGGTGCGCTCGATTGCCAGAACACATCAATCGGAATGCCGCCGCGCGGATACCAGTAGCCGCCGATGCGCAGCCATTGCGGCTGCATCTCGTCGAACAACCGGCGGCCGATGCCGACGGTGCAATCCTCGTGAAAGCCCGCATGATTGCGGAACGAACCGAGAAACAGCTTCAAACTCTTCGATTCGACGATTGTCTCGCCCGGCGCATAGTCGATCACCAGATGCGCGAAATCGGGCTGGCCGGTGACGGGGCAGAGCGAGGTGAATTCGGGCGCGGCAAAGCGCACCAGATACAATTCGCCGATGCGCGGATTGGGGACATAGTCGAGGACCGCGGCTTCTGGCGCGGCAGGAAGGTCGCTCGACTGGCCAAGATGTTTGGGCGCGAGCGGCGGATGGCTGGAATCACTCATGGAAACCGTCTAGGGCGCAGCGCGGCCTTTGTCACCGATACGATAGTGGCCGAGTTCAGCGCCAATTCAGCAGCGCCGACCACAATGAGCACTTCGGGATCGCAGAAGCATAATGACGCACAGGAATTTCCGGTACAGCAACAGCGCGACGCGATGGCCGCGCCTTGCGCTGATCCTCGCGCTGTCGGGCGCCGCGCCAGTGCAGGCGCAGGATACCGAAACGCCAACGCCCGCTCCGTCGTCGATCTTTCGCCTGCCCCCCGCCGATGAGGGCCGCGCCCCGGGGGTCCAGGGACCGTCGGACAACGGCCTGCCGCCGGTTGCGCCCAACGAACGGCGCGGTGTGCAGCCGCCGACCCCGACCCCGACTCCCACGCCAACGCCGCCGCGGGTGACATCGACGCAACCGCTGCCGACCGCGACACCCACGCCAGCCCCGGCGCGTCGTGAAGCACCGACTACCGCCGCGCCGCGTCCGGCGTCCGCCGCCACCGAAGCGGCGCCTGATCCAGCGGCGCCGTCCGGGCCCGCGCTGTCGGCGCAAGAGTCGGCACCCCCGGCCCTTGCGGCGCCGGTCGCTGCGCCCGCGCCCGACCGGGATATCGCGCCGCCGGCCATCCCTTCGACCGATGCCCCCGCCGGAACGCCGCTTTGGGCCTGGGCGCTCGCGGTGCTCGCCGCGCTCGGCGCCGGGCTGTGGTATTGGCGCCGCCGTCCGGCGCTGACCGGTCCTGCCGACGATGCCGCGCGCGCCCCGCCGCGTCCTCCCGCATCGCCACCAGCGCCGCGCGCGGCTACGCCGCCCGCGCCGCGCAATGGGCCTGCGCCTGGGCCTGCCCCAACGCCCGCGCTGCCGGTTGCGGCGCCGCGCGCCGGATCGCCGCTGGTGACCCGCGCTGCGGGTGAGCAACGGGCCAGGATCGGCATGGCCCTCGATATCCGCAGCATCCGCTTTGCCGCCGATCATGTCGCGGTTGGCTTTACACTCCACTTGCAGAATCAGGGTATGCTGCCCGCCACCGGCCTGATGATCCGCTTGGCACTCGGTCAGGGGTCGGCAATGCCTGAGGCGGTGCTGGGCCGCTTTTTTGACGGCGCCGGCGGCAGCGTGCTGCGCGACGACATGGAACTTGGTGTCGGCGCTGGAGACGCGCTTTCAACGGAAGTCATGCTGCCGCGCACCGCGATCGAACCGCTGATGATCGGCGGCAAGCCCATGTTGGTGCCGGTGATGGCGCTTGATGTGACCTATCATTGGGACGGCGAGGG
Organism: Sphingopyxis sp.; assembly: GCF_035998965.1. Lineage (GTDB taxonomy): Bacteria > Pseudomonadota > Alphaproteobacteria > Sphingomonadales > Sphingomonadaceae > Sphingopyxis. The sequence goes on from NZ_DASYHE010000083.1 coordinate 21,591, forward strand.
CGAGGCGTTTGGCCAGAACGCCGGAAGTTTTGTGCTCGGCCGCCAGCAAGGCACGGGTCCTCATGACAAGCTGGCGCCATTGCCGCTCGACCGCGCCGTCTATCAGGTCGATCGCCCTGGTGCGCGCGCCACTGCAATCCAACGCACTCAATAGAATCGTTCGGGCCCGTCCGAAGCGCTGAATTCTCGTTGCGGCGCAGCATTGGCTGAGGCACAGCGCCACCGTGCTTGAAAAACAGCACGGCGGGGCATAGGCTTGTCCTCCCCGGAAAGAAGCGCGCAGGATGACCGGCGAAGGGACAACAAGGTTCCGATCGGTCGCAACAGGAGCATGACATGGACGCCTTGGTCTCAACCGACTGGCTGGAACGCGAACTGGGGGCGTCGGACCTGCGGGTCGTGGACGCGACGAAATTCATGGGCGATTCGGGACGCGATGCCCGCGCCGAATATGAAGCGGGCCATATCCCGGGCGCGGTGTTCATGGACTTGGCCGAACTGACCGACCCGTCGAGCGATATCGACAATATGGCGCCGCAGGCCGAAAAATTCGCAAGCCGCATGCAGTCGCTGGGCTTGGGCGATGGCAGCCGTATCGTGCTGTACGACGACAGCCCGCTGAAAAGCGCGGCGCGCGCCTGGTGGCTGCTCAAATTGTTCGGCGCGCACGACGTCGCACTGCTCGACGGCGGGCTGGCGAAGTGGAAGGCCGAGGGCCGCGCGCTTGAAATGGGCAAGCAGACCCTGCGCCACCGTCACTTCACCGTGTGGCGCGATGCCAAGGCGGTGCGGACCAAGGACCAGATGCTCGCCAACCTCGACAGCGGCGCCGAACAGGTCGTCGATGCGCGCCCCGCGGCACGCTTCACCGGCGAGGAACGCGATCCGCGTCCGGGTCTGGCGCCCGGCCATATTCCCAATTCGCGCAGCCTGCCGCACAGCGCGCTGTTCAACGCCGATGGCACCTGGAAACAGGGCGATGATCTGAAGGCCGCCTTCGACGCCGCCGGGATCGACCTCGACAAGCCGCTCGTCACTACCTGCGGCAGCGGCATGACCGCAACCGTCGTGGCCTTTGGCGCGCATCTGCTGGGCAAGGACGATGTCGCGGTTTACGACGGCAGCTGGACCGAATGGGGCGCCGACCCGGCAACCCCGAAGGCAACCGGCGCGGCTTGAAGCGGGTATCGTGAGGCGCGGGCGATCAATCGATGCCCGCGCGTAGCGTTATTTTGACTCACACAAAGACACAAAGATGGCAGTTCTCGCGCCCACGGTGCGCGCACGAACTGCCCTCTTTGTGTCTTTGTGTGAGATAATTTGGTTCCGCTACGCGGGAGGGACAAAGCCCACCTCTGGATTTTACCCTGCGTGTCGTTAACAGGGGGGGATGAGCAAAAGCGACGACGAGAGCCTCCGCCCCGCCACCAAGCTGGTGCAGGGCGGGCGGCGGCCCGAGTGGACGGGCGATCCGCGGCTGGGCGGCAGCGTCGTCAACCCGCCGGTGTGGCGCGCCTCGACGATCCTGTACGACAATATCGCCGACCTCGACGCGCGCGGCCATGCGACGCACGACAAGCTGTATTACGGCCGTCGCGGCACCCCGACGGTGTGGGCGCTCGCCGACGCGCTGACCGGCATGGAGCCTGGGGCGGCGGGGACTTTGCTCTATCCCTCCGGCGTTGCGGCCAATTCGGCGGGGCTGCTCGCGCTGCTGGCGCCCGGCGATCATCTGTTGATGGTCGACAGCGCGTATGAGCCGACGCGCACCTTTTGCGACGGGCTGCTGGCGCGCTATGGCGTGGCGACCACCTATTATGATCCGCTCGTCGGGGCCGATATTGCCGACCTGATCCGGCCGGAAACGCGGCTGATCTTCCTCGAATCGCCGGGCAGCCTGACCTTTGAGGTGCAGGACATTCCTGCGATTACGGCGGTGGCGCGCGAGCGCGGGGTGCTGACGATGCTCGACAACACGTGGGCGACGCCCTTGCTGTTCCCCGCGCTCGCGCATGGCGTCGACGTGACGATGATGAGCCTGACCAAATATGTCGGCGGCCACAGCGACGCGATGATGGGATCGCTGACCGCGACCAAAGCGGTGTGGCCGCGGCTGCGCAGCGCGGCGTATCAGCTGGGGCAGGCGGTGTCGCCCGACGATTGCGCGCTGATGCTGCGCGGCCTGCGCACGCTCGACGTGCGCATGGCGCGGCACAGCGTAAATGGTCTGGTGGTCGCCGACTGGCTCGCGGCGCGGGCTGATGTGGGCCGCGTTCTCCATCCGGCGCTGCCCGGCGATCCCGGCCATGCGATCTGGGTGCGCGATTTTGGCGGAACCAGCGGGCTGTTCGGCTTTACCCTGAAAGGCGCCGACGCGGCGGGCCGCGCGCGCTTTATCGACGCACTGTCATTGTTCGGTATCGGGTTCAGCTGGGGCGGTTATGAAAGTCTGGTCGTCCCCGGCAATCCCATCCGAACCGCGACCGAATGGGCTGACCCCGACCCGCTTATCCGCCTGTCGATCGGACTCGAAGATCCCGCCGACCTGATCGCCGACCTGACCCGCGGATTCGCCGCACTATGAGTGCCGCGGCCAATCTGCGCGAGGGGTTCGACGGGATGGTTGTCGCGATGAAGGCGATCGGGCTCGACGTCGGCGCTTACCGCCTGTCGCTGTACAGCCTGTTTTCGACGGTCGTTGTTGCTGTCCTGTTGTATTTGGCGGTCAAAATTGTACTGCGCGCGACCAAATGGCTGCTCCGCCGCAACACCCATATCGACCAGACCCAGCGTTTGCTGACCGAAAAGCTGATCGCGATCGCGCTGTTCGTCTTTGCTATGCTGTTCGGTATCGACCTGCTCGGCATCGACCTGACCGCGCTGGCGGTATTTTCGGGCGCCGCGGGCCTCGCGATCGGTTTCGGATTGCAGAAAACCGTCGGCAACCTGATCGCGGGGATCATCCTGTTGATGGACCGGTCGATCAAGCCCGGCGACGTGCTCGTCGTCGGTGATGGCAGCAGCATGGGCGGATCGACGCTGCCCGGCGGGATGCCCAATGTGGGCCGCGTCGCCAAGATCGGGGTGCGCGCCGTCAATGTCGTCACCCGCGACGGCAAGAAGCATCTGATCCCGAACGAGCTGCTGATGACGCAGGCGGTCGAAAACTGGAGCTATGCCAGCCCCGAAGTGCGGGTGCGGATGCGAATTCCAGTGCCTTATGACGCCGATCTGCGGCAGGCGCAGCGGCTGATCATTGAGACGGCGAAGGCGAACCCGCGCATCTTGGACGAACCCGAACCGGCGGTGTGGATCACGGCGTTCGGCGAACGCGCCGTCGAGCATGAACTGCGCATCTGGATTTCGGACCCCGAGGCGGGGCTGGGCAATATCCAGGGCGAGGTGTTTCTCGGCATCTGGGACCGGTTCCAAGAGGCGGGGATCCGGATTCCCTATCCGCGGACCGATGTGCGGATGTTGCCCGTGGCAGACAAGCCGGACAGCGAATTATAGTTTTTCCCCGCGAAAGCGGGGACCCATCACCGGTCGGTTCAACCTCGCACCGGCCGGTGATGGACCCCTGCCTTCGCAGGGGCACGACGGGTTAGTATCCCACCTGCTTCGCGCGTTCGATGCATTCGACGATGATGCGCTTGGCTTCGTCGACGTCGCCCCAGCCGTTGAGCTTCGCCCATTTGCCGGGTTCAAGGTCTTTGTAATGGGTGAAGAAATGCTCGATTTGCTGGAGCACGATCGGCGGCATGTCGGTGTAGCTGGCGACGTCGGCATAATAGGGGAAGGTCTTGTTGACCGGGACGCAGAGCAATTTTTCGTCTCCGCCAGCGTCGTCCTCCATCAGCAGCACGCCGATCGGACGGCACTTGACCACCGCGCCCGCGACGATCGGTGAGCGCGCGACGACGAGCGCGTCGAGCGGATCGCCGTCTTCGCCCAGCGTGTGCGGCACGAAGCCGTAGTTGGCGGGGTAGCGCATCGGGGTGTGGAGGAAGCGGTCGACGAACAATGCGCCCGACGCCTTGTCGAATTCATATTTCACCGGCTCGCCGCCGATCGGCACTTCGATCAGGACATTCAGGCTGTCGGGCGGGCTGTCACCGGCGGGGATCAGGTCGATGCGCATGGGAGAGTCGTGTCCTTTTGTTTATGAGTCGGGCGTTTTTATGAGTCGGGCGCCCCTTAGCCGTTCGTGTCGAGCGAAGTCGAGACACCCATCGTGAGAGAGCCGATTAGGGGCATCTCGACTTCGCTCGATGCGAACGGAATTCTAAGGCGGCTAGAGTGTGCGCTTCGGCGCCAGCAGCCGGTCGAACCAATCCGGCCCACTGCCGACCTTTTCGACATGCGGCCAGCGCAGCCCGCCGTGATAGGCGATCTCGATCTGGCGATAGCGCCCGCCGCGTTCGACGAGCAGCCGCACCGGGGTCTTGCCGTCGGTTGCGGCGCGGACCGCGGCTTCCAACCGATCCTTGCTATAGGTAGTGCCATCGACCGCGACGATCTTGGTGCCATTGACGATGTCGGCCCTGAACGCCGGACTATCCCACAGGATCGCGCTCGCGACGCCATCCTTGTCGATCGTCAGCCCCAGCGAATGGGTCAGGTCAACATTCTTCGCCTGTGCCATGCGGTCGCGGTCGAACACATTGGGGACATCGCGCCACACCAGTCGATACCCCGCGCGCTCGATGCCGCGCACCGGCGCCCCTTGCCCCGGCGTCTGCAACCGCTGGCGCAGGAACCCCGCCCAGTCATAAGGATGCACCGTATTGAGCGCCGCCACGACATCGTCGAAATCATAGCTGTCCTGTCCCCAATCGCCCTCGCGCCCGCCGAAAAAGGCGCGCGCGAAATCGTCGAGGCTTTTGGTGTCGTTCGTCGCTTGGCGGATCAGCAGGTCGGCCTCGAGCCAGGTCAGCGATCCCTCATTGTAATAATCCTCGCCGCGCGCCCAGCTGGCAAAAGGTTTGGGTTTGCGTGCGCCGATGACCGGGTCGAGCGTCGTATCCTCGACCGATCGCCATTCGCGGCCCGGCTGCGCGCTGTAAAAGCCGGCATGGGTCGCCCATTCGGCCAGGATCATCTCCTTCGACTGCATCCCCGACCGGCCCGCGAGAACAAGATCCCAATAGCTGGTTTGGCCTTCGTAAACCCACAGCAGATTGCCCTGCATCGGCGTGCGGTAATCGGGGGTCCATAATTTGTCGGGGCGGCGATATTTGCCGTTCCAGCTGTGGACCAGTTCGTGCGGCAGCAGTCCGCGCTCGCTGTCATTTTCGTCCCATGCGGTGAAATAGTCGCGCGCGCGGCTGTTTTCGCTGCTGCGATGATGTTCCAGCCCGATGCCGCCGAGTTCGTCGGTCAGCGCGAGCAGAAATTCATACCGGTCGAAGGGGCGCGAGCCGAACAGCGCGACCGCTTCGGAGACCAGTGCGGCGTGGCGCGCGATATGGTCCGGGCGCGCGTCGAGATATTTGGCCTCGTCGGCGACGACGTTCAGCGCGACATTCTGCCCCAGATCCCATTTGCGGAAATGGCGCCCCGCGAACATTGGGCTGTCGACCAGCACCTCATAATTGGTCGGGGCATAGCTGTAGCGGTTGCCGCTGATTTTCAGCCCGTCGAGCGCCGCGGCCCCGGTCCACCCATCGGGCAGGGTGACCTCCAGCTGCACCGGGATTTGCCGCGTGAAATAGCCCGCCGGGTAGAGGCTGACCTGTTCCCATTGCAGGTTCATCATCGCGGGGGTGACGACGACGCGCCCCTCGCTGGTGCGCGTCGGCGACAGGAAATCGAAGGCGACGTCGATGCTCTTGACCCCGGCCGGGACATCGACGTCAAACGCATAGACATCGGTCGGCTGGCGCGTCCAGCTCAGCGGCTTGCCGCCCGCGGTGGGTTTGAATCCGGCCATTTCGGCGATCGCGCCGCGTGGGGCGTGCTTGCCGGGTAGCCATTCGGGATAGAGCAGGGTCAGCTTGCCGGGCCTGGCGACCGGGATCGTCTGGCGGACGCGAAAGATACCGCGCGCGACGTCGGTGGCATCGACCTTGAGCTGCATCGTGCCGGGATAGGGTTTGTCGGCGGGCAGCGGGATGGTCAGCGGCTGGACGACCGGCTGCGGTCGGCTGTTGCCATTTTGGGCAGAAGCGGCGGGGGTGATGGCGATCAGGGCGGCGGCGGCGAGCAGTTGTTTTTTCATCGGTGGATTGTGCCGGGAAATGGGCGCGAGGTCCAGAGTGACGCCCCTCTCCCCTTGCGGGGGTGCGGGGTTGGATTGCCCCCGGCAATCCAAGTCCAGTCTGGGGGACTGGACGACCCCGCGCCGGTTGCGCAGACTTGCCAGCTTGCTGGCTAGTCGAAGCTGGGTGATGGGTTTGGACCTTGCGAGCGAAAGCCACGGCAGAACCCCTCATCCAACTTCGCCTAGTCGCTCCGCGACAAGGCTTCGTATCCTTCTCCCGCAAGGGGAGAAGGTTTGACCGCGGCACTTTGCCTTTCGTCCAAAACCCATTAGACGCCGCGCCCATGAGCAAGGATAAATCCGCCAAAATCCCGACGCCGCAGGCCGTGCGCGGCACCCAGGACATGCTGGGCGATTTCGCCGACCGTTTTGCGCATGTCGTCGATACCTTCGAACGGGTGCGCCGCCTCTATGGCTACAAGCGCATCGAGGTGCCGGTGATCGAGCCGACCGCGGTGTTCGCGCGCTCGCTGGGTGAAACCACCGACGTCGTGTCGAAGGAAATGTATTCGTTCGAGGACCGCGGCGGCGAATCGATCACGTTGCGCCCCGAATTCACCGCGGGCATCGCGCGCGCCTACATCACCAACGGCTGGCAGCAATTCGCGCCGCTGAAGGTCGCGACGCACGGGCCTTTGTTCCGCTACGAGCGCCCGCAAAAGGGGCGCTATCGCCAGTTTCATCAGCTCGACGCCGAAGTGCTCGGCAGCGACAGCCCGCTGGCGGATGCGGAATTGCTGGTGTTCGCCGATCAGCTGCTGAAGGAGCTGGGGATCGCCGAGGGCGTGACCTTGACGCTCAACACATTGGGCGATGCGGAAAGCCGCGATGCGTGGCGCGCGGCGCTGGTCGAGCATTTCGAAAGCCATCGCGGCGATCTGTCCGAAGACAGCCTCGCACGGCTCGACAAGAACCCGCTGCGCATTCTGGACAGCAAGGATCCCAAGGACCACCCGATCGCCGACAGCGCGCCCGATATCGATGCGTTTCTGACCGGCGAAGCGCAGGATTTCTTTGGCGCGGTCACATCGGGGCTCGATGCCGCGGGCGTCGCGTGGGAACGCAACGGACGGCTGGTGCGCGGTCTCGACTATTACCGTCACACCGCGTTCGAATTCGTCACCGACCGGTTGGGGGCGCAGGGCACGGTGCTTGGCGGCGGGCGCTATGACGGGCTGATCGAAGCGCTCGGCGGCCCGCCGACCGCGGCGGTCGGCTGGGCGGCGGGGATCGAACGGTTGGCGATGTTGCTGGCCGACGAGGTCATCGACAATCGATTGGACGCCGTGATCGCGGTTGAGGACGATGGGCAGCTGGCTGCCGCGATGAAGGCGGTCTCTGCGCTGCGCAACAGCGGTTTCGCAACCGAGATCGTGGCCAGCGGCTCGCCGCGCAAGCGCTTCGACAAGGCTGCAAAAATTCCGGCGCATGCATTGATTTCGATCGGGATGCGCGACGGCGCGGCGCATATCAACGTGCGCGGCGAAAGCGATCGTGCAAAGGCGGTCGAAACTTGCCTGCAATCGTCACCCCGGACTTGATCCGGGGTCCAAACGGCACCGGCGGCCATGGATCCCGGATCAAGTCCGGGATGACGAAGATTTGAAATGATAGCAAATAGATGACCTCCGTATCCGAACGCCAGATCGACGCCATCATCGAACGCCACGCCGCTCTGCAAGCGCGCATGGTGACCGGCGATATGGCGCCCGCGGATTTTGTCGCGGCGTCGAAGGAATTTGCCGAGCTTGAGCCCGTCGCGACCGCGGCGCGCGAAGTTGTGCGGCTGCGCGGCGAGCTGAGCTCGCTGACCGAAATGCTTGCCGATCCCGAGATGAAGGCGATGGCGGCCGAGGAAATCGCGGCGGTTGAGGCCGCGTTGCCTGCTGCAGAGCATGACCTCGCGCTCCAGCTGCTGCCCAAGGATGTCGCCGATGCGCGCGCCGCGATGCTCGAAATTCGCGCCGGGACCGGCGGCGACGAGGCGGCGCTGTTCGCGGGCGACCTGCTGCGCATGTACAGCCGCTTTGCCGATGGACAGGGGTGGAAGGTCGAAATCATCTCGGCGAACGAGGCTGAAATGGGCGGCTATAAGGAAGTCGTCGCGTCGGTGTCGGGGCAGGGGGTGTTCGCGCGGCTGAAGTTCGAAAGCGGCGTCCACCGCGTCCAGCGTGTTCCCGCAACGGAAAGTCAGGGCCGCATTCACACCAGCGCCGCGACCGTCGCGGTGCTGCCCGAGGCGGAGGAGGTCGACGTCGCGATCAACGACAGCGACCTCAAGATCGACATCTATCGCGCGTCGGGGGCTGGCGGCCAGCATGTCAACACCACCGATTCGGCGATCCGCATCACCCATATTCCGTCGGGGCTTGTCGTGATTCAGCAGGACCAGCGCAGCCAGCACAAGAACCGCGCCAAAGCGATGCAGGTGCTGCGCGCGCGGCTCTATGATCTCGAGCGCGCCAAGATTCATGACGCTGAAGCGTCGGCGCGCAAGTCGATGGTCGGGTCGGGCGATCGCTCCGAACGCATCCGCACCTATAATTTCCCGCAAGGCCGGGTGACCGACCACCGGATCAACCTGACGCTCCACCGCCTGCCCGAAATTATCGAGGGCGCGATGGACGAGCTGATCGACGCGCTGATCGCCGAGGATCAGGCGCAGCGGCTGGCGGGGCTGGGTGATGGATAAAAAGCCCCTCCCCTTCAGGGGAGGGGTTGGGGTGGGGTGTCGAGAGATAGCGCCATGCCTCTAGACCCCACCCCTGGCCCCTCCCCTGAAGGGGAGGGGGGAGTCTCGGACAATATCCGCACCGCCACCAATCTGCTCATGGGGATCAGCGACACGCCGCGGCTCGATGCCGAACTGCTGATGGCGCATGCGCTGGGGGTCGAGCGGCAGGATGTGTTGCTCGATCCGGCGCGGTATGACGTGCCCGAACTTTACGCGCATCTGATCGCCCGCCGCATGGCGCATGAGCCGATCGCCTATATTGTCGGTTATCGCGATTTCTGGACGCTGCGGATCGCGGTGGGGCCAGGGGTGCTGATCCCGCGCCCCGACAGCGAAACACTGGTCGAAGCATGCCTCGACCTCGCCCGCGAACGCGGCGCGGGGTGGCCGTCGCGGGTGCTTGATCTGGGCACAGGGCCGGGGAGCTTGCTGCTCGCCGTGCTCAGCGAGTTTCCGGCGGCCACGGGGCTGGGTGTCGATATATCCGAACAGGCGCTGGCCTATGCGCGCGACAATGCCGAGGAACTAGGCATGGCCAGTCGCACTGTCTTTCGGTCGGGCGACTGGGCCGCAGGCATCGACGGCCGCTTCGACCTGATCCTGTGCAACCCGCCCTATATTGGCGACGACGAACAGCTGATGCCCGACGTCGCCGATCACGAGCCCGCGGGCGCGCTGTTTGCCGGTCCCGACGGGCTCGACGATTACCGCCGCATCATCCCCGAATTGCCGCGCCTGCTGGTCCCCGGGGGCGTCGCGATCCTTGAAATCGGCGCCACCCAGCATATCTCGGTCCGGCAACTCGCTGAAGCGGCGGGATTCGCCGTCGCTTGCCGCCAGGATCTGGGTGGCCGCGACCGGGCGCTTTTGCTGACGCGCGCCTGACCGGCCCGCGCAAATATCGCTTGGTTTTCGCCGCAAAGCGGGTTAGGGGCCAGTCACAGACCCGGCTGGGGTACCTTTGGCGATGCACAAGCATCGATACTGGTCCGGCGGATCTGCTTCCCACTTACGATGTTCGTACCGGGCCTTGGTCCAGACGAGCGGTAAAGGGCAAGAACCGCGCATGGCGCGCGGGCACGACGCGTCAACAGCGCGATCGGCCAAAAGGGGTTGGCTTAGCTTATTTAGCTTTTCGACAGGATGTCTCAGTTGAACATGAACAACCGCCAAAGCGGTCGCCGTCGCGGCCGCAACAATAACAACAGCAACAACAATAGCCGCCCGCAATCGGGTGGCCGCGGCGGGGTCGATCAGGCCAATCGCATCGACAGCCGGGCGCGCGGCAATGGCGCCCAGATGATCGAGAAATACCGCAATCTGGCACGCGATGCGCAGCTGGCCGGGGACCGGGTCCAGACCGAATATTACCTCCAGTTCGCCGATCATTATTTCCGCGTCGTGAGCGATTTCCGCATCCGTCAGGAAGAAAAGAACGCGCAGAACGGTCAGGATCGCGGCCAGGACCGCCAGCGCGAAATTCGCGGCGTCGAAGATTTCGACGGCCATGACGACAGCGATCTGGATCTGGACGCCGACCGCGACGACAATGGCGACAGCGATCGCGGCGAGCGCAATGATCGCGGCGACCGCAACGACCGTAATGAACGCAGCGATCGGAACGACCGCGCTGACCGCAACGATCGTCCCGAGCGCAGCCAGCGCGAAGCGCGCGGCAATCGCGACACGCGCAGCGACCGTGACGACGATAATCGCGGCAACCGCCAGCCGCAGGAGCGCCCGCGCCGCGACCGCGACGATGTCCGCAGCGACGGTCGCAACAATGATGGCGACGACGCCGAAACCAACGTCGTCGAAACCGTCGCCGAGGAAGCCCCCGCACCGCGCACCAACCGCCGTAGCCCGCGCCGTCCGCGCACGGTCGAAGCCGACAGCAACGACGATGGCGGCAATGCCGGCATCGACACCGCGGTGCTGCCCCCGGCCATCGGCCGCCCCGAACGCAGCGTTGAAGCCGACGTCGAAACCGACGGCGGCGACGAAGCGCCCGCCGCCAAGCCGCGCCGCACCCGCCGCACCTTGGCGACGCGCAGCACCGGCGTCGAAGCCGCCGAGTAACAGTACATCTTCGCGCTGGTCATTGACCGGCGCATGACATAGCCTCCCCGTAGTCACATCTGCGGGGAGGCTTTTTTATGCGCGCTTTGGCAAGGACTTGCGGGGCAGTGGTCGTCGCTGCTGTATTGGCGGGCCCTCCAGCCGCCGCGCAGGACGGAATGCCGGGCAACGCGCAGGGCGACGTCGCCGTCACCATCTATAACAATGGCCAGTCGCTGGTGCAGGACGAGCGCCAGCTCAGCGTCGCCGCAGGCCGCAACCGCATCGAATTTCCCGACGTATCGGCGCGCATCCGCCCCGAGACGGTGACGCTGTCGGGTCCGGGCATCGCCATCGTAGAACAGAATTTCGATTTCGACCTGCTCACCCCCGACAAGTTGATGGACAAGGCGGTCGGCCAGTCGATCACGCTGGTCCGCACCAATCCCGCGACCGGCGCCGAACGCACCGAGCGCGCCAAGGTGCTGGCCGCGAACGGCGGCATCGTGCTCCAGATCGGCGAGCGGATCGAGGTGCTGCGCGACGACGGCCTGCCGGTGCGCGCGGTGTTCGATCGTCTGCCACCCAATTTGCGCGCCCGCCCGACGCTGTCGGTGACGGTCGATGCCGCCAGTGCCGGGACGGTCCCGACGCGGCTGTCGTACCTGACTCCCAATCTGGGCTGGACCGCGGATTATGTCGCGCTGTTCGATGCGGCAAAGGGCGCGATGGACATTCAGGGCTGGGTGACACTGACCAACAGCACCGGCACGACCTTTGCCAATGCGCGCACCTTGCTCGTGGCGGGCAATCCCGGCGGGGGCGGCGGCTTCCGCCGGATGACCGGCACGATGGATTCGGCGGGGACCGAAAGCAACGACCGCGAACGGCTCGGCGACTATTATCTCTATCCGCTCGCCGCCCGCACGACGATTGCCAACGCCCAGCAGAAACAGGTGAGCTTCCTCGATGTCAAAGGCGCGCCCGCGCAATCGACCTATGAATATGTCAATCGCTGGCTGGGCAGCTCCAACGAAGCGGTGAGCACCGCCAGCGTGCTGCGCTTTTCGACCTCGCGGCAGGGCGGGCTGGGTGACCAGCTGCCCGCCGGGACGATCCGCGTCTATATGCGCGACGCGCGCGGCGATCCGCAGTTCATCGGCGAAAACAGCATCGGCCATACCCCGATGGGATCGGCGATGTCGCTGCGCACCGGCGATGCCTTTGATGTGAAGGTCCAGCCGACGGTCGTCTCGCGTACCCGCAAGGGCGATTCGCGCTGGGTGACCAGGATGAAATATACGGTCACCAACGCGCGCCCGACCCCGGTAACGGTGCTGCTGGCGCAGGACGGGCTCTATGGCGACGTGCGAATCAGCGATGAGAGCCTGAAGGGCGAACGCATCTCCGCCGACCGTGTCGAATGGCAGGTGCCGGTGCCCGCCAATGGCAAGACCGACGTCACCGTCACCTTCGATACGCGTTACTGAGGCGCGCGCGATGCGGGGCGCGCTACTGCTGGCATGGATCGCGGCGCTGCTGGTGCCGGAGGGGGCGCATGCGCAGGCCGAACCGGCGATCGTCGTGTCGGCGAAAATCGATGACGCCGCGGTCACCGTCTATCGTGCCCCGAATCGCGGCGGGGGGGCAATCAACCCGAACTGGCCGCAGGGCTTTGCCTTCATCACCGAAACGCGCACGGTCACGCTGCCCGCCGGGACATCGGTGCTGCGGTTCGAAGGCGTCGCCGAAGGGCTGCTGCCCGAAACCGCGGTGGTCAGCGGCCTGCCCGACGGGGTGATCGAAAAGAATCGCGACGCGCGGCTGCTGTCGCCCGCGGGGCTGGTCGATGCCTATCTGAAGCGCAGCGTGACCTTGCGCCGCACCAACCGCGCCACCGGCAAAGTCGTCGAGCAGGAGGCGGTGATCCAGGCTGGTCCGAACGGCGGCGTGATCTTGCAAAATGCGGCGGGAGGCTTCGAGGCGCTTGCCTGTTCGGGACTTCCCGAACGCATGCTCTACGCCCGCGTGCCCAAGGACCTGTCGGCCAAGCCGACGCTGTCGGTGCTGGTCGAAAGCCGAGCCGCGCGGACGGTGACGGTGCAACTGCTCTATCTCGCCGAAGGCTTCGACTGGGCGGCCAATTATGTTGCCGACCGGGGATCGGACGGCAAGACGCTGGGGCTGACCGGCTGGATCACGGTTGCGAATGGGGGCGTCACCAGCTTTCCCGGCGCGCAGCTTAACGTCATCGCGGGGCGGCTGAACAAGATGTACAGCCCGCCCTTGCCGCGCAGCAGCCCGGGGCCGCTGGTCCTGAAATGCTGGCCGATGGACATCACCAGCACCCACCCGCTGTGGGAATTGCCACCGATCATCGAGATCGAGCAGGATTTTGCCGCCGAGGCCGCCGAAGACGTCGTCGTCACTGGCAGCCGGGTCTCGCGGCGGGAGCTGATGTATCTGCCCGCGCCCGTCTCGGCACCCCCACCGCCGCCACCGCCGCCACCGCCAGCCGAGGATCTTGGCGATCTCAAATTCTACCGCGTCCCGTTCCGCGTCGATGTGTCGGCGAAGGGGCAGAAGCAGGTCGCGCTGCTCGCCAAGGACAAGGTCGCGGTCGAACAGCTCTATGCCGCGACGCTACATCAGAACAGCCAGCCGCAACCGCTGATGATGCGGCTGCGCGTCCAGAATCGCGAGTCGGACGGGCTGGGCCTTGCGCTGCCCGCGGGGACGGCGGCGGTGTTCGAGACGATCGGTGGCCAGCGCCTGCTCGTCGGCGAGGCGGCGATCGGCGACAAGGCCAAGGACGAACGCGTCGATTACGACATCGGGCAAAGTCCGGCGGTGCAGTTTCGCGCCGTGGTGCAGGATCGCGATGCCAAGAGCGAATTCCAGAGCTGGCAGGTGACGCTCACCAACGCCCGGCCGTTCGATGCCGAGATCGAGATGCTGATCCCCTTCGCGATCGACCCGCCGCCCGAGGGGTGGGAACGGCGCGGCAGCAGCTGGGTCTGGCGCGTGCGCGTCCCCGCCAACGAGAGCCTGACGCAAAGCTTTCGTCAGAAACTGAAAGGCGACTGATTCGTCGCCTGAGCGGGGGTCAGGCCGGCGGCAACGCCCGCGGCCGGTGGTTCTCGTCCAGTGCGACAAAGGTGAACAGCCCGCCCGTGACCTTGACCTCTTCCTGCCCGCGCCCGCGCGTCGCGATCACGTCGATACGGATGCCCATGGACGTGCGTCCGCGCCGTTCGAGATGCGCATAGACCGAGATGATGTCGCGCAGCAGGATCGGCGCGATGAACTCCATCGCCTCGATCGCCACCGTCGCGGTTGGCCCCTGCGCGATGCGTGCGGCGACGATGCCGCCGGCGATATCCATCTGGCTCAAGACCCAGCCGCCAAAGATATGGCCGTTGCTGTTGATGTCGGCAGGAGCAGGGACAACGCGCAGGATCGGGTCGCGGCGGGCGTCGGGCGGACTGTTATCGGTCATGGCTTCAAATCCGGATCATTCTCAAACGGGTCTTCGATGGCTTCGTCATGCCCGCTGCCGCTCGAGAGGAACACCAGCCCCATCAGCGCGGCGCCGAGCATGACCGACAGGCCAACCCCGGCGGCGGTGGCGATGATCATATGAATGCTCAGCGCTTCGCCCATGCTGAAGCGCAGCCAGCCGAGCGCGCCGACGACGGCCAGCAGCGACACCAGCACCATGCCGCGCATCAGGCGGCGATAACGCGTCCACGCGATTTTCGCGGTGGCATCCTTGTCGAGCGGGGAGGGTTTGACCATGGCGTCTCCATGAACCAACCCGAGAGCAAGGCCAAGCGCGAATGGAATGCGGCCAGATGTTTCGGCTTTGCCGCGAATCATGATAGGCTTGCCCTCCAGAGAATCGACATGGGGAGCGGCAAGGCATGACGATCGGAGCGATCCTTCACGGGCGCACAGGCCCGGTGATATCGGCGCGCAAGGAAGACACGGTGCGCGCGGTACTCGACCTGCTCGCCCAGCACCGGATCGGTGCGGTGCCGGTCATGGAGGGCGAGGCGATCGTCGGCATTTTTTCCGAACGCGATCTGGTCCGCCTGATGTCCTCCTATGGTCCCGAAGCGCTCGACCGCAAACTTGACGAGGTGATGACCAAATCGCCGGTCACCTGCGAACCGTCGACCGCGGTCATGGGCGCGCTGTCGCAGATGACGCAGCGTCGCATCCGCCATTTACCGGTGGTCGAGGGGGGGCGACTGGTGGGATTCGTATCGATCGGCGATCTGGTAAAATATCGCATCGACCGCATCGAGGCCGAGGCCGCGGCAATGCGCGACTATATCGCGTCTTGAGCCGCAGCATCGACCGCCGGAGGCTGGCGGCGGACGACCAGCCGTGCCACTTCGGATATAGCGTCGCGTTCGAGCAACCAGAGCAGGCCGGCGTAGAGCGCCATTCCCAAAGCCACGAGCGCCACTAACCTGAGCGGCGCGGCGATCCCGAGCGGCGCCATCATCTGCGCCGCGACGCCGACTCCGACTGCCATGGCCAACGCCGGAGTGAGGCCCGGCAACATCGCGCGCGCAACCTCCCAAACTGACACCCCGATGAGCGGCGCCGATCGGTAGGCGGTAATGAGCAGCAAGAGCGGCGCGGCGACCAGCCATGCCCACGCCATGCCGATCAATCCCCATTGCGCGCCGATCAGAAAAGCCGTGGGAAAGATGATCGCGCCGCTCAGCGCGTTGCCCATCGCAAGCGACGGTTTGCCGAGCGCATTGGCCAGCGGCGCGAACAATATCTGCACCGTCATCAGCATCAGCGCGAGCGCGATGATCTGGATGTACGGCACCATGCCCAGCCATTTCGCCCCGAACACCGTTTCGACCATCGGCGCAGCGGTCACCGCCAGCCCGCAATAAAAGGGCGCGGCGACCAGCGTCAGCAGCCGCACGGTTTTCAGGAAACTCCAGCGCACCGCGTCGGGGTCGTGCTTGATCCGCGCATAGGCGGGAAACGCGACCTCGTTCAACGGCGGCACGAATTTGGCCATGAAGATCTGCGCGAGGAACAGCGCCTCGGCGTACAGGCCCAGCGCATAGGGTTCGAAACGGCTGCCGGCGATCAGGATGTCGGACTGGCTTTGCACCAGCCAGAACAGCTGGCTGAACAAGATGGCCGACCCGAAACCGATGATCTGGCCGCAGCCCCTGAAATTGAAGCTGGGCCACACCAGCAGCCGCGCGACCAGCGTCAGACCGATCGCGCGGGTCCAGAACAGCGCAATTGGGGCATAGACCAACGTCCATACGCCATAACCCGCCAGTGCGCACGCCAGCGCGGTGCCCGCGCCCGCCAGCGCCGCGAACAGATTGACCACCGCCTGCCGCCGGAAATCGAGCGCGCGGCTCATGATCACTTCGGGCAGCGCGATAAACGGCGTGGCGAGGAATATCAGCGCCTGGACCCTCAGCAGGTCGGCGACGATCGGCTGGCCATAATAGGCCGCGGCGATGGGCGCGCCAAAAAACTGGATCGCGGCGAGCATCGCGTTGAGCAGCAGCAGCAGCCCGAACGCCTGACGGAGCCGGAACGGATCGACCGTATCGGACTGGACCAGCGCGCTGGCGAAGCCCCAGCCGTTGAGGAAGGCGAGAAACGCCAGCACCACCTGCGTCATTGCAAACAGGCCGTAATCGGCCGGATCGAGCAGCCGAATCACCATCAATGTCGAAGACCAGGTGATGATCTGCGCCAGAATCTGGCTACCCGACCGCCAGATGACGGCCGAACGGACGCGATCGCCGAACTTCGCCGTATCGACCTTGCCATCCTGACCGTTGAACTCGCTCAAACGCGCTGCACCTGTCCCTGTGCGCCGCTCCGTGCCGGGCGACGGCGGCTCGATCCCTGATGACGCTGCTGGCGCCAGGCCAACATCGGTGGCGCCAGCCACGGACAGACAGTCCATAGAAGGAAGGCCGCGGACCACAATGGGTTGTTCAGATATTGGCGTCGGGCGCGCAGCTTCGCCAGCCCGGGCCGGACATCGCCGGCAATGACCGCCGCAAAGGCTTCTTCGACATCGAGTCGTTCCAGCTCGCCGCGCCTTACCGCTCCGGCCACCGCGGCTTCATGGCTTCCCGGCATCGCGGCGATGACCTTGTCATAGACGCGGATGTTGCCGCGGATATTGCGCAGCAGGCTGACCGACGCCGACCTTGGGCGGACGCGATAGTCAGCCATTACCGAATCGACATAGCGGACATGGCCGCCATCCATCAGCAGCCGTACCCACAGGTCGAAATCCTCCGAATTCGTCATCCGCGTATCAAAGCCGCCGATTCGCTCGAACGCTGCGCGGCGAAAGGTGGCGCCGATATAGATCATGAAGCGCCGGTCCAGCACATCGGCCAGGCTGGCGGTTGCGCTGCGGTTCTGATCGTCGCCGATCACCAGCTCTTCTTTCGCCACCGCGCCGAACACGCGGGCGTTGCACGCGGCGATCGTTGCTGCCGGATCGGCGTTCATCGCGGCGACCATCGCGGCCAGATACATGGGCCGGAACAGGTCGTCGCCGTCGAGCAGTGCGATGAGCGGGGCGCGACTGGCAGCGATGGCATGGTTGCGCGCCGCCGACACACCGTGATTCGCCGTGGTCAGAAACCGGATGCGGGGGTCAGCCAGATAAGGGCGCACCGCGCCCGCGACATCATCGGGAGCGCCATCGTCGATCACGATCGCCTCCCAGTCGTTGAAATCCTGCGCGAGCAGCGAATCTAGTGCCTCGCCGAGCAGATGCGCGACCCCATAAGCGGGAACGATCACGGAAATCTGGGGATCGGGTTGGTCGCAAGCGCTGGTCATCGCGGCGGCCCTAGCACGCATCCGCTAATCTTTGGTGAGTCGAACGCGCCGATCCGCGGTTTCCGTGCGCCTTTTCGTGCGATCCGACTCGATTCGACCGCATGATGCGCGGTGTAGCCGCGGTTTGGGCAAGGCGCCGGGCGCAGTGCAAGCGACGACAACAACGGCAATCGTCCAGCATTTCCGCCGATTCTGGGGGGCAGTGAAACAAAATTGCAAAAAGGTTGTTGACGCGAATCGATGACCGGCTTAGAGGCCTGTTCACCGGACGGGGCGCGGCGGCAAACGCCACGCTCCAGCCGGTCGCCAACAGATACGGACAGATGTCCCCCGATAGCAATAGCGGGGAACGACAACTGTCCGCCATTTCTTGTCGGTGGCTCTTTGAAATTGTGATTGTCGATGAAGGGACATGTGGGCGGCGGCCCTGGGTCTGACAGCTTTAGGGTGTCAGTAACTCAGGATAAAAAGCCAAGCCTGACCTACATGTCTAACACGTTTCCATTACGTGGGAGCGGCTCTTCGTTTGCCTGTGGTCCGCTACAGGTTGATGACGGGACCGTTCCAAATTTGTGTAGGCCAGGCTCCTTAAAATGAGCGGGTTTGCGAGGGAATTCCACCTTGGCAAATTCGAACATCAAACTTGAGAGTTTGATCCTGGCTCAGAACGAACGCTGGCGGCATGCCTAACACATGCAAGTCGAACGAACTCTTCGGAGTTAGTGGCGCACGGGTGCGTAACGCGTGGGAATCTGCCCTTGGGTACGGAATAACTCAGAGAAATTTGTGCTAATACCGTATAATGACTTCGGTCCAAAGATTTATCGCCCAAGGATGAGCCCGCGTAAGATTAGCTAGTTGGTGGGGTAAAGGCCTACCAAGGCTACGATCTTTAGCTGGTCTGAGAGGATGATCAGCCACACTGGGACTGAGACACGGCCCAGACTCCTACGGGAGGCAGCAGTGGGGAATATTGGACAATGGGCGAAAGCCTGATCCAGCAATGCCGCGTGAGTGATGAAGGCC
>NZ_DASYHE010000033.1:0-135282 GCF_035998965.1 Sphingopyxis sp.
CGACTTGCGAAAGCCCCGCCCAGCGATTAGGGCGCGCGTTCCAAGCATGCGGAGCGGTGGCCGAGTGGTCGAAGGCGCTCGCCTGGAAAGTGAGTATAGGTCAAAAGCCTATCGTGGGTTCGAATCCCACCCGCTCCGCCAACTGGCCTTCCGCCAGCGTTCGTAACGGTTCACTCACCCTTGTTTTCTGCCGGTTTTAGGGCATATCGGATATTCGGCCGGTTCGGGGACGTTCACCAGCGTTCACACCCTGCCATGGCATATCCCATGGTATCGGATCGGCAATCCATGGTATGGGGCGAGCGATGCTGAACGATGCGAAAATCAAGGCAGCGAAGCCCCGGGACTCGGCGTACAAGCTCGCCGACGCGGAACAGCTTTATTTGTTCGTCACGACCGCCGGCGGAAAGCACTGGCGGATGAATTATACCTATGGCCGCAACGCCAAGGGGAAGCCCGCGCAGAAGACGCTCGCGCTCGGTTCCTACCCCGCGGTCACCCTGCTCGATGCGCGCGCCCGTCGCGACGCGGCGAAGGCGACGCTGCGCGCGGATCAGGATCCCGCGGTCGAGAAGCGCGTCGCGGCGCGCGCCAAGGCGCTCGACAATGCCAACACCTTCGAAGCCGTCGCGATTAAGTGGTTCGAGCTCAAATCGGGCTGGTCCGTGGCGAAGTTCCGCGCCTGGCGGGATTCGCGCGAGGGCGCCTGGTCGCCGCGCGATGCCAGCCATTGGGTCGATCGGCCGCGCGCGGGCTGGTCGCCGATCCATGCCGGTGACGTGCTGCGATCGCTCGAGCGCGACGTCTTCCCTGAAATTGGAGATCTGCCGATCACCGGCATCGAAAGCCCCAAGGTGCTCGACGTGCTCAATATCATCGTGCAGCGCGGCGCGATCGAGACGGCGCACCGGGTCTGCCAGCGGATCAGCGATGTTTACATCTACGCCATCCCGGCCGGGCTCGCGCGCCACAACCCCGCGGCGAGCATGTCGAAAGCCCTGCCCCGCGTCCCGCCCGCCAAGAAACAGGCCGCGATCATCGACCGGGTGCATGACAATGACGAGCGGCTGCGCCTAGCGCGCCAGCTAGTCAAGGATTGCGAGGCGGAGCGGACCCGGGCCGGGACCAAGTTCGCGCTGCGACTGCTCGCGTTGACCGCGGTGCGGCCGGGAGAGCTGGGCGGCGCGCGCTGGGCCGAGTTCGAGGATCTGGACGGGACCGAGCCGCTATGGCGCATCCCCGCGGCGCGCATGAAGGGCGACGCGGAGCGCAAGCTCGAGGAGGCCGGGGATCACCTGGTGCCGCTGGCTCGTCAGTCGGTCGAGATCCTGCGCGCGCTTCGCCAGATCAGCGGCCACCTCCCCCTGCTGTTCCCCAGCGAGCGGCATTCGCACCGCCCGATCAGCGAAAATACGATCCGCGCCGTGCTGATCCGCGCCGGATATTATCAAAAGCACGTCCCGCACGGGTTTCGCGCGACCTTCAGCACCATCATGAACGAACGGCCGGACCGGGCCGACGGCGATCGGGCGGTGATCGATCTGATGCTGGCGCACGTCCCCAAGGACAAGGTTGAGGGCGCCTATAACCGCGCCTCGTACATGCCGCGGCGGCGCGAGCTGGCGCAGGAATGGGCCGACATGTTGCTCGACGGGATGCCGGATCCGGTGGAATTTCTGGGGCTGCCGATGCGGAACGCGGATAAGGCGCCGAAGGGGCCGAGGGCGCGGGCAGCGGCTGAATAGGCCGGTTATTCGGGCACCTGTTCTTCGAGCCAAATGATAACGTCAAAAAAGGTGCGCGAAGCTTGGGTGGCGGCCTCGCTGCCGTCGATCTCCGCTGCCTGCCGAGCGCCCTCGACCATGCCGCTTTCATCCAAAGCCTCGCTGATAGCCAACAGCGCAGCTTTCGCGCGCATCGCGATCAGGGACGGCATCGCAGTAGGCCCGCCTGGCGACCAATAGTTATGCCACTCGTCATCCCCGATCGGGTCGCTACCTCGGAACTCGCGTTCGGCGTCCACTATTGCGCGAGCCACGCGTTCGAGCGGCGTCACTGCGGCCGGTCCGCGAGAGAGCGCAGACGAGCGAAGCCCGACACGAGGCCATCCACCTCGATTGCGTCGAAGTCTTCGTTCAAACCGAAATAGTGGCCGAAAAGCTGGCGAACTGCACTCGCCGTCGCCTCCGCGTCTTCGACGGCATCGGCTAGAGCCAGAACCTGCGCTCGGTCTTCGTCGGTCATTTGCCGTTCAACTTGTCTGCCGCCGCCTGGGCAGCTTCGCGGGTCACGTAAACCTCGTCGAGCGAGGTTTCGCTGTGCGCCTCGCCCTTTGTCTCGATGCGGACGATGAAGAAATCGCCGTCGGGATCTGGGCCGTGAACTTCATAGGTCGGCATCGTGGTTCCATTCAAAATGGGTGCAATTGCGCTTTTGTGCACGCGACCGATGCGCTAGTCCAGTGGCGCCCGCTTTGAGGCCGGGCTTGAGCGAAAGGCTTCGTCGCTATGCGGCGGGGCCTTTTTGCGTTTCATCCCGCGCGGCCAGCTTTGCCGCCCATTCCGCCGCATGCTTCGAACATAGATCCTTCCCCGGGGCGGGTGACGACGTGCAGCGGTCGCATAATGGCTTGTCGCAGGTCTGGCTTTTCCGGAACGTGATGGGTTCGGCCATCTTCCAGTCGCAAAGCAACGTCGCGCGCCGCCCGCACGGACATTTCTGGTGCGGCTGACGCGGTCCGCATATGATCGCGGTCCCGCCGCCCGGGAGGGTGACGTGCTCGCACCCCATCAGCGATGCCCTCGCGGTCCATATTTCGCGCGCCTCGTGGCCCAGCCGCGCAACTTCATTTCGCGCACGACGGCCGGCGGCTTCGGCGCGGTCTTTTTCCGCGGCGCGCGCCCTGGGAGATAAACGCCGCAGTCGAGCCCGTCGCAGGGCGTGTTGCCGCATTCGCAATAGCCGATGACGCCGGTCACCGAGCGCGCTTTTGTTTCACGGCGATCGAATCCCAGAAGATGACGCCGCGGTAAATGGTCTCGGGATCTGGCAACAACCCCTTCTGCCATTCAATCGCTTCTGGCGCGCCGTGCAGGCGTGCAGCGATGCGCCGCTTCGCTTCGGAGACCGTGACCCGCTCCGATACGTCGATCTCGATCCTCAGGCTGAGGGTGACAACTTTTGTCATGCTGAGGGCTGTTGTGCGTCGAGGGATTCTGCCATGATCTTGCGCATTCCCGGATCGTCTTTCGGGGGGTGGCAAATGTGGCAGGGTCGGGGGCAAAGGCAGCTATCGCCGTCCCAAGTGTCGCACTGCCAATCCCACGAGCAGCCGTAGACAAAGCCCTCGCCGCCGCAGTTCCAACAGTCGTATTCGTCGTATTCGTCGAAGACATCATCGGTGGGGGTGACAGCTTTTGTCATGCTAGCAACTCGCCCAGCTTACGCGCGACCGCCGCGTTCCACCCTCGCCAATCGCGCTTATAGGCCAGCCCAGCCTGCGTCAGGGTGTAGAACGGCATCGGGATCGTCGAACCCTCCTCGAATAGCGAGGCGCGGCGCACGAGGCCGCGATGCACGAGCGAGACGATGGTCGGCCCGCGCACGTCGTGTCGGCGGGTCAGGTGCGAGTGATGCAGCGGCACGGCGAAATCGAGCGCGGCGATGCAGCGGATCTGCGGAGCGGAAAGGGCCGACCAATCAGCCACCTGCCTGCTCTCCTTCAATCGCGATCGTGGGCCGCGCGCTGTCAGCGAGGATCTTGGTGCCGTTCATGTAGAGGCGAACGCCATTGAAGATTTGCTTGGCTAGCATCGACCGGGCCATCGCATCGTTTACGCTAATCTCGCCCTTGCGGAGCTGCTCGAGATCCGCGCAAAGGCCCGAAATGATCGTCGGAATACCCAGCTGGTCGGATATTGGCGCCGAAGTGTAATCACGTGATGCCATGCTGCACCTCCCACTGTTGTCGCGCAGCCAATTGGCCGATCGCGTCTGCCAGCGCGCCGATGCGCATGGCATCTCGTTTGTCGCGAGCGGTCCCGCCGGTAGGCGCCGTGCGCCGCCGCGCAGCGCCGGTCCAACTGTAACCTGTCAAACTCTCGCAAGATTTGCAGACGGGCGGCCGCTCATAATCGCGCGGCGACCAGTGAAATCGGTTCGACGCTTCCCGTTCGCAGATCGCACAGGTGAAATCCGCCGGCGGGTCTTCGAGGCCGACCGTCACAGCGTGAAATCCAAGCCGCCCCAAAGGACGGCAGCGATGATGGCGGCAACAGTGGCGAGGCTGATCAAACAGCCGCGGCGCGACCTCGCCGCTTCCATTTGCTCCGCAGCGGCGATTTCGTCAGGCGTCGCGACGCCGCGCTCGAAATAGCGGCCACCGATCACGCGGAACGCCGCGACCCGCCAACCGGACCCCGCGGCAAATCCCGAGCGCCGAGCGTTGCCCTCGCCGCAGTGCGGGCAGATCTCGAAGGGTAGATGAAAGCTGTTGCCGAACGGTGCGATATACTTGCGGTCGCAGCCGGGGCAGACGGCGTATGTGTCCCAGGCGCTCACGACCGAATCCCCCGCGGCCCGCGCCCGTCGCGGCAGTACCCGCACCTGCCGTTGACCAGGCGCGGCATCTGCTCGAAGCAACCTTCGCACTCGCCCGCCACGCCGACCGGAATCGGCGCCCGCGCGGTGCGGATCTGTTGATCGAGCTTCTCGGCGACCAGGTCGGTCGCGAAATCCACTGCGTCAGCCATTATGCCGCCCTCTTCGCTTTCTGCTCTTCCTGCCAGGCGCGCACCTCGGCCTCGCTCCAGCGCGTAGCGTGGCCGCCCGGCTTGCAATGCGGCGGGAACTTCCCCTCTTTCTCGAGGCGGTAGATCATCGTCTTGCCCAGCCCGACGATGTCCTTCACCTCGGGCAGCGCGATCAGGCGGTCGTTGGCGGGGGGCGTCATGTCGGTTCCTTGGTTTCGGGTGGTGGGGCGGCGTTCTGGCGGCGTCGTTGCGCGGCCAAACCATCGAGGGTGAAGGTCGAGCCGCAGTCGGCGCAGCCCATGCTGCCGAGCATCGGCACGGGCACGAGCGGGCCGTCGCAGAGGACGCAGTCGCCGGGGTCGGGTTTGCTGGGGGCCCGGCGGCGTATCGGGAGGGGGATGACGGTCATGCGGCCTTTTCCGTTTCAGCGGTGCCGAGCCAGTCGGGCCGCTCTTTGTAATGTTCGATTGCCCAGGCGGAGATATCCGCCTCGATCTCGGCGAAGTTTTCAGGCATCTGCGCCCGATAGTCCGGGGTCAGTGGCCCGGCGACGTACCGCACCGGCTTGCCAGCAACGCGGGTCAGAAATCCGTTATAGTGGCAGGTCCAGCGGGTCGGACTGAGGCCGAGGACCTTCAAGTCGCCGCGGTCGATCCAGCCCTTGCGCTCCATCACGATCAACAGCTTGATCGCCCGGACCTTCCAATCGGAGAGCAGTGTAGGCGATTTCACGCCCGCAGCGACACGCGGGACATAATCCGGCACCGGACAGCGGTGCACCGGCCCCCAGTTCGGCCAGGTACAATATTCGCTGTTGCTGGGCAGGTCGAACCAGTGGAATCCACCATCACCCTCGGGGCGGACCGTAATGACCCCGACCCCGATCGCCTTGCAGATATTGGCCAGGTGCTGCTGCCGCCCCTCGGACGGCACCAGCACGGCGCGATAATCCGGACCGTCCCACGCCGGACGGGTGATGAACGCGCCGACCAGCGCTTGGTCGATAACCTTCGGGTTGAGCAGCAGCTTCGCCTCGATACCAAGCTGGTAACCGGCCTCATGCACAAGCAGCAGATCCCAACCGCAACTTTCCGGATAGACCTTCCATTTCTGGCTGGGGTCCATGACGGCGAGGCGGCGCAGGAACTCGGCAACGAGATCCGCCTCAGTGGCAAATGTTCCCGAGTTCCTGCTCACCGGATCAATCCGCGACCTGCCGCGCCTGTTCGGCGAAGGGGTCATATTCCCGGCTGATCCGGAACTCATAGGCGCCCGGTTCGAGGTCAAAACTGCCGTGCGGTGTCGCCGCGTCCTGAATCAGCGATGCAGGCTCGTCGAGCAGCGCATAAAGCTTGCGCATCCCTTCGGGCAGATTGTCGGTGCGTTCCATGACGGTGCCGCCGGTCAGCAGGTGGTGATTGCCGCTTTCGCTGTGGCTGACGATCCAGCCCTTCGCGACACGCTCGGCCGGGACTGTTTCCATGCCCTCGGGGAGTGCATCGATCCGGATGATCGTGATCTCGCCCTGGGCGCCGATAATTTTCTTCATGTCGGTTCCTTTTCTTGCTGCAGCATCAGGTGCGCACCGACGGGTGCGCATATTCTGATTGAGGGTCGCCGATCCGCCAGGCCTGCGCGGCAAGCGCGGTGTCGATCGGGAGATTGTCGATGTCAGAGACGTAAGGGACGCCTTCGACGATAATGCCGTTTCGAGGGCATGCGGCCTTGAGAAACCGGCCGGGCCGTGGGAGGCCGGGCAGTTCAAGCTCGATCAGCTCGCCAATATCCGCTGACCCGCTGTCGTCGATCACGCGGCTTTTCAGAACGGACAACATGCGCGGCCAGCCGACAATGCTTGCCCCGGCTGCCCGGTGTTCGACATTCTCGGCGCAGATCACTTCGGCGGGGTCGAGCGTGGCGCGATCTTCGATCCAACGAGCCGGTACGCGCGCGCCATGCCACGAATAAAGCGCCGATCCGTCACGCCAGCGACAGAACGGCCCGTCTTCGCCGTGCGGCTGGTCGTTGTCATCGACAGTCAGCAGTTCCGGCCGGTCGGAGATCATGCAGAAATCCGGATGCATCATTCGCGGGCCGCTGCGCTCGGCGAGGGTACGCCAGTGATTATAGGCGGTGTAATCGAGCGGCAGCTCGGCCACGTCCTGAAAGAATGTCAGGTAGCTGTCGTAAGCCGACCACTGATTGCCCCCGGAGTACATCTGCCACGCCATGGCAGCGCAGCGCAGCCCGAAGTCACCGACACCCAGATCGTCGGCGATGCGGCGCATGTCCGCTGGGACAACATACCATTTAGAGAGATCGGTCGCCGCACGGGTCGCCGCACGGGTCGCCGCACGGGTCGCCGCACGGGTCGCCGCATCGGTCACCGCATCGGTCACCGCACGGGTCGCCGCATCGGTCGCCGCATCGGTCGCCGCATAGGTCACCGCACGGGTCACCGCACGGGTCGCCGCATCGGTCGCCGCATCGGTCGCCGCATCGGTCGCCGCATAGGTCGCCGCACGGGTCACCGCACCGGTCGCCGCATCGGTCGCCGCATCGGTCGCCGCATCGGTCACCGCACCGGTCACCGCATCGGTCACCGCATCGGTCACCGCACCGGTCGCCGCATAGGTCGCCGCACGGGTCGCCGCATCGGTCGCCGCATCGGTCGCCGCATCGGTCGCCGCACGGGTCGCCGCATCGGTCGCCGCACGGGTCGCCGCATCGGTCACCGCATCGGTCACCGCATCGGTCGCCGCATAGGTCGCCGCACGGGTCGCCGCAGGCCTGAAATCCGGATTTTTGCTACGGTACCAGATCGACGCCGCGAAGCCCGCCGCAAATGACAGCACGAACGGCGACGGCACGAAAACGATATGCTTCGGCGGCGGCAGTTTGGCCGCAGCGTACATGCCGTTCACAGCCGCAATGCAGGCCTGCCGATCATCTTCGGTCATCGCGGCTGTCGACATGGCGTTCGCGATCCAGCGGTCACGCCACTCCGGGAGGCGCGCTTCGTGCTCCGGATGCTCCACGAGTCTGTATATTTTCTTCGGCACGGACGCCCTCCTCTTCGTTGAATTTTCGATTATCATGCGGTCACCGCCTCCTTCGCCGCGGCCCGCGCCAAATTCAGGATAGCCATGGCGTTTTCGTCACCACCCTGCTTGTCGGGGTGGGCGTCTTTCGCGCGATCGCGATAGGCAACGTCGATCGCGGCCGGAGTCACCAGCTCGCCGGGTTTGAAACCAAGCACCGCGCGCCAGTCGACCGCATCAGGAGACGGCAGCGCGAGGAAGCCCTTGAAGGTCTGCCGCACGATATGGAGCCCGCCGTGCCGCACCTCGGTACGACGCGCTTCAAGGATGTGGTGGATGGCCTGCAAATTGTCTTCGGGCTTCGGATAGCGATCGACGGCGATGCAGCGCTGGGAATCGTCCCATGTAAACCAGAGCGAGACGCCGGGATCTGCGGGGCGCTCCATGCCGAGCGACACGTTCGACGATATGATGACGTCGGTCACCTGCTTGCCGCTGTCGCGGCCAAAGGCGATGATCGACGTGCGCACGTTTTTCAGCGCGCTGGCGAGGGTCGAGCGAAAGGTCGACGCCTGATGGCGCTGCGTGCGCGGCATTCCGTCCGGCCATTGCAGGGGAAACGCTTGGGTCATTCGGCGGTGCTTTCAAGAAAGGCCGCCGCCCCTCCGATGGGCAAAGAGGCGGCGGCAGGATCTCCCGGCTGCGGGGGCGCAAGGAACCCGGGAGTATTGGTTTCCGCCGCGCCCGACGGCCGGTGGCGGCCCTCGGCGATGCGGGCGCGGACGATGGCCTGCGCGGTGAAGAAAACGCCGTCGACCGGCTCGCCGACCGCTTCGAGCACGTCATGCTCGAGCAGCGGCACGATGGCCGCGGCGTCCGCGATCGCCCGCGGCGTAAGCTCGATGCCCGCGCGGTTGAGCAGGTCGATCGCGTAGAGGCGGTTGGCGGCGCTCATGGCTCGATCACCGCAAGGCCCGCACTGTCGAAGGTGTGGCCGCGCTCGACGACGACGCTCGCGCCGCTGCCGCAGCGCAGGCGCCAGCCGTGAGGGTGCTGCTCGACTGCCATGATGGTTTCTCCGGTCAGGTGCGAAAGATCGAAGGCCACCTCGCCCCGCTCGTGCTCGGCGGATGCGACGCAGGCCGCCCAGGTGCGCGCGCTGATCGCGAGGGTGTCGGTTCCAATCACTGCACAGCCCCCTGCCCGCGCCGCGCCAGCTCGGCCCGCAGGTCAGCGGTGGGCACGACGGTCAGTAACGGCGCGTCGGCGAGAGCGAGGCCGCGCAGCGACCCGGGCTTGCGGGTCAGCGCGCCCTGCCGCACCAGCGACGTGACGACGCGGTGCGCGGTGCTGCGGCTGGCCCAGCCCATCCCGGCACAAAGCTCCGACAGGGTCGGCGCGGTCTGCGTCGCAACGATGCGGGCGCGGATGAAGTCGAGGGCGCGGATCTCGGCGAGCGTCATGACGCATCCCCTGCGCCGTGCTCGCGCCAATGCTCCTCGCGCCAGCATTCGCGGCACATGGACGGGTTGCACGGCAGGCTGCTGCCATTTGGCTTGGGGAACAGGTGCATGCGCTGCTCGAACGGGCCGCGCAGCCGGTCGCGATAATCGATCAGGATCTTCGCCGGGATCGGCGAAACATAGCGACCGCGCTCAAAATGATAGGTGCCCCGACCGCCAAGAGGGGCGGTAGCGGTCGGGGCATCCGGCACGGGGGGGTGCACCGGATCTGGGGAAAGGTTGAATGTCACCGCGCGCTCTCCAGTCTTGCGACTGTGCGATCGAAAAGCGCCATGACGTCCGCGTGCCCGCAGGAATCGTTGAACACGGGGACGTACTGCGCGCCTTTGGGCAAATCTTTCTGGAGCTCTCCCTCCAGGGATATTCGACACGACGGTGCCACAGCCTCCAGCGCACCGATAATGCAGAAGCATCGGGCATCGACGCTGCGGGGAGAAACGGGTTCGCCAAATTGATCGCGCGCCATCACGGCTTGGGTCCACCGGTTCGGCTCGTCGATCAGCTGTTGCGCGCCGCGCAACAGTGCAATCGCGTTGGCGTTGAGATTGGTCGCCGAGCCGCTCACCGGACCACCGCCACGATAGCGGGAACGATTATCGTCAGAGCTGCGAATGCCACGGCAATGCGCGCGAACACCGTGTCGATGACGGTTTCAGCGGTGTCGGGATGTTCGTGGGCGGGGATCATCAGGGGCTCCGTCTTGGTGACGGACCCGGATATGTAGGACCATTCCTACGCTGTCAAATGAAAAGTGGGATAGTTCCTACTTTTCGCGTCGCGGCTATTGCGCCCAATCGTCTTCGGGCGCGTCGTCCGGCCACCAATCGGGCTCGGACCCGTTCTTTTCCGGAGGTGGCGGCAGCACCGGCTCTTCGTCGCCAAAGGCGATCCGGATGAAGGCCCCTCGCCCGCCCTTCCCCTGAAAAATAGCCGTCACGTCGCCATTTTTCATATGTTTCCCGACATAGGGCGCCCGCTGCGCTGGAATGTATCCCATCTGCACGCCCTCGATCGAATATACCGCCACCGCGTTTTCATCGGCTGGGTTCTGGGGCTCGGCCCGCAGCTCGACGGGATCGCCAGGCGCAAGCAGATCGACCGCAAAGCGGCGCGTCACGCCGCGCTTGTTGGGATAGTCGACGCCGACGATCGGCAAGGTGATCTGAGCTGGCATCAGGCAGCGCGGGAATGAATCGCCCGAAGGATTGCGGCCACAGCGAGACAGAAGATGCCGGCGGCGATTGCAGCGATGCCGCAAGCCACGACAACGCCCTTCCGAAAAAGCAGGTCGAGGTTGACGACCTCGGTCGGCCCGCCAAACATCGTCGGGCTGTATGCAGCGACCGACGTGTCGAGCAAAAGCCCCACTACCAGCCCGATCACCCCCGCAGCTGCCAGCACCCACCCCGCGACGAGCCAACCTCCGCCGGCAACGCCTGGTGCTGTAACTCCGGCTTGTCCGGTCTGCTCAAGCGGCTGGGCAGGCTGATGCATCCCGGCGAGTTCCTGCGACTTCTTGGCGTCCTGGATCAGGTAAAATATGAAGCCGCCGAGCGCCCCTAGCCCCAGAACGATGAACCAAATCAGGTCGCTCATTCACGCCCCCTATAGGTCACGCATCAATCGAAGGACGCGGCCGAAGATCCGAACATCCTCTTCGTCGACGATGTCGTCTGGTACCGCAGGGTTATCCGAAAGCACAATGATCTTTCGGTTGTCGCCGATGCGCAGGCGCTTGATCGCTCCGCCGCCGCGAATCGAGCAGGCCCAGATCTTGTCCTGCAGCTTCAGCATCGTCTGCGTCGTGTCGAACCACACCGCATCGGACGGCATCAGCGTTGGAAACATGCTGTCGCCGATGCCGGTCGCAATGCGCAGCCGGTGCGGCGCCGTGCGGGTAAACGACCGGATGAAATCGACGTCGAACTGATAGGTGGTTTCTTCGATATACTCGTCGATGTTGGTGCCCGCACCCATGGAGAGCGTCAAATCGAGCACCACGACATCGGCCGTGTTCGTCGTCGCAGGAACCGCGGCGCTGGGCTCGCTGCCAGGCTCGACCGGCACCACCTCTTCTCCGGCGACCGCGCGCTGGAGCAAATCAAACGGCTGGCCGAGCGCCTTGGCGATCGCGTGCAGCGTCGTCGTGTTCGGATTTTTGCTCTTCCCGCGATCAATATCGTAGAGCACCTTTCCGGTGGTGCCGGCGGCCCTCTGGATTTCCTTGTCATAGTGATCGCGGGCTTTTCCGCCCAGTTCGACCGCTTTGCGGATGAATCGTTGCAATGCGCTATCCATGTGGGACGCTTCCCACAACACCGACGCGCGCGCCATGCTAGGACGTGTCCTACTTTTTCTAGTTGACGGTAGGATCATTCCTACGCTAGTTGCCTCAAGCATGACGCAATCCCCTCCCGAAGCGGACGCCGACCCGCCCCACGCCGACCTGATCAAAGCGATCGAAGACTTTGTCAGTGATGCCGACATGTCTGAGATCACATTCGGCCGGAAGGCGATGGGCGACCCTCATTTCGTGCGCGACCTCAAGAACGGTCGCCGCATCTGGCCGACCACCGAGGCCAAGGCGCGCGGCTTCATTACCGAGTTCGTCGCGTCGTGCGGGGTCTGCGACCGACGCTCCGAGGATCCGGAATGCGCCAGCTGCATCCGCAGCGACTGCGGCCTGCGCCAGCGCGAGGCGGCGTAACATGTTCTTCATCTCGAATTCTCCTGTTCAACACCGCATCAATGCGTCAACTGCGAGGGCTAACCCATGGAAATAGCAGGGCAGTTTTCCGCTCCGGCTGTAAAAATGCTGATCGGCGACACGCTGCGCATGTACGTCGGCGGGTACGGCAAGCGCTTCACCTGGCCGGAGCTGGCCGCTGCGACGTGCGATGATCCCGGCGCGCTCCAAACATGGGAGCGCCGCCTGCGCAGCTATGTCGAGGCCGACGGGTCGGCGATGCCGCTCGACGTCTTCCTGCGCGTGTTCACCGCCCTGCCCCCGCAAGCTTTCCAGCGCGTCGCGACCCGCATGGGGTTCAGCGTGGCGCCGATGGAGGTCGACGAGGCCGCATCGGTGCGCCGCGCCGGGGCTGCCGCCGCCCGAATCGCCGCGGTCGTCGCTGACGCCAACGAAGACGGCCACGTCAGCCACACCGAGCTGGGCGGCATTGTCGACGTGATCCTTACCGAAATGTCCAGCATCCATTCCGTCGTGGGGGCCGGAACAACGCCCCGATAGCGGCGCCAATCCCCAATCATTCAGCCCCGCGGGGCAGCCTAAGGAGCGAAAGCTATGAGCGAAGCCACGGTTTCGGACGAACAACTGCGCCTTTTTGTCGAGCGCGTGGAGCGCCTCGAAGAGGAGAAGAAGGGCATCAGCGACGACATCCGCGACACATTCAACGAAATGAAGTCGCAGGGATATGATCCCAAGATCGTCAAAAAGCTGCTGAAGCTGCGCAAGATGGCGCCGCATGACCGGGCCGAGATTGAGGCGGTGCTGTCGGTCTATTGCGATGCCGTCGGGCTGCAGCTCGATCTTCCGCTCGCCTTGGCGGCTTGATCATGACCGCCGAGAACTACCGCAGCTTCCTTGAAGCCAAGATGCCCGCCGCTCCGCTCGCCGGCCTGCCCTGCACCCTCGACGAGATCCCGACGCATCTGCGCGACGGCCGGCCGCTGAAGGATCACCAGCGCCATATCGTGCGCTGGGCGGTCGAGGGGGGGCGCCGTGCCAT
Organism: Sphingopyxis sp.; assembly: GCF_035998965.1. Lineage (GTDB taxonomy): Bacteria > Pseudomonadota > Alphaproteobacteria > Sphingomonadales > Sphingomonadaceae > Sphingopyxis. Next base: position 13,062 of record NZ_DASYHE010000033.1, read on the forward strand.
GTTCGAGGCGTTCGGCCTGGGCAAATCGATCCAGCAGCTGCTGATCGCCAATATCATCCTCGACAAGCTCGAGGCAGACCCCGGCCGGGTACCGGGCGCGCCAAACATGGGCCTGATCGTCTGCCCGCTCGGCGTGCGCCGCGAATTCATGGCCGACGCAGCCAAGCTGGGCATCACCGTCCATTTCGTGCGCAGCGACGCCGAGATCGACGCCAAGGCCGATTACTGCGCCATCCACCTGACCAATTACGAGAGCGTCCGCGAGGGCAAGGTCGACGTCAGCCGGTTCAACGTCGCTTGCCTCGATGAAGCCAGCGTGCTGCGCAGTTATGGCAGCAAGACGTTTCAGGAGTTTCTGCCCCTGTTCGAGGCAGTGCCCTATCGCTTCGTCGCAACTGCCACCCCCTCACCGAACCGGTACAAGGAACTGATCCACTACGCCGGCTTCCTCGGCGTCATGGACACCGGCCAGGCGCTGACTCGCTTTTTCCAGCGCAACCCGGAGCAGGCCAACGACCTGAAGCTGTACCCGCACAAGGAGGAGGAATTCTGGCTGTGGCTCAACAGCTGGGCCGTCTTCCTGCAGCGGCCGTCGGATCTGGGTTTCAGCGACGAGGGCTATGACCTGCCGCCGATCGAGGTTCGCTGGCACTGCGTCGAGACCGACATCAGCGACGCAGGCGCCGAAAGCAATGGGCAAGGCCGCCTGATCCGCGACAATGCGGTCGGCATAGTCGAGGCCAGCCGGGAGAAGCGGCGCACCCTTGACGCCCGCATCGCCAAGGTCGCTGACATCATGGCGGCCGATCCTGATGACCACTTCCTGATCTGGCACGATCTCGAAGACGAGCGCCGCGCCATTGAAGCGCTCGACATTCCCGGCCGGGACCGCATCGCCGCCGTGTTCGGATCGCAGGATCTGGACGCGCGCGAAACCATCGTCGGCGATTTCAGCGACGGCCGGATCAAGGATCTGGCGGCGAAGCCGGTGATGCTCGGCTCCGGCACCAACCTGCAACGCCACTGCCACCGCGAAATCTTCGCGGGCATCGGGCACAAGTTCAACGACTTCATTCAGGCGATCTTCCGCGTGCAGCGCTTCGGCCAGACCGAGCCGGTGATCATCGACGCGATCTATGCCGAAACCGAAGAGGAGGTCCGCCGCGTCCTGCTCGAAAAGTGGGCGCTGCACGAAGAGCTGACCGCCAAGATGAGCGCGATCATCCGCAAATACGGCCTCAACCACGCCGCCGCGGCCGACATTGCCAGTCGCAGCATCGGTTGCGAGCGGGCCGAGCAGAGCGGCCAGGGCTGGATGCTGGCGCATAACGACTGCGTCGAAGAGGCCCGTATCCTCGAAAGCGACAGCCTCGACCTGATCGTGACGTCGATCCCCTTCAGCAACCACTACGAATATACGCCGAGCTATAACGATTTCGGCCACACCGACGACGACGCGCATTTCTTCGCGCAGATGGATTACCTCACACCCGAGCTTTACCGCGCGCTCAAACCCGGTCGCCTCGCCTGCATCCATGTGAAGGACCGGATCCTGTTCGGCGCGGTCACCGGCGAGGGTGTGCCGACGGTCAACCCCTTCCATGCCAAGACGCTGTTCCATTATCAGCAGCACGGTTTCCAGTTCATGGGGATGATCACCGTCATCACCGACGTCGTGCGGGAGAATAACCAGACTTACCGCCTCAGCTACTCGGAGATGTTGAAGGACGGCACCAAGATGGGCGCCGGGAGCCCCGAGTACATCCTGCTGATGCGCAAGCCCCAGAGCGACCGCAGCCGCGGCTATGCCGACACACCCGTTGCGAAGAGCGCGACGGATTACAGCCTGGCGCAGTGGCAGATCGACGCGCACGCCTTCTGGCGATCGTCGGGGGACCGGATGCTCAACCCTGCCGAGCTGGGCGAAGTCGCGCCCCGCTTCGCGGAAATGGGCGTCGGGCCGCTGGTCAAGACGTTCACCACCGAGAGCCGCGACCTGATCTATGACGCCTCCGCGCATGTCGCCATCGGCGAGACGATCGAGGCACGGGCCCAGAATGACGGCCGCGGCCACTTGCCGCGCACCTTCATGTCGCTTGCCCCTGGGAGCCATCACCCCGATGTGTGGGACGATGTCGCGCGCATGCGGACGCTGAACGCCGACCAAGTGCAGAAGGGCCGCGAGAAGCACGTCTGCCCGCTCCAGTTCGATATCGTTGACCGACTGATCGAGCGGTTCAGCATGAAGGGCGACCTTGTCTATGATCCCTTCTGCGGGCTTGGCACCGTTCCGATGCGCGCGATCATGAAAGGGCGGCGCGGCCGGGGCAGTGAACTTAACCCGGACTATTTCCGGCACAGCTGCATTTATCTGGGTGAAGCCGAGCGCGAGATCGCGGTGCCCTCGCTCTTCGACCTGCTCGAGCTGGAGAAGGCAGCATGACCAAGAATCGATTGAAGGATCTCAACGACCACCTGTTCGCCCAGATCGAGCGGTTGTCAGACGAGGAGCTGACGCCGGAACAGATCGAGGCGGAGGTAAAGCGCACCGACGCGATCGTCGCGGTGTCCGACCAGATCCTCGGCAATGCCAATTTCCACCTCAAAGCCGCAACGCTGATCGCCAACCACGGCGACCGATTCAAAAAGTCGCTGCCCATGATCGAGGCGCCCGCGGAATGAAGGGCCGCGCGATATCCTACAGTGCCGACGAGATGGCGTGGCTCGAAGCGAACAGGACGTTGGTCATTTCCGACTATCACCGCGCGTTCGTCGACGCCTTCGGCCGGACAGACGTCGCGCTGGTCAATCTCCACTCCCTGCGGAAGCGCAAAGGCTGGAAGGTTGGCCGCGCACCGGGCCGGTACGTCGGCCGCCTGCGCAAATACACCGCCGCAGAGATGGCGTGGCTCGAGGAAAATCGTGCACTACCCATAGCCGATTACCACCGCAGGTTCTGCGAAGCCTTCGATCGCACCGACGTCACGGCTGGCGCGCTGCATGGCCTGCGGAAGCGCCACAAGTTCCGCACCGGCCGCACCGGTCAGTTCGAACAGGGCCACGTGTCGCCGAACAAAGGCAGGCCGTGCCCCGAGGGCGTCAGTGGTCGCCACCCGAATGCGCGCCGCACACAGTTCAAAAAGGGTCAGGCCGCGCCGAACGCCCACGATATTGGCGACGAGCGCGTTCGCTCCGATGGCTATGTCGAAATCATGGTTGCGGAGCGTAACCCCTATACCGGCGCGCCGCGACGATATGTCTTCAAGCATCGCGTGCTCTGGGAACAGGCCAACGGCCCACTGCCCAGCGGGATGGTGCTGAAATGCCTCTCCGATAACAAAGAGAACTGCGACCCGGCGAACTGGGAAGCCGTTGAGCGCGGGCTGCTACCGATCCTCAACGGTCGCCGCACTCCTCGCCGCCTTGCATTCGAAGACGCCGCAGACGAGTTGAAACCGCTCGTGCTCGCCCAGGCGAAGCTGCGGCATCAAGCGGGCAAAGCGCGGCGGAGATTGTCAGCGTGACGCCCACAACCTGCACCGCCCCCGGCTGCGCCCAGCCCCTCGACCGCCGCGGCCGGAACGTCAGCGGCCTATGCCGCCGCCACGCCCGCGATCTCGGGAACGCGCCCGAAGCGCTGGCCAAGCGCGCCGCGAGCATGCGCGCCTACACCGCTCGCACGCATCTCGCATGGTGCCCCGCCGAGCATCACGACGGCTATTTTCACCTGACCCGCGTCAAGCGCCTTCCCGCCGCCGAGGCGCGCGCCATCACAGAACGCGAGATCGCGGCTGGCGCCGGGCGGAAAGTCGCGACGGGCGTGCCGCCCCAGTTTCAACGCAGCCGGGAGATATCGCTATGAACCTGCGCGCCCTGTTCCGCCGCCGCGAGCCGGTATTCACGATCCAGCCTATCGGCCACGGTCGCTTTGCGCTCGTGACGTCCGACGCCGTGCCTGACGGTGTTGCGCAGGGCTTGGCCGCTGCATGGAGCGCGTCGGCGCCCGTCACCTGCGCCGAAGCCGGCCGGAGCGGAAATATCGTGCGCCACGACCGCGAGCGCGCCAAGATCCGCGCCGCCACCATTGCGCTGGCCGAGAAGATCGGGCGCCCGGACCTGGCAGACCCGCTGCGGTGACCGTCATCGCCACCGCCTTGAAGCACATGCTCGCGGCCGGGATGTCGGCAGAGGCGATCGTCGACGCGGTCGCCGAGATGGAAGCCGCTTTGCCCTTGGCGCAGCCTGTAGAGCCGCGGCGCTCGAAGGGAGCGGAGCGGCAGGCACGTTACCGCGAGCGTCACAAATCGTCACAAACGGTAACGGGTGACGCTGATAACGTCACATGTGACGAAAAGCGTAACGGGACGCCCCTTCCCCTTTCCCCCAAAGATAATAACTCAAACCCCCATACCCCTACCCGGGTTAATTCTCCCCGCGCGAAGGCCGAGGCCCATGTTGCGGCGTGGTGGGGCTGGCGGGTCAAGCACCCGTTCCCTCGACCGCATTGGGCCACCGACGAGCTATGGGCCGATTTCCTGACGAACCGGAAGCGCAAGGATCTGCCGAGCACGAAGGCGGCCCATGACAAGCTGCTGCGCGACGTCGCCGCACTGGCCGCCCGCTCCGGCTGGCCACCGGGCGAGATCTTCCGGGCATGCGTCGAAAAGAATTGGGGCGCGATTTACGAAACCGACGAAATGAAGGCGGCGATCAATGCGAATGGGAACGGTGGCAATCAGCGAAGCACTCAGCGGCGATCTGCTGGCGGGCGTGACAATCGGGACGGACTTGCCAGAGCGCTCGACGAGCAGATCGAGCGCGCTCGCGGCGGTGCGCCTGGACGATCAGGCGCTGGCGAAGGTCGAGGAGATAGCCAACGCGCCCTTGCCGCCCCTGCTGCCCTGCCCTGATGGCGACTTCGTCGAGCTGATCCGCGCGCTGACCACTCTTCCTCGGCGATCCGATGATGACGTGACCGGAAAGCTGCGGGTCAGCATCTATCACCGGAAGCTCGGCGGCTATTCGAAAGAGGCGTTGCAGTTCATGGTGTCGACCGTGCTCGACGAGCTCGATTGGTTTCCGACCATCGCGCAGTGCAAAGCGATCCTCGAACGATGGAAGCGGGATGACGGCGCGGTGCAGCGCCGGGCCTCTGCCGCGAACTTGGCGCGGGCCGAGCGGCGCGCGCGCTTTGACGACATCATGCGGACGCTCGAGCAGCGCGAATTCGATCAGGCCGCTATCGATGCCCTGACGGCGAATATCCGTTCGATCGCTGCGGAACGCGGCTTTTTGCGGCTTCACGATGATGGCGTCTATCGGGCGCGTCCCGTTCCATGTGGAACAAAAGGTGATTCCGAGAACATGGCGCAGGTGGTATGAGGTCGGGCATGGGCACGAACAGCGATCTTTGGTGCATCCTGCGCGTGGGCAGCCAGCGGACGATCGCGCTGGCCGAAAGCTTGGCAAAGTCGGGCTTCCATGTGTGGACGCCGGTCGCCACAGTGAAGCGCCGCCGGCCTCGGTCAAAGCTGCACCGCGAGATCACCGTGCCGATCATGCCTTCATATGTCTTTGCCCGTGCTGATCAGCTGCCGGCGCTATTCTCCGAGGCATCGAACCCGGCAACGGATCATCCCAATTTCACAATCGCGCGCTGGGCGGGCAAGATCCCAACCATATCCGATCGGCAGCTCGATGCGCTGCGCGTCGAGGAGCGGCGCGCCATTCCACCCAAGAAGGCTCGGCAGTACGAGAAGGGCGATCCTGTGCGCGTGCTCGATGGCGCGTGGGCTGGCCTGCCTGGCATCGTGAAGACAGGCCGCGGGCGTTACGTATGGGTCGATATCCCGGGCTTCTCGCAGCCGATCCGGTTCACCAGCATGCTGCTGATGGAGGAAGCGCAGGCGCAATCCGTTGGTATCGCTGCATGACTCTTGCGTGCGCGAATCGGTCATGTCATATGGGTAGCCTAGCGGGGGAGGTCGCGACCCCTTCCCTGCGTCGCTGCCAGAGCAGCTCGCGAGATCATTGGACACGCCGCATCGGCGCCCTCGCACCACACGCAGGAAGCTCTGCTTTCGTCGGGGTGCAACGCAATTCAGCATATCATGGGTGAGCGCGTTCGGGGCCGAGCAGGCCAGAAGATGCGAGCCCGTCGCCTCGCCCGCACCGACGGGCTTTGCGAACACTGCCTCGATCGTGACATCGTTCGCCTCGCCACCAAGGTCGACCACATCAAGCCGCTCGCCCTCGACGGCGAGGATGTCGACAGCAACACCCGCAACCTATGCGACGAGTGCCACGCCGAGGTGACCGCGGAGCAATTCAACCATGCCGCACCGATCAAAGCGCGCGGCGTCGGTCGTGATGGCAGGCCGACCAGCCCCGACCATCCATGGAACCGCGGCTGAGCATGGATGATCAGGACTACGCCGAGTTCCTGTTCGGTCTACCGGGCGTCGAGTATAGAGGCCTTTTGAGTGGCGCTTCCACGCGGCCTTTGCCGCCCGGATCCATGACGAGGCAGCGGCGACGCGCTGCCGCACGGGCAGCGGCGAAGGCCACCCCCCCGGTCGAAAGTCTGAACGGCCGCGCCAGCGGACACCCATCGGCCCATGCATGCGCACTGAGAGCAGTTTTTGAGGGGGGAGGGTTTCCGCCGCCCCCGCTGGAGATCCACAAATGGCCGACTTGGTTGAAATCCAAGGCGGCGAAGGAGTTCCGCCCGAACCCAATTGGCGAAAGACCTTCGGGCGTGCGGCTGATCGCGAAGCCGCTGCCGCTTATTGGCGCAGCATCATTTCCGAGATGCGCGCTGCCGAGAAGCTTGCCGTCGCGAATTCCCACGCCATCGTTCGGCTTGTCGTCGCATATGTCACATACGACATCAGCGCGCGGGAGGTGCTTAAGTCCGGGCCGGTGATCCTGGCGAAGAAAACGAAGGTGCCGACATACAATCCGTGGTGGACCACGATGTCGAACGCCGCCAGCCAGGCGCAGGCGATCGAGAAGGAACTTTGCATCAGCCCGCGCGAGCGAGGCAATGGTGCGAAGATCGAGAAGAAATCAACGCGGCGCACCGGCGCCGACAACTATCTGAAAAAGCGCGGTGGCTAACCGATTCCTGTCGGACCCGGATCCGACGACCGCCTGGGCGAAGGCCGCGGTGGATGGCAAATTGTTCACCGTCGGCGAGCTCGTGCGGCACGCGGCCGAGCGGCATCTACGCGATCTGAAGGACGGCGAGCGGCGTGGGATTTTTTGGCGTCCGGAATCGGCGGCGCATTTCCTGAATTTCCTGCCCGCGGTGTTTCAGGTGACCGACGGCCCCGCCGCCGGCGAGCCGTTTTATCCGCTGGAGTGGCACACGTTCGTTGGCGGAAGCCTATTCGGCTGGCGCACCGCCAACAATCGCTGGCGCTTCCGCTCTGGCTGGCTGGAAACCGGCAAGGGGCAAGCGAAATCGCCGCTCATGGGCGCGATCGGCGTCTATATCATGGGCTGGTCGGATATCCCGCGCGCGCAATGCTATGCGATCGGGGAAGACAAGGCGACGGCGAACGTCCTGTTCCGTGACGCGGCGGCCATGTGCCGCGCCGACGTACCGGGCATGGACGAAGGCGAAAGCCTCGAAGGCCTGGGCGAAGTCATCATCCGCGGCGAGCTGGAAAACGCGTGGAAGATCGAGCACCCGGACAGCGGTTCGTTCTTCATGCCGATCGCCAGCGGAGAATCGCAGTCCGGTCCGCGCCCCTCCTATGTGGCGGGCGACGAGATCCACGAATTCAAATCGGAGTCGTCGCTGCTGACGTGGAAAGCCGCGATCGACAAGGTCGCCGGCAACGCCATGATGCTCCTCGGCACGAACACGCCGGCGAAGACGCAGCATGTCGGCAATTCCTATTCGGAGATGTACCAGTCGATCGCCAAGGGCGAGGCGCGCGACGACACGGCCTTCGCTTTTGTGGCGCGGATCGACCGCGCCGACCGCGAAACCGTCTTTGAGAACGAAAAGTGCTGGCAGAAATCCCTGCCCGCCCTCGGCGAAACCTTCCCGATCGAGAATATCCGGGAGACCGTGAACTCCGCGAAGCTGCGGCCGTCGACGAAATCGAGCGTGAAGCGGCTCTATTTCGGCATCGACACCGCATCCGCCGACTTCTGGATCAACGAAGACAAGTGGTCAGCGGTGCAGGGCGCGGTCGACAGTCGCGCCATGAAGGGCCGCAAATGCTGGGTTTCGCTCGATCTTTCGCAGAAGAATGACCTTACCGCGGCGTCGGCCGCTTGGGATCTCGCCGACGAGCTGCTCGCGGTCAAAACTTGGTATTGGACCGCGCGCGAAGGGCTCGAGGATCGGGCCGACACTGACAAGGCGCCATATCTGGACTGGGTCGAAGACGGTTACCTGACCGCCACGCCGGGACCGACGATCGATTACACCTATGTCGCGCAGTGGCTGCTCGAATTCTGTTCCGACCAGGAAGTCGAGGCGCTGCTGGTCGACGCCGCCTTCCTGACAGCGTTCACGGACGCGTGCGACCAGGTCGGGCTGCAATACTGGATCTACGACGGCCCGGGAAAGCCGGACGGCCGCGGGCTCAAGATCATCAAGCACGCGCAGGGGCAGCGCATCGTGTTCGAAGACAAGCAATTGTGCATGCCGCATTCGATCACGCGCATCGAAGACCGGATCCTCGAAGAGCGCATCGTGATCGACGCGTCACCCGTGACATACAGCTGCGCGGCGAACGCTGTTGTCGAGGCCGACGGGCTCGGGAACCGCATGTTCAACAAGAAACGGTCGCGCGGTCGCATCGACGGCATGGTTACGGCCACGATGGCGGTCGGCGGCGCTACTGCCAACGAAAAGCCGAAAAAGAAGTCGGTCTATGCGTCGCGCGGCGTGATCCGGCTCTGAGGGAGGGCGCATGAGCATTTTCGTCCGCCTTCTCGAAGCGATAGGCATCGCCTCGGCGTCCGCACCGCCAATCGCTTCCCGTCCGGCGCCGGTCGGCCCGATCATGGCCTATAACGCCCTCGATCTAAGCGACCCGGGCTTGCTCGAAATGATGCGCGACGGGCGAATTGGCGTTTCTGGACTGTCGGTAAATGAGCGCCAGGCGCTCCGAAACAGCACCTTTTTTCGCGCCATGAATCTCATTGCCGGTTCGATCGGGAAGCTTCCGATCCATCTAATGCGCCGCAACGGGAAGCTCACCGAAAAGGCATCGGAACACCCGCTTTTCAACGTCTTGCACCGAAAGCCTAACGATTATCAGACCGCCAGCCGGTTCAAAAGTTATATGCAGCTGGCGGCGCTGCTCGATGGCTCAGCCTACGCGCTCAAGATCAAGTCTCGGGGCGCGGTGCGCCAGCTCATCCCCCTCGCCCGCCGTTCAGTTAAGCCGCAGCTGTCCGACGACTTTGTTCTGACGTTTCGATATACCCGTCCGAACGGCACCGTCGTCACCTTGCAGGCCGACGATGTGTTTCACTTCAGCACGCCGCTGTCGCTTGATGGCCTGAATGGGGTGTCGCTCCTCGATGTCGCCGCCGACACGCTCGGCCTGACCATCAAGGCGCAGCAAGCGGCCGCTCGTCTGCTCACGAAGGGGACTATGGCGCGCGGTGCGCTTCAAACCGAGGCGACGCTCGGCGAAGAGGCGATCGCGCATCTGAAGCAAAGCCTCGCCGAAGGTTATGCCGGTGCCAATGCCGAACACGACTGGCTGATCCTCGAGGAGGGCCTGAAAGCGAATGCGTTTGGCTACAACGCCAAGGATTCGCAGCTGATTGAGCTGATGAAGAGGGAGGCCGAGGAAGTTTCGCGCTTCACCGGCGCGCCGCGGCCGCTGCTCATGTTCGACGAAACCAGCTGGGGCAGCGGCGTGCGTGAGCTTGGCCTGTTTCTGGTCACCTATTGCCTGATGGATTGGTTCGTCATCTGGGAAGAGGCCATTTGGATGTGGCTGCTGACCCCTGAAGAGCAAAAAACCTTTTACGCCAAGTTCAATGAGGGCGCGCTGCTGCGCGGTTCGCTCAAAGATCAGGCGGATTTCTTCAAGGCAGCGCTCGGCCCGAATGGCGCCTGGCTCGAGCCGAACGAAGTCCGCGAAAGTTTCGACCGCAATCCGATCGAGGGTGGCGAAGGCCTGCCCCGCTCCGGCACCACCGCCGCGGCGATCGCGCAGGCCGACAAGCCTGATGACAAGGAAGGCTCCGAAAATGGTGCGTAAACCCGACATTCGCGTGAACGCTATGGCTCGTCCTGCGGCGCTGCCCCTGCCCGCTGAAAACCGCGTTTCTGCGTTCACGAAAGGCGACGTACTGGATCGCTGGAGCGATGAAGCCGCAGGCGTGCGCGCGCTCGCCACCGGCGACAATGTAATCACGATGTTCGACATCATCGGCGAGGATTTCTGGTCAGGCGGTGGCATCACGGCGAAAAAGGTTGCGGCGCAGCTGCGCGCGATCGGTGACCGCGAAGTCGAGGTGCAGATCAATTCGCCCGGCGGCGACATGTTCGAGGGCATCGCGATTTACAATGTCCTGCGCGAGCATTCCCAGACAGTGACGGTTAAGATCATGGGCATGGCAGCGTCGGCGGCATCGATTATTGCGATGGCTGGCGACCGCATCGAGATCGGGACCGCGTCCTTCATCATGATACACAATTGCTGGGTCGTGGCGATCGGCAACCGCCATGACATGGCCGAAACGGCGGAATGGCTGGAGCCGTTCGATAGCGCCATGACGGACGTTTACGCAGCTCGGACCGGTCAGGACGCCAAGGCGATCGCCCGGTGGATGGATGCCGAAACTTACATGTCGGGCAGTACGGCCGTCGATCGCGGGTTCGCCGACGCCTTGCTCGCCGCCGACGAGGTCACGGTCGACGAGGATGCAAAGGCATCTGACAAGCAGGTCAATGAGGTGCGAGCCATGGAACTCGCGCTTGTCCATGCGGGCCATTCGCGCACCGAGGCGCGCGCCCGCATCAATAAGATCAAAGGCACGCCAGGCGCTGCCGATGACGACACCACGCCGGGCGCTGGTGACACCGAACTGGCGGGCCTGATGGCCGGCCTTCTCAACACCATCCAAGCCTAAGGAATCCAGAATGAACATGCTCAAGCCTGCCGCGTTCGCCGCGGCAACCGCCCTCGTGCGCCCGCGCGCTGTTGTCAGCGTTCGCGCCGACGCCAGCGACCCTAAGGCGCTGATCGCACAGCTCAACGCTGCCTTTGAAGAATTCAAGAAGACCCACGAGACGCAGGTCTCGGCCAAGGTCGACGACGTGCTGTTCAACGAAAAGCTGACCGCGCTCAATGCGACGATGTCGACGCTCGAAGCTTCGCTCGACGAACAGGCCAAGCTGATCGCCGCGGCCCGCCTCGGCGGCAACACCCCCGGCGATATGGATCCGACGAACCCGGAATATGTGGCCGATTTCAAGGCTCACATGCGCCGCGGCGACGTTTCGGCCGCCATGTCGGTCGGCACCGCCGCTGAGGGCGGCTATCTTGCACCGGTCGAGTGGGATCGAACGATCACCAACAAGCTCAAGCAGCGCTCGCCGATCCGCGAGAATGCACAGGTGATCACGATCAGCGGGAACGGCTTCAGCCGGGTCTATAACGATGGCGTAATCGGATCCGGCTGGGTCGGGGAAACCGCGGCGCGACCGGCGACCAGCACGCCGGGGCTGACTTCGCTCGCCTTCGAAACGGGCGAGCTGTACGCGAACCCGGCGATCACGCAGATCGCGCTCGACGACGTCGCGATCGATCTTGAGGAATGGCTCGCCAACGAAGTCGAAGGCGAATTCGCCATTCAGGAAAACGTGGCGTTTCTCAGCGGCAACGGAACCAACAAGCCGCACGGGATCCTGACCTATGTGACCGGCGCTGCAAACGCCGCGAAGCATCCGTTCGGCGCAATCATCGGCACCACCGTTGCCGGCGCCGCCGCGGTGACGACGGACGAAATTGTCGACCTAGTCTATTCGATCCCGAGCGAGCGCGTGGCGAACGCCAAGTTCTACCTCAATCGCACCAGCCTCGGTAAGGTTCGCAAGCTCAAGGATGGCCAGGGCAACTATATCTGGCAGCCGACCTATGTCGCCGGTCAGCCGTCGACGCTGCAGGGTTACCCTGTCGTCGAGGTTCCGGGCATGCCGAACATGACGACCGGTCTCGTGTCGATCCTGTTCGGCGACATGGCCGCAAGCTACCTGGTGATCGATCGCGTGGGCATCCGCGTGCTGCGCGACCCCTTCACCAACAAGCCCTTCGTGCACTTCTACACCACGAAGCGCGTCGGCGGCGGCGTCCAGAACCCCGAATATATGCGCTTCATCAAGCAGGCGTGATCAACCACGGCCCGGGCAACACGCCTGGGCCAACATAGGAGGCCAACATGGCTGTTTCGAAGAATACTGGCGGTGCGAAGACCGTCGACACCACCAAGGTTCCGCTTTCGGACGTCCCGGGCAAGCCCGACACCGCGGGCATCACTGCCGACAACCTCGAACCCGCGACCTATGTCGCCGCGTCGGGTGCATTGATCGAGCCGACGATCGTCGATCGCATCGACACGTCGCATCCCGCTGTCGACAACGAGCCCCGCAAGGGCGCCAGCGTCGAAAGCAATCAGATCGATTTCAACGATCCGACGCTGACCCTGTCCGAGCAGGTCGAGCAGAACCTTGTTCAGAGGAACCTCCAAGCGGCCGAGAAAAAGGCCGACTGACCTGGCTGGCGCCGGCGGTCCCCTCGCCGGCGCCATTCATTCCCGCATATTCGAAGGATAGCGCCCGATGGCCGATAACATTGTAGCGCCTGCGACGGGCGTATCTCTTGCCACCGACGACATCGGCGGCATTCACTATCCCCGCAGCAAGGTCGTCTTTGGCGCCAATGGCGTGGCGACCGACGTGTCGGATGCCGCTCCCCTTCCCGTCGAGATCATCGGTGCCGGCGCCGGTGGCGGCGATGCCACGGCTGCCAATCAGGACGAGCAGACCGCTATCCTCGCAAATCTTCTCGCTGCCCTGATCGCAACCATCACGGTCGACGGCGAAGTCAGCTTGAGCAGCGCGACACTGACCGCGCTCGAAACAACCGAACTCGGCGCCGCCACGCTTGCCGCGCTGGAGAATATCGGCATGACCGGCACGGTGGAGCTGGGCGCGACGTCGCTCGCAGCCCTTGAGACGACGGAGCTCGGCGCTGCCAGCCTCGCTGCGCTCGAGAGCATCACGGCCGTGCTGAGCGGCGCGGTCGAGCTCGGCGCAGCCACCGTTGCTGCGCTTGCCACTTCGGAACTAGGCCCCAGCACCCTCGCCGCGCTGGAAAATATCACCGCGACCGTCACGAGCGCGCAGAGCGCGCCGACGCATGAGACCAAGACGCTTGTCGCCGCGACCGCTCAAACAATCCTTACGGCCGATGCGAACCGCGTCGGCTGCCGGATCCTGAATTTCACCGCGGCGCCGGTTTACCTGGCGCCGGGCACCGCTGGGACGCCCCCGAGTGGCGGCGGGTCGGATTATGTCCCTGCGGCAGCGTCCGGCGTGCCGGGGCAATGGGAATCGCCATATCGGCCCGTCGGCGGCATCCGAGCGGTCGGCGCCTCTGCTGGCGATCTGACGGTGGTGAGCTGGTAAGATGTTCGCGCTGCCTGGACAGTCTTTGATCACTCGTGGCGGGCGGCGGGTTGCCACTGGCGGCACCTCCGAGCCGCCCATAGAATTTATCGCCCCGACATATTCGGAAAACTTCAACGCCATTGCCAACGGGACCCGCCTGTTCGGCCCCGGCGACCCAAGCGCCAATTATGGGCTCGGCACCGGAAACCCCGGCCATTTGGGCTGGTCTGCATTGGGAACCGGCACAGTAAACCCGGGCAGGTTCAACGCCATTGTTCACGACGGAGCGATCAGATCGCGCACGGCAAATTACTGGGGCGACAGCGAAGCCAATTCCTTCCTGCTTTCGCCGGGAACTCAATCTGGTGACCAATACATCACCGCCGACCTGCCGGTTGCGTCGAACACGCGCGCGGAGGTCTGCCTTCTTGGGGTAAACTATCTCAATCGACTGGCGCTGCTGAATAATAACGGAGCTTCGATCACGCTGAAGCGGGTGGTCAGCGGTTCATCAACCAATGTTATCAGCGTTGCAGCCGGTGCAACATCGCGAAAGCTGGGCGGGCAATTTAACGGCACACCCAAGCTATTTCGCGATGCTAACGACAGTCGGTTCACGACGATTGTTGTGACGGACGGCGGCAACAAAAGGGCTTTTCAGCGGCGAGGTCTGGGATTTCCTATCGGTGACCCGCTTGGTGTCGTCTTTACGGACCCAGGCGGGACGAATTTTGGTGTCCCGAATTATGACGCCAATTTCAATCCGGTTTCATCTATCGAAGTCGGTCCTGTTTCGACCACGATCATCGTCGATGAAACGGCTATCAAGGGCTTCTACCCCAAGAAGCGCGCTTCCGCCGGGGCCGCGATCAACACCGGCAGCGCTCGCATTACCTTTGCGTTCAGCTACCTCGGTGCTGCACCCACGCGCATGTTCTGGGGCTTGGTCAACACCGAAACAGGTGCCGAGGTCAAGGCATTGGCGCGCGTTGCCTTAGCCGATCAGACTATTGGCGGAGGTGTCGGCACTATCACTGTTGATGTTCCGATCGGTTTGGCTGGCCGAAAAGCCTACGGCATCAGGCTGGTGCCAGCCGGAGCGGATGGCAAAGCGAACCTTGGTGCGTCGGTTTGCAGCATCAAGCATTTCTATGTGTCGCTCAACGCTGGTCTAATCGGTCAGAGCAATTCGGGCGGAATGGTGCTGTCGGCATTGAGCGGCGACTGGCCGGACTTCGAAGGCTCAATCGTATACGAAAAAGCTGATCCGCCCGCCATGCCGCCGACTTCGACTTTCTTCAACGAAACCACGGGGTACTGGAACAGCACGAGCGAAAGCACAGTCGCTCGCTGCATCGCCCGGCTTGGCGATGCGTTGTCGGCATATTGGGACATTCCGGTTTCGTTTGAGGTACTGGCGATTGCAGCGCGCGGCGCCGCGGCGCTTGGCCCGACGAGCGAAGACTGGACCTATATCCAGAATCATCACGCCTATGCCGGTGGTGCCTACGATCTCCTCATTCTCTTTCAGGGTGAAAACGAGCACGTTTCCGGGGGCGACCTGTGGGATGATCGATGGATCGTCAATCTTGCCGAATATCAGGCGCCCTACATGCACGGGCAGCCCCCCGGCACGGTAATTCCAGTATTCTACGGGATCACCGGTTATCGATCTTCTGGCAGTGCAGAGCCCGGTTGGGCCGCATCGCAACGCGCGCTTTATGCCAGTCAAGAGAACCTTCAATCACAGGCCAATGTGCATCTGGCGTTCAACACCCTCGGGTGCAAGCGGGCGTCGGGGGACGAGGTCCACTACGAGAAATCGATCACCAACGGCTATGGCGAAATGGTCCGCCGGATCGAAAAGTCGATCCTCGGCTACTTCAACGGCACGGCGCTGATCGGTAAAGGGCCGTTCGTAACCGGCGCGACCAAGGTCAGCGCCAGCCTGATCGAGGTCGATTATGATCTCAATGGCGCGTCGTCGCTGGTCGCTCGCAACGGCGGCGATTATACGTCAGCAGCCGATGGCAACGCGCTGACATCGTGGGAAGCGTCGAACGACAATTTTGCAACATCGATCACGCTCACGGGCGCGCAGATTGTCGGCAACAAGGTGCATCTGTCATCCGCTGCTGGCTTCACCGGCACCGTGAAAATCCGCAATCTGTCGGGCGATTTGCCGAACGCATCTTCGTGGGTGCACGGTCTTTACGCCGATGACAGTTACATCGGCTCGCTGCAAATCCTGTCGTCTGTGACGGCCGTTTGATGCAGTGGCGCGCTGCCTTGATGGCGTGGGGGTTGGTCGCGGTGCTGGCGGTGCTCTAGCCGCCAGATGTTGATGCATCGCACCGGCGTTGATATTCGAACGGGATGAAGCGAACAATCATTCTCACGGCCGCGCTGCTGGTGTTCGCGCTGATCTCGGTGCGGGGATGGGAACATACGGTCACTGCGCTTCCTCAAATCGAAGCGAAATGCCCCGAAGGCACCGATGCAATTCTGGTGATCGGCCAGTCTCACGCGTCAAACACCGGGCCGAAACGTCATATTTCATGGTCTCGATCATATTCTTTTGACGGCGGCGCGTGCTATTATCTCCGCGATCCCATGCCAGGCACCGCTGGCGAAGGGGGATCGATATGGCCCAAGTTCGCCGAGTTTTTGCGCAAACCAGTCGTTATTTCGAACCTCGCAATTTCTGGCTCGGCTATATCCCAGTGGACCGCAGACACTCAGCGCGCGAAAATTCGGCAAGCTATCACCGATTTGGACCGATCGGGCTTTCCTGACCCCCTGATCATTTGGATGCAGGGCGAAACAGATGCTGCAAAATCGACCGATACCACGACGTACCATGCAGAGCTGACCAAGCTATTTGCGACCGCGCCGAAGCACCGCTGGCTGATCATGCGCGAGAGCGTCTGCTATGGAAAGCAGACAAAGTGGAAGCCGCTCGATGAAGCCCGAGATCAACTAGCTGCCGAAAATCCCAATGTCACGATAGGGCCGGACCTTGACCTGTTGCCGCTGCCCCTGCGCCAGCGCGACAAATGCCATCTGACTGCCGAAGGTCAGGAAGTGCTGGCACGGCAGATTGCCGCCGCGGCCGCGCCCATACTTCGATAGGTGTCCGGCGCTTGGCGCCGGTGCCCCTCGCTTCCCAGCTGATTGTTCCACCCGGACGCTGCTCCGGCCTTCCGATGGGAGTTAGCGATGATCGCACTCTACCTCGCGACGATCCTTGCCGCGCCCGAAGTCGACCCCGGACCATCGGTCGAACCGATCACGCTCGCCGAAGCGAAGAAGCACCTGCGCGTCGATTCCAGCGCCGACAACGCGCTGATCGAAGACGCGATCGTGTCGTCACGCGAGTGGGTGGAGGGCTATACCGGGCTGCTGCTGACGCGCCGCGTCGTCACCGAGCGGATCAGCGCCTTCGCCGACCATACCAAGCTGCGCGCCTGGCCGATCGCTGCGGGCCAGCCGCTGACGCTGGTCTATCGCGACACCGCGGGCGTCACGCAGGCTATTGCCGACGCGCAGATGAGCGCGGCGAGCCGTCCTGCGCGAATCTATCCCGCTGCCGCTGCCCGCTGGCCATCGCCTCATACCGTGTTCGGCGACATCGAGGTCACCCTTACCGCGGGCTTTGCCAATCCGGCCGACGTGCCGATGATCCTGAAGCGCGCCATGCTGACCATGCTGACCGCCTTCTATGAGGATCGCGAGGGCGGCGAGATGTTCGCAGCCTCTGAAAAGGCCGCCATGGCGCTGTGCAACCGCGGCAACCACCGCCGGCGCACGCTATGAAGGACACCCGCTCGCTGGCGAGCCGCCTTAGAGACCGGATCCGCATAGAGCGGCCCGTAGCAGACGACAGCCTCGACGGCGCCGGTTCCGGCGCGTGGGAGCTGGTGCAGGACGGGGTCGCAGCCGAGATCGAGGATATGCTGCCCAGCCGGGGCGAGCGCATCGCGAACGGCATCAACGTCACCGCCGGGCCAGCCCGCGTGCGCGTCAGGTACCGCACCGACATCACGTCGAGCATGCGCGTGGTCGAGATCCTGTCCGACGGAAACGGCAACGATATGGACGGCCGGATCCTGCAGATCGTTACCCGGCCGGCCAAGCTGGGGCGCGAGGCGCTGGAGTTCATGGTCGAGAATTACAGCACGGCCGGAAATACGGCCTGATGCCCACGGTCCGCGGCAAGCAGGCGGTGAGACAGTTCATCGCCGGCATCCCGGCCGAGATGGAAACCAAGGTTCTGCGAGGCGCGGCGCGCGCCGCTGCGACCGTCGTTGCCGAAGAAGCGAAAGACCGAACGAACTCGAGCGAGATCCGCGGCGCGATCAAGGTCGCCACGAAGCGCGAAGACGGTCGGATGATCGCGAAGGTGCAGGTCGTGGGCCGCGGAGCGTATCTGGCGCCCTGGGCAGAGTATGGCACGGCGCCGCACTTCATCAGCGTTGACGAAAGCCAGCGCGGCGGGCGCAGTGTTTCGCGCATCAACCGCCAGGTCGCCGAGCAAGGTGGCAATCGGTCGCTGGTAATCGGCGGCACCTTCGTCGGATCGACTGTATGGCACCCCGGCGCGCGACCGCATCCGTTCCTGCGGCCCGCGCTCGACGTCAAGGAAGCCGAGGCGATCGCCGCGGCGCAGGCGTACATCAACACCCGCGTGACCCGTGCCGGCATCATTGGCGGCCCGGGAGGAGATGCCGAATGATCACGGGCGCAAAGATCATCGGCGCGCTGCTCCGAGATTATCCAGACCTGGTCGCGAAGGTGCCGGTTCCGAACATCAAACCCGGCGCCCTGCCCGACGATGCGGACCTTCCCGCCCTACTGATCAGGCGCATCAGCAAGAGGCGCACGAACGCGCCGTTGAAGCCAGGCGCCACGGCCCGCCGGGTTGAGCGGATATCGGTGACGGTGCGGGCGGGGAATTACCGCGACCAGGACGACATCATCACGATGGTCGAGGCCTTTTGCACCGGGAAGACCGGCGACATCGGCGGAGGCCTGCGGGTGTCGATCCTCGACGCGGGCACCGGGCCCGATCTGCGCGGCCCGGGCAACAGCTTCGAGGCGACGCAAGATTTCCGCGTCAGTTACGACGCATAATCAGGAGAAAAGCAGTGAGTGACGAAAAGAAGAAAGGCTTTGTGCCGACGCGCTTCAAGGATGCCGGCACCGGCGAGATCTTCGAGGGCGGCAAGGAACATTCGTTCGATCCCGGCGCGTATCAGAACTATCTGGCCGCCGGCCTGATCGGCGATCGCCCCGCTGCGAAGGGCAAGGCTGACGCAGCCGATGCGAGCAAGCCCGCCGCTTAACCCCATTCCGCCCGTCCGGGCCGAATAACCGCCGGCACCGTCCGGCTCGCCTCATGGAGAAAATGACATGACTTCGACTACCGCGGCGGGCTCGACGCTCGCCATTTCGGCTGCCCATCCTGCAACCCAGAATGAGGCTGGCTATGAAGCACTGACCTATACCGAGATCGGTCAGATCGAGAAGATCGGCGCTTTCGGTGCGACCTTCAACAAGGTGGAATTCACCCCGCTGAAGGGTCCGAAACAGAAGCATAAGGGTTCGGTCGACTATGGCTCGCTGCAGCCGACCATGGCGCATGACGATGAAGACGCGGGTCAGACCCTGCTCCGCACCGCCGGCGCCGACGCCACCTCGACGCTCTATTCGTTCGAGGTCACCCTCGCCGATGGCGCGAAGCGTTATTTTGAGGGCCGCGTCTTCGGTTATCCGGAGAGCGTCGACGGCGCCGACACCATCCTGATGGCGACGCCGACGATCGAAATCGACACCGCCGTCGTCAAGGTCGCTGCACCCTAACCACCTCCCGGCGTGAGCCGGTTCCCTGGCATCGGCCCGCCCGCCGTCGCGGTCGCGCGGGCGGGTCGGTGCATCCTTACCGCGAAAGGTCAAATATCATGGACGCAACTGCATTGAAGGCTGCCGCAACCGGCGCCATCCACGTCAAGAACGCCTCGGGCGAACCCCTGTTCGACGGCGACAAGCCGGTCCGCATCATCGTGCACAGCCCCGGCAGCCGGGCCTTTGGCACGGTGAAGTCGCGGCAGACGGCGCGCGCGCTCAAGCGCATGAACGAAAACGAGGGCAAGATCACCGCCCCGACGGCCGACGAAGCGCGGCTCGAGGTCGCCGAGGATCTGGCACTGGTGACGATCGCGTTCGAAAACCTGACCTATGGGGACAAGGTCGGCGCCGAGCTGTTTGAGGCGTTCTACGCCGATCCCGAGCTGGGCTACATCACCAACCAGGTCACGAAGCATCTGGCCGACTGGGGAAACTTTCGGCCCGGGTCGTCGGTGAGCTGACCCTCTACATCCGGCAGATGGCGTGGCTCTATGCCGTGCCGAAGCCGGCGAAGGGATCGAAGCGGGCCGAGGCGAAGGTCGAGGTGCCGCAGATCTCGCGGCGGGATCGAATGAAAAAGGACGGCATCGAACCTGCGATGCCGTCCAACCCGCTGCCTCATGTCGTCGAATGGCTGATCGACATGGGGATCACCGAAGCGACCGGAATGGGCCCGGCGCCGCTGTCATGGCGCGAAATCGACGCCTGGCAGCGCAGCACAGCCATCGAGCTGTCGCCGTGGGAGGCCGGAGTGATCCGTAAGCTCTCCGTTGCCTACATGAGCGAGTCGGCCAAGGCCGAGAGCGAGAATTGCCCTGCACCCTGGCATGCCAAGGCGTCGCAGCGCGAGATCGACGCCGCGAATGCGCGGCTCCGGATGGTTCTGGGATAGAGGGGCGTTTCGATGAACGACGGCACGCCTACCCTTGAGGTCGGTTTCGCGATCGACACCGGCAGCTCCTACGACGCGCTGCTCGAGCTTCAGAAGATCATGGATTCGACCGAGGCTCAAATCGTCCGCGATGCCGCAGCGATCGAGCGCGCGACGTCGGGCATGCTGGATCTGGGCGGCGCCACGGCGTCGATGCGCAGCTTCGGCAGCGCAGCGACGCGTGAGGCGCAGCTCGCGGCGCGCGAGCTCAACCGGGTCGAGCGAGCTGGCGAGGCGCTGTCGCGCCAGCTCGAGCGCGATGCATCGACCATGGGCAAGACGCGGGCCGAGATCCGCGCGATGAAGGTCGACGCCGCAGCGCTGGCTGCGGAGCAACAGGGCCTTACCGAACTGTCGGGCCGCCTGCGCGCGCAGGAAGCCGCTTTGCAGGCCGCTGCGCAGCAAACCGCTGCCGCGATGAACGCCGAGGCCAGCGCCACGGCGCGCGCGGCGCGCGAGCATGCAGAGCTAGCTGCCCGCGTGCGCGGGTCGCAGGCCGCGATGGAGGCCGACGCTGCCGCCGCCGAGCGGCTGCGCATGTCGACCGACCCGCTCTATGCCGCGACCAGCCGCTTGAACGCAGAAATCGCCGAGAGCACGCGGCTTTATCAGGTCGGCGCCACGGCACCGGCGGAATATGCGCGGCAGCAGGAAGTGCTGGTCGGGCGTCTGCGCGACGTCGAGCAGCAGCACGCCGTCGTGAACCGCAGCATGGGCACCGCGGGAGCGACAGGCCGCCTCGCCGGGCATCACATGCAGAACCTTGCGTTCCAGTTTCAGGATCTTGGCGTCCAGATGGTCGCCGCCGCCGGGAGTTCGGCGCCGCTGAAAATGACCTTCATGGCGTTGATGCAGCAGGGCGCGCAGATCCAAGGCATCATGGCGCAGGCCGGAGTCGGGATCCGCGCCGTCGGCGCGGCGTTCCTCGCGATGTCGCGCGACATATTGGTCGCTGCGGCCACGAATCCGATCATCCTTGGCATCGCTGCTGTCATCGGCACCTTTGCCGGCGCGGTGAAGCTCCTCCAGAACGCGGCGAACAGCAGCGCTGATATGGAAGAATATGCTCGCTCGCTGGGCCTGACCGCCAAGGAAATCCGAAACCTCGAAAATGTGACGGTCACCTGGGGCGATACGGCGAAGGCCGTGTTTCAGGTCGCGGGCCGCGCGATCTGGGATTCGATCGGGCCGTCGGTTTCGAGCGTCTGGTCGGTGATGAAAGAATGGACGAGCTGGATCTTCACCGGGGTGAAGGGCGCGGTCAACTTCATGATCGGCGGCTTCGTCGGGGCGTATAACGTCATCACGAAACAGTGGGAGGCATTCCCCGCCGCGATCGGCGACGTGTTCTTTAGCGCGGTGAATTCGGCGATCACCGCCATCAACCAGCTGATCGCCAAGGCAATCGAGGGCATGAACTATGTCGCGTCGCAGGCGAACCGCATCCTGCCCGAGGCGCTGCAGATCCCGCAGCTCGACGCGCCGCAAATCTCGCAGGTCAATAATCAGTACGCCGGCGCCTACGCCAAATTCGGCAAAACTGCGCGCGCCCAGATGAACAAGGCGATGGGGGTCGACTATCTCGGTCGCATCGGGGGTGCGATCAGTGACCAGGCCGCTCAGAACGCCCGCGATCGCATCCGCGCGCAGGCCGAGGAAAAGGGCTATCTCGATCCCGAAAGCGGCTCGAATGCCGGGAACGATCGCGCAGCGCGTCTCGCGCGCGAAGCCGAGGCCGTCGAGGCACAGATTCGCAACCTCTACGCGCTGGCCGATGCCTACAAGGTGTCGGGCGCTGCGGCGCTGATCGCCGAGGCGCGCGTGAAGGCGGAATCGGACGCGATCAAGAAACGCGGCGACATCGAGGAAATGGTCAACCGGCAGGTGCGCCTGGCGATCGCCGAGCGCGTGTCGAGCGCTGCCAAGTCGACCGCCGCGATGCGCGAGCAGGCCGCGATCCAGGAAGAGGCGAACGCGCTGGTCGCAGCGGGGAACGTGACGGCCGAGCGCGCCGCCGAACTGGTCAAGGATCAGATCGCCGACCTACCCCTCCTCGCCGCCGCACAGGCCGCGCAGCAGCGTGGGCTGGCCGAGGAGGCTCGCAAGGCCATGGACGCTCTTGCCGACCAGCAGGCGGAGCGCGAGCGCATGCGGCAGGCCGAGGAAGCCGCTCAATTCAACCGCGACACCGGCGCGGGCGCGAACCGCCTTGCCGAGCTGCGCGAGGAACTGCGCCTGATCGGCGCGACCAATGCGGAGCGCGTCGAGGCGCTGGCGCTGCTGAAGGCGACGCAGGAAGCCGAGGCCAAGTTCAGCGACCCGTCGCGCCGCGAAGCCTATATTGCGCAGCAGATCGAAATCGCCGCCGCGACCGAGGCGAGCGCCGCGGCGCAGCGCGATCTGAACGACGCTCTCAGCTTCACGGCCGACAAATGGGACTTGATCGCGCAGAACGTCCAGAACGCCGCCTCTGGGCTGTCTGACGCGTTCGGCGACGTCGGGGCGGCGCTGGGCGACGTCACCGCCATCTATGCCAATTTCCGGGCGCAGGAAGAGCGCGCAGCCGAGATCCACCGCGCCAATATGGCGGCGCAGACAAGCGACGCGGGCCGCCAGCGCGAAATCGCCAAATTCCAGCTCGCGACGTCAACGGCGCAGGTCGGGCTGTACGGCGATATGGCGTCGGCGGCGAAGGGCTTCTTCAAGGAAAAGAGCGCGGGCTACAAAGCCCTGATGACGGCCGAGAAGGTGTTCCGCGCCTTCGAGTTCGCCATGTCGGTGAAGGCGATCGTGCAGGATATCGCCGAGACGGTATCGTCGGTATCGAACAGCGCGGCGCGCGCCACCGCTGCCGGGGCCGAGGGCATCGCCGCCCAGGCAAAGCTGCCCTTCCCCTACAACATCGCTGCGATGGCCGCGACGGGTGCCGCGCTTGTCGCCGCCGGCATCGCGCTCCTGGGCGGGTCGGGCGGCGGTAGCGGTACCGCGCCGCAGACCAACGCCGGGACCGGCACCGTGCTGGGCGACAGCTCCGCGCAGAGCGAGAGCATCAAGAACAGCATCGACGCTCTGAAAGAGGTCGACACGCTGATGCTGAACTATTCCCGCCAGATGGCGGCGTCGCTGCGCAGCATCGAAAGCCAGATCGGCGGCTTTGCCAGCCTGATCGTGCGCGACGCAGGCGGGATCACCGACGGCGGCGGCATCGCCGAAGGCTTCAAGACATCCGGCATCGGTTCGGTACTGAGCAAGATCCCGCTAATCGGTGGTATCCTGGGCGGCCTGTTCGGGACGAAGACGACGCTGCTCGGCAGCGGCCTGTCGGCAGGGGCGCAGACGCTGGGCGACATTCTCACCAGCGGCTTCCAAGCCGAGCTATTTTCCACGGTCCAGAAAAAGAAGAAGTTCCTTGGCTTCACGACCAGCAACAAGACGTCGACCACCTTCTCCGCCGCCGATCCAACGCTCGAAAACCAGTTCGCCCTGATCCTGCGCGAGTTCAACAACGCGATCGTTGCGGCCGCCGGGCCACTCGGCGCGGCGACGACCGATATCCAGCAGCGTCTGAACGGTTTCGTCGTCAACCTGGGCAAGATCGATCTGAAGGGCCTGACCGGCGCCGAGATCGAGGAGAAGCTGACCGCGGTCTTCGGCGCGGCGGCCGACAACATGGCGCGCGCCGCCTTCCCCGGCATGGAGCGCTTCCAGCGCGCCGGCGAAGGCCTGTTCGAAACCATCGTGCGCGTGGCGTCGGTGGCCGAATCGGTGACCGCGGCGTTCACGCTGCTCGGCCAGGCCGCGACGGGCATGAGCCTCGACGCCAAGGTCGCGCTGGCGGATCAGTTCGATAGCATTTCGGACCTGTCGAACGCGGTCGATAGCTATTTCTCGGCGTTTTACACCCGCGAGGAGCAGGCCGCGGCGCGCACCGCCCAGATGGCTTCGGTGTTTCAGAGCCTTAACCTGACGATGCCCACGACGCTGGCCGGGTTCCGCCAGCTGGTCGAGGCGCAGAACCTCAACACTGCGGCGGGCCAAGCGGCCTATGCCACCCTGCTCCAGCTCGCCCCGGCCTTCGCCGAATTGCAGGCCGCGATGTCGGGCGCGAAGAGCGCGGCCGATATCGCGACCGAGCGACAGGATCTCGAACGCCAGCTGCTCGAGCTGCGCGGCGACACCGCGGCGCTGCGCGCGCTGCAGCTCGCCAAGCTCGACGCGAGTAACCGCGCCCTGCAGCAAGAGATCTGGGCCATTCAGGACGCGCAGGCCGCGGCCAAGGCCGCCGACGAGCTGCGCAAGGCGTGGGCGTCGGTGGGCGATTCGATTATGGATGAAGTTCGCCGGATCCGCGGTCTCTCCGATGCGGGGGGCGGCAACAGCTTCGCCCAGCTGCAGGGTCAGTTCAACGCCGCGACTGACGCGGCGCGCGGCGGTGATATGGACGCGGCGAAGAGCCTGCCCGGCCTGTCGAAAGCCCTGCTCGATGCCGCGTCGGCCGCTGCGACCAGCCGACAGGAGCTCGACCGGATCCGGGCGCAGATAGCGGCCAGCCTTGAAGCCACGAACGGTCTGATCGGCGCGATCAGCGGCAGCCCTGCCGCGACCAACGCCGCGCTGCTGAATGCCGGCGCCAACAGCCAGCCCGAAACCCTCGCCGTGAATGACAATAACGCCGAGGCCGCGGCCCGGTTCGAGGATCTGCGCGCGGAAACGGAGCAGATGCGCCGCGACCTGACCGCCGCGCTGGCGACGATCGCGGCCAACACGGGGCGCGTGGCGAAAAAGATGGATGACGTCACCAGCCAGTCCGGCGGCGACGCGATCGCTACGGTGAGCGCCGCGGCATGAAGGTAATTGCGCCGGGCGACATCGAGATCGAACTGGGGACGCTCGAGGCCGCGCCGTCGATCGGCATCATCGATTACAGCCGCCGCGTTACCGATGATTTCGGCGTGACGACGGTGGTGCCTCGCAGTTTCGCGCGGCGCATGTCTGTGCGGCTCGCCCTGCCCTTCGAGGATGTCGATGCGCTGCAGCGCGCCCTTGCCGACCTGCGCGCCGTTCCGGCGCAATGGGTCGCGGATGAAGACTTTACCTGGCTGAACTTCGAGGGGTTTTACAAGGATTTCAGCATCGATCTTGCGGTGCCGCCGATCAGCTATTGCACCCTGACCGTCGAAGGGCTGGCCGAGACCGAGGCCGGGACGGACAGCGGTACCGATCCGGCGCCGAACGGGGGCGCGTCGACGCTGCTGCTGGTGCAGCCCGTGGCGGTCACCACCGCGATGCTGGTGGCGCACAACGTCCCTGAAACCGACTATCCGGAATGGTCGGGCGCCACGTCCTACCCTCTTGGCGGACGCGTGATCAAAGCCGCGACGCACCGGATCTATGAAAGCGCGGTCGAGGGCAACATCGCCGATGATCCCGCCGGCACGTCTGGGCGCTGGATCGATGTCGGCCCGACCAACCGCTGGGCCATGTTCGACCAGGCGCTCGGCACGGTAACCACGCGCAATGACGGGATGGCGGTGACCATCAATCCGGGCGCGGTCGATTCGGTCGCGCTGCTCGACGTGATCGGCTCCACGGTACGGGTGCAAGCCACGGGCTATGACGAAATGGTCGCGGTCGGACCCGGGCCAATCACCTTCCTGGACCTGCCCGGGACGGGCGGCAACATCACGGTCACGGTGAGCGGATCCGGTCCGGTATCGGTCGGCACCTTGCTGGTCGGCACGCTGGTCACTCTGGGCGTCACCGGGGAATCGCCCACGGCCAGCATCGATGATTTCAGCCGCAAGGATGTCGACGAATTCGGCGAGGTGACCGTCGTGCCGCGCGCCTGGGCGAAGCGCATGAGCACCCGCGCGCTGATCCGCACCGAGGCGCTTGACGACGTCGCGAACCGCATCGCATCGGTGCGCGCCGTGCCGTCGCTCTGGATCGCCGACGACGGCACCGACAGCCTGACGCTCTACGGTTTCTTCAAGGATTTCAGCATCGAGGTCGGCGAGAATGTCAGCACGCTATTGCTGACCGTCGAGGGCCTTTCGCAGGCGACGCCGCTAGCCGACCCGTTCGAAGGCTCCTCGATCATCGAAAAGACGATCTGGAAGCGGAGCGCGGCGGCGCCAGCAACACCGACCGGGGGCAGCTTCGACTTTACCACGCAGGTCACGACGCCGCCGGCCGGGTGGAGCGCGACGATTCCGGCCGGGTCAGATCCGGCCTATTCCGCCACCGCGATCGCATTCAAGCCGGGCATGGGCGGCAGCGCCGATTTCGGGGCATGGTCGGAGCCGGTGCTGACGATCGCCAACGGCGCCGATGGTGCGCCCGGCACGGACGGCACGGACGGAATCGACGGGGTCACGCTGTACACCTGGTACGCCTATGCCGACGCGCCAGACGGCACATTCAACTTCACCACCGGCAATCCGGGCAATCGCGTCTATCAGGGCATCGCGACAGGTAAGACGACGGCGACCGAAAGCACCAACCCCGCCGATTATGCCTGGTCGCAGTATGCGGGGCCGCCAAATTTTGGGCTTGCAGCGATAAACACGCAGCTGGCGGGAGCAAAGATCCAGAAGACGGGCGGGACACCTGGTCTATGGGATGCATCGATCCATTCTACCGAGAGCTATACCGGCGGCGCCTCGGTCAGCTTTGTCGTTGATTATATCGATGTTTTCATGGTCGGGCTCAACACCGATCCGACGACCGATGCGAACTACACGTCGTTGGATTTTGCAATTTATGTGCAAGGCGGGTCAAGTGTTCTCGTTTTCGAGAATGGCGCGAATGTCGGCGGAGTCTATCCCGCCGCGGCGGTCGGCGATGTCTTCACCTTAACCTACAACAATAAGACAGTCGTCTATTCGAAAAATGGCGCTCCCTTCTTCACCAACAATTCGCCTGCGCCGGATCTGGCGCTCTTTCTCGATTCGTCCTTTATTAACAAGCCCAGCGTTCCCTTTGGCCGCATCCTGTCATTCACCGCCGCGGGCACCGCAGGCAACGACGGAGCGCCAGGCGCGCCAGGCACGGCTGGCGCTCCCGGCGCTCCCGGCGCTCCCGGTGTCACCTATTACACCTGGTACGCCTATGCCGACGCGCCGGACGGCACCTTCAACTTCACGACCGGCAGCCCCGGCACTCGGGTCTATCAAGGCGTCGCCACGGGCAAAACGACCGCAACGGAAAGCACCAACCCCGCTGATTATGTCTGGTCGCCCTATGTCGGCCCCCCGAATTTCGGTCTCACCGCACTCAACAGCAACGCGATCGTCGCGGCCAACAAACTGATCAAGGTCGCGGGCGGTTCGTCGTGGAACGCCAGCATCCATTCGACCGAGAGCTACAAGGGCGGCGCGACGGTCAGCTTCGTCGTGGACAGCGGCCCGCATAGCTTCATGGTCGGCCTCAACACCGACCCGACGACCGATGCCAGCTATCTCAGCATGGATTTCGCGATCTACATCGCTGGGACCACGCTGCAGGTTTATGAAAGCGGCGGGCTGTCGCACAGCCTGTTCGGGTTCGTCGCGCTCAACGATCGGTTCGCGGTCACCTATAACGGCAAATCGGTCACTTATTCGAAGAACGGCACCATCTTTTACACTAGCGCGGTCGCGGTGCCGGCCGACCTGGTGCTGTTCCTCGACACCAGTTTCCTGACCAGCGGTGTGCAGTTCGGCAAGATCCTAGCATTCACCGCGGTCGGCCCGGCCGGGACCGACGGAAATCCTGGAGCGGACGGCGTCAACGGCCGCTCGCTCGACATCGCCAAACCCGTCCTGCAAATCCTCGCCGACTATGACGGCACGATCAAAGCGGGTCAGCTTCCGGTCACCTGCAAGGCCACCTTCACCGATGGCGGGACCGACGTCTCGGCCACCACGACTTGGGGCAAGACCGATAACAATACGACATCCTCCATCGGCTCAAGCGGGCTGGTGACGATCACCGCGGTGGCGGGCAACGGTTACGTCGACGTCACCGGCACTTATAGCGGCACGCCCATCACCAAGCGCATAGCCGTCGAAATCGTCAAAGACACTGCGCCGCCCCAATCGGGTACATCGATCACGACGAGCAACATCGGCGGGAATATCGGCACGACGACGATGCCGACGGCGCCCACCAGCAACGTGGTGACGATGGGGACGGACGCGTCGGGTTCGCTGCAAGGCGTTCTGGCGTCGCGCTATCAGGTCACGGAGGCGGCTTATTCCGCTGGCCGTACTGTCACCATGAAGGGGCAACTGTTCTATCGGCTGGCGGGCAGCGGAGGATCGTGGAGCACCTTTTCCGGGGGCGTCGTGACCGGGGGATCGTCCGGCGCCACATGGACCATTCCCGACGGCGAGTTGAACAAGGTCGAGGGCCAGCTCAACATCAGCCAGAGCCAGACGGGCTTGTCCGCAAACACCAACTACGAGGTCGGCTGCGCAATCGTGAAGAGCAGCGGCAGCGGGACCGCGCTCGATTATATTTTCGGCACGCTCACGGTGAACCAGCTGTGACGAAGGTCGCGATCGTCCGGACTTCTGATGGCGAAGTCATCCTAAATTGCATCAATAGCGCCGATGCTGAGCACTACGACCTTGCTGGTTGTGAGCTGGTCGAGCTTGACGGGATTGCGCTCGAGCTGGCCGAGCAAGGTTTTCCGCTCAACTATAGCGATGGCCAGTTGCAGCCCCCGCTCGACTTGCTGCGAGCCCGCGCACGTCAGCGGATCAACACCGAGCGCGAGGCGCGTAAGGATGCTGGCTGCGACACTGCAATTGGCCGCGTCGACAGCGACCCGGCGAGCCGCGCCAATGTCACCGGCGCCGCAACCGCCGCGATGATCGCGCAGGCCGCAGCCGCTCCGTTCGAGATCAATTGGACCCTCGCCGACAACAGCACGGTCGCGCTCGATGCGCCGTCGACGATCGGCATGGGGCTGGCCGTGCTGGCGCACGTTTCTGCGGTGCACGACGAGGCCACGGCGCTGAAGACCGCGATCGATGCTGCCGAGACCGCCGAAGACATCGCGGCCGTCGCCTGGCCGATCTGAACCCCGTTTAACCCGAAGGAGAGAAGTGATGATGAAGCGTCTAGCCCTTGCGCTCGCCGTCAGCGCGTGTGCGCTCACGGCCTGCACCGACAAGCCCGCGCAGCCGGTTCCGGTCAATCCTGACCATCCCGGCACCAACCCCGACTGCAAATATGAGACGCAGGCGGGTGATTGCGTTCCTGTCGCCGACTAGCGGTGGACGAAGCGGCGCAAGAGGTCGTGGGCGGCATTCTTGCCGCCCTGGCCTTTCTCCTCATGGGCGCGATCGCGCTCTTCGCGTGGTTCGATAATCGGGGAGCTCGCTGATGACGCTCGATCAGTTTGTTGCCTTGGGCCAGAGTTTCGGGCCGCTCGGCCTCATGATCGGATATCTGGTCTGGCGCGAGAAGGTCGGCGCGGAAAAGCGCGGCGAGCTGGAGCGGGCCCGCGCCGCGAGCGACATCGAGCTCGCCAAGGCGCTGACCGCGTTGACCGTCACAATTCAACATATCGACCGGCGGCTGACATGACCGCCCCCAACCTCGAAGCGATCCTAGCCGTGCAACGCGCCGCGTCACAACTGACGCTGGCCTGCACCGAGATCGTCGGGCCGCTGGAAATGTCGATCGCCCTGCCCACCGCGCAGCTGCTCGGCGAGCGCGTCCCGCCCCGGCTGCTGCGCAGCCTGATCAGATTGAGCCGGAAGGAAACGAAACGATGAACCTCCTCGAAAAGACGAAGATGATCCAGGCCAAGGTCGGCGCCGCACAAGATGGGATTTATGGCAACGCCACGGCCGACAAGCTGCTCGCCCTGCTCGGCCTGTCGCCGCTCCCGGCCGAATCCGGCTCGCTCGTGAAAGGCACCGGGGTCAACATCAAGCGGGTGTTCCTGCATTGCTCAGCGACGCGCGAGGGGCAGGACATAGACGCCGCGACCATCAAGAAATGGCACCTCGCGCAGGGCTGGAAAGATATCGGCTATCATTTCGTGATCCGGATCGACGGCACGATCGAGACCGGCCGGGCCGAGCATGTCGTCGGCAGTCACGTTGCCGGTTTCAACACCGGATCGATCGGCGTGGTCTATGTCGGCGGCCTCGATGCCCAGGGCAAACCCAAAGACACGCGAACCGAGGCGCAGAAGGCATCCATGGCGCGGCTCTGCCGTGCGCTCGACGCCGCATATAAGCAGCCTCGGTTCATGGGGCACCGCGATGCGAGCCCGGACAAAGACGGCGACGGCGTCGTCGAAAAGCACGAATGGCTGAAAGACTGCCCGTGCTTCGACGTTGCCTCGTGGTGGACTGGCGTGAAATGACCTGGCTGTCGCGCGACCTGCAGCGGTTCCTCGTGGCGCTGCTGATCCTCGCCCTGTTCGGCGGGTCGATTGTTGTCCTGACGTTCATTGTCGTGCCCGATGTGAACCGCGACGCCATCATCCAGCTCGTCGGCGGCGTGAACACGCTCGCGGGCCTCGTGGTCGGATTCTACTTCGGCAAGAGCGCCGGGGAAGATCGGCCGGTGCCGGTGGAGATCCAGCAGCCGGCCGGGGCGGCCGTGCCTGTCGAAGAGCAGCACTGATGCGCGAGCGCACCGCCGCAGATGACATCGTGCAGGGCGCCTACAACCGCGCGTTGCTCGATATGATCCTCGAACCGATGCGCATCGCGGCCAAGGACGTCGGGTACGCCATCACGGTGCACGGCTCCCTCAATCGCGACGTAGATCTGGTCGCCATCCCATGGCGCGAGCACAACGTCGCCGATCCGGACCGCTTGATGACGATCTTGCAGGGCGTCATCTGCGGCATCACCGGCCGCTGCCATCGCGAGCAGGGTTGGACCGAAAAGCCGCACGGCCGGTTGGCCCGGATCATTTCAGTATGGTGCGGCGAAAGCACCTGCTCGCTCGACTTCAGCGTAATGCCACCCGTCCCCCAAAAGGAGAATGAAGATGCGTAAGATGATGATCGCCGCGCTCGCGGCGCTCTGCCTGTCCGCGTGCGCCACGAGCGGCACCGGCAAACCGCCTGCCCCGCCCAGCCCGATCGAGCAACTCGCGCCGATCCTCGCACCGCTTGCCGGGAACCACGTCACGGCCGAGGCGATCGATCTCGCCTTCGCGGCGTCCGACGCGGCGCTCTACGTCGTCGACTTCATGCGGTCGGTTGGCTGGATCACCGACGGCAGCCCCAAGGCCATCGCCCTGGCCGACGCCGCCGAGAAGCTGAAGGGCTGGCTTGTCGTCGCCGACACGGCGCAGCGCGCGGGCGATGTGCTGAAGGCCGACGGCGCGTACAACAAGGCAGCGGCCGCCTATTCCCTCATTCTCAAAGCATTGGAGCGCTAGGCCATGAACGATACCCTCAAACTTCTGATCGAGGCGGGCAAGTCAATCCTGCCCGCGATCGTCCCCGGCGCCGCCGTGGCAATCCAGATCGGCAAGGGCATTGTCGACGCGCTCGACGCGGCCAAGGATATCGGCACGCCCGGCGACCAGTCCGCAAGCGCCGAAACCCGCGAAGCGATCCGCGCCAAGATCCTCGAGCATTTCGACGACACGATCGCGGGGCTGCGCGGCGACTGACACCGTCTCACCGTGGGGGTGACTGGAAGCGGGGTGGGCCTAGGCCTGCCCCGCTTTTTTTGTGTTCCGCGCGCGCCGGGTCTCGATCTCGACAAGCGGCCCCAGAAAGAGCGTTTTGCCTTCCCAGCTCGCCAGTCCGGCGCGCACCGCCGCCTCCCCGGCCTCGGCATGGGTCGCGCGCCAGTTTCCGGAGCGCAAGCCGCACCGCCAGCGATATTCGAGCGCGTTGCGACGCTGCCACCGGATCGGCTCTCGGTTCATTGCTTCTTCGCTCCCAGCTTCCCGCGCACGGCGGGGAAGAACATCATTTCGGTCGATCGATTGACGCCGACGGCCCGGTAAATCCGATATGCTTCCCGGTTGGCATTGTTCCCGCGGACGGTGTTGGCAATGCTTTCGCTGGTGTGCGGACGATCAACGGCGTCGGTCACGACGCGCCAAAACTCGTCGAACGCCTCTCGCCGGCCGTCGCCATGCTCGAACAGGAAGGCCAGGACGAAGCGCAGCGCATAGGTCGGCGCCACCGGCCCGCTCTGCGCTGCCCAGCAAACATCCTCGATGGCATGAAGCGCTTTTACGATCAGCTGATCCTTCCCGATTCGCATCGCGCCGTATTAGAACATTATGAGAACAAGCGCGCAAGGCGGGTTCAGCTCGCCGATAGATCGGGAGCCAAATCGTTTTGCGGCGCGGCTGGATATGGTATCGCAAGGGCGTCGGACGCGCCAATCAGGGGGCAGAAATTAACGCCATGGTATAATCCATGGTATAATCCAGAAGCGCGGAAATTTAATCGTTATTTTTCAAGGTGCGAAGGGGTCCAATTCAACAGGCACCCGCTCCGCCAAGTTCTAATCCCACATTCTCCCGATCCGTTTTTCACATCCCAGCTTTGCTGCGGGTTTGAGAGACGATTCGGGTCCCTGTGTGTCCCACAGGATCCAGCCCGACATTTTTGCCAATGTGGGACGGAAAATTATGATTACCACGATGAAAAATGCTCAAAACGAGGCTGCGAAGTCCAAGGGCAAGTCGAGCCGGGTTAGCTACGGTGACGGGCTCGTCCGATTGGATCGGCCGGGAGGCACAAGCAGTTGGGTGTGCCGGGTGCAGAAGCACGGCAACCGCCGCGACTTCGGCCTGGGTAGCTGTCAGAAGGTGAGCTTGGCGCAAGCGCGCGAGCTGGCACGCGAAATTCGCAGCCAGATCGAGTTGGGGATCGATCCGCAATTCGAACGGCGCAAGCGGCAGGCGGTGCCGACCTTCAAGGACGCGGCAGCGAGGGTCTACGAGGTCCATTCGAAAACGTGGCGCAACGGCAAGCACCATGCGCAATGGACCCGGACGCTTGAGCTTTACGCTTTCCCGCACATCGGGAAGTTCCGGGTCGATCAGATCACAGGTCCGATGATCCGCGACCTGCTTGAAGAAATCTGGCTTGAGAAGCCAGAGACGGCACGCCGCGTGCGGCAGCGGGTCGGCGCCGTTCTCGATTGGGCTTATGCGTCGGGTTACCGCGACACCGAAGCGCCCATGCGAGCGATCACAAAGGGATTGCCGCGCCAGCCACGCCGCGACAATCATTTTGCCGCCATGCCCTATGAAGACGTGCCAGCGTTCGTCCAGACGCTGCGCGAGAAGGAATCTTTCAGTCGGCTGGCGCTGGAGTTCGCGATCTTCACTGCTGCACGATCCGGCGAAGTGCGCGGCGCGACTTGGGATGAGTTCGACCTTGAGAAAGGCCTGTGGACGCTATCGAAGGATCGCATGAAGGCCTTCCGCGAGCATGTCGTCCCGCTCAGCCGTCGCCCGCTCCGCATCGTTCAGCGCTGCGCGCGGCTCCGTATCGCGGGCTGCGAGTTGGTATTCCCCGGCATCCGCAGAAACCGGGCGCTGTCCGACATGACGCTTTCGAAGCTGGTCAAAGAGTTGGGGGAGCCGTTTACGGCGCACGGATTCCGTTCATCATTCCGCGATTGGGTGAGCGAAGAAACCGATCATCAAAGCGATGTCGCCGAAGCAGCCCTCGCCCACACGGTCGCGAACAAGACGGAGGCCGCCTACCGCCGCGGCAATCTGCTCGAAAAGCGCCGCGTGATGATGGAGGATTGGGCCAACTTCTGCGAAGGGAAAAAGCGGTGAACCGCTTCACCCGCGCCAGGCGCCAACTGCTACGCCTCTACGAGCGCGCCGTCGATCGACTGGACAAGTTCGACCGCCAGGTCTTTCTCGGCCATCGGGTGGAAGAGCTGAGCTATCGCCAGCTTGCCAAGCGGCATGGCGTGAGCGTCCACGAGATCGAGCAGGCGATGATCCGCAGCCTGCGCGTGATTGCGCAAACGGTCGATAGAAAGAACCGCAGGCGGTGGCAATTCTGGCGGCGATGAAGCCGCTTCGATCTTGCCAATCAGCCGCCGCGACGACAGGGTGCCGCCAGCGATGAAAACCGACCTCGATCATCTTCCGGCCAACAAGCAACGCGAACTCGAACGCGTGAAAGCCATCGTCTTCGAAGAGTTCGAGGATGCCATCGCACTTGGCACGATGGGCTGGAAGAAGAAGGGCCGGATCGACAAAATCATCCTGTACGGCAGCTATGCGCGCGGCGGCTGGGTCGATGAGCCGCACACCGCCAAAGGTTATCGGTCGGACTTCGATCTTCTCATCATCGTCAATGACAAGCGGCTTACCGAGAAGGTCGATTTCTGGGGCAAGCTGGACGACCGGCTCATTCGTGAGCTGGCGATCGACAAGACGCTCCACACGCCGGTCAATTTCATCGTCCACACCTTGCAAGAGGTTAACGACGGACTGGCGCATGGCCGATATTTCTTCATGGACGTCGCCAAAGACGGAATCGCGCTGCACGAGTTTGACGAGAAACCACTGCACACGCCAAAGCCGAAAACGCTCGAGCAAGCGCTCGCGATGGCGCGAGAATATTTCGAGGAATGGCTGCCGAGCGCCCAAAGCTTTCATCGTGGCTACAAACACGCGGTCGATGACGGCGACCTAAAAAAGGCCGCGTTCGATCTTCATCAATCCGCTGAGCGTTTGTACCATACCGTTCTTCTCGTCAGCACCTTCTACACCCCGCACGTCCATAACCTTGCCTTCCTGCGGACCCAGGCCGAGCGGATCGACATGCGTCTCGTTGACGCTTGGCCGCGTGAGCGTCGCGAGGATCGGGCGCGGTTCGAGAAGCTGAAAGAGGCTTATGTGAAGGCCCGCTATTCGAAACACTACCGTATCACCGAGGACGAACTGAGCTGGCTCGGCGGTTGCGTCGAGGAACTCGGTCGCGCCGTCCACGCTATCTGCTCGGAGCGGATCGCCGAACTCGAAGCCAAAGCATCGGTCCACCCCTAATTATCCCAAAGCCATACGAAAACTGTGCGGTTACGCGCGGCGTTCACTCGCCCTGTATGGCAATTTTGCGACGTGCCATACGCTCAAAGCCGCAGAAAACCGACCATCGCGTGCCCGAAGCTGGCACGGCTTTTATCTTGCCCTCTTATTTGGCTCCCTGATTTTCGAAGTATTTCCCAATGCCACCCCTCCTTCATGGGAAGCATTGGGCCACTGCTCGCCGCTGGAGCGAACGTCAGTAAACGGCGAATTGCCGAGTTCTGAGGTTTGTTCTTTCTGCTTCCCTCTGCCTCGCTTGCCTTGCTAGTGACAAATAGCTAGGGCGCGCTCTACTCGCATGGACCCGGTGCAAATCCGGGTGGCTATTCCGGCCGCCGATCCGCCGGACGACATCACACATGAAATCCTGTTCGCGCCCAAGCTGGCGCCATGTGCCTTGTTGTGGAATTCCAATGTCAGTTTCCCTGTCTTCCTATCGCCAACAGTGGTTCACCGACGGCGCGTCGCTGCGCCGCGAGATCCTCGCCGGGATCGTCGTCGCGCTGGCGCTGATTCCTGAAGCGATCGGCTTTTCGATCATCGCCGGGGTCGATCCGCGCGTCGGGTTGTACGCGTCGGTCGCGATCGCGATGGTCGTTGCCTTTACCGGCGGCCGCACGGGCATGATCTCTGCCGCTACGGCTGCGGTCGCGGTGCTGGTGATCCCGCTGGTGCGCGATCATGGCGTCGAATATCTGTTCGCGGCGACCATACTAATGGGGCTAATCCAGATCGTCGCGGGGCTGCTCCGGCTCGACCTGTTGATGCAGTTCGTGTCGCGGTCGGTGATTACCGGTTTCGTCAACGCACTGGCCATCCTGATCTTCATGGCGCAGTTGCCGCAGCTGACCAACGTCGGCTGGGAAACCTATGCGATGGTCGCGGGCGGGCTGGCAATCATCTATCTGTTACCGCGCCTGACCAAAGCGGTGCCGTCGCCGCTGGTCGCAATCCTGATCCTGTCGGCGATCAGCATCGGTTTCGGCTTGCCGGTCAATACGGTGGGCGACATGGGCAAATTGCCCGAGGGGCTGCCGACCTTCGCGTTGCCGAATGTGCCGCTGACGTGGGAAACGCTTCAGATCATCCTGCCCTATTCGCTCACCATGGCGGCAGTCGGGCTGCTCGAAAGTCTGCTCACGGCGCAGATCGTCGATGACATGACCGATACGGACAGCGACAAGCAGCGCGAGTGCGCCGGACAGGGCGGAGCCAATATCGTCGCGGCCTTCTTTGGCGGCATGGGCGGCTGCGCGATGATCGGGCAATCGGTGATCAACGTGACGTCAGGCGGACGGGGGCGTTTATCGACCTTCACCGCAGGGGCATTCCTTTTGTTCCTGTTGGCAGTTCTCGGCCCCTTCGTCGGTCAGGTGCCGATGCCCGCGCTTGTTGCCGTGATGATCATGGTGTCGATCGGGACGTTCAGCTGGAATTCGATTCCCAATTTGCGCCGTCATCCGCCGACATCGTCCATCGTCATGCTGACGACCGTGATTGTCGTCGTGGCGACGCATGACCTTTCGCTGGGAATCTTGGCGGGCGTGCTGCTGTCGGGGGTGTTTTTTGCCGGGAAGGTGCGTAGCATGTTTGGCGTCGAGCGCGACGTCACGGCAGATGGGAGAACGGCAACCTATCGAGTCACCGGGCAGATTTTCTTCGCTTCGGTGGATCGCTTCACGCGCGCTTTCCAAACAGAGGATCAAGTCAGCAACATCCTTATCGATGTCTCGGCAGCGCATTTCTGGGATATTTCAGGCGTCGGTGCGCTCGATAAAATCGTCGCAAAGCTCAGGCGCGAAGGCCGAAGCGTTGAGGTCGTGGGGTATAACCGCGCAAGTGCTGATATTATCGATAAGTTCGCGTTGCATGACAAAACCGGCGTGGAGATCGGGATGGTGCCGCATTGACTCCTAGCATGAGCGGTTAGCATTTCTTGCGAGAGGCTTCCCACCGATCGTTGACACCGGTCAGCGCCCGTCTGACACGCTGCCTGAAACCGCGATGTTGCCGGGACGCGATGCTTCGCATCGGCCCCACATATTATAATCACACACCCTACG
Organism: Sphingopyxis sp.; assembly: GCF_035998965.1. Classification (GTDB taxonomy): domain Bacteria; phylum Pseudomonadota; class Alphaproteobacteria; order Sphingomonadales; family Sphingomonadaceae; genus Sphingopyxis. Next base: position 50,659 of record NZ_DASYHE010000033.1, read on the forward strand.
CACGGGTGCATAACGCTTTTCTGCCACTTTTCGAGGGTGCGATCCGACTACACCGCTGCCTCGGTGGGTGCAAAAGAACGGTTTTCTGCGACGTTTGGCGGCTGCGCATCGTACTCTCGTCGGACGCGAATATGGCGGACGGACTTATCGCGAGCCGCCGATCAGCCGCTTGTAAATATTGGTTTCTCAGACGGCATATGACGGCCGGTGGAAAGGTAGTCAGTCGCCTATTGTCGAGTCATCAAACGGTAAGGAGGAGGTCGGATCGCCGCGCGTCTCGAAACATTCGGATGCATCCTCAACGGTCTGGCGACGTCCGACCGAACGGCAAACGGGCTGCAGTCGTAGAAACGGCTACGTTGGGTAAGAAACGTCGGGTGGTAACTTGCGACGCAATTTCAGATAATCGTATGCGACGGGGTGGCTGCCCTCTCTTTCTCGGCCATCCTGTCACCACTCTCAACGAAAGTTGGTGTCTATGCCCGCTCTGCCGTCTTCCCCGCCGCCTTCGTCGCCCTTGGCGATCGAGCCAATCAGCATGCGCATTCCCGATGCTTGCCGGTTCACCGGGATCAGTCGCAGCTCACTCTATCTGCTTATCGCTAGGGGAGAGGTCGAGATCGTCAAGATGGGCGCCGCCACGCTCGTCCTCACTGAAAGCCTCCGCAATTTGATCGAGCGGCAACGCGGTAGTCGGCTGAGCCGAACCGCGTTTCCAATCCGGCGATCACCGACCGGACATAGCACGCTGGCCAACACCCACCATCGATCGCGAACTTCCGATCAAGCACGCGCAATAGCGCCGCGCAGTTCGATGCCATTGTTCGAGGTAGATTAGGTCGCCCTTTCTGATCGCAACATCGGACCGGCTTGTTTGCGATGCCCCAAGATCCCGGCAGTCGTACCGCCTATAATGGCGACTTACTCAATGCGTGCAAAAGCCGCGGTGCCCGATAAACTTCCATGAGGTTTCCTCGGGGTATCCTGCGCACCGATCGCCGCTGCCAGCAATTCCCCGGTCGTCGCGGCACCGGCGAAAATGGCTTCCATGCTGCGGACGCACAATCCGACGCCCTCGTCGGCCAGGTCGTAATGGACCTGCTTCGCCGCGCGCCGCGTGACGACCATCTCGGCGCGGCGCAATTCGGCGAGCTGCTGGCTGAGCGCCGGCTGCCCGATGCCGGTCGCCGCTTCGATTTCGCCGACGGTCCGGCCACCGCGCAGCAGGCACGAGAGGATCATCAGCCGCTGCGGCTGGGCATAGACGCGCAGCTTTTCGACCGCCTTGTCGGCCAGCGCGCGGTCTTCGTAAATCGCGGTCATGACGCCTCGACGGTGCGGCAGAACCAGCCAAGGTCGCCGCCTTCCATCATCCGCTCGGGCGCCGGGGCGAGCAGCGGCTGGCCCGGTTGCCAGCCTTCGGGGGCCAGCACGCTGCCGTCGGCGGTGCGCTGGAGCGCCGCAACCGTGCGCAATATTTCGTCGACCGAGCGGCCGACCGTGTGCGGATAGACATTGATCGCGCGAACAATGCCCTCGGGGTCGATGATATAGGTCGCGCGCACCGCCGAGCTGTCCTCCGCCGCCGCATCGATCATGCCATAGGCGCGGCCGACCGCCATGCTTGGATCTTCGACGATCGGGAAATCGATCGCGACGCCGAACTGCGCCTCGATCGCCCGCACCCACGCCAGATGCGAATAAAGGCTATCGACCGACAATCCGAGCAGCGCGCAATCGAGCGCATCGAAGTCGGCCTGCCGTTTGGCGAAAGCGATAAACTCGGTCGTGCAGACCGGCGTGAAATCGGCCGGGTGCGAGAAGAACACCAGCCACCGCCCGCGATAGTCGGCGAGCTTCACTGGCCCCTTGGTCGAGCGCGCGCTGAAGGATGGCGCAGTCTCCCCGATGCGTAGCGGCCGTTCGCCGGTGTCGATTGTCTCACTCATAGCCATAGTCTTTCATCCGCAAATCCATGCCGCCGTCATAGGCTTGACGCAAACATTCTATTAGATTACATGATTTATGTAAATATGAATTTATGGAGGCAAAAGTGACCGATTCGACCATTGCCCACGCCAGCGCCCAAGTGATCGCGGCCCGGGCGAAGCCGGCGGCGATCAAGGCTTTCTTCGACGATGCGACCAATACGGTGTCCTATGTCGTTCACGATCCCGCGACCAAGCGCGCCGCGATTATCGATAGCGTGCTCGACTATGATCCGGCGGCAGGGCGCACGAGCTTTGCCTCGGCCGACAAGATCATCGCCTTCGTCAAGGAGCATGACCTTGCCATCGACTGGCTGCTGGAGACCCACGCCCACGCCGACCATCTGTCGGCGGCGCCGCATCTCCAGGAAAAGCTCGGCGGCAAGATCGCGATTGGCGAGCATATCGTCACCGTACAAAACAGCTTCGGCAAGCTGTTCAACGCGGGGAGCGATTTCGCGCGCGACGGATCCGACTTCGACCATTTGTGGAAAGACGGCGACCGTTTCCAGATCGGCGAGATCGAGGTCACGGTGCTGCACGTCCCCGGCCACACCCCCGCCGACAACGCCTATGTGATCGGCGACGCGGTGTTCGTCGGCGATACGATGTTCATGCCCGACTATGGCACCGCGCGCGCCGATTTCCCGGGCGGCGACGCGCGCCAGCTCTTCCAGTCGCTGCGCCGTATCCTCGAGCTGCCGCCCGAAACGCGATTGTTCATGTGCCATGACTATCTGCCCGAAGGCCGTGACAATTATATCTGGGAAACCACGGTCGCCGACGAACGCGCCCACAATGTCCATGCCCATGACGGCGTGACCGAGGATGAATTCGTCGCGATGCGCGAGGCGCGCGACATCGCGCTGTCGATGCCGCGACTGATCATGCCGTCGATCCAGGTCAACATGCGCGCCGGCCACATGCCGGCACCCGAGGACAATGGCATTCGCTACCTCAAGATCCCCGTGAACGCGGTATGATCGCCGCCTTTCCGCACGCGATGCCGGTCGAGGGTTTGCTCGGCGGCTTGCTCATCGGTCTCAGCGCCGCGATCATGCTGCTCGGCAACGGCCGCATCGCCGGGGTTAGCGGTCTTGCCGCGCGCGCGACCGGGCTCGGAACCGGCAGCGCGCCGCGCGGCATGGCAGCCGCTTTCATTATTGGCCTGCCGCTGGGTGCCGCTGTGATGGCCTTGCTGCTTGGCGGCGTCGAAATCCGCTACCCCGCGTCTATCTGGCCGATCGCCCTTGGCGGGCTGTTCGTCGGCTATGGCACCCGGCTTGGCTCGGGCTGCACCAGCGGCCATGGCGTGTGCGGTATGTCGCGGCTGTCGCTGCGCTCGATCACCGCGACATTGCTGTTCATGGCAAGCGGCATCGCCACGGTCGCGCTGATGCGCGCGGGCGGCCTGCTGTGAAGCGCCTGCTTGCGGCGCTGGCGGCCGGCGCGATATTCGGTGCCGGGCTCGCGCTGTCGGGCATGGCCGACCCCCAGCGCGTCCGTGCGTTTCTCGACCTGTTCGGCGCGTGGGATCCGACGCTGGCGTTCGTCATGGGCGGCGCGCTCATTCCGATGGCGATCGCCTGGGCGATCCAGCGCCGTATGGCGAGCCCGATCCTCGCCGATGCATTCGATCTTCCCCCCACCCGCGGGATCGATGGTCCGCTGGCCGCGGGCGCGGTGATCTTCGGGATTGGCTGGGGGATCAGCGGCCTCTGCCCCGGTCCTGCGATTGCCGGGCTCGCGCTCGCCCCCAGCCAGGCCATCGTTGCGGTCGCCGCCATGGGCGCAGGCATGATCCTGCACCGCCTCACCAGCCGCTGACCGCACGCCACCACCGGAGACGAGACATGGATATTAAAACGATCAATTCGCAGCTTGGTGTCAGCCCGCAGATTCAGCCCGGCGAGGTCGCGGCGATCGCGGCGGCCGGCTATCGCTCGATCATCTGCAACCGTCCCGACGGCGAGGAAGCCGGGCAGCCGCCTGCGGCCGCGATTGCCGAGGCGGCGCAGCGGCATAAGATTGGCTTTGCGCATATCCCGGTGGTTTCGGGCCAGATGACCGGGACCGACGCGATGCTCATGGCCAATGCCTTGGCCGAGTTGCCGTCACCGGTCCTTGCCTATTGCCGTTCGGGCAGCCGCTCGGAAAAGCTGGCTGCCATGGCGGCCGAGCGTCAACCGCGCGGCGGGGTGGCAGCTTATGACATCGTCATCGTCGGCGGCGGCAGCGCGGGAATCGCGACGGCGGCCAGTCTTCTGAAGCGAAGCGGCAATCTTTCCATCGCCATCATCGAGCCCTCCGAGGTCCATTATTATCAGCCGGGCTGGACCATGGTCGGCGCGGGCATCTTCGATGCGGAATTCACGCGCCATAGCGAAACCTCCGTCATGCCGCGCGGGGTGGACTGGATCAAAAAGTCGGCATCCGGCTTCGCTCCTGACGACAATCAGGTGCTGCTCGATGACGGCAGTTCGGTATCTTACCGCGTATTGGTGGCCTGTCCGGGTATCAAGCTCGACTGGGATGCCATTCCGGGCCTCAGCGATACGCTCGGCAAGAATGGCGTGACTTCCAACTACCGCTACGATCTGGCGCCCTACACCCATCGCCTCGTCAAGGATTTCAAAGGTGGCCGCGCGTTGTTCACGCAGCCGCCGATGCCGATCAAATGTGCCGGTGCGCCGCAAAAAGCGATGTATCTATCGTGCAATGTCTGGGAACGCAGCGGCGTCCTCAAGGACATCGACGTCCAGTTTCACAACAGCGGCGCGGTGCTGTTCGGCGTTGCGGTCTATGTCCCCGCGCTGATGGAATATGTCGATCGCTACAACGCGCATCTGAACTTCGAATCCAAACTGGTTGCCATCGACGGACCCGCCAGGATCGCGACCTTCGAACAGAAACGCGGCGATACCGTCACGCGCGTGGAGGAGAGCTTCGACATGATCCATGTCGTGCCGCCGCAGGTTGCACCCGATTTTGTCCGCAGCAGCCCGCTCGCGGCCGCCAGCGGTTTTATCGAGGTCGACGAAGCGACCTTGCAGCATGTGCGATATGCCAATGTCTTCGCCTTGGGCGATGCCTGTTCTGCCTCGAACGCCAAGACGATGGCTGCGGCGCGCAAGCAGGCACCGGTCGTTGCGGTGAATGTGCTGGCCGCCTTGAAGGGCAAGCCGCCCGTCGCCGACTATGACGGCTATGGCAGCTGTCCGCTCACCGTCGAGCGCGGCAAGATCATACTCGCCGAATTCGGCTATGGCGGAAAGCTGCTCCCCAGTTTCCCAAACTGGCTGATCGACGGCACCCGGCCGTCGCGTCTCTCTTGGCTGCTCAAGGACACAATCCTGCCGCCGATTTACTGGCACGGCATGCTCAAGGGCCGCGAGTGGATGGTGAATCCGCACATGATGGCGGCGAACGGATAAGCATGTGATGGACACGCTTCATTATGCGCTCGGCGGCGTCTCGGGCGTTCTCGTCGGTTTCGTTCTCGGCCTCGTCGGCGGCGGCGGGTCGATCCTCGCGGTTCCCCTGCTTCTCTATCTCGTGGGCGTGAAAGAACCGCATGTCGCCATCGGCACCAGCGCCTTTGCCGTGGCCGCGAATGCCGCGATCGGCCTCTGGAACCATGGCCGCGCCGGAACCGTGAACTGGCGCTGCGGTTTCATCTATGCCGGCGCGGGCGTCGTGGGCGCGCTCGGCGGTTCGACCGTCGGCAAAAGCATCGACGGACACCAGCTCCTGTTTCTCTTCGCCATTTTGATGATCGTCGTCGCGATCCTGATGTTCCGGTCGCGCGGCGACGAAGGCATCGAAGGCGCCATGTGCAGCCGCGAGAATGTCGGCAAGGTCGCCGGCTATGGCTTGGGGACCGGCGCCTTTTCGGGCTTCTTCGGCATCGGCGGCGGCTTTCTCATCGTGCCTGGCCTCGTTGCTTCGACCTCGATGCCGATCCTGCGCGCGATCGGGACATCGCTGGTCGCGGTCACCGCTTTCGGCCTGACTACGTCGGTAAACTACGCGGTGTCGGGCCTCGTCAACTGGCCGCTCGCCGGCATGTTCATTCTGGGCGGGGTCGCGGGCAGCGCGATCGGGACGCGCGCAGCGAATGCTCTCTCCGCCCACAAGGGGAGGCTCAACACCATCTTCGCCGCGTTCGTGATGATCGTCGCCATCTACATGCTGTGGAAAAGCTGGGCAGAACTGGTCGGCTAAACCGAGGGGAGAGAGAGATGTTTAGGACTATCGAGAACCGGCTGACGCCGGGACCAAACACCAAGAAATGGATCGATCCTATATTTCGGGTGTTGATCAGCCTGATTTTCATCATCGGCGGCCTCGGCCACTTTGGTCAGCACCAGATGATGCTGGACCGGATGGCCGAATCGCCCTGGGCGGGCACGGTCGACATGATCGGCGATCCCTCGATCCTGCTCTGGCTATCGGGCGGCATATTTCTCGTTGCTGGGCTGACACTGGCGCTTGGATGGATGACCCGAACGTCGGCACTCCTGCTGTTCGTTACGTTAGTACCAGTCACGATCGCGATCCACGTCGTCCCCGATAGTTCGCATGTTGGCCCTCTATTCAAGAACATCGCGATCCTCGGCGCGTTACTGCTAATCTGGGCGCGCGGAGCGGGCGCTTACGGCCTCGATAACAGAAGTCTGTAATCGCTAAACAACCAGAGTAGGCGCTCCGCGCGTCAAGCGCACGGCCACCCGAGAGCGTGCATGAATTCAGCTTAGGATATCGAATATGAGACGTGTAGCGGGACTGTTCCAAAGGAGAACCCGTTGTCAGCTTTTGGGCCTTAAGCAAATTTGAGGCGATGGTCGATATCGGGAGCGTTAAGCCCCCGCCATGACGCTTTAAATATTGGCAGTCATTAATTGCCTCCTTCCCCGAATGATCGCATCCAAGTCTAGAAGACTTTCGAGCTGATCGAGCGGGGGCGTTGGCGTAGCGTAGAAAATGTTCGACAAGAATCGGCGGCTATGGCATACCGGTTATACGGACTGAATCTTGATTTCAGGCATGCGGGGAACACCGTGTGGGACCGAATTTTGTAGATAAGTATTTGAAAAAATATATCAAATACATAGGGTTAGTTTCCTAAAACCACCCGCTCCGCCATCGACCCCACTCAAAGCCATCGGACAATCCTGCGCCGCACGCTGTCCCGAAGAGCTCGGGGTCCCCGCACTACCTCCGCAACGACGCCAGTCGCTGGTCCACAATCGCATCTGCCTCGGCGATGATGCGGTCGATCAACTGCTGACAGGTCGGGATGTCGTGGATCAGTCCCTGCACCATCCCGGCCCAGAACACGCCCTTCGAAAGGTCGCCGGTCTGTAGCAGCTCGCGCCCAGCCTGTCCGTTCACCAGTTCAGCCACATCGGCAAAGGTCGCGTCGGGCTGCGCCAAGCGGCGCACCACTTCTTCGCTGACCGCGCTCTTGCCGACGCGCGCCGTGTTCTTGAGGCTGCGAAAGATCAGATACGATCCGCGCTCGTCATTATCGATATAGGCCTGCTTCACATTGTCGTGGATCGGCGCCTCGACGGTCGCGCAGAAGCGCGTGCCCATATTGATCCCCTCAGCTCCCAGCGCCAGCGCGGCGACAAGCCCGCGGCCGTCGCCGAACCCGCCCGACGCCAGCATCGGGATCTTCACTTTGTCGGCGGCGGCGGGAATCAGGATCAGGCCAGGAATATCATCCTCGCCCGGATGCCCTGCGCATTCGAAACCATCGATAGAAATAATATCGCAACCCGCGCGCTCTGCCGACAAGGCGTGGCGGACTGCGGTGCATTTATGCAGAATTGCGATGCCATGCGGCTTGAGCATTTCCCAGATCTCACGCACCGCGGGCGTTCCCGCGGTCTCGACAATCTTGACCCCGCCGTCGATGATCGCCTGCGCATAGGCCTTGTAATCGGGCGAGTTGATCGTCGGGAAAACGGTCATGTTCACACCAAACGGCTTGTCGGTCATTGCGCGGCAGCGTTCGATCTCGGCGCTGAGCGCCGCGGGGGTTGGTTGGGTCAGCGCCGTGAGGATGCCAAGCCCGCCCGCGTTCGAAACCGCGCTTGCCAGTTCGGCATAGCCGACGCTCTGCATCCCGCCCTGCACGATCGGATGTTCGATCCCCAGCATTTCGGTGATGCGTGTCTTGAAAGCCATCGTCGGTCCCTTCCCATGATCGGTCGCAGCAATTTGACGCTACGTCGTCGCGGCGCCGGAATTGACTTGACGTTTACGTCAACGTCCGGTTCATTGGCAAGACAAGATATATGAGAGCGGGACAGATGCGGGCATGACGATCCTCTATGACGAAGGCCAGCAGGCGATCGCGACCGAATCGCGGCGCGTTCTTGAAGCGCGTACCAGCACCGACGCGCTGCTGCCGCTGCTCGAATCGGTCGGCGACTATCATCGCCCTTTCTGGGACACGGCAAAGGAACAGGGTTGGACCGCGCTCGCGCTTCCCGAAGCGCATGGCGGGCTGGGCCTCGGCCTGATCGAGCTCGGGCTGATCGCGCATCAGGCGGGCCGGTCGCTGAGCGGAGCGCCGTTTCTGACGTCGGGCTTTGGCGCCGCGAAGGCGATCGAGCTTTACGGGTCCGATGCGCAAAAGGCGCGCTGGCTGCCTGCGCTGGCGTCGGGTGACAGCATCGGCGCGATTGCTTTCGCCGCTGGCCCCGACGCGCTACCGGCGCAGCCCGACGTGACGTTCACCGACGACCGACTGAGCGGGACCGCGCGCGGCGTTTCCGGCGGACTGGCGGGCGATGTCGCGATCGTGCTGGCCAATGGCCCCGGTATGCCGGTGCTGGCGCTGGTCGACCTGAACGACGTCGAGCGCACCCCGGTGCCGAGTTTCGACAACAGCCGCTGTGTCGCCAATCTGAGCTTTGTCGGCGCGCCCGCTGAAACATTGGCGGTCGGAACCGCAGCCCGCGACGCGGCGCTGCACATTCTGGCCCTCCAGGCCGTCGTCACCGCGCACGAGCAGACCGGCGGCGCCGAGGTGCTCATGGAAATTGCGCGCGACTACGCCCTCACCCGCCGCGCCTTTGGCCAGCCGATCGGCGCCTTTCAGTCGGTGAAGCACCGCATTGCCGAGCTGTACGGGCTGGTCGAACTGGCGCGCGCCAATTGCATCCACGCCGCCTCGCGCGAGGGCGCAGCCGATTTCATCACCGCCGCCGCCGCTGCCCGCCTGTCGGCGACCGAGGCCTATGACACCGCGGCGCGCGACTGTGTGCAGATCCATGGCGGCATCGGCGTGACCTGGGATCTCGGGCTACACCTCCATATGCGCCGCGCGCGCAGTTTAGCCATCGAGCAGGGCAGCAGCCTGTTCTGGGAAGATGTTCTCGTCGACCGGCTGGCAGGAGAAGCGGCATGAGCGATCTGGAAACCTATCGCGCCAAGGCCGCCGCGTGGCTCGAATCGATGGCGCCGACCTATGGGCGTGAGGCGCGCAAGGGTCTGGCCGAAGCCGATGATCTTGAGCTTGGGCGCCGCTATCAAAAGGCGAAGTTCGACGCGGGCTTTGCCGGGATCAACTGGCCAACCGAATATGGCGGTCAGGGGCTGGGTCATCTCGAAAAAGTCACCTTCGACGCCGAAGAAATGAAGCACGGTTTCCCCAATTTCTATTTCGGCATCTCGCTCGGCATGCCGGTGCCGGTGCTGATGCAGTTCGGCAGCGACCGGGACTTCGTCAAGGAACGCGTGCTCAAGGCGCTGCAAGGCGAAGAAATCTGGTGCCAGCTGTTCTCCGAACCCTCGGGTGGCTCGGATCTCGCGGGCCTGCGCACCAAGGCCGAACCCGACGGCAACGGGTGGAAGATCAACGGCCAGAAAGTGTGGACGAGCTGGGCGCATTACAGCGACTATGGTGTCATCGTCGTGCGCACCGACCCGACCGTCCCCAAGCACAAAGGGCTGACCTATTTCTGGGTCGACATGAAAGCGCCGGGCGTCACCGTCCGCCCGATCAAGCTTGCGGGCGGCGACAGCCACGTCAACGAGGTGTTCTTCGACGATGTGAAGATCAGCGACGATCACCGCATGTCGCCTGTCGGCGGCGGGTTTGCCGTCGCCATCACGACCTTGATGATAGAACGCTATGTCGCGACCGACAGCGCGGGCTTCGGCCCGCACCTCGACCTGTTCGTCGATCTGGCCAAAGACACGCTGCTCAATGGCAAGCCCGCGATCGAGGATGGCCGCATCCGGCACCAGATCGCGCGCAACCATGCGATGCGGTCGGGGCTCGATTCGATCAACGTCCGCGCGCGGCTGATGATGCAGGCCGGGATGATCCCCGGCGCCGAGGGATCGCTCAACAAACTCGTCGCGGTCCGCTCGCGCCAGAAGCTGTCAGAACTCGCGATCGACCTGCAGGGCACCGACGGTTTTGCCTTCGACGAACATGCCTCGCAAAAGGAAGATTGGGCGTCGAGCTGGATCAACGCCCCGACCGGCCGCATCGCCGGCGGGTCGGACGAGACGTTGCTCAATACGATTGCCGAAAAGGTGCTCGGACTGCCGCAGGACCATCGCCCCGACAAGGGCATCCCGTTCAACCAGATTCCGGCCTGAGGAGGCGCAGCGCATGAAGTTCGATTCCACTACCGCGGCGGTCGTTACCGGCGGCGCATCGGGCCTAGGCCTTGCGACCGCCGAAGCGCTGGCGGCAGCAGGCGTGAAGGTCGCGATTTTCGACATCAACGAGGCGCTCGGCGAAGAGGTCGCCGCGACGATCGGCGGGCTGTTCTGCAAGGTCGATATCACCGACGAGCAATCCGTTTTGGACGGCTATGCCAAGGCCCGCGCCGCGCATGGCCAGGAGCGCATTTGCGTCCACTGCGCAATGACCTCGCGCCGCGGCAAAACGCTCGCCTATGACAAGGAAACCCGGACTTTCCGCCGCACCCCGACTGAGGATTATGCTTATGGCGTGGCGGGCATCTTGACTGCAAGCTATCGCATCGGATCGATCGCAGCCGAGGGCATGGCGACCTTGCCTGAAATGGAAGACGGCGAACGCGGCGCGATCATCTACACTGCCTCGGTTGCGGCGCAGGACGCGCAGATCGGCCAGGTCATCTACGGCTCGGCGAAAGCGGGCGTGAACGGCCTGGTGCTGCCGATGGCGCGCGACCTGATGGACTTGGGCATCCGGGTCAATTCGATCATGCCCGGCGTTTTCGGTACGCCCTTGCTCGGCAACATGAACCCGAAGGTGAAGGAAAGCCTCGAAGCCTCGGTCCCCTTCCCCAAGCGGCTCGGCAAGGCAGAGGAATATGCCAGCCTCGCGATGGAAATGATCCGCAACACCTATTTCAACGGCCAGGCCGTCCGCCTCGACGGCGCGATCCGCATGGCTCCCCGTTAAACGCTCCCCGAAAGGAATATCCCATGGCCGAAGCCTATATCATCGACGCCGTCCGCACCCCCCGCGGAGTCGGCAAGCCCGGCAAGGGCGCTTTGTCGCACCTCCACCCGCAGCATCTTGCCGCGACGGTGCTAAAGGCGATCAAGGACCGCAACAATCTCGATACCGCGTCCGTCGACGACATCATCTGGTCGACGTCGAGCCAGAACGGCAAGCAGGGCGGCGACCTTGGCCGTATGGCCGCGCTGTCCGCGGGCTATGACACCAAGGCATCGGGAACGACGCTCGACCGCTTCTGCGGCGGCGGCATCACGTCGGTCAACCTCGCCGCAGCGAGCGTGATGAGCGGCATGGAAGATTGCGTCATCGCCGGCGGCACCGAGATGATGAGCTACACCACTGCCTATGCCGCCGAGCAAGCGAACGCCGGCTTGCCGCCACGGCTGATGGGATCGGGTCACGATGCGCTCGACGAGCTTCACCCCCAGTCGCATCAAGGCGTGTGCGGCGACGCGATCGCGACGATCGAGGGGATCAGCCGCGAGGCGCTCGACGCGCTCGCGCTGGTCAGCCAGCAACGCGCCGACCGCGCAATCAAGGAAGGTCGCTTTGCCAAATCGGTCGTCCCAGTGCTTAACCCCGACGGCAGCGTCGCGCTCGATCATGAAGAATTCCCGCGTCCCGAAACCACTGCCGAAGGACTGGCATCGCTTAAGCCCGCTTTCACCGGGCTCGCCGATTTTGACCTGGGCGGCGGTTTCACCTTCCGCAAGCAGATCAACCGCCGCTATCCCGATGTCGAAATCCAGCATTTCCACCATGCCGGCAACTCGTCGGGCGTTGTCGATGGCGCCGCCGCGATCCTGCTCGCGTCCAAGGACTATGCCGACAAGCATGGCCTGAAGCCCCGTGCGCGCGTGGTCGCCTATGCCAATATCGGCGACGATCCGACGCTCATGCTCAACGCCCCCGTTCCCGCCGCGAAGAAGGTGCTTGAAAAGGCAGGCCTCACAAAGGACGACATCGACGTCTGGGAAATCAACGAAGCCTTTGCCGTTGTCGCTGAAAAGTTCATCCGCGATCTCGATCTTGACCGTGAAAAGGTGAACATCAACGGCGGTGCGATGGCGCTCGGCCATCCGATCGGCGCCACCGGATCGATCCTGATCGGCACTGCGCTCGACGAGCTTGAACGGTCGGGCGGTCGCTATGGCCTCGTCACCATGTGCGCCGCGGGCGGCATGGCACCCGCGATCATCATCGAACGGATCTGAGCACGTCGGGTCAGAACGGGCCGCGAATTGCGAGGGTTTTGGTCGGACTATACAGGTTCACGAACATGGTCTTGCCGTCGGGCGCGAAACAAACGCCCGCCGGTTCGGTCTGAACCCGGATCCGGCCAAAGGCATAAACCTCGCCATAGGGAGTCACCCCGCGCAGATGATTGTCGACCGTGTCCTCATATTGGTCTTCGCAAACGATCAGATGGCCGTTGGGTGCGACGGTCAGATTGTCGCCGTAACTATATTGGGCGGGATCGGTCGATTCGAGGAACAATTGCAGCCGCCCGGGATTCGATCGTTCCTGCGCCGTCCCTTCATAATGCGAGGGGCGATAGCGCATGATCTGACCTTGCTTCGCTGGCCCGCCCGAGGTGCAGGTGAAATACAGCTCGTTGTCGCCCCAATGAATGCCCTCGCCGCGCGCAAAACGGGCCGCGCCGCTGGTTGCACCGCGCAGGCGCAAATCGTCGGCGGGGCTTTCGGGGTCGTTGAGGTCGATCCAGTCGACAAAATGCCAGCTTCCCGGCTGCATCGCAGGCATCGTCCAGTTGCGGCTGTCCGCGATGTTTTTGTCGAAGAAGGCCAGCGCCTGCAATCGTCCGCCGCGAGCGAGCGAGCCAGGAACGTCGGGCAGGAAGCGGTAGAACAGGCTGTCGTCGCGATCCTCGGTCATATAGACGATGCCGGTACGCGGATCGACGACAGCGGCCTCGCGTACGAAACGGCCCATGGCTTTCAGCGGCTCGGCCTTGACGAGCTTGCCGGCATCGGCAGGCACGTCGAAAATCCAGCCATGCGGCTGGCCGACGCCGTCGGCGGGGCCGGCGACGCTTTCTTCACACGACAGCCAGCTGTTCCACGGCGTCACCCCGCCGGCGCAATTGCGGATCGTGCCGAGCAAGCTGAGATATTGCTTTTCGACCGCCAGCGTGTTGCCATCAAGGACCAGCGTCGTCGTGCCACCTGGGATCGCGGCATCTCCAACGCGATCGAACGTTCCTTCAGGCACCGCCGCGCCCGCGTTCAGGGGGCCAGTGGAAACATGCTTTGGTCCCAGCTCGTGATTGCGCACCAGCGCCAGCTTTCCGCCACCCAGCCGGAAGCAACCCATGCCGTCGGCGCGATCGGGCACGCGATAACCGTCGCTCATTGGCTCGCCGAGCTGCGAGATAATCTGATAGGAAAATCCGGGCGGCAGGTCGATCAGTCCAGCAGGGTCTTTTTGCAGCGGGCCATAGCCGGACGCCGTCGCCATCAGTCCACCCGCAGCGGCGCGGCTCTGCACCGCAAGACCCGCAAAAGCGAAAGCGGTCATGGAAAATTGGCGGCGATTCAGCATGGCGGGAAACTCTCCTTCGTATTCAACGACGCGCTAAAGTCGCTTTGGGACACTTCAAAGACAATCGGGCAACGGTAGCTGCCCGACATCGAATAGAGCAAATAGGGAGAACATTATGTCAGGTCCGTTGCGCGGAATCAAAATCGTCGAGTTTGCCGGCATCGGTCCCGGCCCCTTTTGCGGGATGATGCTGGCCGATCATGGTGCAGAGGTAATCCGTATCGATCGTCCAGGCGGTTTCATGGACCCGCGCGATCCGCTCAGCCGCAACCGGACGTCGATCGCGCTCGATATGAAGAACCCCGATGCGGTGGCGATCGCGCGCGACCTCTGCAAAGGCGCTGACGGCATTATCGAGGGCTATCGCCCCGGCGTGATGGAACGGCTGGGGTTGGGTCCCGACGTGCTCCTCGCCGATAATCCCAAGCTGGTTTACGGACGCATGACCGGTTGGGGGCAGTTCGGCCCCTACGCGCAGTCGGCCGGCCACGACATCAATTACATCGCATTGTCGGGGGTTCTTCACGGCATCGGGCGCGCAGGCGAAAAGCCGGTGCCGCCAGTCAATTACGTCGGCGATTTCGGCGGCGGCGGGATGATGCTGGCGTTCGGTATGGTGAGCGCGCTTGTCCATGCGGCGCGCACCGGCGAAGGTCAGGTGATCGATTGTGCGATGACCGACGGCTCGGCACTGCTCGCGGGCATGACGTGGGGTTTCAACGCGATGGGGCGGCTGAAGGACGAAGCGGGAGCCAATATGCTCGACGGCGGCGCGCATTTCTATGACAGCTATATCTGCGCCGACGGTAAATTTATCTCGATCGGGTCGATCGAACCACAATTTTATGCGCTGCTGCGTGAAAAGACGGGGCTGACCAATGATCCCGATTTCGACGCGCAAATGGACCCGTCACAATGGGGTCCGCTCAAGGAGAAGCTGACGGCGCTGTTCAAGACCAAGACCCGCGACGAATGGTGCGCGGTTATGGAAATGACCGACGTCTGCTTTGCGCCGATCCTGTCGTTGAGCGAGGCCCCGCAGCACCCGCACAATGTGGCGCGCGAAACGTTCGTGGAAATCGGCGGCGCGGTCCAGCCGGCCCCCGCACCGCGCTATTCGGCGACGATCAACGACACCCCGCGCGCGGCTCCGGTGGTCGGCGCCGATGGCGATGCCGTGCTATCGGCGCTGGGTTATGACTTGAACAAGATTGCAGCGCTGCGCGAAGGCGGCGCTGTGCGCTAAAAATTCGTCATTGCAAGCGCAGCGAAGCAATCCAGAGCCGTTTACGCTGGCTCTGGATTGCTTCGCCGCGCTCGCAATGACGGCTAAATCACCGCGCGGTCAATGCCTCCCATAGCCCGCGCCCACCAAGTCCAGCGACCTGCCGCCCCAACTTCGCCGCCCAATACGCATCATTCCCATGCTCGCCGCGCCACCGCATCAGCGGCACCGTGACTCGGTGAAGCTCATACTCATAGGTAAAGCCGATCGCGCCGTGGACCTGATGCGCGATCGACGTGACAACGCCCACCGCCCGGTTGGCGCGCAACTTCGCCGCCGCGATCTCGAAATCTGCCGCGGCAGGATCAAGATCGACGGCATCCAGCCGCGCCGCCAACGCCCCCGCTGCCGCTTCCACCGCGCGCACCTCGCACGCCATCACCGCCAACGATTGCTGCACCGCCTGAAACTTGCCCAGCGGCCGCCCGAATTGCTGGCGCGTGTTCACATGCTCGATCGACAGGGTGAGCGCTTGACCCATCCCCCCGGCCATCAGGCTTACGGTCGCAGCAGGTTGCAAGGCGTTGCCGGCAATCAACCCAGCTACTGGCAAATCGGGGACCATGACCCCGGCAAGCTGAAGCACTGCGTTGGCATCGCCCCAATCGCCGCCGAAACCGCCTTTTTCCTCTGAGACAAGCAGCAACGCAAAACCCGCCTCTTCGACGGGCGCAATCCCCGCCATGGCCGCCTCGGCGAACACCGCGCGCGCGGTGTCGCACAGCATCTCGCGCGCCGCGCTCATCGCAGGCCCAGTCCGCGTGCGATGATCCCGCGGATTACTTCGCGCGTTCCGCCACGCAGCGAAAAGCTGGGCGATGCGATCAGCAAGGCGCGCAGCAAGCGGCCAAGGTCGCTCGGATCATCCCAAGGGCAATCGACGATCGCCTGCACACGGCGCGGCATGTCCTGTTCGAACGCATTGCCCAATTCCTTGACCACCGACGCCTCGACCATCGGATCCTCGCCCGCCGCCAGTTTCGCTGCGGTCGACATCGACAATTGCCGCAGTGTCCACATTTCGGCGGTGAGTTCGCCGATCAGCACGGCGACCGCCGGTTCGGGATCGGCGCCCGCCGCATCGATCAGCGCCGCGAACAGCGCATGGCTCGACAAATATCGCTCGGGGCCCGAGCGTTCGAGACCCAGCTCGGCGGTGACCTGCTGCCACCCCTGCCCGCGCGTGCCGACCAGTGCGCCGCGCGGCACCAGAACATCGTCAAAAAACACCTCGTTAAAATCATGGTGCCCCGCCATGTCGATGATCGGGCGGATCGTGATGCCGGGGGTGTCGAGTTCGATCAGCAGCTGACTCAACCCGGCGTTGCGCTCGCTGCCCTCTTCGGTGCGAACAAGCGACAGCATGATGTGCGAGAAATGCGCGCCGGTGGTCCAGATTTTCTGGCCATTGATGCGCCAGCCCTCGGTCGTTTCCCGCGCCGTGGTCCGAACAGCAGCAAGGTCCGACCCGGCTCCCGGCTCGGACAGGCCGATGCAGGCATAGAGCTCACCGCGCACGATCCCCGGCAGGTATCGCTCGCACTGTTCAGTGCTGCCGTACCGCACGATCAGCGGCCCGGTCTGGCGATCGGCGATCCAGTGCGCGCCGACCGGGGCGCCCGCCGCCAGCAATTCCTCGATCACCACATAGCGTTCCAGCGGATGTCGATCACCGCCGCCGTACCGCGTCGGCAATGTCATCCCGATGTAACCGGCAGCGCCGAGCGCACGACTGAAGTCGGCATCGAAGCTTGCCCAACAATTGGCGCGCGCGACGATGTCGCCCTGCGGCTGGTTCACCGCAAGCCATGCCCGCAAGTCGGTGCGCAGTGCCGCGACGTCGCCGGGTGGATCGAAAGGATAGAGTGCAAAGCCTTGCATGTCCCGACAGCCATGCAATAGCCTTTGCCAACAGGAAAGGAATTTTGATCATGGGCGAGTTTTTGAGTGTCGAGCGGCGGGGCAAGATTGCGATCCTGACCATGATCAAACCTGAGAGTATGAACGCGATCGGCACCCACGAAGACTGCCAGGATATCATCGACACACTCCGCACCCTCGGCGACGATCGCGGCGTCAGCGCGATCATCCTGACCGGCAGCGGCAAAGCTTTCAGCGCCGGCGGGAACCTGAAAGGGATGCAGGACCGCACCGGGATCGGCGTGCTCGACCAGCCCGACTCCACCCGCACCAATTATCGCAAGGGCGTGCAGGCGGTGATCCGCGCGCTGATGGATTGCGAAGTGCCGATGATTGCCGCGGTCAACGGTCATGCCATCGGCCTCGGTTGCGACCTCGCCTGCACCTGCGACATCCGCATCGCCGCGGAAAGCGCCAAATTCGCGTGCAGTTTCATCAAGGTCGGGATCGTCCCCGGCGACGGCGGTGCCTGGCTGTTACAGAACGTGCTGGGTTATCCCCGCGCCGCCGAATTGTTCCTGACCGGCGACCGCTTTGACGCAGCCCAGGCAAAGGAATATGGTCTGGTTACGGACGTCGTCCCCGACGCGGAACTGCTCGACCGCGCCGTGGCGATTGCCGAACGGATCGTGTGCAATCCGCCGCGCGCGCTGCGCCTGACCAAGCGCTTGCTCCGCGAGGCGCAGCATAGCCGGATGAGCGACATATTGGAGCTCAGCGCCGCCTATCAGGCGATCGTGCACGAGACGGCCGATAATCGGGAGGCGATCAATGCCTTCGTCGAAAAGCGCCCGCCGGTGTTTACAGGAGAATGACCATGATGGCCGAGCGCGTCCTGCCCCTGACCGGCATCCACAATTTCCGCGATTATGGCGGCTATAAGGTCGAGGGCGGCGGGCGGCTGCGCGAGGGCGTGCTGTGGCGCTCGGCGCATCACGAAGCAGCGACCGACGAAGATCTGGCGACGCTCGATGCGCTCCGGCTCGAAACGATCATCGATCTGCGCGGCGACGACGAGCGCGAGATGCACCCGTGCCGCCGGTCGGAAAATTTTTCGGCGAGGGTCCTCTTCGCGGGCGGCGTGACGGCAGGCCTCGCCCCGCATCTTCAGGCCGCGGGCGGCGCGATCGATGTCGAAACGGCGCGCGCGCGGATGATCGATACCTATGCCGGGATGCCTTACCGGCCCGCGCTTGTCGCGACGCTGCGGCTCTATCTTGCCGCGCTGGCCGAATATGACGCGCCCAGCCTGGTACACTGCGTGGCAGGCAAGGACCGCACAGGCTTTGCCGTTGCCGTCGTCCACCGCCTGCTTGGGGTGCATGAGGACGATCTGATGCACGATTATCTGCTCACCAACACTGCAGGCAAGATCGAGGAGCGGATCGCGCAGGGCGCTGCGCATATCCGCTCGCGCTACGGCGCCGAAATCCAAGACGACGCGATCCGCGCGCTGATGTCGGTCAACCCCGCCTATCTCGACGCCGCGCTGGTGACAGTGCGCCGCGATCACGGCGATGTCGCGACCTACGCCGAAGCGGTGTTGAACTTCACGCCCGAGATGCGCGACGCGATCGTGGACAAGCTGGTGGTGTATTGAGATCCAAAACATTTTCCAGCCATCCCGGCGAAGGCCGGGATGACGATGGCAAAAAGTTATTCCCCCTTGACCAGCACCCCGCCCTTGACCACGGCATCGACGCTTTCCAGCTGCCGCACGTCGGCCAGCGGGTCACCATCAACCGCCACGATGTCGGCATAACGCCCCACCGCAATCGCCCCGACATCCTTTTCGCGCCCCAGCGCTTCGGCGGCGTTCTTCGTCGCGGCCTGGATCGCTTGCAGCGGGGTCATCCCATATTCGACCATGACGCGAAACTGGCCGCCGACTTGTCCGTGCGCCATCACGCCAGCGTCGGACGCGAACACCATCCGTACCCCGGCACGGTGCGCCTTGCGGAAATTGTCGCGCTGGATCTGCGCGATTTCCCGATCCTTGCGCAGATTATCCTCGAGCACGCCGTTCTTCGCGCCCTCGGCCTGCGTATATTCGGTGTTGAAGATGTCCATCGCGAACCACACCGGCTGTTTGCGCGCCACCGCCATGCGGATTCCCTCGTCATCGACCAGGCTGGCATGTTCGATCGTATCGATCCCGGCGGCAATCGCGGCGCGGATGCCTGCGCCGCCATGCGCGTGGGCGGCAACGCGCAGTCCCCATTGACGCGCCTCGTCGGC
The DNA here is from genome assembly GCF_035998965.1 of Sphingopyxis sp. Classification (GTDB taxonomy): domain Bacteria; phylum Pseudomonadota; class Alphaproteobacteria; order Sphingomonadales; family Sphingomonadaceae; genus Sphingopyxis. The sequence goes on from NZ_DASYHE010000033.1 coordinate 70,133, forward strand.
GATCGCGCGCAGCTCACTCTCGGGCACCTGCAACTGACCCGGTTCGGTATTGCGCGAAAAGACGCCGCCGGTCGCGCACACCTTGATCACTTCGGCGCCATATTTGCGCTGCCGCCGTACCTGATAGCGCAGTTCTTCCGGGTTATCGCCGATGCCCTCTTCCTTGCCGTCCTTCTTTTCCAGGCTGGGCGGCAGAAAGGTGCTGTCGCAATGACCGCCGGTCGCGCCCAGTGCATAGCCGGCGGGGACAATGCGCGGCCCGACCGCATAGCCCGCGTCAATCGCCTGCTTCAGCCCGATGTCGTTGCGGTCACCCGATCCGACGTTACGCACGGTGGTGAACCCGGCTTCAAGCATGTCACGCGCATTTTTGACCGCAGTCATGCCCCAGAAACTGTCGGTAAACTCCAGCCCGCGATATCCGCCGATGTCGGCGGGTCCGTCGAGGTGGACGTGCATATCGATCAGGCCGGGGACCAGCGTCTTGTCGCCGAGATTGATATGCTTGACGTCGCTGCCCCATTTGATGACGCGCGCATCGGCGATATTGGTGATGCGGCCATCGGCGCCAACAAAGATCGCTGGATATTCGACCGTCTTGCCGGTCAACACGTCGACATAGCGCGCGGCGGTGATGACGGTTTGACCCGCAGGTGCCTGCGCTGCCGCCGAGACGGCAAACAGCGCCGCCGAGCCCAAACCGATTCCCCGCAGAAAACTGCCGAACTTCACTCGCGATTGCATGGTTGACCCGCCCTGTTGTTGGTGCCCTTCACCATGATGGCAAAGGCGATAAAATTAGGACAGCGGAATCTTGTGCTGCGCCAGATAGTCGTAGCCCGGTCGGCAAGCGTCGGCGACGCTTTGGGCCTCCGGCGTCAAGTCGGGCTGCGGCTTGTCGGGCGCGCCAAAGCCGGTGCTCGATGCCACCGCATCGTACCAATGCGGCGCCCAGACGCCATCGGTCGGGCGCAACCCGGCCTCCCACCGCAGCATCGCCGGATCCCATTCAATCCCCAGCGCACCGCATAATTTCTGCAGCATCGCGGGGGGATCGCGCAAGATGTCGGCGCTGTCGATCACCGGCGGCGCGTGGCCCAGGCGGTCCGCCTCGCGGTCGAAAAATTCAACCTGCTTGTCGGTCCCCAGATGGTCGGGGCGCACTGCCACGCGCTTGGCCGCATAGCTTGCGACGACGCGCGCCGGGTCGCGGATCAGGAAGGCGTGGCGCAACCCCGGCAGGTCGTCATGCGCGATCGGACCGACCATGTGGTGCGCCATATGCTTCTGATACCAGATCGACGTGTCCGCGGGGTTGGGGCCGATCATGCTGCGCGCAACGCCATGCCAGTCGCAATCCATCGAGGCCATGACCTCGTCCATCATTGGCTGCGGATCGCCGGTTGCTTTCAGATAGGCGCCATAGAAGGGCTCGTCGCTGACATGGGTATCAGCGCGGCTGCCAAAGCTGCGCATCATCGCGGTCGACAAATTGCGCGGCCCCGACCACATCGCGACACGGATCGTCATCTTGTCACAACTCCTGCCGTTCGCGTCGAGCGAAGTCGAGACGCCCGTCCGGCCTGCACGGTGTCTCGACTTCGCTCGACACGAACGGGAAAAGGAAGCATTTGCTCAAGGCCGGTCGCGCCCCGCAATGTCACGCTCGATCAACGCCTTGTACAACCCCTGCAACCGCTCGACCATCGGCCCGCGCCCCTCGGTCAGCACACGCCCATCGATCGTGTGCGCAGGGACCACCCCCGCAAAGGTGCCAGTCACAAATGCCTCATCGGCGCCATGAACCTCGGTCAGCGAAAAATTCTTTTCGAACACCGGAATGTCATTCTCGCGGCAGATGCGGATGACATTGCTGCGCGTGATCCCGGCGAGGCAATAATCGCCGCTCGACGTCCACACCTCGCCCTTGCGAATGATGAAGAAATGGGTCGAATTGCACGTCGCGACAAAGCCGTTCGGGTCGAGCATCAACGCCTCGTCGGCGCCCGCCTGCGCCGCCTGGATACACGCGGTGATGCAGTTGAGCTTCGAATGCGAATTAAGCTTGGGATCCTGTACCGCCGGATCGCCGCGGCGCACATGTACGGTAAACAGCGACAGCCCCCTTTCGACCGTCGCGGGCAGCGGATCCTTATATTCGGCGATGATCACGATCGTCGCGGGCGAGATGACGACGCGCGGATCCTGATAGGGGGTCGAGCGGATGCCGCGCGTGACCATCAACCGGATGTGGCACGCGTCCATGCCGTTGCCATCAATGGTATCGTAGAGCCGCTGGGTCAGCGCCGCGCGGTCGATGCCGATGTCCATCGCGATCGCCTTGGCGCCTTCCCACAACCGGTCGAGATGTTGATCAAGGAAGGCCATCCGCCCCTTGTGTACGCGGATTCCTTCCCAAACCCCGTCGCCGAGCATGAAGCCGCTGTCGAACACCGACACGCTTGCCTGTGCGCGCGGTACCAGCGTGCCGTTGACGTTGATCAGGATCGCGTCGTTGCGCGGATCGGGGACGAAATCATGGGTGCCTTGAGCCATGCTCCTATCGTAGCCTCTGAGGGGCGGCTGTCGAGAGCGAAGCGGCGGCTAAATTGTCTTGCGGCCGAAGCCTGCGGGGCGCGGGGCGAAGGGCGCTGGCGGCTTATGATCAGCAGGATCAACCGTCACATCGCCCACCACGCCCGCTTCGCGTTTCCGCATATAGCTGGCAAATGCCGCATCCGCGTCGAACTCGGGCTCGACGACGACTTCGCCGGGCTTGAGTTTCGCGTCGAAGCTGGCGCCCGGGACGCGGTTCACCCCGGTCGCGGCGCGCAGCAATTTGATGATCAGCGGCAGCGCGAACAACAGGCCGACGAGCGACAGCCCGATGACCGTCGGCCCCAGCCCGATCCCCGCCACGCCTTCAGCCGTGCCGCCGCCGACGCCGACGAAATGGTACAGGAGCCAGCCGATCCAGACGAGCGGGATGAGCCCGCCGATGATGCCAAGCACTTTGCCAAGGGATGTATTCATGCCGAAGCTCCCGAAAATCCGGGGGCGTTGATAGCAGCGAGAGCTTACTTTTCCCTTAGCGCGCCGATTTCGGGCGCGCTACGCGGGCCAACCCACCATGCTGCGGCCAGCGCAAAGGCAGTGCCGAGCAACGTCCCGCCGACGATGTCGCTGGCCCAATGCACGCCCAGCATGATGCGCGAGAAGGCATTGAGGATAATCATCGACGCCGCGAGCGCGCAGGCTGCGGCGCGCCAGCGCTGCGGCGCCAGCCATGCGAGCAGGAGATAGACGACCGCGGCGCTCGTCGCATGGCCGCTGGGGTAGGCAGCACTGCCGACATGGTCGAGATGCGGCACCAGATCGGGGCGCGGGCGCCCGAAGGATATTTTCAGCACGCTCGAGGCGAAATTGGCCAGCAATGACGCCCCGCCCAGCGCCGCCGCGCAGCGCGGTCCGCACCAATGCCAGACCAGCGCGCAGAGCAGGATGACGATCCCCCAGCGCGGCAAACCGCCGCCAATCCAACTGACCCCCTGCATAAACAAGATCCACCAGCGCGGCGCGTTGTCCACCGTCATCACCAGCGCAGCGCTGATCTGCCGGTCGAGGCCATCGACCAACCCCGCCATCACGACGGCGCTGACGAGCACGAACAGCAAGAGCGAGGCGATCAGGGCGTTACGGATGATGGCGGTGCGGTTGGGAGCGGTGTTCACGCCATCGTCTATGGCCAAAGCCTGCCCGCAGCGCAACAAACCGCCGTCAGCGATTGATGCGCGTGTGCGCCCGGCGCCAGATTTCAACCTGCGCGGCAAAGCGTCGAAGCTGCTCGGTTCCGCCTTCGACGTCGTTGTCGATCACACGCGCTTCGCCGCTTTTTGAGCCCGACCGATAGTGCAAATAGAGGCCGTGCCGGGTTCTGGCGCCGAATTTCGCCGCGTTGGAACCGATGCCGAGCATCGCCAACCCTGCTGTTTCGGGCAGGCGATCGGCACGATCGAAGATCGCCGCATCGATATGATCGACAGGCAACTGGTCGGGCATCGCGCCAAAGCTTGGGTGAAAATGCAGTCGGCCGCCTTCGATCTTGATCGCCACCGCGCGGGTGAACGCACGCTTTGCATAGCGCCCGACGTAAAAGAGACTGACCGCACCCGCCCCCAGCAGCAGGGGTATTTTAAGGACCAGAAATGGATCGGGACGTGGCGCCGGCGTTGGCAGTACCAGCCCGCCCGGAAGCACCTGCGTCGTCAGCGCGCGATCATTTCGCTCGTCCAGCAACGCGAACGCCAACGAAAAGGCCGCCACCGTCATGATTGCAAAGACCAACGCCTTAAACGCGCTTCCGGCACGCGAAAAATGCAGGATCGTAGGATTCAAGAGGGCGGCCTGATTTGGATCACGGTCTACCACGTTGAAAGGCGCGGGCGAAGAACGCAAGGCGCGGTGGCGCACCGGTCCATCCCTCTCCCGCCCCTGACGTCGACTACTAGATGTGCAGCGGCCGCCCGAACGCCGCCAGCACACCCTCGTGCATCGTTTCGCTGAGCGTCGGATGCGGGAAGACGGTGCCGATGAAATCATCCTCGACCAGTTCGGCGGTCTTGCCGATCGTGTAGCCCTGGATCAGTTCGGTGACCTCGGCGCCGATCATATGGGCGCCGAGCAGCTCGCCGGTCTTGGCGTCGAACACGGTCTTGGTGAAGCCTTCGGATTCGCCGAGCGCGATCGCCTTGCCGTTGCCGATGAAGGGGAAGGTGCCCGCCTTGACCTCATACCCCAGCTCCTTGGCCTTCGCCTCGGTCAGGCCGACGCTGGCGATTTGCGGGCGGCAATAGGTGCAGCCGGGGATGTTGCGCGGGTCCATCGCGTGCGGGTGGTTGCCCGCAATCGCCTCAACCGAGATGACCGATTCGTGCATCGCCTTGTGCGCGAGCCACGGCGGCGCGGTGACGTCGCCGATTGCCCAGATGCCGGGGACGTTGGTGCGGCACATCGCGTCGGTGTCGATATGCCCCTTGGTCGTCTTTACGCCGAGCGCTTCGAGGCCGATATTCTCGGTATTCGGGACGATACCGATCGCAACGATCGCGTGGCTGAATTCGGCGCTTTCGGTCTTGCCGTCCTTGGTCTTGATCTTCGCGGTGACGCCGGTTGCGGTGGCTTTGAGTTCCTCGACGCCGGCGCCGGTGAAGATCGTCATGCCCTGCTTCTTGAGCTGCTTTTCAAGGAACGCCGACACATCGGCATCCTCGACGGGGACCAAGCGGTCGAGCATTTCGACCACGGTCACATCGGCGCCCATGTCGCTGTAGAAGCTCGCAAATTCGATCCCGATTGCGCCCGATCCGATGACGAGCAATTTCTTGGGCATTTCGGGCGGGACCAGCGCGTGGCGATAGGTCCAGATGCGCTTGCCGTCGGCAGGCGCGAACGGCAGGTCGCGCGCGCGGGCGCCGGTGGCGACGATGATGTTCTTGGCGCTGAGGGTTTCGGTCCCCTTCTCGCCTTTGACTTCGAGCTTGCCCAAACCACCGTTAGGCGCTGCGGTCAGCTTGCCCTCGCCCATATGGACGGTGATCTTGTGCTTCTTCATCAGGAAGGCGACGCCCTGGCTCAGCTGTTTTGCGACGCCGCGGCTGCGCTTCACGACCGCATCGATGTCAGCGCTAATCTGCTGCGCAATCAGGCCATAATCGCCCGCATGCTGCATATAATGATAGATTTCGGCCGACCGCAGCAGCGCCTTGGTCGGGATACAGCCCCAGTTGAGGCAGATGCCGCCCAGATTCTCGCGCTCGACGATCGCGGTTTTCAGCCCAAGCTGCGCCGCGCGGATCGCCGCGACATAGCCGCCGGGACCCGAGCCGAGGACGATGAGGTCGTAGTTGGTGTCAGCCATTATGGGCTCCTTCAAAAGCCCCTCTCCCCTTGCGGGAGAGGGGTTGGGGTGTGGGGTCGGCGCGCGTCTGCGCGCCAGAAGAATCGATGGCATCCAATATGCTCGCGATGACACCCTCGCTGTTGGCGAGGATGTCGTTGTTCCAGAAGCGCAGGATGCGGAAACCTCGTCCGGTCAGATAGTTATCGCGGTCGGAGTCATGAGGATTCTCGGCATGTTGCCCGCCGTCGGCTTCAACGATCAGCCGATGTTCGAAGCAGATGAAGTCGGCGATGTAGAGGTCGTCGATTATGACCTGCCGCCGCCATCGCAGGTCGGCCAATCGCTTGGCACGCAGGATCGACCAGAGGCGACGTTCGGCATCGGTGGGGTTGGAGCGCATCGCGCGGGCGCGTTCCAGCAAAAGGGCTTTGCGGGCGAGAACGTCGGTTACCGTCTTATGCGCCGCAGACGCGGCGCGGACCCCACACCCCAACCCCTCTCCCGCAAGGGGAGAGGGGCTTTGGCCCTTCGCGGACATTTTACGCCACCAACCCCAGCGGGTTCTCCACCAGTTCCTTGAACGTCTTCATCAGCAGCGCGCCATCGGCGCCGTCGATCGCGCGGTGGTCGAAGCTACCCGTTGCCGACATGACGGTTGCGATCGCCAGCGCGTCGTCGACGACATAGGGCCGCTTCTCGCCCGCGCCGATCGCCATGATCATCGCCTGCGGCGGGTTGATCACCGCGGTGAACTGCTTGATCCCCATCATGCCCATGTTCGAGATCGAGGCGGTGCCGCCCTGATATTCAGCGGGCTGGAGCTTGCCTTCCTTCGCCTTCGCGGCGAGCTCGGACATTTCGGTCGAGATTTTCGACATCGACTTGCCGCCCGCATCGGTGATGATCGGGGTGATCAGCCCGCCGGGGATGCTGACCGCGACCGAGATGTCGGCACGGCTGTACTGGCGCATCACGTCGCCGCCGAAGCTGACGTTGCACGCGGGGACGCGTTCGAGCGCGACCGCGAGCGCCTTGATCAGCATGTCATTGACGCTGAGCTTGACCCCGCGGCTTTCGAGGCTGGCGTTGAGCTCGCCGCGCAGCTTGAGCAGCGCGTCGAGGCGGATGTCGACGGTCAGGTAGATGTGCGGCGCTTCCTGCATCGACTGGGTCAGGCGGCGCGCGATCGTCTTGCGCATGCCGCTGAGTTTGGTGTCTTCGTGCGGGATGCCGAAATCGGGGATCGGACCGGCGGTGGCAGGAGCCGAAGTTGCTGCGGGCGCAGGGGCCGCAGGAGCGGCTGCGCTGGCAGCGGCTGCGGGCGTAGCGGCACCGGCCGGGGCGCCGTCGAGGTCGTCCTTGACGATGCGGCCGCCGGGGCCGGTGCCGGTGATCGTTGCCAGGTCGATGCCGCGCTCGGCGGCGAGGCGCTTGGCGAGCGGGCTGGCCTTGATGCGGTCGCCCGACTTAGCGGGAGCGGGAGGGGCCTTTTCCGTCGCCCTCGCGGAGGCGGGGGCCGCTGGAGTTGGGGCGCTAACGCTAGCGGCCCCCGCCTTCGCGGGGGCGACGTCTTGGGGTTCCGCGGCCTTCACCTCTTCCTTGGCAGCAGGCGTCGGAGCCGCCTTCGCGCCCGCATCCTCACCCTCACCCTCACCCGTAATCACCGCGATCACGGTGCCGACCTTCACCCCGTCGGTCCCCTCAGCGACCAGGATCTGGCTCACCACGCCCTCGTCGATCGCTTCGAATTCCATCGTCGCCTTGTCGGTTTCGATCTCAGCCAAAAGGTCACCCGATTTGACGGCATCACCTTCCTTGACCAGCCATTTGGCCAGCGTGCCTTCCTCCATCGTCGGCGAGAGGGCGGGCATTTTCAGTTCGATTGGCATGGTTCGGCATGTTCCCTGTCAGTCTTGCAGGCGGTGCCTGCCGCTACGGCTTGTTCCTCGCCTTAAGCATTGTGGCGGTCAAGGTCCAGCGGGGCAAACTTGCCTTTCATACGAATGTGACGCACTCTCCACGCACAAAAAGCATAGGGGGTCGGGGCGATGCGGACATATCTGGTGGTGATCGACGACAGTCCCGAGGCGTCGCTGGCGCTGCGCTTTGCCGCGCGCCGCGCTGCGCGGACCGGCGGCGGGGTCGCGGTGCTGGCGATCGTGACGCCGCAGGACTTTGTCGCCTTTGGCGCCGTGCAGGCGACGATCGAGGCCGAAGCGCGCGAACATGCCGAGGAACTGGTCGCCGCCGCCGCCGATGCGGTGGTGCAGGAAGCGGGGGTGACGCCGCAGATCATGGTGAAATCGGGCAAGCCCGCCGATGTCGTGCGCGAAGTCATCAACGCGAGCGACGAGATCGCGGCGCTGGTGCTGGCCACCGCCGCGAATGGTGCGCCGGGGCCGCTGGTCGCGCATTTCACCGGACAGGACGCTGGAACTTTGCCCTGCCCGGTGATGATCGTGCCGGGCGGGATCGACCTCGCCCGGCTCGATGCGCTGAGTTAGACGGTAATCGTGCGCGGCAGCGTCGCCGCGCCCTTCGCTTCATAGATCGCGAAAACCAGCACGCCGATCGCCTGAACGATCACGACCACAATGCCGATCGCGGTCATCTGGCCTGCGAACATCGCCAGCACGGCGAAGCTGGCGATGACCCAGCCGAGGTTACCGACCGCGATCAGGTTCGCCAGACCCTTGTTCGGCACTTTCTGGCTGGCGACGAACAGCATCAGCAGCGCCGACGGCAGCCCGATCCAGCCCGCGACGGTCACCAGTTCGGAGGGGAGGCCGAGCAGGGTGGCGACCGTCGCAGTCGCAAAGACGCAAAAAACGAACAATCCGGTGCAGGTGATGGCGTCGATGATCAGCGTGTTCTTGAGAGTGAAGAGGGACATTGGGCTTCTCCTTTTTGGACGACCCGCTCCATCTGCCGCCGAAAATGCGGCCCGTCGATTACGCGTGAGGTAATGGAAAAGCCGAAAGCCGGGGTATAGCTCTCGCGGCAAAGGAGATAATGATGCAACCCGCACCGCTCGGCACCCAACTTCGCGAATGGCGCAGCCGCCGCCGGATGAGCCAGATGGACCTGGCGCTCGATACCGACATCTCGACCCGACACCTCAGCTTTATCGAAACGGGCCGGTCCAAACCCAGCGCGCAGATGTTGCAGCGGATCGCCGACTGCTTGGAAGTCCCGCACCGCGCACGCAACGCGCTGCTCCTCGCTGCCGGTTACGCCCCCGACTATCAGGAACGCCCGCTCGACAGCCCAGAAATGGCAGGGGTGCGCGCGATCGTCGCGCACGTGCTGAAGGGTCATGAGCCCTATCCGGCGCTGGCGGTCGATCGCCACTGGAACATGATTGCGGCGAACCAGGCGATTGCCATCCTGACCGCGCAGGTGTCCCCTGCCCTGCTGGCGCCGCCCGTCAATGTGCTGCGCATCGCGCTGCATCCCGAAGGGCTGGCGCCGCAGATCGTCAACTATGGCGAATGGCGCGCGCATATATTGGAGCGGATGGACGCCCAGATCGCGTCGAGCGGCGATGCGGGACTGATTGCGCTACGCGACGAGCTGGCGGGCTATGCGGTGCGGAGCGACGACCACAGCGCCGCGCATCGCGACACCCATGCCAGCAGCATCGCGGTGCCGCTGATCCTGAACACCGATGCGGGGCGCATTTCGTTTATATCGACGGTGACGATTTTCGGGACGCCGGTCGATATCACGCTGTCGGAGCTGGCGATCGAGGCGTTTTTTCCGGCGGATGCCGAGAGTGCGGCGTTGTTGCAGAAATTGGCGGGGAAGTAATCTCCCCTCCCTGCAAGGGAGGGGCCGGGGGTGGGTCAGCGACGGCAGTGCGGCTCGCTGCGCTCGCACCCAGCCCTAACCCCTCCCTTGCAGGGAGGGGGATTCAGCGCCGCCGCCCCTTGTGCTTGATGTTCGCCGGGCGCCCGCGCTTGCCAACGACATGCTTGCCCGCCTTGTCCTTCACCCCATCGTGCCTCGGCGCGCGGTTGCGATAGCCGCCCTCGGGCGCATCGGGCAGTTCAAAGCGCAGCGCGCCGCTGATCGGATTGGCGTCGACTAAGCGCAGGTCGAGCCGCTCGCCGGTGGTGAAACTGACGCGCCCATGTTCGCTGTCGAGCGTCCGCGCCTTTTCGTCATAAAAGAAACGCTCGTTACCCAAAGTCGAAACCGGCACCAGCCCATCGCCGCCCAGCCCGTCGACCGTGGCGAAGAAACCGAACGGCTGGACCCCGGTGATGCGCGCCTGGACGATCGCCCCCTTCTTGTTCGCCAGATAGGCCGCGACATAGCGATCGACCGTCTCGCGCTCCGCCTCCATCGCGCGACGTTCCAAGGCACTGATCGCCTCGCCGATGCGCGACAGCCCCTTGGCGTCGGCTTCGCCCAGCCCGGTGCGCTCGGGCAGCCCCTTGGGCTTGCCAGGAACCTCCAGCTTGTAGCTATCGACGAGCGCCCGGTGGACGATGAGGTCGGCGTAGCGCCGGATCGGCGAGGTAAAATGCGCGTAGCTGCCGAGTGCCAAACCGAAATGGCCCGCATTGGCGGGGCCGTAATAGGCCTGCGTCTGGCTGCGCAGGATGGCCTGCATGATCTCGGGCAAGCGGTCGTCTTGCGAAAAGCCGTCGATCAGCCGGTTGAACACCGCGGGCGTGATGACCTGCCCCAGCGCGAAACTCTGTTCAAAGGTTTCGAGATAATCCTTGAGGCTGACCAGCTTCTCACGGCTCGGCGGCTCATGGATGCGGTACATCACCGGCGATTTCTTCGCCTCAAGCGCTTTTGCCGCCGCGACGTTGGCCGCGATCATGTAATCCTCGATCAGCCGCATCGAATCGAGCCGGTCGCGGACGCGGATTTCGGCGATCCCGCCCGCCTCGTCGAGGATCACCTGCCGTTCGGGCAGGTCGAGGTCGAGCGGCGCGCGGGCGGCGCGGGCTTTTGCCAGCAGCCCCCAGCAAGCCCACAGGTTTTGGAGAGCGGGCAAAAGATCCTCCCCCACCGGGGGAGGGGGACCATCCGCAGGATGGTGGAGGGGCACAGGCGGTTTACGCGATGCCTCGGGGGTAGGATTGGCCTCACCTGCCCCTCCACCAGCTTCGCTGGTCCCCCTCCCCGTTCCGGGGAGGATCGCATCATACGCCGCTTGCGCATGCTCATAGGCAATGTTCGCGCGCAGCCGCACCAGCGCGCGCGTAAACCGCCATGATGTCACCTTGCCCTGCTTGTCGATGACCAGATGGCACGCCAGCGCCGCCCGGTCCTGCCCCGCTTTCAGCGAGCAAACGCCCGCCGACAGCGTTTCGGGGAGCATTGGGACGACCTGGTCGGGAAAATAGACGCTGTTGCCGCGCCGCCGCGCCTCGCGGTCGAGCGCGCTGTCGGGGCGGACATAATAGCTGACATCGGCGATCGCGACGATCGCACGGAAACCGCCCTTGTTCGCTCCATCGGTGTCGGGCTCGGCCCACACCGCATCGTCATGGTCGCGCGCGTCGATCGGGTCGATCGCGACGATCGGCAGCGCGCGCAGATCCTCGCGGCCGTCGGGGGTCAGCGGCAGCTTCGCGGCAATCTCTGCTTCGGCAAGCGTTTCGGCGCCGAACACATGCGGGATTTCGTGGCGCGCGATCGCGATCATGCTGAGCGACTTCGGCGCAAATGGATCGCCCAGACGCTCAACGACTTTTGCCTTGATCGCCGGACCGCGCCCGGTCAGCTCGGCGCGCACGAGATCCCCGATGTTGGCATCGCCTTTATCAGCGACCGCAAAATCATAACGCGCGCGTTTGTCGGCGGGACGCAGCCACAGGATCGGCTTGCCCCCCGGCCCCATATCCTCGACGAGCACGCCGATCACGGTCTCACCGCCCGCCTGCAATTTCTTCATCGGGTGCGCGACATGGCCGCCGCCGCGTTCTTCGGTGCGCGCGAGGATGCGGTCGCCCATGCCCAGCGCACCCTTGCGCCCCTGCTCGATCACGCGAAGGCGCGGCGCCGGTCCGGCCGCTTCCCAATGTTCGGGGACGGCCCACACGGTGCTGCCATCGATCGCCGCCACGCGCAGCACGGTCACCCGCGGCAAACCGCCGTGCTTATGGAATGCCCGTCCGGGCGCCAGATCGACGAGCCCCTCGTCGGTCATGTCCTTGAGCAACGCCTTCAGCGCAATCTTCTCGTTGCCATGCAGCGCAAAATGCTTGGCAATCTCGCGCTTGCCGACGGGTTCGTTCGACGCCGTTATGAAATCGATGATCTGTTGGCTGCTGGGCAGGCCGGGTGCGCTATTCGGTCGGTTCTTCATCGCCAAAAGCTATAGGCATGCGGGCGCGGTTTACCAAGCGATCAACGCGGGCCGCATAAAAGGGTCAGCTATAGGCAATCCAGCGCCCCAGCGTTCCCGCGGTCAGCCACAACGCCAGCGAAACTGCGGCCATCGCGCGCGCGCCAGCCGGTATCGGGTCCGTCCAGTCGGCCATGCGCGCGCACCACAGCATCCGAAAAGCCGAAGCATTGGCAAGCGCCAAAGCGATGACGATCAGCTTGGGCGCAAAGATGTCGGAAGACGCAAGAGCTTCGCCGTCGGCGGCGAACAATATGGTTCCGCTAGCCACCATCACCAGCAAGCCGCCAATGGCGACGGGCGTCAGCGCGCGCGACAGCGCCGCGATCGGCAGGCTGCGCCACAGCCCGGCAACGCGCAAATCGACAACACCGATCCCGCCGACCAACATCACCAGCCCCAGCAGGTGGAGCGTGTTGGCGACCGGATAGACTATCGCCGACCCGCGCGCCCACGGCCCGACGCCGACGGCATCGAGCCAGGTCGCGGCGGTGGTCAGCAGCGGTTCCACGCCGCCGGGCTCAGCGCAGTTCGACGGTCTTGTCGCCGATCATCACGCGCTCGACCCGCATTTCGGGGGTGCCATCGCGCCGGACATAGCCGGTCAGGCGAAGCCGCTTGCCCGGCTCGACTTCAGCGCGCGACAGGCCGCGCGCTTCCATCCGGCTGGTCGGCGCCAGGATCACATCCCACAGCTTGCCCTTCCAGCGCATCTTGGCGGCACCGTGCGGGTTGCCCCACGACAGTTCGGCAAAGGTTCCATTCAATGTCACCGGCTTGCTCTCGTCATACGACGACCAGCCGTGGTGCGCGGCAACGGGAACCGTGATACCGGCCAGCGCCGCGGCCGCGATCAGCATGGGAAAACGCATGTTCAGTCTCCTTCTGCCCCTCGGGAGAAGGCTACTAACGCTGGGCTACAAGTGCAAGTCGACCTGCAATCAATAGGTTCGGCCGATCAGCACGCGTTCGACTGCGGGTTCGCCGGTGAAGAAGCAACTGCCGTCAGCAGGTGCGGCGTACATCGGGGTATTACGCATCGTCAGCTTGAGCGCTTTCAGCTGCTCGACGATCTTGTCGAGCGCCGCGCCGCTGGGGCGCGCCCATTGGACTTCGGCCCAACCGACGAACTTGTCGTCGCCCTTGAAATGCGCGGCCAGGTCGGTGACGTCGCGGCGGATATTGGCGTCGAGACGCTGTTTCGCCTCGGCGTGCAGGCTCGTCTGGATATCCTCCAGTGTAGCAACCGCGTTCGCGATGAAATCGCCCTTCGCGATAAACGCCGAATTGAGCTTGCCGTCGTCCTTGTACAGCCGGTCGCGGCGGATCACCGCCACATTGCCGCCCGCGACGTCGCGCGGCCCGATTTCGAGAATGATCGGCGCGCCCTTCTTGACCCAGCCCCAGCGCTTGGTCTGCGCCTTGTTGGCACCCGCATCGAGATGGACGCGCAGCGGCTCACGGAAGGCGTCGAGCGCTTTCAGTTCGGTTTCGAGTGCGCGGCAATAATCGAGGATCGCCGCATCTTCCTCATTGTCGCGCAGCATCGGCACGATGACGATCTGGTGCGGCGCGATACGCGGCGGACAGCGCAGGCCGTCGTCGTCGCCATGCGTCATGATGACGCCGCCGATCATCCGCGTCGACACGCCCCAGCTCGTCGTGTGGCACAGGCTGTGGCCGCCATCCTTGTCCTGATAGCGGATCCCTGCCGCTTCGGCGAAGCCGGTGCCGAGGTAATGCGACGTCCCGGCCTGCAACGCCTTGCCATCCTGCATCATCGCTTCGATCGAATAGGTCGCGACGGCACCGGGGAAACGTTCATTCTCGGGTTTTTCACCTGCGACCACCGGCATCGCCAGCACATCTTCGGCAAAGGCGCGATACATTTCGAGCGCGCGCAGCGTCTCCGCCATTGCGTCAGCCTGGTCGGCGTGCGCGGTATGGCCTTCCTGCCACAGGAATTCGCTGGTGCGCAGGAACATGCGCGTGCGCATTTCCCAGCGCACGACATTCGCCCACTGATTGACCTTCAGCGGCAGGTCGCGCCAGCTTTGCACCCAGCGGCTCATCGCGGCGCCGATCACGGTTTCCGAGGTGGGGCGGACGATCAGCGGTTCCTCCAGCTTCGCCTCGGGATCGGGGATCAGCTTGCCCTTGCTGTCCTGGATCAGCCGGTGATGCGTGACGACCGCCATTTCCTTGGCAAAGCCATCGACATGATCGGCTTCCTTCTCAAAAAAGCTCAAGGGAATGAACAGCGGGAAATAGCAATTCTGCACCCCGGCATCCTTGATCGCCGCGTCCATGACGGTCTGGATGCGTTCCCAGATGCCGTAACCCCATGGCTTGATCACCATGCAGCCGCGGACGCCCGATTCCTCGGCCAGATCAGCTTCGGCAATGACGTCCTGATACCAGGCCGCGAAGTCGGCCTGCCGGGTTACGCTGAGCGCATGTTTGACCATGGGGTTTTCCGTATTCTGTTACTGAGGGCGGAGGAGCGCCCGTTATTTCACTTTTTGGCAAGTTCCGCCTTGAGCGCGGCCACTTCGGCCTTCAGCGCCGCGATTTCGGCATCTTTCGCCTTGCTGCCGCCAGCGCCCGGGATGAAGGCACCCGCCGCCTGCTGGAACATCTCCATGTTCCGCCGCGTCAGTTCGGCGAGCGGGTTCGACCCGAGCACGCCGTCGAACGCCGCGCGGACATCCTGCTGGTTCTTGCGGAACGCGGTCATCGACGCTTCCAGATATTGCGGCACCATCGACTGCATCTTGTCGCCATACATGCCGATCAGATGGCGCAGGAAGTTGACCGGCAACAAGGTCTCGCCGCGCGTTTCCTCGTCCATGATGATCTGCGTCAGCACATTGTGCGTGATGTCATCGCCGCTCTTGGCATCGACAACGCGAAACTCGCGCCCGTCGCGGACCATCGTCCCGAGATCTTCGAGCGTGATGTAGCAGCTGCGTTCGGTGTCATAGAGCCGCCGGTTGGCGTATTTCTTGATCGTGACGACGCCGTCGTCCGCCGTCGTCCTGGACTTCGCCATCTTGACCCGCGCTCCTTTTGTTACCGCATAATGACGACCGCGCCGCGCGG
This sequence comes from Sphingopyxis sp., assembly GCF_035998965.1. Taxonomy (GTDB): domain Bacteria; phylum Pseudomonadota; class Alphaproteobacteria; order Sphingomonadales; family Sphingomonadaceae; genus Sphingopyxis. The sequence goes on from NZ_DASYHE010000033.1 coordinate 85,504, forward strand.
GACCTTCGCTTGTTGAGGGCAATAGCATTAATTTATGATGCATCGCAACATGGCGTCGTGAGCCAGGCCCGATTCGGCCGGCCTCGGCTCCATAAGCGGCCGTTAGGTGGGCGCCACTTTTTGGTGTCACCCAAAACGCCGTCCCGGTTCGCACGCTTGCACCCCGCCGCTTTCCTTGCGGTCAAGCAAGATCGTTTCCCATGAAACTATTGGATCGACATAAACGAATGCCTGGGTAGTTCAGGACAAGCCGCTCATTTCACAATCCAACCTGATCCACGGGCGGTTCTCAGCGCAGCCGACATGAACGCTTGTTGCAAAAATAACACAGCAGCTGATGGGAAACGTACCGGTGTAAGATTTCTGCCATCAAAGACTTGTGCGATTGAAACTTTCCCGCTTTCTTCCCCCCAAGCCGTTCTCTTTCTGTTGAACGGTCAACCGGGGAATATATCATGAAAAAATCTAGCCTGCTTTTGCGGGGTACCGCGTTGTCGCTCGCTTTGTTGGGTGCGACTCCTGCCTTTGCACAAAATGATCCTGTGGCACCAAGTGATGCGGCCGAAGAGGCGAGCGACGGCAACGTCATCGTTGTCACCGGTTCGCGCATTTTGAATCGTCCCAACCTTGAAGCATCAATTCCGATCACCTCGGTCGATGCAGAAGACCTGCTCGGAACCGGTGAGCTATCGCTGGGCGATATGCTGAACCGCCTTCCACAACTTCGCTCGACGTTTACCCAGGCGAACTCGACCGCTAACATCGGCACGTCGGGCCTCAATCTGCTCGATCTGCGCGGTTTGGGTACCACCCGAACGCTGGTGCTGGTAAACGGACGTCGCTCGGTTACCTCGACGCCAGGCACGTACCGCGTCGATACCAACACGATCCCGACCGAATTGCTCGAACGCGTTGATCTCGTCACCGGTGGTAACTCGGCGGTTTATGGTTCGGATGCTATTTCAGGCGTGGTGAACTTCATTCTGAAGCGCGATTATGACGGCTTTGCCGTCAACGCTCAGGGCGGTGTTTCCAGCCGCGGGGATCGTGGATCGCATCAGATAAGCGCGGTATTCGGCCGCAATTTCGCCGACGGTCGCGGTAATATCGCTATCTCGGGCGGCTATGCCAATTCCAGAACGCTCCTGTTCTCTGATCGTAATGCTCAGACTGGCGCCTTCACCGGCACGCCGGGCTTTGCAACCGTCGATAACACTTTCGGCGAGCCGCCGGCTGGTGACGGCATTCCAGATACCGCCTTTTTCGACGCTTTCCCAGGCGCGACGTTTGGCAATGCTTCGCTGGGGGGCGCCGTTTCGGTTTCGTGTCCCGCACCGACGGCGACAAACGCGGCTCAGCGTGCGCTTGTCTGCGCACCCGGGCTGACGCCTACGGGTACCCGTATTGCTGACAACTATATGTTCCAGCCGGACGGCACCTTGTTGCGCAACGTTCCCGCCATCGATCTGCGTCAGGTCGGCGGCGGCATCCGCGGCGGCCTTGGCGCCAGCGGTGTAGAGGGCGCGATGTTACTGCCGGGTCTCAAGCGTTACAACGCGACGCTTCTCGCCCGTTACGAATTCTCGCCTGCGGCGGAAGTCTTCTTCGAGGGCAAATATGTCAACATCACTGCCAATCAGACGTCGACCCAGCCGGTCGCGCTTTCGTTGGGCGGCACGACATCGACCTTCTTCCTCGACAACCCCTATCTGACGCCGCAAGCGTTCTCGACGCTTCAGTCGATCTTTAACACGACATCCACGACAGGCGGCTTCACGATGATCCGCTTCCTGAACGATATCGGGACGCGTACCGAAGATCATGAACGTGAAACCTGGAGCCTCGTCGGCGGCGTGCGCGGCGATATCAGTTCGTCGGGTAATCTGCGCTACGAAGTGGCTCTGAACTGGGGTCGCACCGAGACTTATTATGAAGCAGGCGGTCACTTTATTTCCGCCAAGTTCAACAATGCGGTCAACGCTGTACGGTCAAACGGGCAAATTGTGTGCCGTATCAACGCCGATGCCATCACGACCAACGACGACCCCAACTGCCGTCCGATCAATCTGTTCGGTGAGGGAGCTCCGCAGACGACGCCCGACGGGCTGGCTTATGCATCGTACACGCCGTTCCGCGAACAATGGGCGGAAATGTTCAATGCCACGGCCTTTATCTCAGGCGATACGTCAGGCTTGTTCGAACTCCCTGGCGGTCCGATCGGCTTCGCGGTTGGCGTTGAATATCGCAAGGAGGACGCTTTCTCGGGTTACGATGCCGAAACTGCTGCTGGCCGGACGACGCTAAACGCCTTTGCTGCATTCGACCCGCCGTCGATCACCAGCAAGGAATTGTACGGCGAAATTCGCATTCCGCTCCTTGCCGACATGCCGCTGGCGAAAGAGCTGACGGTCGAGGCGTCGGGACGCATGTCCGACTACAGCAACATCGCGAAGAAGGTGTATGCCTATAACGTGGGCGTCATCTATTCGCCGCTGAACGGTGTGCGTTTGCGCGCTGGCTATGCGCGTTCGGTTCGTACGCCGAACTTGTCGGATAACTACGCAGCACAGGCCGAAACCTTCCAGAATGGCTTTATCGATCCGTGCAGCCAGACTGTCATAAATCAGAATCCGAACCGCGCTCGCAACTGCGCCGCAGCTGGTATCCCAACCGTCCTGCAATTGCCGGATGGCACAACAACGCCTTGGGTCAACACGCCAGCATCGGGCCTTTCGGGCTTCAACGAAGGGAACCTGAACCTGACGCCGGAAATCGGCAAGAACCTGACCTTTGGCGCGGTGTTCCAGCCCCGGTTCATTCCGGGCCTCAGCTTGTCGGTCGATTACTATCGAATCAAGATCGACAAGGCGATTTCGTCGTTGACCGGTCAGACCCTGATCAATCGCTGCTATGATGATTCGGTCGGCATCGACAATATCTATTGCGCTGCGATCTCGCGCCGTAGCACGCCGGGCAATCCGATCACGGACTTCACTTTCGATGGTCAGACCAACCGTACTGTGGGTGGCTTCCCGCAATTCAACTTTGCGCGGCTCGGCCCGTCGTTCATCAACCGTCCTTTGAACTACGCTTCGTTCAAGGCATCGGGGATTGATGCACAACTCGACTACACCTATCGCTTTAACGAAGATGTTCGGATTTCGCTCAACGGCGCGCTGTCGTGGATCGAGAACCGGGAATTCTTTACCTCGATCGCCGATCCGACCTTCTCGGATCGCGTCCATGGCGAATTGGGCGATCCGATCTGGGAAGGCAGCTTGGGCGTTACCCTTGTCGCCGGCGCGTGGGACATCGATTATGATTTCCGCTGGATCGGGAAGCAGGCGATTGCGACGTGGGAAACGCAGCACTCGCATCAGGGCCGTCCGCCGACAAACGCCGACGCGTTCCCGGTCAAATACTACCCCAGCATCGGCTACGTCGATATGCAGGTGGGCTATACCGTCGACAAGAACTTCCGCTTCTTCGTCGGTATGGACAATGTGTTCGATACATTGCCGCCTTGGGGCCTGACCGGAACCGGCGATGCCAGCGCCATCTTCCCGGTCACCGGACGCTATATGTACGCAGGCGCGAAGTTCAAATTCTAACCCGCGTCATCGGCACAAAGAGAAAGGGCCGCTCGTTGGAGCGGCCCTTTTTTGTCTACCATAGCTGCGATCAAGACCAGCGACGCTCGAATCGGCTCCCAAGCCCGGTCAGCAGCTCATATTGCGACAGGCCACTGCGCGCCGAAACACGCGCCAGGTCATAATCGAGCTTCAACCAGTCCCCCTCGCTCAGCCCCTCCACATCGCTGGCGTCGAACGTCGTCATGTCCATCGACACGCGGCCCACGAGCGGCAGCGCCCGTCCCTGCCATGTCGCCCCGCCCGTTCCGGTGTGGCAGCGCAGATAGCCGTCGGCATAGCCCAAATTCACCACCGCGATGCGGCTGTCGCGCGGCGCGGTCCACGCCGCGCCATAGCCGACCGTCTCGCCCGCCGGGACCGTTCGGACTTGCAGCACGCGCGCCTCGGGACAGGCGACCTGGTGGATATGGTCCGCTGCCTCGCGGCGCGGGATGCCGCCATAGAGCGCGATCCCCGGGCGGGTCAGGTCGAACGCATAGTCCGCGCCAAGGCAGATGCCTGCGCTGTTCGCAAGGCTGTAACGCCGCGCCGGGACCTTTTCGCGGAGCGCGCGAAAGGCTGCCAGCTGCTGCGCGTTCTGCTCGCTGTCCTCGTCCGCCGACGCCAAATGGCTGTGCAGCGTTTCGATCGGCAGTCCGTCCAGCGCACCACCCAGCGCTTCCTCGACGCGCAACCCCAGCCGGTTCATTCCGGTATCGACCATGACGTCGCACGGCCGTCCCTCGCCCGCCGCCCGCCAGCGGCGCACCTGTTCAACGCTGTTCAGCACCGGTCGCGCGGGGAGCAGGCGCGCGGCGACCATGTCGATTTCGCCTACGCCGTGGAGGACCGATAGCGACACACCCGGGGGTAGCGGCATCAGCGCCGCTGCCTCGGCCCAGGTCGCAACAAAAAAGTCGCGGCAGCCCGCCGCGGCCAGATGTCGCATGACCGCGCCCGCGCCGAGGCCATAGCCATCGGCCTTGAGTGCCGCCCCGCACGCCGCGGCGCCGCTTTGCCGCGCGAGCCAGCGCCAATTGGCAACAAGCGCCTCGGTGGAAAGACGCAGACGAAGCGGGGACGGCACGACGATCATGGTCGGCCCCTATACGGGTTCGCGGGCGCCGCCAATGGCTTGGTTCAGGCGGTGGGGGATGTACCGGGCGATGCTTTGTCCCACTGCCCCTCGACCGGATCCTTGAGCATGAAGGCGGTGACGAGGAAAGCGACCAGCACCACGGCCCATGTGTACCACAGCCCCGAATAGGCATTGCCCGTCTTCGCGATGATGAAACTCGCGATCAGCGGCAGGAAGCCGCCAAAATAGCCGGTGCCGATATGATAGGGGATCGACAGCGACGAATAGCGAACGTGCGGCGGGAACATCTCGGACAGCAGCGCCGCGACCGGGCCGTAAGTAAAGCCGGACAGCGCACTGAGCCCCAGCAGCGCGAGGAAGATGACTGCGATGCTGCCCCAGCCCGGGATTTGCTTGGCAAAGTCATATCCGCTCGCCTCAAGCGCAGGCTGGAGTAGCGCCGGATCCTCGCTCGCCACCTCACGGTCACCGATGCGGATCGTGACGCTGTCGAAACCGCTATCGGTCGCCGCGACGGTATAAGGCACGCCCAGCTTGGTCAGCTCGCCCAGCGTCTTGCCGCACGCGGTTTCCTGCTGCTGGGCAAAGGGATCGAAATCGCACCGCGATCCGCTGACGGTCACCGGCGCGCGCTCTGCCGCTGCCTGCAACGACGGGTTGGCGACGCTGCCCATCCACCAGAACAGCGGGAACAATAGCACCAGCGTCGCGGCATAGCCCCAGACGATCGGCTTCTTGCGCCCAAGACGGTCGGACAAATGCCCCGCCCAGATGAAAAAGCCCATGCCGACCGCCGCGGCGACGCCGACGATGATTTCAGCGGCGGTGTCCTCGACCTTCATCGGCCCTTTCAGGAAAGACAGGCCAGAGAACATCGCGGTGTACCAGATCACGGTGAGGCCCGCGGCGATCCCGAACAGCGCGATAAAGATACGGCGCGGATTGCCGGGATAAGTGAAGCTTTCCTTGAGCGGATTCTTCGCCAGCTCGCCCTGCGCTTTCATCGCCTGAAACACCGGGCTTTCCGACAGTTTCAGCCGCATCCACAGCGAGATGGCGAGCAGGATCAGCGACAGCAGGAACGGCACCCGCCACCCCCAGCCTTCCCACACGTCGGTTGGCATCAACGCTTTGCACCCCAGCACGACGACCAGGCTGAGCACAAAGCCACCGACGACGCTTGCCTGAATGAAGCTTGTGTAAAAGCCGCGCTTTCCGGGAGGCGAATGCTCGGCGACATAGACCGCCGCGCCGCCATATTCGCCGCCGAGCGCCAGCCCCTGCAACACGCGGAGCAGAATGACGATGATCGGCGCCGCAATGCCGATTGTCGCCGCCGACGGGATCATGCCGACGCCCGCGGTCGCGACGCCCATCAGCGTGACGGTGACCAGAAACGTATATTTGCGCCCCAGCCGATCGCCGAGGAAACCGAACAACACCGCGCCGAGCGGACGGAAGCCGAAGCCGACCGCGAACCCCGCCCACACGAGCAAGGTTTCAAGCGTCGCATTGTCGCTGGGGAAAAACGCCTTGCCAATGATCGCGGCAAGGGTGCCGTAGATGAAGAAATCATACCATTCGAAAACCGTTCCCGCCGACGAGGCGGCGATGACCATGCGGATTTCCTTTTGCGTCGGCTGGTAAGCGGCGCCCGCGGCACTGGCTTCGGTCATATATTTCTGGCTCCCCCACCCCGTCGGGCTTGTCACTTTTCCGTTCGCATCGGGCGAAGTCGAGAGGCATCGCGCGCATCGTAGACACAGCGTGTCTCGACGTCGCTCGACACGAACGGTTACGCTACGTCTAGTTACCCAGCAGCGTGGTGCAAGCCTTCTTGGCGCGAACGGCTGTTCGTGTCAGACTGCGGTCATGCAGTTCATCGACCTGTCGATCCCGATCACCAACGACGTCATCTCCGACCCGCCGGTGATGCGCCCCAACATCACCTATTTGACCCATGAAAACACATGGGAGCAGATCGCGATGTTCTTTCCCGGGCTGACACGCGAAGACCTGCCCGATGGCGAAGGTTGGGCGGTCGAGATGCTGTCGCTCAGCACCCACAATGGCACGCATATGGACGCACCGTGGCATTATCATTCGACCACCGACAGCGGCGCGACCCCCGCCCCGTCGATAGACGAAGCGCCGCTCGACCTCTTCTTTCGTCCCGGCGTCAAACTCGACTTTTCGGATCGCCCGCACGGCCATGTCGTCAGCGGCACCGAGGTCGAGGCGGAGCTGGCGCGTATCGGTCACGACTTGCAACCGCTCGACATCGTGCTTGTCCAGTCGGGCGCAGTCTATGGCACAGACAATTTCACCGACCAAGGCTGCGGCATGGGCGCCGAGGCGACACTCTACCTGACGGAGCGCGGGGTGCAGGTCGTCGGCACTGACGCATGGAGCTGGGACGCGCCGTTCAGCCACACCGCGCGCCGCTGGGCCGAAACGCGCGATCCGTCGATTATCTGGGAAGGGCACAAGGCGGGGCGCATCCGCCCCTATTACCAGATCGAGAAGCTGACCAATTTGGCGGCAATCCCGGCGACCGGGTTCACCTTCAGCTGCTTCCCGGTGAAGATCGAACGCGCGAGCGCGGGGTGGATCCGGGCGGTGGTGCTGGTTGAAGACTAGTCCGTCGCCCCCGCGAAGGCGGGGGCCGCAATCGGGCTATTCGGCGTCGGCGCCTAGAGCCGACAACGGCCCCCGCCTTCGCGGGGGCGACGATTGGTTTCGTCGGAAAGCTATAAATTCACAGTCACCAGCATCCACAAGGTCCACGCACCCAGCGCCAATAACGTGCCGAAGGTCGCGACGACGCCGATCTGGCGCGGCACCGGCGCTTTGCCCGGCGTGATCTTGGCATAGAGACCGACGATATGCGCGACGCGGCCGACCAAGAAGATCGCACCGATGACCATCAACCCCATGTGATTGGCACGCGCGCTTTCCAGCAGGCCGAGCAGGATGACCGTGATCGGCGCATATTCGGCCAAGTTGCCGTGGCTGCGGCTGGCACTGATCAGCTTGGCATCGCCATGATCGCCGAACGCGGCCTGGACGCGCAGCCGCTGGCGCACCGTGTCGATCGCGGTCGCAAGCAACAGCAGCGCACATACGGCCGCGACAAAGGCGGTTACCGGTAATGTCATCGTCTCATCTCCCCCCATAGTCCTGCGCCGCAGCCTAGCCGACCCGGCGCCGTTTGCCACCGCCAATCGCCGCTATGGGCTGGGCGTTTTGGCCAGTTTCGCATCAAGGAATTCCAGGACGCGCGCCGAAACCGGCATACGGCTGACCTTATCCCCTAGGCTGACCGCGCCCATTGGGTAAAAATGACCGAACCCCGGCACCCACGCGATCTCAGCGGCGACGCCCTTGCCACCCAGCGCCGCGGCGGTGTGCGGGGTGCCGTTGATCACCCCTGCAAAGTCGTTCTGCCCTAGGATCAACAGCGCGGGCGCCATGCCGCGCTCTGTCGTTTCGTACAGATTATAGCCACTGATCCCGCCCGACAGCGACACCACCGCCTTGACCGGCACCCCGATGCCATAAGCGGTGTTCAGCGCGGTGATCGACCCTGCCGAAAACCCGCCGAGCGCCAGACGCTCGCCATCGATCCCGAATTCAGCGGCGCGGGTGCGCACAAAATTGGCCGCCATGGCCATATCGTCGGCGGCGGCAAAAGTGGTGTGCCAATAATGGGTCAGCGTGGTGTCGTCGAAAGGCGCCAGTCCCATCAGCCGACGCACCTCCTCGATCCGTTCGATATTTTGCGGCGCCATGTTCACGGCCATCGGCACGATGCGCTTGTCGTCGAGTGGGCGGACCAGCCCCGGCACTTCGTGGATCAGGCGGTAATCGATCGAAAAACAGGCATAGCCTGCGGCGGCGAAGGTGCGGCAATAATCGGCCATCGAACTGTCTTGTGCGCCGTCGCCGGTGAAATGCATGTCGCCCTTGTCGCCGCGGTGGAACGCGCCGCCGAACGCCATGACGATCGCCGGACGATCGGTCAGCGGCTTGCCATCCGCTACCGGGCGATAGGCGTCGAGCAAGAGATCGCGCGCCTTGGCGCCGTCGGCCGACACGCCAACCGGGGCGCGACCGTACACGACATCCCGCGTCACCATGACATCATAGTCACGCTGCGCCTGTTCCTGCGCCACGACGCTCGGCGTCACTAGCGCGCCAATGATCACCGCGATCATCTTTGCCCGAAACCCCATCGCCCATCTCCCCTGATCGTCTATTGCACTAAAGCTAGGCCATCCGGGCCGCGCTCGACAAGTCGGGGCTGGCTAAACGCTCGCGCTGCGGCGCGCTGCATCGCAAATGAGCTAGCCCGCCTTAGCGATCAGAACAGCCGCGATCCGTTGGGAACCGGAATATCGGGCGCAAACAGGATGACCGCGCCGGCATCGTCGGCGAAACCAAGCGTCAGAACTTCGGACAGGAATTTTCCGATTTGGCGCGCCGGGAAGTTGACCACCCCGGCGACTTGCCGTCCGACCAGCTCATCCAGCGCATAGCGATCGACGATTTGCGCGCTGCTTTTCTTGATCCCAATCGCAGGGCCGAAGTCGATCTTCAGCTTGAACGCGGGCTTGCGCGCTTCGGGGAAGTGTTCGGCTTCCAAGATAGTGCCGATGCGGATGTCGACACGCAGGAAGTCGTCGAATGTGATGGGCTCGGCGGCGGGCTGCCCGATGTCATGGTCGATGTGCATCGCGCCGAAATATAGCCTGATGGCCCTGTAAGGCGCAAGGCGGCGCCAGTCAAAGCATCGGCAGCACGACCATCCAGCCCAGCCAAAGACAAAGCGCAAGGACGGCCGCCCATGTGGAAAAAATGCCGATCACGCGGCCGACCGGTGGCTTACCATCCGCGCGCGTGCGGTAAATGCCGACCAGATTTGCCACGCGCCCGAACAGGAACAATGCCGCGATGGCCGACAGGCCGACCGCATCGGCGCCCGCCAGCTCCAATAGCCCGATCAGGATGATGGGCACTGGGGCATGTTCGGCCAGATTCGCGTTGGCACGGATGGCGCGGCGCAACCGGTCGTTCCCGGCGTCGCCGAACAGCGTATGTGATCGCTCGCGCTGCACCACAACGTCGATACTGGTCGCAAGGAGCGCGAGGCCGCACAGCACGCCAACCACCGCGGTGACGGTCAACACCATTGCAGCGATCCCCAGCCCAGCTGGTACTCCGAGCCGCTCATTCCATCTCCAAAATCACCGCGTCGACCGCCAGGCTGTCGCCCTGCGCCGCATTGACGCTTTTCACCGTCCCCGCTTTTTCGGCGCGCAGGATATTCTCCATTTTCATCGCTTCGACCGTGGCCAGCGGCTGCCCCGCTTCGACCTTGTCGCCTTCGCCCACATGCAGCGCGACGAGCAGCCCCGGCATCGGGCAGATCAGGAATTTCGACAGGTCGGGCGGGATCTTTTCGATCATATGCTGCGTCAGCGGCGCGATATGCCATGGCAACACGCGCACATCATGGATACGCCCGCGCGTCGTCATCCGCCAGCCGGTGCGCGTCTTCGCGACCTTCACCGCCAGTTCGCTGCCGTCGATCTCGGCGATCACCAGCCGGTCGCCCGGCGTATATTCCAGCGCGATGTCGAGTTTGTCGCCGTCGACCTTGATATGCTTGTGGCCAAGCTTCACTTTATGCTCGGTCCCGCCAACGGTCACCTGCCACTTGGCGGGCGGATCGAGCCGGTCGCCGAGCTGACCATCGGTGCGCCGCGCGCGGTCGGCTTCGGCGCTCGCCATGAATCCTGCGATCGCGGCAAGCGCGCGTAGGATATGATCCTCGGTTGCGGCGCCGTGGAAGCCGTCAGGATATTCCTCGGTGATGAAGCCCGTCGTCAGCTCGCCCGAGCGGAAGCGCGGGTGCTGCATGATCGCCGACACGAAATCGATATTATGCCCCAGCCCTTCGATCTCGAACCGGTCGAGCGCCGCAATCTGCAGGTCGGCGGCTTCGTCGCGCGTCGCGCCCCAGGTCACGAGCTTGGCGATCATCGGGTCGTAGAACATCGACACCTCGCCGCCCTCCTCGACCCCCGCATCGACGCGCACGCCGTCCTCGCCGCGCGCGTTGCCCGCCCACGCCGGAACCGGGGTGCGATAGCGCACGAGCCGCCCGGTCGAGGGAAGGAAGCCGCGATAGGGATCCTCGGCATAGACGCGGTTCTCGATCGCCCAGCCGTCGATCTTGATGTCGTCCTGAGTCATCTCCAGCTTCTCGCCCGCAGCGACGCGGATCATCTGCTCGACCAGGTCGATGCCGGTAATCGCTTCGGTCACCGGATGCTCGACTTGCAGCCGCGTGTTCATTTCGAGGAAGTAGAAGCTCTCGCCCGTCGGGTCGGCGCCCGAGACGATCAGTTCGACCGTACCGGCGCTATAATAGCCGACCGCGCGCGCCAGCGCGACGCACTGCTCGCCCATCGCCTTGCGCATCTTCTCGGTGACGAAGGGTGACGGCGCTTCTTCGACCACCTTCTGGTGGCGGCGCTGGATCGAGCATTCACGCTCGTTCAAATAGAGGATGTTGCCGTGCTGATCGCCCAGGATCTGGATCTCGATATGGCGCGGATTGAGGATGAATTTCTCGATGAACACGCGGTCGTCGCCAAAGCTGTTGAGCCCCTCGCGCTTCGTCGCCTCGAACCCCTCGCGCACGTCCTTTTCGTCATAAGCAAGGCGCATCCCCTTGCCGCCGCCGCCGGCCGACGCCTTCATCATCACCGGATAGCCAATCTCGTTCGAAATCTGCACCGCATGCTCGGTATCGTTGATCTCGCCGACGAAACCCGGGACGACATTCACTCCTGCCGCGAGCGCGAGCTTCTTCGACTCGATCTTGTCGCCCATCGCGGCGATTGCGTTCACCGGCGGGCCGATGAAGGCGATATTTTCCTTCGCCAGCGCCTCGGCAAAGCTGGTGCGTTCGGACAGGAAGCCATAGCCCGGATGCACCGCCTCGGCGCTGGTTTGCTTGCACGCGGCGATGATCTTGTCGGCGATCAGATAGGATTCGGACGCGGGCGACGGCCCGATATGCACGGCCTCGTCGGCCATCTGCACGAAAGGCGCGCGCGCATCGGCGTCCGAATAGACGGCGACGGTCGCAATGCCCATGCGCCGCGCGGTCTTGATGACGCGGCAGGCGATTTCGCCGCGGTTGGCGATCAGGATTTTCTTGAACATTATTTCGCGTTCCATCTCTTAAGAACTACCAATGCCGAATAGATTGTCGTGGCGAGGGAAAGGAAAAGCAGTAGCCACCAAACATATGGATCGTGGACACAGCTCGGGTCGTTGAACTGACAATCGCCCGCACCTTCTTGATCCGGGCACATCCAATAGCATCCTTTGCCATGCCTCATGGTAAGCACGGTATAAACGAAGAAGGCTGTTGCCCCGGTGCTTGCAATGACCGCCAATATCCTGCTCAGCATCTCGACAACTCCATGCTACTGCGACTTTGCGCATGGGAATCTACTCAGCGGCTTCCATCCGCATCGGCTCTTCGCTCTCCATCGGCCGCAGCCCCAGCTTTGCGAGCAGCGCCGCGTCCTTACTATCCCCAGCATTCGCCGTCGTCAGCAGCTTGTCGCCGGTGAAGATGCTGTTTGCGCCCGCCATGAAGCAGAGCGCCTGCGTCGCCTCCGACATGCTCTCGCGCCCCGCGCTCAATCGCACCATGCTGCGCGGCATGGTGATCCGCGCCACCGCGATCGTGCGGACGAATTCGATGTCGTCGATCTTCGCGAGCGGGGTGTCCGCGAGCATGTCGCCCAGCACGGTGCCCTTCACTGGCACCAGTGCGTTGATCGGTACGCTGCCCGGATGTTCGGGCAGGGTCGCGAGCGCGTGGATAAAGCCGACGCGGTCGGCGCGCGTCTCGCCCATGCCAACGATGCCGCCCGAGCAGACGTTGATCCCGGCGCTGCGCACTTCCTCCAGTGTATCGAGCCGCTCCTGAAAGTTGCGCGTCGTGATGACATTGCCGTAATTTTCCGGCGAGGTGTCGATATTATGGTTGTAATAATCCAGCCCCGCGACCGCCAGCGTCTGCGCCTGCTCCTTGCTGAGCATCCCCAGCGTCATGCAGGTTTCCATGCCCATCGCGCGCACGCCCTCGACCATCTCGACGATCGCGGGCATGTCGCGGTCCTTGGGGTTGCGCCAGGCGGCGCCCATGCAGAAACGCTGCGATCCCGAATCCTTCGCCTGCGCCGCCGCCTGCAACACTGCGCGCACGTCCATCAGCTTGGTGGCCTTCAGCCCGCTGTCGGCGCTTTTGCTTTGCGAGCAATAGCCGCAATCCTCGACGCAGCCACCGGTCTTGATGCTGAGCAAGGTGCACAGCTGGATTTCGCCGCGCGAATGGTGGCGGCGGTGGACGCCCTGCGCTTCCCACATCAGTTCGTCGAACGGCAGGTCGAAGAGGGTGGCGATTTCCTCGCGGGTCCAGTCGGTGCGCGACTCCCCTCCCGCTTGCGGGAGGGGCAGCGAGACTTGCGAACGCAGTTCGCTAGTCGCAGCGGGGTGGGCATTTCGGGTGCCGGAGCTCACTTCGCTCGCGCCCACCCCTAACCCCTCCCGCAAGCGGGAGGGGGACTGAATTTCATTATTCACGCAGCTTCTCCAATCGGCGGCATATTATGCCCCAGCAAGCGCAGCACATCGGCAGCGCATTCGACAACATTCGATCCCGGCCCGTAAATCCCCTGCACCCCGGCATCGCGCAGGAAATCATAGTCCTGCGGCGGGATCACCCCGCCCGCGATCACCTTGATGTCGGTGCGCCCGGCCTCGCGCAGCTTGTGGATAAGTTCGGGGATAAGTGTCTTGTGCCCCGCCGCCAGGCTCGACGCCCCGACAACGTCGACCCCGCTGTCGAGCGCCAGCACCACCGTCTCGTCGGGGGTCTGGAACAGCGGTCCCGACACGATGTCGAACCCCATGTCGCCGAACGCCGACGCGATGACGTTGGCGCCGCGGTCGTGTCCGTCCTGTCCCATCTTGGCTACCAGCAGCTTGGGTTTGCGGCCGAGTCGCCGCGTGACCGCCTCGACCCCGTCGAGCACCTGCGCCCAGCGCGCGTCGCCCTCATAGGGCGCGGCATAGACGCCCTTCACCGGGGTCGGCTGGGTGGCATAACGGTCGAAGCTTTCCTCCATCGCCGACGAAATCTCACCGAGCGTCGCGCGCGCGCGGGCAGCTTCGACAGCAAGCGCGAGCAGGTTGTTCTCGATGCTCGACGGTTTCGCCGCGCCATCGCGCAGCGCGGTCAGCGCCGCCTGACACGCTGCCTCGTCACGCTCGGCCTTGGTTTTCTTGATTCGCGCGATCTGCCCCTCGCGCACCTTGGCATTATCGACCTCGAGGGTTTCGAGCAGATCCTCGTCCTTCAGGCGATATTTGTTCACCCCCACGATCACGTCGTCGCCGCGATCGACCCGCGCCTGCCGCGCTGCGGCGGCGGTTTCGATCATCGCCTTGGGCCAGCCCGCCGCGACCGCCTTCGCCATGCCACCTTCGGCCTGGACACGGTCGATGATCTCCTGCGCCTTGTCGACCAGCTCCTGCGTCAGCGCCTCGACATAATAGGAGCCGCCGAGCGGATCGACGACCTTGGTCATCCCCGTCTCTTCCTGGATCACGATCTGGGTGTTGCGCGCGATGCGGGCGGAAAAATCGGTGGGTAGCGCAATCGCCTCGTCGAGCGCGTTGGTGTGCAGCGACTGGGTGCCGCCCAGCATCGCCGCCATCGCTTCGATCGTCGTGCGCATCACATTGTTGTACGGATCCTGCTCGGTCAGCGACACGCCCGACGTCTGGCAATGCGTGCGCAGCATCTTCGATCGCTCATCCTGCGCGCCCAATGTGGTCATCGCGCGGTGCCACAGCACCCGCGCCGCGCGCAGCTTGGCGATTTCCATGAAGAAATTCATGCCGATCGCGAAAAAGAAGCTCAGTCGCCCGGCGAACTTGTCGATGTCGAGGCCGGATGCCACGCCATACTTCACATATTCCATGCCGTCGGCGATGGTGAAGGCCAGCTCCTGCACCTGCGTCGCGCCGGCTTCCTGCATATGATAGCCGGAGATCGAAATGCTGTTGAACTTGGGCATCTCGCGCGACGTGTAGCCAAAGATGTCGCTGATGATCCGCATCGAGGGTTCGGGCGGGTAGATGTACGTGTTGCGAACCATGAACTCTTTCAGAATGTCGTTCTGGATCGTGCCGTCGAGCAGCTTGCGATCGACCCCCTGCTCCTCGCCCGCGACGATGAAGAAGGCCAGGATCGGGATCACTGCGCCGTTCATCGTCATCGACACCGACATCTGGTCGAGCGGGATGCCGTCGAACAGGATCTTCATATCCTCGACACTGTCGATCGCGACCCCCGCCTTGCCGACGTCGCCGGTGACGCGCGGATGGTCGCTGTCGTAGCCGCGGTGGGTGGCGAGGTCGAAGGCGACGCTGAGGCCTTTCTGTCCCGCGGCGAGGTTGCGGCGATAGAAGGCGTTCGATTCCTCGGCGGTCGAAAAGCCCGCATATTGACGGATCGTCCACGGCCGCCCGGCATACATCGACGCGCGCACGCCGCGGGTGAAGGGCGCGAAGCCGGGCAGGCCGGGGTCGGTGCGAACGTCCTCGGCCGTGTAGAGCGGCTTGACGGCAATCCCCTCGGGCGTGTGCCACGTGAGGTCTTTGCCTTTCACCTCTTTGGCGGCGGCTTCAGCCCATTGGTCGAGGGTCGGTTTGTCGGTCATAATTCAATTCCTAATCCCCTCTCCCCTTGCGGGAGAGGGTTGCGAAGACTTGGCGGCTTTGCCGCCTAGTCGTAGCTGGGAGAGGGGTCGCGAGCCGCAGGCTCGCCAACCAACCCCTCTCCAAGTTCCGGTAGGGGACAAGTCCCCAACCTCCACTTTCCTCCCCCGCAAGGGGGGAGGAGCAACTAATGCGCCCCCTTCGGCGTCTCCATAATCTCGGTCAGCACCCCGCCCATATCCTTGGGATGCAGAAAGAATATCAGCGTCCCATGCGCCCCGATCCTTGGGCTCCCCAGCACGCGCTTGCCCAGCGCCTCGAACGCGGCCTTGGCCGCATGAATATCGGGCACCTCGTAACAGACATGATGCTGCCCCCCCGCCGGGTTCTTCTCCAGAAACCCCGCGATCGAGGTGTTGCCGGGCAGCGGCTCGATCAGCTCGATCTGGGTTCCGTTCAGCGCCCCATCGGCACCCGGCGTATCGACAAAACACACCCTCACCCCCTGCTCGGGCAGGTCGAACGGCTCGTGAATGTCCGTCGCGCCCATCACGTCGCGGTAAAAGACGATGCTGTCGGCGATCGACGGCGTCGCAACGCCGATGTGGTTGAGGCGGCCTAGTTTCATCCTTCGATCCTTGGTTGGTTGTCACCGCGGCCCGACATTTCAATCATCGTTTCGATCCGAAGCACGCGTTTATCGAGCGAATGCACCTTTTCCGTCAGGCTGCGCAGATCGTCGGCGGAGCGAGACATATCCGAGCGAAGGCCCTCGATCCGCTCTTCCAGGAGCATGACATTCTTTAGCGCCGCAAAGGCGTCGCTCATTGCGCTCATTTTCTTGCCCCCATTTCACGGAGCATCCGATCCACTTCCTCGTGCGTGTCGCGCATTTTGCGGCTCATTTCGTCGAGCGCGGCCTCCATTTTGGGGATAGCTTTGTTCACTTCCGCAACGAGCGCGGCCAATTCTGCTTCCTCGTCGTCAGACGGCTGATCGATATAGCGCGCCGCGGCTTCTCGCAGGACATTGCCGACCGACTGGCCGCGGGCTTTGGCAAAGGCTTCAAGCTGCGCCTTGTGCTCGGCGCTGGTCAGATAGGTCACACGTTCGGTTTGCATGGTCGACTCCTTCACATTATAAGGTCATTATAATGTGAAGACAGGGTCGCCGCAACCAGCACATCGCGGTAAAAAACAATGCTGTCGGCGATCGACGGTGTTGCAACGCCGATGTGGTTGAGGCGGCCTAGTTTCATGGCTTCCAGTGCTCCACTTCCTTGCGGATCGACACGATGAGCTTATCGTAGATCATGTTCATAAAATGACGCCCGGCCTCGGGGCTCTCGAAAAGAATGTTGACGCCCAGCCCATCGTTGATCGCCGATCGAGGATCGTATTGTGAGCCTTCGACCGCGTTCCAATCGCGCCACTGCCGCACAATCGACCGACGCGCTTCAAGGGCGTAATCTCCAATCGCACGATCGATCGCCGCTTCTGGCGAGGCGTCAAAATGATTCCAGTCCTCGTGCAAATAGCATTCGAGAAACTGCCGAAGTTCAGGCCAATTTTCTTGCGCCTTTAGACGGCGCTCACGAATTTCTCTGCTCATAGCGGAATATTGTCATGCTTCTTCCACGGGTTCTCCAGCTGCTTGTTCCGCAGCTTCCGCAGCCCCAGCGCAATCCGCTTGCGCGTATTGTGCGGGTGAATAACCTCATCGATATACCCCCGCGACGCCGCCACAAACGGGTTAGCGAAGCGGTCTTCATATTCCTTCGTCCGTTGCGCGATCTTCTCCGGGTCGCCGATGTCGCTGCGGAAGATGATCTCGACCGCGCCTTTCGCGCCCATCACCGCGATCTCGGCGGTCGGCCAGGCATAGTTGAGATCGCCGCGCAAATGCTTTGACGCCATCACGTCATAGGCGCCGCCATAGGCCTTGCGCGTGATCACCGTGATCTTGGGCACTGTCGCCTCGGCATAAGCAAACAGCAGCTTCGCGCCATGCTTGATGATGCCGTTAAATTCCTGCGCGGTGCCGGGCAGGAAGCCGGGGACGTCGACGAAGGTGATGATCGGGATTTCGAACGCGTCGCAGAAACGCACGAAGCGCGCCGCCTTCTTCGACGAATTGATGTCGAGCACCCCCGCGAGCACCAAAGGCTGGTTCGCGACAATGCCGATCGTCCGCCCCTCGATGCGTCCGAAGCCGCAGATGATGTTGCCCGCATGCGCCGGCTGCACCTCGAAGAAATCGCCCTCATCGACCGTCTTCCGGATCAGCTCGTGCATGTCATAGGGCTGGCTCGCATTGGGCGGGATCAGCGTGTCGAGGCTGGGTTCGGCGCGGTCGAAGGGGTCGCTCGTCGGGCGCACCGGCACCCCGCTGCGGTTGTTTTCGGGCAGATAGTCGAAGAAATCGCGCGTCGCGAGCAGCGCCTCGATATCATTTTCGAACGCGATGTCGGCGACCGAGCTTTTGGTCGTGTGGGTGATCGCGCCGCCGAGTTCTTCCTGCGTCACCACCTCGTTGGTCACCGTCTTGACCACATCGGGGCCGGTGACGAACATATAGCTGCTGTCCTTCACCATGAAGATGAAGTCGGTCATCGCGGGCGAGTAAACCGCTCCGCCCGCGCACGGCCCCATGATCAGGCTGATCTGCGGCACCACCCCCGACGCCAGCACGTTGCGCTGGAACACCTCGGCATAGCCGCCCAGCGACGCGACGCCCTCCTGAATGCGCGCGCCGCCGCTGTCGTTGATCCCGATGATCGGCGCGCCGACCTTCATCGCATTGTCCATGACCTTCATCATCTTCTGCGCGTGGCGCTCGGACAGCGACCCGCCGAAAACGGTAAAATCCTGGCTGAAGACATAGACAAGGCGTCCGTTGATCGTCCCCGATCCGGTGACGATCCCGTCGCCGGGGATGATCTGGTCCTGCATCCCGAAATCGGTGCAATTATGTTCGACATAGGTGTCGAGTTCTTCGAACGATCCCTCATCGAGCAGCACATCGAGCCGTTCGCGCGCGGTCAGCTTGCCCTTGCTATGCTGCGCATCGATGCGCTTCTGCCCGCCGCCCAAGGCAGCGGCGGAGCGGCGGCGTTCCATTTCGGCGATATTGGCGGACATTCAGCTCTCCCGGCGCAGTTCAAAGCGTCATTTGCCTGTTTAGGGTCGCGCAAGCAAATGCGAATTTGCAAAGTTGCAAAGTGATAGTTTGCAAACTACGACTGTTCTCTCCCCTTGAGGGAGAGAAAGACTTGGCTTGGCAGCTTGCTGCCTAGCAAGTCTTTTGAGGGGGTCTGGCGTTCGGGCCCTCACCAACTCCGGCTAGGCGGCTTCGCCGCCAAGCCTTGATATCCTCTTCCTCAAGGGGAGAGGAGGAGAAGCGCATGTCCCGCAACCGCATCTTCGCAGGCGCGCGCCTCAAAACCCTCCGCCAGGATCGCGGCATCAAGCAGGCTGACTTCGCCGCCGCGCTCGCTATCTCGACCTCCTACCTCAGCCAGATCGAGCATGACGACCGCCCGCTGACCCCCGCCCTCCTCGACCGCCTGCAAAAGCTGTTCCCGCTCGAATGGGAAGAAGTCGCGGCCGACGCGGGCGACCGCCGTGCAGGCGCACTGCGCGAAGCCGCCGCCGATCCCTTGTTTGCGGCCTACCCCCTGCCCCCCGAACAGCTGGAACGCGCCGCGCTGCAACAGCCGCGGCTCGCCGACCAGTTCATCACGCTCCACGCCGCCTATCGCCGTGCCGGACAGCGGCTCCAGATCATCGACGAGGCGCTGACCGGCGGCACCGCCGAGGGCAGCCGCCTGCCGTGGGAAGAAGTGCGCGACTGGTTCCACGATGCGGGCAATTATGTCGACAGCATTGACCGCGCCGCCGAGACGCTGGCGGGGCAATTGCGCGGCAAAGACCCTTCGCCTTCCATCGAGACGATCGAACGGCGGCTTCGCGATGCCCTCGGCATTTCGATCGTATACACCCAGACGCAAAGCCTGCGCGATTTCGACGCGACGATGCGCCATCTGGTGATCGACCCGTCGCAGCCCGCCGAAAGCCGCCGCTTCCAGCTGGCGCACCAGCTCGCCGCGCTCGCCTTGGCGCGCGAGATCGCGGCGGTCGTCGAAGCATCGCCGCTGCGCACCGCCGCCGCACGCCAACTCCTCCACGTCGGCCTCGCCAATTACGCCGCGGGCGCGGTGCTCATGCCCTACGCCCCGTTCCGCGACAGCGCGCGCACGGTGCGCCATGACATCGACCGGCTGCGGATGGACTATGGCGTCAGCTTCGAACAGGCGTGCCACCGCCTCTCGACCCTCCAGCGCCCCGGCGCGCGCGGCATTCCGATGTTCTTCTGCCGCGTCGACATGGCGGGCAACATCACCAAGCGGCACAGTGCGACGCGGTTGCAGTTCGCACGCTTCGGCGGCGCCTGCCCGTTGTGGATCGTCCACGAGGCCGCGGCGATCCCCGACCGCATATTGTTCCAGCTCGCGGAGACCCCCGACGGGCTGCGCTATGTGTCGATGGCAAAAGGGCTGGTGAAACCGTCGGGCAGCTATGCGCGCAGCCCGCGCCGCTATGCCGTCGCCTTGGGGTGCGAGGCGCAATATGCGGGGGATTTCGTCTATGCCGACGGCGTCGATGTCACCGCGCCGCAAGCGGCAACGCGCATCGGCCTGTCGTGCCGCATCTGCCCGCGCGACGATTGCGATCAGCGCGCCTTCCCGCCGAGCGATCGGCCGATTTTGGTCGATCCCGATCGGCGCGATGTGGTGCCGTACCGGATTGGGTGACGACGCGAAGGCCGCCCCAAAGTCCGTTCGTGTCGAGCGAAGTCGAGACACGTGACGTCGTGCGCGAACTCGGCGTGTCTCGACTTCGCTCGACACGAACGGGAAAAAACAGTCTGCGATAGACTATTTGAGCAACACCAGCTCTTCGGCCATGCTCGGATGCAAAGCCACCGTCGCGTCGAAATCGGCCTTGGTCAGCCCCGCCTTCACCGCAACCGCCGCCGCCTGCAAAATCTCCGGCGCATCAGGCCCGATCATGTGCAACCCGACGACCTGATCGGTCGCTTCGTTGACGATCATCTTGTACAATGCGCGCTCGTTGCGGCCCGCGAGGACGTTTTTCATCGCACGGAAATCGCTCGTGTACACGCGGACGGTACCCAGCTTGTTGCGCGCCTCGGCCTCGGTCATCCCGACCGCGCCGATCGGCGGGTGGCTGAACACCGCACTCGGGACATTAGCGTAATCGACCACGGTCGGCTTGCCGCCGAACACGCTGTCGGCAAAGGCCTGCCCCTCGCGGATGGCGACGGGGGTCAGCTGGATGCGGTTGGTGACATCGCCGACGGCATAGATGCTCGGCACCGACGACTGGTTGGTCTCGTCAACCTTGATCGCGCCTTCCTTGTCGAGTTCGACTCCGATGTCTTCTAGCCCCAGCCCCTTGGTATTCGGAACTCGGCCCGCCGCGACGAGCACGATGTCGGCGTCGATCGGGTCGGTGTTGCCCAAATGGACGGTCAACGAACCGTCTTCCTTCCTCTCGATCGACTCGAACGGCGCGTTGAAGCGGAATTCGATGCCCTTGGTCATCGAAATCTGCAGCAGCCGGTCGCGGATCTGCTCATCATAGCCGCGCAGGATCGTGTCGCCGCGATTGACGATCGTCACCTTGCTGCCGAATTCGTTGAAGATGCCAGCGAACTCGTTGGCGATATAGCCGCCGCCCGCGATCACGACGCGCTCTGGCAGCTTGTCGAGATGGAACACTTCGTTCGAGGTGATCGCATGTTCGCTGCCCGGGAATTCGGGGACAAAGGGCCAGCCGCCCGTCGCGATCAGGATGCGTTCGGCGGTGATTTCCTGTCCGTCGGCCAGCCGTACCTTTTGCGGGCCAACAATCGTCGCGCGCGTTTTGAAAAGCGTGACCTTGTGATTTTCCAGCGTCTGACCGTACAGCCCTTCGAGCCGGGTGACCTCTGCCAGCACATTATCACGCAGCCGATCCCAGTCGAATTTGCAGTCGGGGACGTCCCAGCCAAAATGGCGCGCATCCTTCAGATCTTCGGCAAAATGCGCGCCGTAGACGAGCAATTTCTTGGGCACGCAGCCGCGGATGACGCAGGTGCCGCCGACCCGATGCTCCTCTGCCACCGCGACGCGCGCGCCATGCGAAGCGGCGACGCGCGAGGCGCGGACCCCGCCCGACCCGGCACCGATGACAAACAGGTCGAAGTCGAAATTGCTCATTTGGGAGACCCCTGAAATAGAATTGGCTGGCATTCGCAGCCGGCGCCTATGTGGTTACGCGGCGGCGCGATGCCAATCGATTTTTGCCATTACAGACAGTGGCGCGGTCTCATTCGCCCAGCGCCGCCGCCATCAGCGCCTGCGTCGCCGGGTCGAAATCGGCCGTTCCCTCGGCCAACCCCTTCGCCATTTCCTTGCCCAGCTCGACCCCGAACTGGTCGAACGGGTTGATGCCCAGCAGCACCGCATTGGCGAACACGCGATGCTCGTAAAAGGCGATCAGCGCGCCCAGCGCGTGCGGGGTCACCTGATCGAGCAGGATCGTCGTCGACGGACGGTCGCCCGGATAATTGCGCGCGCCGTCGTCGCTCTTGCGTCCGGTCATCAGCGCGGCGCCTTGCGCGATGCAGTTGGCGACCAGCGTTTCATGATGCGCTTCATCGAGGAGATGGTCGGGCTCGCGCGCGACGACAAATTCGACCGGGACCAAGTTCGTCCCCTGATGGAGCAACTGGAACACCGCATGTTGCGCGTCAGTGCCGACCCCGCCCCAGGTGATCGGCGCGCTATGCTGCGGCAGCGGCTTGCCATCGAAGGTCACCGATTTGCCGTTCGATTCCATCTCCAGCTGTTGCAGATAGCTGGGCAACAGCCGCAGCCGCTCGTCATAGGCAAACACCGCGCGCGTCTGGCACCCCAGCCGGTTGGCGTAGAGCTGATCGACAAAGGCCGCGAGCAGGCAGATATTGTCGGCGCCATTAGCGAGCCGGAAATGGCGGTCCATCTCCGCGGCGCCTTCGAGCATATCTTCGAACGCATCCCAGCCGAGCGCCAGCGCGGCAGGAAAGCCGATCGACGACCATAAAGAATAGCGCCCGCCGACGCTCTCGTTGAACGGCAGGATGCGCGTCTCGTCGATGCCCCATTCGATGGCGCGTTCGGGCATTGCGGTGAGCGCGATGAAGCGGCCGAGCGGATCGTCGACTCCCGCCTCATCAAGCCATTGCAGCGCCGAATTGGCGTTCATCAGCGTTTCGGTGGTCGTGAAGGTTTTCGACGCGACCGCGACCAGCGTATGTTCGGGGCTGAACTTGGCGAACACCTCATCAAGCGCGGCGCCATCGACGTTCGACACTACCGCGACATCATAGCGGTTGCTTTGGCGCCCCAGCGCATCGACGAGCAAATCGGGGCCGAGCGCCGATCCTCCGATGCCGATGTGCAGCAGATGGCGAATCTCGCCAAACGCGCCCGCCTCGATCGCATCGATCATCATCCGCATCCGCTGGTGCAGCGCCTGCGCGCGGTGAACCGAGTCGGGCGCGCCATCGCCGCGTTCGGCGCTATGCTCGGCGGCGCGGTTCTCGGTGGGATTGGAGATGCCGCCCGAAAACAGCGTCTTGCGCCGCCCGTCGAAATCCTGCGCTGCGCCGAGGTCCGACAGGATCGCTACCGCCGCGTGATCCAGATGCGTCTTGGCAAAATCGAAGCGGATGTTCGCCACGCTGCGCACCAGCGCCCGCAACTGCGCGTCCGGATCGGCGCTGACCAGATCGGTGATTTTCTGCGGCTGCCAGTGGGCGAGCGCCTGCCAGGCTTGGTCGGCGGTGGTCATCGTAAGGGCTTCCCTCGCTCTCCGTTCGTGTCGAGCGAAGTCGAGACACCCTGAAGCCACGCTCCGCCGATGGGCATCTCGACTTCGCTCGATGCGAACGGGATGAATAATGGCTCAGTCCATAGGTCCGCAGCACTCGTAGCGCCAGCGTCATCCGCCGATATTTGCTTGACGTGGCAACCTATTCATCGCCAATGCCGCGGCATGACCGAAGCCAGCTTTACCGCCGATAACGCACCCGCCAGCCAGCCCGCTCCCTCCGCGCCGACCCCTGCGCCGGTGTCGGCAAAGGAAGAGGCGGTCGACACCATCCGCTTCCTCGCACTGCTAGCGATTGCGGTGCTGATTTTCCGCAGTTTTTTCCTGTCGCCGTTCAACATTCCATCGGAATCGATGCAGCCGCGGCTGCTGATCGGCGACTATCTGCTCGTGAACAAGATGGCCTATGGCTATTCGAAATACAGCCTGCCGTTCAGCGTGCCGCTGATCCCTGGCCGCGTTTTCGCGCGCACGCCCGAACGCGGCGACGTCGCGGTGTTCAAGGCACCGCCGAGCGCCGACAATGATTACATCAAGCGCGTCATCGGTTTGCCGGGCGACAGCGTGCAGGTAAAGGACGGCATCGTCTGGCTCAACGGCAAGCCGCTGAAGCGCGAAGCCATGCCCGATTTCGTCATCCCGGTGACCGCGAACATGGTCGAAGCATCGCGCGCGATGGGCACCCTGCCCTGTTACGCGATGGAATTTGAGGAAGTCGCCGCCGACGGCCAGCGCCAGTGCCGCTACAAGCAATTTCGCGAAACGCTGCCCAGCGGCAAAAGCTACGCGATCCTCGACATCGCCAACATCCCCGAAGACAATACCCCGCTCATCGTCGTCCCCGACGGCCATTTGTTCATGATGGGCGACAACCGCGATCGCAGCGCCGACAGCCGTTTCCCGGCGATGGAAAACCAGGGCATCGGCCTGGTGCCCGAGGAAAATCTGGTCGGCAAGGCGTTGGTCGGCATGTTCTCGACCGACGGATCGGCAAGCTGGATCAACCCGATCAGCTGGTTCACCGCGGCGCGCTGGAGCCGCATCGGGGACGGTTTTTGACGGATAAGCTCGACACCGGGGCGCTCGCCGAAATCCTCGGCAGCACCCCGGACGATCTGACGCTGTACGAACTGGCGCTGACCCACGGCAGCACCGGGCGCGCCGATTACCAGCGGCTGGAGTTTCTGGGCGACCGCGTGCTCGGCCTCGTCATCGCGTCCGAACTTTACACGCGCTATCCGACCGCCAGCGAGGGCGAGATGTCGTCGCGGCTGCATGTGCTGGCGTCGGGCGCGACCTGCGCCGCGATTGCCCAGCGATTGAACCTCACCGACCTGATCCGCTTTGGCGCGCAGGCGCGCAATGACGGTGGCCGTTACAGCGACAATATCGCCGCCGACGCGATCGAGGCGCTGATCGGCGCGCTCTATCTCGATCAAGGTATCGACGCCGCCCGTGCCTTCGTCCTCTCCAATTGGGGCGACATGATCGACGGACAGGCCGAGGCACCCAAGCACCCTAAAGCGGCGCTGCAGGAATGGGCGCTGGCGCGCAAACGCCGCCCGCCCGAATATGAAATCGTAGCACGTGAAGGCCCGGACCATGCGCCGCGCTTTCGTGTCGCGGTCAGCATCGGCAAACTTGCCCGCGCCGAGGCCGAAGGCACCAGCAAACAGGCGGCCGAAAAGGCCGCCGCGACGGCGCTGCTCGCCGAACTCGAAGGAATGAAATTATGACCCACCGCTGCGGATTTGTCGCCGTCGTCGGCGCTCCCAACGCGGGCAAATCGACGATCGTCAACGCGCTCGTTGGGCAGAAGGTCGCGATCGTCAGCCCCAAGGCGCAGACAACGCGCACCCGCCTGATGGGCGTCGCGATGGACGGCGAGACGCAGATCGTGCTGATCGACACCCCCGGCATCTTCGCCCCCACCCGCCGCCTCGACCGCGCGATGGTCGCGGCGGCGTGGAACAGCCTCGACCAGGCCGAAGCCATTCTGGTGATGATCGACGCCGCGGCAAAGCTCGGCGAACGCGCCGAGCGCGTGCTGCAGGGGATCGAGGGACGGCCCGAAAGGAAGTTGCTCGTTCTCAACAAGGTCGATCTGACCCGCAAGGACAAGCTGCTGACGACCGCGACGACGCTCAACGAGCGCGTCAGATTCGACGAAACCTTCTTCGTCTCGGCGAGCACCGGGGACGGCGTTCCTGACCTCAAGGCAACGCTCGCAAAGCTGATGCCCGAAGGGCCGTGGCACTTCCCCGAAGACGAGGTCAGTGACGCCCCCGAACGCATGCTCGCCGCTGAGATCACCCGCGAGCAGCTCTTTCGCCAGCTCCATGAGGAGCTGCCCTACCAGTCGACCGTCGAGACCGAGAAATTCACGACGCGCAAGGACGGCAGCGCCGAAATCCACCAGCAGATCCTGGTCGCGCGCGACAACCAGCGCGCGATCATCCTCGGTCACAAGGGCGAGCGGATCAAGGACATCGGCAGCAAGGCCCGCGCCGAGCTTGCTGAATTGCTGGGACGCCCGGTCCACTTGTTCCTGCACGTGAAGGTCAAGGCGAACTGGGATGAGGATCGCGGCGTCTATCGCGACATGGGGCTTGATTGGGTGGATTGATACTAAAGGGCCACCAAGTGATCGATGTCATATCTGCCGCACGACACGCCTAGTACCACGACGGCACACGCGGCGGATGGAGTGGCTCTATGTTGAGATGGCTTACGTGCTTGTTGCTCATTGCGACAGTGGCCCCATCACCGGCGCGGGCTTGCTCCCTCGCGCCGCCTCCGATCGACGAAATGGTCAGTGAGGTTGCCGCCAAGGGTGTATTGATCAGCGGTGAAATCGTCCGCTCAGTCGATGCTAAGGGTAAGCAACCAGAAGTTATCCGGGCTAGCGAAGTCTTCATTGGAAACCCGGACCAACGGGAATATGTGATCAGTCGTTCCGACCCCGAATATGAGATGCTGCTCGTGCGTCCGAGCATGGGCTGCGGCGCCCGACGCCTCCCGCCCGTAGGCGTTGCGTTTGCACGCATGTTCCTAGTTCCCGTCGAAGGAACTGGAACTCGCAACGCAGGGTGGCGCGTCCACGACTTCCTACCAGTAGAGGACAGCAAAATTCTCGACATGATCGTTGTCGAAGCGCGACAGGCGGGGCGTTTTCAAAGTCGCCCTCCTCCGATCACAAAATATTGGTGGAACGCAAAAGATCCATCATTGCCTTTACCGAAATAGCCTAAATCTGCCGGCAATCGTTCGGCTCTGAGTTGCCGTCGAAGCGGGCGGTGATCCAGCCGATCGTTTCCTGCGCGCTTTCGCGGGCGCTGTTGCCATGGTCGCCGGTCATATCGATCCAGCGAATGCCGGTTCCGCGGCGACACGCGGCTTTCGCAAACTTGCGTGTCACAGATGGCGCGACGATCGTGTCGTTGCGGCTCTGCGCGATCAACAGCGGTCCCGGCACGCGCGCCGCATCAACGCTGTTGCCGCGC
Source organism: Sphingopyxis sp. (assembly GCF_035998965.1). Lineage (GTDB taxonomy): Bacteria > Pseudomonadota > Alphaproteobacteria > Sphingomonadales > Sphingomonadaceae > Sphingopyxis. The sequence continues at coordinate 112,487 of NZ_DASYHE010000033.1, forward strand.
GCGAAGCTGCCGAAGGGTTCGATCTTGGCAATATCCTTGTTCTTCGTCGCGCGGACGATGGTCAATATGCCGAGTATTGTGCCTAGCTTGGGCTTCTTGTCGAGGCTGACGCAATTATTCTGCGCCAGCCGGGTGATGATGCCTTGGTTGGTGCGGTTTGCGACGCCGTCCATCGAGAAACCGTAGAGGGTCGACCAGCTATGCAGCGTGAAGGACAGCAGCAACGCGCGGGCATTCTTGTCGCTACCCTCGCGCAGATTGGCGGCGAGGTCAGTGGGCGGCGCCGCCGCGGCGGTGGCGACGAGGGTCAGGTCGGGGGCGTAGGATCGCGCGGCAGTCGCGGTCCACAGCGCGGCATGCCCGCCCTGCGATTCGCCCCACACGGCAAAGTCGCTGCCCGCCGCAGCACCCGAAATCTCGCGCGCCGCCCGCACCCCGTCGAGCACGGAATGCGCGGTATCAGGACCGACAAGGAACGGGTGCATCGTCGGGCTGGCGAGACCGACATAGTCGGGCGCGACGACAACATAGCCGCGGCTGACTGCATCGATCCCGGCGGTTGCGGAGAAGAAATTCGGGCTGAGCGACGGCGCACATTTTTCGGCGACACCCCACGCACCGTGGGTCCAGGCAATGACGCGGCGCGGACGCGGCGGGATCGCCTCACGCGGCGCAGCAACGATGCCGGTTACGGCAAGCGGCTGACCATATTGGTTGGTGGTCCAATAGCGAACGCGCCACGCTTGCACTCCGGCTGGCGTGTCGACGATCGGTTCGGCCGAGATCAGGCGGCCCGCCTGCTGCGCCGCGGCTGGTTGCGACACCGCTGAGGAGATGGTGAGCAGGACGGCGGCAAGCAAGTAGCGCATGGCATGTCTCCCCGGATGCGTCATGCTATCACGTCCACCCCGCCTCGTCATCCCGGCGCAGGCCGGGATCTCACCCTCGCTTCATAATGCACCGGTGAGATCCCGGCCCGCGCCGGGATGACGATATTTGTCGGCGGTCTATTCCGTCGCCGCGGCCTTCTTCGCCGGAGCTTTCTTCTTCGCCGCAGCCTTCTTCGGCGCCGCCTTCTTCGGCGCCGCCTTCTTCTTCCCCTTCGCCGGTCCCTTCGCGGCGCGCGCATCGATCAATGCGATCGCTTCTTCCAGCGTCAAGGCGGCGGGCTCCATCGACTTGGGCAGCGTGGCATTGGTCGTACCGTCGGTGACATAAGGGCCAAAGCGCCCCTCCATCAGCTTCATCTCACCGCCGCTGGTCGGATGCGGGCCGAAGGTGTTGAGCGGCTCGGCCTTGGTCCGCCCGCGCCCGCCACCCGCCGCCGCTTCCGCGATACGGACAACCGCGGCGTTCATGCCAATGTCAAAGATTTCGGCGGTGCCCGTCAGCTTCGCATATTTGCCGTCGTGGAGCAGATAGGGACCGTAACGCCCCAGCCCCGCCATGATCACCTTACCGCTTTCGGGATGCGTCCCGACCTCGCGCGGCAGGCTGAGCAGCCGCAGCGCATAGTCGAGGTTGAAATCCTCCACAGGAATGTCCTTGGGGATCGACGAGCGTTTCGCCTCCTTGCCGTCACCGAGCTGGATGTACGGCCCGAAGCGGCCGCTGCGCTTGGTGACTTCCAGCCCGCTGTCGGGATCATTACCCATCGTCTCGGGGCCGGTGTCGGCGCCGTCGCTGCCGCCGGGCTGCGCAAATTTGCGCGTATATTTGCAGTCGGGATAATTGCTGCACGCGATGAACGGCCCGAATTTGCCGCCGCGCAGCGCCAGCTTGCCGGTGCCGCAATTGGGGCAGATGCGCGGGTCGCTGCCGTCGCCCTTGTCCGGGAAGAGATAGGGGCCGAGAAATATGTCGAGTTCCGCGGTGATCTCCGACGGCTTTTGCTCCATCACCTCGCCGGTGCGCGGTTTGAAATCGCGCCAGAAACGCTCAAGCACCGCCTGCCACTGCGCGCGGCCGCCCGACACATCGTCAAGCTCTTCCTCAAGCCCGGCGGTATATTCATATTGCACATAGCGGGTGAAGAAGCGTTCAAGGAAAGCGGTGAGTAGCCTCCCGCTTTCCTCGGGCATGAACCGGTTCTTCTCGACCGTCACATATTCGCGGTCCTTCAGCACCTGAAGAATCGACGCATAGGTCGACGGGCGCCCGATGCCGAGCTCTTCCATCTTTTTGACCAAGCTTGCTTCCGAATAGCGCGGCGGCGGCTGCGTTTCGTGGCTTTCGGTCTCGACGCCGGTCTTGGCTGGCGCGTCCCCCTTGGCCATCGAGGGCAGCAGGCGCGCGTCCTCGTCCTCGCTGTCGTCTCGGCCTTCGTCATAGAGCGCGAGGAAGCCGGGGAATTTGATCACCTGACCCGTCGCGCGCAGCATCGTCTTGCCGGTGCCGTCGGTCAGGTCGATGCTGGTGCGCTCAAGCCGTGCCGACGCCATCTGGCTCGCCATCGCGCGCTTCCAGATCAGCTCGTACAGCCGCGCATGGTCGCCGCCGCCGACCTTGTCCTTCGAAAAATCGGTCGGACGGATCGCCTCATGCGCTTCCTGCGCATTCTTGGCCTTGGTCTGATATTGCCGCGGCTGATCGGGAACATAGCCGCCGTCGTAGCGGTTCGCGATTGCTTTCCGCGCCGCGCTGATCGCGCTGCCGTCCATCTGGACGCCGTCGGTCCGCATGTACGTAATCGCGCCGTCTTCATACAGACCCTGCGCGATCCGCATCGTGTGGCTGGCCGAGAAGCCGAGCTTGCGTGCCGCTTCCTGCTGTAGGGTCGAGGTCGTGAACGGCGGCGGCGGGTTACGCGTCAGCGGCTTGGTCTCGACCACATCGACAGTGAAATGGCCCGCTTTTACATCGGCCTCGGCAGCGCGTGCATCGGCTTCGTTGGTGATCGTCAGCCGTTCGATCTTGTCGCCGCGCCAGCGCGCGAGCCGCGCCTTGAACGGCGTTCCCGACATTTCGAACAGCCCGGTGATCGACCAATATTGCTGCGCAACAAAAGCCTCGATCTCGCGCTCGCGCTCGACGATCATGCGCAGCGTCACCGACTGGACGCGCCCGGCCGATTTGGCACCGGGCAGCTTGCGCCAAAGCACCGGCGACAAGGTAAAGCCGACCAGATAATCGAGCGCGCGGCGGGCGCGATAGGCGTCGATCAGATCCTCGTCGAGCGCGCGCGGTGCCGCCATCGCGGTCAGCACCGCATCCTTGGTAATCGCGTTGAACGTCACCCGATCAACCGATGCCGGCAACGCCTTTTTGCTGCGCAGCAATTCCTGCACATGCCAACTGATCGCCTCGCCCTCGCGATCAGGGTCGGTCGCGAGGATCAGGCGGTCAGCGCCCTTGGCGGCGTCCTGGATTTCCTTCATCCGCTTCGCCTTGTCGGGGTACAGCAGCCACTGCATCGCAAAGCCGTCGTCGGGATCGACCGATCCATCCTTGGGCGGCAGGTCGCGGACATGGCCATAGGAGGCGAGCACCTTGAAATCGCGCCCCAGATATTTCTCGATCGTCTTCGCCTTTGCGGGCGATTCCACAATTACCAACTGCATGAAAAACCTTAGTCCTTGCTGTCCCTTACGTACGTACGCGTGAGGGTGGCGTCGCCGCGCGCCGCGTCAACCGAAAATTTCTTGCAAGGCGGGAGCGGGTTGTTCGATGTTCAGCAACAGGCTCACCGCTGCCAGATAGCCACCCACGATCCCCGCCGCTGCGACAAGGTTGGTCGCGAGCAACCATCCAAACCCATATTCGGCGACGAGCGCCGGAGCCACCTCCCCCACCACCAGTGGCGCGACAGACAGCACGCCAAGGATCAAACCGACGCCCAGCGCCGCAGGCCAGTGAGCCGCCAGCATATCCCAGCTCTGCCGCATCGCAGCCCGGCGCCCACCGCCATCACGCACCAGCAGCGCGCTCGCGAGGTACCACCGCGCAAAAACGTAGAACCCCGGCAAGATGAAAAGGACGAGCCCCAGCACCACTCCAAGCCCGATCAACAGACCCTGCAAATAGACGCTCAACGAATTGACGACCGGCAGGGCGGGCGTAACCCCGACCTGTTCAAAGGCTTCCCGGGTAATCCACACCTGAACGAATGTGATCAAAATGCCATAGACGATCAGGACGAAACTTGCCGCGTCGCCCATCCGCTCAAAGGCAACGTCCGAAGCAACCCCTGCGACGGCGGTCGCCAGCCAGCCGACCAGGACAGTGCCCGGCATGGCGGCCGCCGTATCCCAGCTTCGTCGCAGAGTCGGACCCAGCAGGCTCGCATCAATTTGCATGGATCGATATCCCCCCTCGCATGCCTGTGTGCGAGGGTGGCGGGCGTGCCGTCCTTCCGTCAAGAGATTATCGGAACGACCGCCATCAGGATCAAACCGTCACCCCGCCTGCCATTTGAAGTCGGCGGGCAGGACGCATTTTCCCGCATCATATTTGCCGACGCTGCGGATGATTTCCTGGTCCTCGGGCTCGATGCGGCGGCCACTGATCTGGCTGTCGATCACGCGGCGCACCAGCGCGTCGAGCTTCGTGACCAGATAACAATCGATCGCCGGCGGCGCATGCGGATTGCCAACGCCGCTGTCGTCGGTCAAGAACAGGTAGCGCGACTGGGTTGCCGCCGCCATCGCCCGCATTGCATATTCGGCCTTGTCGGCCACCCCCGATGCCGCAACCGGGGTGATGTGGATGCGTTTGGCGCGCGCCGCCTCTGCGGCTTGCCAAGTCCGCCCGAACTTGTCGTCATGCGGCGGCGCGTCGGCCACCAGCAACAGCGACTTTACCGCGTCGGGACGCCAATCCTGCCCAACCGCCCGGATCATCGCCTGATCCATTGCCTCGGGATAATCGCCGCCGCCGTTGGCGCTCTGGCGTGCGAGCGCGCCTTGCACCCGCCCGATATCACGATCGAACGCGACCGTGCGCGTGACATATTCGTCGCCCAGATCGCGGTAGAAGACGAAGCCGATGCGAATGTCGAGATCGCGGTGCTTGGCGGTGATCGCGCTGATGATCGAGCGCAGTTCAGACTGCAAATAGTTGATCTCGTCACCCATGCTGCCCGTCGTATCGACGACGAGCATCAGGTCCAGCTTGCTGACCTTGATGGCCCCCTGATTGGCGGTGAGGCCGACCAGTTGGCCACCCGCCGCATTGGCGACCAGCACTGGGCGGGCATCGGCAATCGTCCGCCCCGCCTTGCGCGCGGTTACGGTAATCCGTTCGCTAAGTCGGTCAAGCCCCGGAAAGAATACCGCGCTGCCGTCAGCCTGCGTCGCCATGGTGATGCTGTTGCCATCGCTGCACGTCACGACGACGTCGGCAAAGGGGATCGGCTGGCCATTGCGGTCGGCAACCTTCACCGTCACCACCCTTGTTGTATCGACGCGCGGCAGGCTGCGCACCTCCTGCCCCAAGTCGCCGCTGCGGTTCACATAGGCGGCGTACAACTCGGGATTGAGCAGATCGTCATGCTCGCCCGCGGTCAGGATACCCGACTGGGGTTGCGGTCGCGGCCTTGGATCCGGGCGTCGCGGCGGCAAAACGCGGGCGTCAGACGACCCCGGCACCGGTGGGGCCGCCGACCGTTCTGAGTCCGACAATGCGGTCGTTGGCTCTGCTCTTGGCAACTCTGATGTCGAAGACCCAATTCGCGAACCAGTGACGACCACGTCCGCGGTGCCGCTCGCATCGACATAGACGGGAGGCGTCATGACCGGTGGCGGTGGCGCTGGAGGCGGCGGCGGCGGCGGCGGCGGTGGCGGTGCGGGTTCGGATGCCATGGCAACGGCCTCACGATCACGCTTTCCGCCGCCCTCGGTTTTCGCGCCACGGTCCCATTGCTGCTGTTGCGGCTGAACTTCAGGTTCAAGGCGCGGCAGCGGATCGGCGGTGCGGCAGAAGCCCTGACCCGCAACCGACCTGGCGTGCGCCGTTGGAAAGGGCATCGGCCCGGGCGCGGACGCCAGCACCGCGACCATCGTCACGCTTGTCATCAACCGGCTTCGCATCATCTCACTCCCGCGATGTAACACAATATCATCAAACTGAAGCTCGACCGCTGAACCGTGGCTGAACCGCGATGAACGGTTGGATCGCCAATGGTTGGGGCGCTATGCGCGGCGTCACACGAGAGAAATCTTGGCTCCGGCATGGCGTTCGACACGTCCGGCGAGTTCGAGTTCGAGCAGGACGAGTTGGACGATTGCCGCCGCCTGTCCCGATTGCCGCACCAGTTCATCAACAGCCACAGGGGTCGGACCGAGCAGGTCGATCACGCGTCGTCGGTCGCCGTCGCCCGCATCGGCACTGGTGGGCGCCGCCGCATAGCTGCGCGCCGGTTCGCGCACCATCCGTGTATCGATCGGCCCCACCGCCTCGATCACGTCATCGACGGTCTGGATCAAAGTCGCGCCCTCGCGGATCAGCAGGTTGCAGCCCTGCGCGCGCGGGTCGAGCGGCGAGCCCGGCACCGCCATCACCTCGCGCCCATAATCGCCAGCGCGGCGCGCGGTGATCAGCGATCCGGAGCGCGGCGCCGCCTCGATCACCACGGTGCCCTGCGCCAGCCCGGCGATGATCCGGTTGCGCGACGGAAAATGACGCGCCAGCGGTTCGCTGCCCGGTGGCTGTTCGGCGATGAGCAGCTGGTCGGTCGCGATCTTTTCCTGCAGCGTGGCATTTTCGGGCGGAAAGGCGATATCGATGCCGCTGGCGATGACTCCCACGGTCGATCCGCCGAGCGCGCCGATATGTGCGGCGGTGTCGACCCCACGCGCCAGCCCGCTGACCACCGTGACGTCGCGCGCCACGAGATCGGCGGCCAACTGGCGTGCGAACCGGCACGCGATCGCAGAGGCATTGCGCGCGCCGACGATCGCGACGCACGGGCGGCGCAGCATCGTGGCGTCGCCGCGTACGATGATCACCGGCGGCGCTCCCTCGACCTCGCGCAGCAGCGGCGAATAATCGGCGTCGTCACTGAAAATGTGCCGTGCGCCAAGCTCGGCTGCGCGGGCCAACTCACGCTCCGCCAGTTCGACCGGCGCAATCCGCACCTTCCCCGCGCCACCGCGCAGTACAAGGTCGGGGAGCGCGTCGAGCGCTGCCTCGCCCGACCCGAAGCGCTGCATAAGCTGGTGCCAACTGACCGGGCCGACATGCGGGGTGCGGATCAGCCTCAGCCGTGCCAGCCGCTCGGCGTGGGTCACGCAACGTCTTTCTTGCCGCCAATCCGCGGCTCGGTCCCGGCGCGCAGCCGCGCTATATTCTCGCGGTGCCGCCACAGCACGATGACTGCGAGCCCCGTGAGACCGATCGCATAGACCGGATAGCCGAGCGCCAGCGCTGCGATCGGCGTCGCGACTGAGCCGAGCATCCCGCCCAAGGACGAAATCCGCAGCAGCAGCACCACGCCGATCCATACTGCGGCAAAGATCAGGCCGATCGGCCAGGCGAGCGCGAGCGCGAGGCCGAGCAAAGTCGCCACCCCCTTGCCGCCGCGGAATTTCAGCCACACCGGATAGCAATGGCCGATCATCCCCGCCGCGCCTGCGATCATTGCGGCTTGATCGCCCAACTCGGGCACAAAATGCCGCGCCAGCAGCACCGCCACCGCGCCTTTCGCGCCATCGAGGATCAGCGTCGCCGCCGCCAGCCCCTTGCGCCCGGTGCGCAGCACATTGGTGGCGCCGATATTGCCCGACCCGATCTGGCGCAGGTCACCCGCGCCGAAAAGCCGGGTCAGGATGACGCCAAAGGGGATCGAGCCAAGCAGATAGCCCATGGCGATCAGCAATAAATTCGTCATGGTGATCCTTGCTCCGTTCGCCGCGATACTGGCGAAGTTGGCGGTCGCAATCAACGGATTCGATGGCGGTGATCGCCAAAATGGACAAACAAGCATGGGTGACCGATCGCATGGGGCCACTTCATCCCATAACGCCGTCATTGCGAGCGAAGCGAAGCAATCCAGAGCAGTTTACGCCAAATCTAGATTGCTTCGCTTCGCTCGCAATGACGATCCCTGGGTCACGACGTGACGATTGAGCCACGCCGTCCCCACTGCTACTCGCCGCGCATGAGCCCCGCCCCCGACGCCCCCATCCTGTTTTTCGACTCCGGCCTCGGCGGCCTTACCGTCCTCGGCCCCACCCGCGCGCTGCTGCCGACCGCGCCGATCGTCTATGCCGCCGACTATGCCGGGCTGCCCTATGGCCAGAAAAGCGAGGCAGAGCTCGCGGCGCGCGTCCCGGCGCTGCTCGGCCGCCTCGTCGAGCGCTACCAGCCGCGGCTCGCCGTCATCGCCTGCAACACCGCCTCGACGATCGCGCTCGCGCATGTTCGCGCCGCGCTCGACCTGCCGATCGTCGGCACTGTCCCCGCGATCAAGCCCGCCGCGCAGCTCACCAGAAGCGGCGTTATCGGGGTGCTCGGGACCGAGGCGACGGTGCGTCAGCCCTATGTCGACGACCTCAGCGCGCGCTTCGCGGGCGGCAAGACCGTGCTGCGCCACGGTAGCCCCGGTCTGGTCACCGGCGCCGAGGCCAAGCTGCGCGGCGAGCCGGTCGATTCCGCGGTGATTGCGCGCGCCATCGCCGGCCTGCGCGATCAACCGGGCGGCGACGCGATCGACGTCATCGTTCTCGCCTGCACGCATTTCCCATTGTTGGCCGACGAATTACAGGCCGCGGCGGGTCCGAGCGTGACCCTGATCGATGGCGCCGAGGGCATTGCGCGGCGGATCGCCGACCTGACGCAGGGTCAGTCATGGCCTGCGTCCGCCACGGCGGGCTTGGCCGTCTTCACGCGCAGCATAGACCGACCGCCACCGCCGCTCGCCACCTTGGCGCCCTATGGCATCGACCGGATCGAAACGATCTGACGCATCATTCGCGCCCCGCGGCGCAGGCGGCCAACCAGGCGCGATCGTCAGGCTGCGGCCCTTGCGCGCCCAAGCTGCGAACGCGCGGCATCCCCATGCCGGACGTCACGCCCTGACAACTGGCGGGCGCATCGCTGGACGTGCTGAACAATCGGCCGCGGCACTGGAAAAGTCTATCATCCGACGAGCCCCATCCGATCTTCGCTGCATCGCGCGGCGCGCGGCCCGTGCAATAGGTGTCCGTTTCCGATCCGGGATCGCCGCAGATTTTTTCGATGCGTGCAACACCGGTCTTCACCGTGCCGACAAACCGCTGCTCGTAATAGGCGTTCGTCGCAAAATAGCGCTGAACACCGCAAACTCGGGCGCCGCGCTGCGCCAGCAGTTTGTACGAGCATATCTCCGCCCCGCGATAGGTTTCGCAGGACATCCACGCACCGTCGAATGGAGCGGGAGCCGACGCCGGAGCAGGTACCGACAGCGATATTCCAGCGGCGATTGACGATATGACCATAGTCGAGAGGCGCATTTTGACCTTGCTCCTTTTTTGCGCTTGTTGGTTCGCGGCTTAGCCGCCCGCGGTCAATATACCGGTGCATTTGATCACACTGATCGATGCAATGACTTGCGAATCGTTCGCACTGGATTTCAGCCTAAATCACGGTTATTGGCCCGCCTGTTAACAGCCGTCCGGAACGAGCGGCAAACATGCCTGGATTTGGCACCTGGATTGCGGGGCTGGAACGTGAATTATAACGATATCTTCGCTCGCGCGATCGACCGACTGCACGAAGAAGGGCGCTATCGCGTCTTTATCGACATCCTGCGCAATCGCGGCTCGTTCCCCAACGCACGCTGCTTTGCCGGCCATAACGGCCCCAAACCGATCACCGTCTGGTGCTCGAACGACTATCTTGCGATGGGCCAGCACCCCAAGGTCGTCGAGGCGATGGAATATGCGTTGCACGACGTCGGCGCCGGTTCGGGCGGCACCCGCAATATCGGCGGCAACACCCATTATCACATCGACCTTGAGCATGAGCTCGCCGATCTGCACGGCAAGGACGGCGCGCTGCTGTTCACCTCGGGCTACATCTCGAACGAGGCAACGCTCGGCACGCTCGGCAAATTGCTACCGAACTGCATCATATATTCGGACGAGCTCAACCACGCCTCGATGATCGCGGGCATCCGCAACTCGGGCTGCGAAAAGCGCGTGTGGCGCCACAACGACCTCGCGCATCTCGAAGAATTGATGGCGCAGGACGATCCCGAAGCGGCGAAGCTGATCGCGTTCGAAAGCGTCTATTCGATGGACGGCGATGTCGCCCCGATCCACGCGATCTGCGACCTCGCCGACAAGTACAACGCCCTCACCTATTGCGACGAAGTTCATGCCGTCGGCATGTACGGCCCGCGCGGCGGCGGCATCACCGACCGCGACGAAGCCGCCGACCGCGTGACGATCATCGAAGGTACGCTGGGCAAGGCGTTCGGCGTGATGGGCGGCTATATCGCCGCCGACAAGAATATCATCGACGTCATCCGCAGCTATGCGCCGGGCTTCATCTTCACCACCAGCCTTTCGCCGGTGCTCGTCGCCGGGGTGCTCGCCAGCGTCCGCCACCTGAAAAGCTCGAGCGTCGAGCGCGAGGCGCAGCAGGCCAATGCCGCCTACCTCAAGGCCCGTTTCCGCGACGCCGGTCTGCCCGTAATGGATTCGACGACGCACATCGTGCCGCTGATGGTCGGCGACCCGGTGCGCGCGAAGAAGATCAGCGACATCTTGCTCGCCGAATATGGCGTCTATGTGCAGCCGATCAATTTCCCGACCGTGCCGCGCGGCACTGAACGCCTGCGCTTCACACCCGGCCCGGCACATGACGAGGCTATGATGCGCGAGCTCACCGACGCGCTTGTCGAAATCTGGGGCCGGTTGGAGCTGGGGCTGGCGAAAGCCGCGTGAACGAGGCAATCGGTTTTGACGATGTGGTATTGGGGCGCCGCTCGATCCGCGGCTTCCTTGACAAGCCTGTCCCCAAGGACCTGATCGCCGAGATTATCGAGGTCGCGATGCGCGCGCCCTCATCCTACAACAATCAGTGCTGGAATTTTTCGGTCGTCACCGGCGCCCCGCTCGACGCGATCCGCCGCGGCAACACCGAAGGCATTTTAGCTGGCAAACCCGACAGCCGCGAATTTCGGACATTCAACGTCGTCCCCGACGAACATCGCGGTCGCCAGATCGAGGTCGCCAAACAATTGTTTGGCGCGATGGGGATCGAACGCGACGACAAGGACGGGCGGCAGGACTGGGTGCTGCGCGGCTTTCGCCAGTTCGACGCACCGGTCAGCATCGTCGTCACCTACGACCGCGTCCTGCTCGGCAGCGACATCGCACCCTTCGATTGCGGCGCGGTCACCAACGCGCTTGTCAACGCCGCTTGGTCGCGCGGGCTGGGCTGCGTCATCAACAGCCAGGGCATCATGCAAAGCCCGGTGGTGCGCAAGCATGCGAAAATTCCCGACGATCAGGTGATCATGATCTGCGTCGCGATGGGCTGGCCCGACGAGAATTTTCCTGCCAACGCGGTGGTGTCGAACCGCAAGAGCGTCGCCGATGCCGCACGCTTCGTGGGGTTTGAGGACTGATCTAATCAGTTGCCGGCAATGCGGCCCGTCCAGGGAGGGAAAGGACGGACCGCACCTGTCGCCGGACGAAGGGGTTAGCCCGGCAGCAAAACGCCATCGACGACGTGGATCACGCCGTTCGACTGCTTGACGTCGGCGATAGTGATCTGGGCCTTGCCGCCCTTGGCGTCGGTGACATACCATTTGCCATCCTTGCCCCACACGGTCAGCTTGGCGCCCTGAACCGTCGTCAGCGTCGCCTTGCCGCCATTGGCCTGGGCGTTGGCGGCCAGATCGGCAGCGGTCAGTGTGCCGGGGACGACGTGATAGGTCAGCACCGCGGTCAGCGTGCCCTTGTTCTCGGGCTTCAGCAGCGTATCGACGGTGCCGGCGGGAAGCTTGCCAAACGCGGCGTTGGTGGGTGCGAACACCGTGAACGGGCCGGGGCTGGCGAGCGTGTCAACAAGGCCGGCGGCCTGCACTGCGGCGACCAGCGTCGTGTGATCCTTTGAATTGACGGCATTTTCGACAATATTCTTGGTTTCGTACATCGCGGCACCGCCGACCATCGGGTTCGCCAGCGCAACGCCGCCCCCGGCAACCATCATCAAAGCAGCGAGCGACGCGGAAAGTTTGGAAAGTTTCATGATACGATCCTCTGGTTTCTGGCACCCCGGAAATGTGGAATGCGGCGCAGCTACGGCGGCACCCCGTTACCGGATGCACAGAAAGATCAGATCGTGATGATTTTTCCCGACGCGACCGCAACGCTGCTCGGCGCCGGATGCGGCGTTTTCGACACGGGCTCCATCGTGATCGCCAGCGTTGCGCCTTCGGTCATCAGCAGGCGGTGCGGCGGCGGCATCGTCATTTCGGCCTCCCCCGCATGGCCAATCTGACCAAGCGAGACGGGCGGGCCACCCTCGGGAATCACCCAGAGCTCGGGCGCCAGCGTTCCGGGCTCGAAGCCATGGATGCGCAGCTGCATCAAACCGTTGCTGTGGTTGTAGCGCGCGAGCACCAGCGGCCCGGCCGCATCGCTTTCGATCCGAGCGACCGCGAGCTGCGGCGCCGCAGGCGTTGGTGTTGGCCCAGGCTGGGTGATCAGCACGAACGCCAGCGCCGCCGCGACAGCGCCCGACAGCAAAGCTCCGGCGCGCCAGCGGCGCAGACGCGTTTCGATTGCGGTGACCTTGTCGGCGGGCGCATCCGCCAGCTGCCGTTCGATCCCGCTCCACACCCCTGCGCCGGGCTGCGCATCGGCCCATTCGCCGTGCAGCGGTGCCAGCTTCGCCTCCCACGCCAAGACCAGCGCCGCGAAGGCAGGATCGCTGAGCGACAGCCGCAGCGCATCGGCGCGCGCCTGCCCTTCGAGCAGGCCAAGCGCCAGTTCGGCGGCGAGCGCGTCGCGCTCCTCGGCGGGCGTCAGATGGTCATCCATCGCCAAGACAATCCTTCAGGCGCAGCAACCCGCGCCGTATCCAGCTTTTCATTGTCCCCAACGGGACATTTTCGCGTTCGGCAAGCTCGGCGTAGGTCGATCCGTCAAAAAAGGCGGCGCGGATCGACGCGCGGCTTCGTTCTTCGAGTTCATCCAGACAATGGTGGAGCCGCTCACCCTCCTCCGCCGCGACCAGCGACTGGTCCGCAAGCGGGCTGTCGTCGGCCACCGCGAAGGCCGCCTGTTCGGGTAAGGTGTCGCGCACCGTCCGCCCGGCAACCGACCGCCGCCAGTCGATCGCGCCATTGCGCGCGATCGTCGCCAGCCAGGTGATCGGGCTGGCGCGCGCGGCATCGAACTGCCCCGCCCGCTCCCACACCTTGATATAGACGGTCTGCAAAACATCCTCCGCGCTGGCCCTCTCGCCACAGATACGGAGACAGATTCCAAATAGTTTCGCGGCGGTCATGTCATAGACCCGGCGCAATGCCGCGCGGTCGCCGCGCCCGACGGCGGTCAGCGCCGCCGTAAGCTGCGCGCGCGCCTCGTCCGCGCCTGATGACCATTGCGTGCCGTCCACGCCGTCAAGTCGTAGAGAGGTCACGGGAATATTCAAGCGGCGGACGCCCGCATCATGCCCCAAAAATGCGGCCCACCCCCCGGCACGTCCCATTCGACCTGCGTAGCAAAGCCCAGCCGCTCATAAAGCGGCACATTTTCCGGTGTCGCGGTTTCCAGCCAGCACGGCAGTCCTTCGGCATCGGCGACCGCGGTTTGCGCGCGAATGATCCGCCCGCCATGGCCTTTGCCTTGATGCGCGGTGCGCACGCCGACATAATGGAGATACCAGAACCGCCCCGTCGGACGGTGTGCGTCGATGCCGCTTTGGACCCTGAGCCCGCGCGGCAGGGCGGTGCCAAAGGTGGCCATCAGCGGGACGACGGTGCGCAGGAATTCCAGCGTCCCGCCATGCGCCTGTCCCGGCGCGCGCCACAGTGCCGCCGCTTCGTCTCCCGCGGAGCGCAGCGCGACGCCAGCGCGCATGTCGGCGGGGACGAGAGTACGGAACAGGCTGCGCAACGCGCACGCGCGATGATCGGGGTCGGGCAATATCCACGACAATGCCGGGTCGGTCTGGAACGCTTGCGCCAGTGTTTCGACGACGCCCGCGGCTTCGGTGAGTCGCGCCGGCAGAATAGTTTCGATCATCGCGCCTCCGGTGCCGAAAGGAGCAGGCGACGCGCCGTTTGGCAAGGGTTAGCGCAGCCGCTTCTCAAGCCGCAGTGACCATGCATAGTCCCGGTAAAGCCGGGTCACCGCCAATTGCCCGCCGACGTCGTTTGCGACCTCTCGCGCCGCCTCGACCAGCAACGCGCGCGGCGCGACGTGAAAGCGTGCCAGCCAGCTGAACAACGCCGCGCGGAACCATGGCGGCATTTGCTCCTGCTGGCCGAAATCAATGATATGCAGCGCGCCACCGGGCGACAAATGGCGCACCGCCTCGCGGATCGCGCCCTGCCAGTCGGGGATCATCGACAGCGTATAGCTTTGGAAAATCCGATCGAAGCTGGGGATGCGAAACAGGGTTTTCGGATCGAAGTCCGTGGCGTCGCCCTGGGCAACGCGGATCCTTTGGCTCAACCCGGCGCGTACGATCGATGCGCGGGCGGTTTTCAGCATCTCTTCGGAAATGTCGATGCCGTAGAAATGCGCTCCGGGCCAACAGCGCGCCGCGGCGATCAGGTTGCGCCCGGTACCGCAGCCGATTTCAAGCACATGACTGCCCACCGACGGCGCCAGTTCGTCAATCAATCGGTCGCGCCCGAGCAGATAATATTTGCGCGTCAGGTCATAGATATGACGCTGGCCGCGATACACCCCGTCCATGCGCGCGGCATGTCCCTCCCCCGGCGCCATGGTCAGTCTTTCAGGACATAGAGATGAACCCCGCCATAAATCGCCGAGCGGTCGCGCCGCGTATAGTCCTGCGATTCGACCGCGCGATACTCCCAGTGGTCGAGCAATGCCTCGGGCAGGCGTCCCGGCAGCAGGCTGGTTTCGGCAGCGGTGCGGAACAGCACGCGCGCGCCAGACCGCGCGGTCCGGGTAACCTCGCTCCACAATTGGATCAGCTGCGCATCGCTCATCCAGTCCTGCGCATCAAGGAAGACATAACGGTCGAAACTGGCTGCCGCGGAAGCCGCCAGCATGTCGGTCATGTTTGCGTGCAACATCGTCACGCGCCCCGCGCGCGCCTTTACCGCATCATAATGAGCAGGCTGCAAATAGGGTGGCAACGACGCCGCCGAACCTTTGTCATAGCGGCGCCCAAACGCCTGCCAGGCAAAATAATTATCTTCGAGCGGAAAGTCGCACGCCAGCTTTTCCAGCCGCGCCCGCAGCACGTCGGCCATCGGCTTGCCTCCGGCAAGCGCGTCATATTGCGCAGGCGGAATGCCCAGCCCGAAAAGTGACGAGCGCTGGTCGGTGATCCAGCGAATGAACTTGCGGTCGAAAAACGGGGCCAACTTCGTGTCGAAAATCACCCGCTGCTCCTCGATCGTCTTTGCTTCGAGGAATTGGCGCAGATCGATCCGGTGCATCCGCGCCACCATATGCGCCAGGCCAATGAAGCTGCCGAGCAGGCCGCGCTTGTACAGCCCGTGCGCGAAGCCGTTGATCCGGCGGCGCCCGACCAGGTCGCGCCCCTCCCAATAGCGACGGCTGACCTCGTCGAGGTGCGGTCGGACAAATTCGCGGTAGGCCGCAATGTTGGCTCCGTTGTCGGCGTCGGCAAAAAAACGATGCAGGCTGTCGTGGTCGGGGAGCCGCTGGATCGCGATACGCTTCAGGTGGTTCAGCGCGACATGCGCGGTGTTGAGATCGACCGCGACAATCTCCGCCGGATCGGCCGTCAGATAGGAAAAGACGTTGCAGCCGCCGCTGGCGATCGTAGCGATTCGATTGCCCGGCTCGATCGCCAGCGCCTCCATGTCGACGACCGGGTCCTCCCAAATCTGGGCGTAGACCAATCCTTTGAACGCGAACGCAAACGCGCGATCGAGCAGGCGCTGCCTCTGCTCGGCATCCTCGCGGACGACGGCGGCGGCTATTTTCTGGTTGGGCTGGCTGGCCATATAGAGGGCTCCCGGGTCAAGGTAGATCCCGGTCGCCGATGACAGCGGTTCGTGCGATTTTCGCGAAGAATTGGTGACATTCCGGCGACAGCGCCAAATAAACTATCGCCGGATTGTCCTCATTAATCGCGGCAATAACCCTCGCCATCCTTGACCTTCAGGCAATCCTTCTTGCCCGCCAGATATTTCAGGCCCGTCGCGTCGCCGGTCGCGGCCGCCAACGTCAGCGTTTCAGCGCCGCGCGTGAACGTAATGCCGCCGTCGCTGTCGCTGTCGCTGTCGCTGTCGCTGTCGCTGCCGTCATAGGTGCCTTTCGTGTCAAGGTCCGACTGCATCTCCAGCTTGTACTTGCCGGGCTCGGCCGCGGTAATCGTGACATACATGCCCTCGACCCCGGTCCATTTGCCCGCCCATGCCGCATAGCGGTGCGCCGCGGCGGCCGAATCGGTGGCGGCACCTGCGGGCCGTGCAGTCTCGACAGGCACTTCAGCTGTGGTCGTGTCAGCGGGCGCGGGTGCCTCGGCCTTTTCGCATCCGGTCAGCAACACCAGCGCCGCTGCAATGGCCAGAATCACGCTCTTTTGCATCTTGCTTCTCCTTAGCCGTTCCAACGCACCAATTGGAGCAGATATCCCGTTCGGCGTCACCCGGCGATTATCTCGGCATAAAGCTCCGGGTCGACATTGCCTCCCGACAAAGTGACCAATGTCGCGTCGCCCAACTCGACCTTGCCGGCGAGCACCGCGGCCAGCGCAGCCGCGCCGCCGGGCTCGACGACCAGATGCAGGCGCTCGAACGCGACCCGCATCGCATGGCGCACCTCCTCGCGCGTCACCACAACCCCGCGCACGCCGCGCGCTTGCAGCACCGCGAAATTGATCGGCCAAGTCTGCGGGGTCTGCAACGCGTCGCATTCGGTCGCATAGGCCAGATCCTCGACCGACAGGATTTCGCCTGCCGCTAGCGAGCGCGTCACATCGTCCCAGCCTTCGGGTTCTACAGCGACGATCTCGGCATCGGGACAGGCGAGCGCCAGCCCCGCCGACAATCCGCCGCCGCCGCAGCAAGCGATCACCTTGTCGGGTCCCGCAATCCCGCGCGCCGCCAGCTGCGCCTGCGCTTCGATCCCGGCGCTGCCCTGCCCTTCGATGATCCACGGATCGCCATAGGCATGAACCAATGTCCCGCCGCTGGTTTCGAGCAATTTCGCCGCCACCGCGTCGCGCGATTCGGTCACGCGGTCGTACAGCACCACCTCGGCCCCCAGCGCCCGCGTTGCTGCCAGCTTCATCTTGGGCGCATTGCTCGGCATCACGATCGTCGCCGGGATACCCAGCCGTTTCGCCGCCCAGGCGACCCCCTGCGCATGATTGCCGCTCGACACTCCGACCACCCCTGCCGCCGCTTGCTCGGGCGTCAGATCAGTCAGCCGATGCCAGGCGCCGCGGATCTTGAAGGCGCCGACGGGTTGCAGGCATTCGGCTTTGCACCAGATCGTCCGCCCATCGACCTCCATCGGCAACAGCGGCGTTTGCGGAAGCAGCGCAGCGACTTTCGCCGCGGCGCGTTCGACACCCGCGAGCGAGGGTGCGCGGTTCGGGTCGAGCAGGGGATCGGGGCTTTGCTGTGTCATGGCTTCGTCCTATAGGGCCGGGCATACATGACAAGCCGCATAGGTAGGCGCAGGAGATTTTTCGATGAGCAAGGTTCTGGTGATCGGCGCAGGCGGCGTCGGTTCGGTCGCGGTGCACAAAATGGCGATGAACGCCGACATCTTTCCCGACATCACGCTGGCCAGCCGCCGCAAGTTCAAATGCGATGCGGTTGCCGACTCGGTCAAGGCACGCACCGGCGTGACGATCAAGACCGCCGAAGTCGACGCCGACCACATCGACGCGACCGCGGCGCTGATCCGCGACATCGGCGCGACGCATGTCGTGAACCTCGCGCTGCCCTATCAGGATCTGACGATCATGGAGGCGTGCCTGTCGACCGGCGCCCATTATATGGACACCGCCAATTACGAACCGCGCGACGAGGCGAAGTTTGAATATCATTGGCAGTGGGCTTATCACGACCGGTTCAAGGATGCCGGACTGATGGCGCTGCTCGGTTCGGGCTTCGACCCCGGCGTGACCAGCGTGTTCACCACCTGGCTCAAAAAACATCATTTTGCGCGCATCGACACGCTCGACATTCTCGACTGCAACGGCGGCGATCACGGCCAGCATTTCGCGACCAACTTCAATCCCGAGATCAACATCCGCGAAGTCACCGCGGTCGCGCGCCACTGGGAAAATGGCGACTGGGTCGAAACCCCGCCGATGTCGGTGAAGCAAAAATTCGACTTTGAAGCGGTGGGCGAAAAGACGATGTACCTCATGTATCATGAGGAAATCGAAAGCCTGAAAACGCACCTTCCCGAAATCCAGCGCATCCGCTTCTGGATGACCTTTGGCGAGGCGTATATCACCCATCTCAATGTACTGCAGAACGTCGGCATGACGCGCATCGACCCGGTGATTTACGAGGGCCGCGAGATCATTCCGCTGCAATTCCTGAAAGCCGTGCTGCCCGAACCGTCGAGCCTGGGCGAGACGACCAAGGGCAAGACCAACATCGGCGTGATCGCCACCGGCCTGGGCCAGGACGGCAAGGAAAAGACGCTCTACCTCTACAACATCTGCGACCATGAAGACGCCTATGCGGAGACGGGGAATCAGGCGGTCAGCTATACCACCGGCGTCCCCGCGATGATCGGCGCCGCGATGATGGTGACCAACACATGGAGCGGTGACGGGGTGTTCAACATGGAACAGATGGACCCCGATCCGTTCATGGCGATGCTGAACGACCATGGCCTCCCGTGGCAGGTCAAGGAACTGGACGGGCCGCTTAATTTCTGATTGCTGCGCGTAGCGTCGGCGCCTGTCGGCGCTACGTGCCAGCGAGGGAATTTATGACCGCCTATCTCGCCCCCATCGGGCTGCTCATCATCTCGAACATCTTCATGACGTTTGCCTGGTATGGACACCTCGGCGATATGTCGCGGCCGCTCTGGCTCGCGGTGTTGATCGCCTGGGGCATCGCTTTCTTCGAATATTGCCTCGCGGTCCCCGCCAACCGCATCGGTTACGGCGTTTACACCGCCGCCGAACTCAAGACCTTGCAGGAAGTCATCACGCTCGTCATATTCGCTGCGTTCGCGGTCTTCTGGCTCGGAGAGAAGCTGACCGTAAACCATCTCGTCGGCTTTGGTCTGATTGCGGCGGGGGCTTTCTTCATCTTCAAGGGGCCGATTGCGGTCTCATAGGAACCAGCGAACCATGGAAACCCGTGCCGGCGATCCCGGAGCTTTCGCAAGCTTCGACCTCAGCCGCGTCCCTTCGCCCGCCTTTGTTGTCGACGCCGCCAAGGTGCGCGCCAATCTGTCGGTGCTGCGTCATATCGGCGACGCCTCGGGCGCTCGCGTGCTTGCCGCGCTCAAGGCGTTTTCGATGTGGTCGCTGGGTTCGACGGTGGCCGACTATCTCGACGGGGTCTGCGCCTCGGGGCTTTACGAAGCCAAGCTTGGGCGCGCCGAATATGGCGGCGAGGTTGCCACTTATTGCGCGGGCTATAAGGAAGCCGATCTGCCCGAGATCGCGGCGCTGTCCGATCATCTGATCTTCAACTCCCCCGGCCAGATCGCGCGCTTCCGTCCACTGATCGACGACCTGCGCGCGCAGGGCGCGGCGTTCGACATCGGCCTGCGCATCAACCCGATGCACAGCGAGGGCGAGGTCGCCAAATACGACCCCGCCGCGCCGTGCAGCCGCTTGGGCTTTCCCGTCACCCAGCTGCTGCCCGAGCATATAGCGGGCATCGACGGCATCCATATGCACAGCCTGTGCGAACAGGATTTCCCGCCGCTGACGCGGACATGGGAGGCCGTGCAGCCGATGCTGCGGCCGTTCTTCGGCCAGTTGAAATGGATCAACTTCGGCGGCGGTCACCATGTCACCCGCGCCGATTATCAGGTCGATGACCTGATTGCGTTTCTGAAACAGGTGCGCGCCGCGACCGACTGCGACGTGATGATCGAACCCGGCGAAGCGATCGCGCTCGACGCCGGCATCCTTGTCGGCGAAGTCCTCGACCTGTTCGACAATGGCATGCCGATCGGCATCACCGATATTTCCGCGACCTGTCATATGCCTGACGTGATCGAGGCGCCGTATCGCCCGGCGATGCTCGGCGAAGGCGATGAGGGCATGCCGACCCGCCTCGGCGGCCCCTCCTGCCTCGCAGGCGACGTCATCGGCGACTACCGCCTTCCCGGCGGCGCCCGCATCGGC
The DNA here is from genome assembly GCF_035998965.1 of Sphingopyxis sp. Taxonomy (GTDB): domain Bacteria; phylum Pseudomonadota; class Alphaproteobacteria; order Sphingomonadales; family Sphingomonadaceae; genus Sphingopyxis. Next base: position 132,932 of record NZ_DASYHE010000033.1, read on the forward strand.
CAGCGCTTCGCCTTTCTCGACCAGGCGCATTATTCGATGGTGAAAACCAACACCTTCAACGGCGTGCCGCTGCCGTCGATCTGGCTGTGGGATAGCGAAACCGACGAACTGAAGCTGATCCGCGAATTCGGCTATGAGGATTTCAAGACGCGGTTGAGCTGATTGCTCCTCCCTGTCGCGCAGCGATGGGGAGGGGACCGTCGCCGCAGGCGATGGTGGAGGGGCAGCGACCTCGGCGCTATAGCCCCTCCGTCAGCGCTTCGCGCTGCCACCTCCCCATGGCTTTGCCACAGGGAGGATCAGGTGGCCGCAACCTCCGCCAGCGCCTGATGAATATCGCTGACCACCACCGACCCCTCGCCGACCGACGACGCCACGCGCTTCACCGAGCCTTTGCGCACATCGCCGATCGCGTAGATCCGCGGCCAACTGGTCTCATAACGGCTCGGCATACGGTCCAGCGACCAGCCCGCCTTGACCAGCTCCACCGGCGCAATATCGCCGCCGGTCTTCACAAAACCGCGCTCGTCGCACACCATTTCCTTCGGCAACCAGCCGGTGTTCGGGCTGGCGCCGAGGAACAGGAACAGGAAGCGGCAGTCGCAATGCCCCTCCTCGCCGGTCTCGCGGCCGCGATAGGTCAGCCCGGCAAGCCCGTCCTCCCCATGCAGCGCGATCACGTCAGTTGACGGGATGATCTCGATATTCGGATGATCTTCCAGCCGCCGGACCAGATACTCCGACATGGTTTCGCGCAGGCTTTTGCGGCGAAAAATGACGTAAACCTTCTTCGCGACACTCGCGAGATAGATTGCGCCCTGCCCTGCCGAATTGCCCGATCCGACGACCGTGACCTCGGCGTTGCCGCACAGCTGCGCCTCCATCGGTGTCGCGCCATAATATATGCCGCGACCTTCATAGGCTTCGATCCCCTCAATCGGCAGCCGCTGATATTGCGCCCCCGACGCGATAACCACCGCGCGGCTGCGCAATTTGCGCCCGTCGGCCAGATGCAGGCAATAGACGTCCTCGTCGCGCACGATCGACGCCGCGCGCACCGGTGCGGCGATCCGCGCGCCGAATTTTTGCGCCTGCACCGTCGCCCGCCGCGCCAGCTCATTGCCCGAAATGCCAGTTGGAAAGCCAAGGTAATTCTCGATCTTCGACGACGTGCCCGCCTGTCCGCCCGGCGCGAGCGCGTCGAGTGCGATGACCGTCAGCCCTTCGGACGCGGCATAGACCGCGGCGGCGAGTCCGCCCGGCCCGCTGCCGACGACCAGCACATCGGCGGTCGAGCCATCGGGCAGCAGGTCAAGACCCAGCGCCGCCGCCAGTTGTTCGGGGGTCGGCTGGACCAGCATATCGGCAGCGCCAAGGATGACGACAGGCAGCTGGTCCTCGCTGATGTCGCGTTCGGCGAGCAGGTGCGCAGGGACCGGACCGTCGGCGGGGTCGAACCAGCGATGCGCGACACCATGTTTGGCGAGCAGGTCGCGCAGCGCATAGACGCTGCGATCGAGCGCGGCACCGATCACGATCGTCACCGCAAAGCCGCGCTGATTGCTGAACTCGCGCCGCGCCGACAGCACCCGTACGAAAATGTCCGAATAATGCGAGTTGCCCGCGATCAACCGCTGAAAATCGGCGTGCTTGATGCGCAATATCTCCCCATCAGCGCCCATTTCAACGCGCGACAGATGTCGCTGCCCGGTCAGCACCGACAAATCGCCTGCGAACTGCCCGCGCTCCATCCACCCGACGCGCTTTCGTCCTTCGTCGGTAGATGCAAAAATATCGGTATGGCCCGACAGGGTGATGATGCAGTCGGGCGCCATCGTTCCTTCGGCGACCAGCAGGTCGCCCGCCCGGTGCGATTCGACGGTGCCAAAGGCGCAGAGCTCGTCGAGTTCGGCGTCGGAGAAGGTGTGATTGACGTCGGATCGGGAGACCATGGCGTGCCGCTTTCTTTTTTCGTCACCCCGGCGAAGGTCGGGGTCTCGCCGGTGCGTCAATACGAGCCGTCGAGATCCCGGCCTTCGCCGGGATGACGAACCTAATTGGGACTCAGCCTAGCTGACAGGCGATCGTTTGTCGCGTCTTTGCCCCGCTCGGCGCACATCCGCCCCGCTTCGCCCTTTGTGTTACCGCAGCGTTACAAAATTGCGCGATAGGGTCTTTACAGGGGGGACCCCCCTCCATATATGCGCTCTCGCTGCCCCAGGGGGACTTCCAATAACCGCAAGGCAGCCTTGTCGTTTACCGTTACACTTTTGGGGGTCCCTTGCATTGCACCAGCATCATAGCGCCCACGGGCTGATTCAGGCACTTTCGCCGGTCGAACCCGTCACGCT
>NZ_DASYHE010000042.1:0-99523 GCF_035998965.1 Sphingopyxis sp.
GTACCTTTCAACCGAGCAACCTCGTGCGCGCCCGTCGCCACGGTTTCCGCGCCCGCAAGGCGACGGTCGGCGGTCGCAAGATTCTCGCCAACCGCCGCGCCCAGGGCCGCAAGAAGCTGTCGGCCTGACCGCTGACGCTTCGGCGCCAGTGAAACTGGTGCGAACGCTTTCAAAACGCAGCGAATTTCTGGCCGCCAACCGCGGCCTTCGCTTTCCCATGCCCGGCTTTGTCCTGCTCGTCCGCCCGCGCGGCGATGCCGATGACGCGATGGGCATTGGCTATACGGTCAGTAAGAAAGTCGGCAATGCCGTCACCCGCAACCGGATGAAACGGCGGCTGCGCGAACTGTGCCGCGCGGCGCTCCCCGAATCGGGGATTGCCGGGGCGGACCATGTGCTGATCGGGCGGCCGGGGGGTAACGACATCATGTTTGCCGAGCTGGGCGAGCAGCTCGATTCGGCGTTGACGCGCGCGGCGAAGAAACTGGCGCGATGACGCTGCTTCCCCCCCATCGTCACCCCGGACTTGATCCGGGGCCCATCGCCACCGGCACCGCATGGACCCCGGATCAAGTCCGGGGTGACGAAGAAGGAAAAACTGAAATCGCGCGTGAAGTTGCGCAGTTTTCAGGGCTTTCCCAATGATCGCCAAACTCCTCATCCTGATCGCGCGCGGCTGGCAGCTTGGCCCCTCGCGCCTCCTGCCGCCGACCTGCCGCTATTCGCCCTCGTGTAGTGCCTACGCCATCACAGCGCTGTCGCGCCATGGTGCGATCAAGGGTGGCTGGTTGGCGACAAAGCGGCTATTGCGCTGCCATCCTTGGGGGGGCCATGGCCACGACCCCGTTCCCTGAACGGTATTCCCCGACATTTTGAGACGAAGAGAGACCAATCGGCGTGGACGACAAGCGTAACCTGATCGCGGCAATTTTGTTGTCGGTGGCCATCCTGCTGGGCTGGAATTTCGTCTCGGCGCAGTTTTTCCCGACCCCCGCCAAGCCCGACGTGACGACCACGGTCGCAGGCGCCAACGGCACCCCGGCAACCACGCCCGCCACGCAAGGCCAGCCGAGCGCACTGCCGACCGCCACCGCCCCTGCTGCCCCCGCGACGCAGGCGATCCGCCCGGTCGAAGCGGCGCTGGCCGAAGGCAACCGGATACCGATCGCCACCCCGGCGCTGGCGGGATCGATCAACCTGATCGGCGCGCGCATCGACGACATCACGCTGACCAAATATCGCCAGACGATCAAAAAGGATTCGCCGCCGGTGCGGCTGTTCGCGCCGGGCGGGACCAAGGCCGCCTATTTCGCCAGCATCGGCTGGTCGGCACAAGGCGTTCAGGTGCCTGGGCCGACGACGCTGTGGACCGCGACCGGCAGCAAGCTGACCCCGACGACCCCGGTGACGCTGAGCTGGGCCAACACGACCGGCCAGACGTTCCGCATCGAATATAGCATCGACGCCAATTACCTGATCACCGCCAAACAGACGATTGCCAATGCTGGTACTGCTCCGGTGAGCGCGAGCAGCTTTGCGCTGATCGACCGCCTCGGCAAACCCACCGACCCGCATGAGGTCGACAGCTGGACGATCCATGTCGGGCCGACCGGCTATCTCGACGGCAAATCGGTGTTCGACACCGATTATGAGGATCTGGAAGAAGCCCCGAACCGCACCGTGCGCTATAATGCCGCGGGCTGGCTGGGCTTTACCGACAAATACTGGCTCGCGGCGATAGTCCCGGCCAAGGGCGAGCGCGTCACCGCGGCGATCAGCTCACCGAGCGCCAATAATTACCAGACGTTGTTCGCGCGCGACTTTGCGCAGGTCAGCCCGGGCCAGCAGGTCACGACCACCAGCCGCATCTTTGCCGGGGCCAAGGAAGTCGAGATCCTGGAAACCTATCAGGACAAGCTCGGCATCACCCGCCTGTCGAACGCGATCGATTGGGGCTGGTTCGAATTTTTCGCGGTGCCGATTTTCAAGCTGCTGCACTGGCTGTTCCTGCAGGTCGGCAATTTCGGCGTCGCGATCATGGCGCTGACCCTGATCATCCGTCTGCTGATGTTCCCCATCGCCAACCGGCAATTCTCGTCGATGGCGCAGATGCGCGTCGTGCAGCCGAAGATGAAGGCGCTGCAGGAACGCTTCAAGGACGACAAGCCCAAGATGCAGCAGGAGCTGATGAAGCTCTATAAGGATGAAAAGATCAATCCGCTGGCGGGCTGTCTGCCGATCCTGATCCAGATCCCGATCTTTTACGCGCTGTACAAAGTGCTGATGCTGGCGATCGAAATGCGCCACCAGCCGTTCATCCTGTGGATCAAGGATCTGTCGGCGCCCGACCCGCTGCACATCCTGAACCTGTTCGGCCTGCTGCCCTTTACCCCGCCGTCGATCCTGGCAATCGGCGTGATGGCGGTGATCTTGGGCGTGACAATGTGGTTGCAGTTCCGCCTGAACCCCGCCCCGGCCGACCCGGTGCAGGCGCAGGTGTTCAAGATCATGCCGTGGCTGTTCATGTTCATCATGGCGCCGTTCGCCGCGGGCCTGCTGCTCTACTGGATCACCAACAATATCTTGTCGATCGCACAGCAGCAGTGGATGTATCAGAAGTTCCCGGCGTTGAAGGCGCAGGCGGCGACGTGAGCGATATCGATCTGGAACCCGGCGCCGACCCCGAACGGGCGGAACGCGCGCGCAAGCTGTTTTCGGGACCGATCAATTTTCTGAAATCGGCCCCGGCGCTCCAGCATCTGCCCGACCCGACAATGCCCGAGATCGCCTTTGCGGGGCGATCGAACGTCGGCAAATCGTCGCTGCTCAACGCGCTGACCAACCGCAACGGCCTCGCGCGCACGTCGGTGACGCCGGGGCGGACGCAGGAGCTCAATTATTTCGACGTCGGCGAACCGCTGGTGTTCCGGCTGGTCGACATGCCCGGCTATGGCTTTGCCAAGGCGCCGAAGGATGTCGTCAGGAAATGGCGTTTCCTGATCAACGACTATCTGCGCGGACGGCAGGTGCTGAAGCGCACTTTGGTGCTGATCGACAGCCGCCACGGGCTGAAGGATGTCGACCGCGAATTCCTGGAGATGCTCGACACCGCTGCGGTCAGCTATCGCCTGGTGCTGACCAAGGCCGACAAGATCAAGGCGAGCGAGCTCGCCGCGGTTCATGCCGCGACCGAAGCCGAGGCGCGCAAACACCCTGCCGCGCATCCCGAGGTGATTATGACGTCGTCGGAGAAGGGCTTGGGGATCGCCGAGCTGCGCACCGCAGTGCTCGAGGCGGTGGAGATCTAATAATCCTCTCCCCTTGCGGGAGAGGATAGTGGAGGTTGCGGACTTGTCCGCTACCGAAACTTGGAGAGGGGTTGCGGCCCGTCAGGCCGCGCGAGCCTTCGGCTCGCATCACCCTCTCCCAGCTTCGACTAGCCAGCAAGCTGGCAAGTCTGCGCAACCCTCCCCCGTCAAAGGGGGAGGGAAAAGGAGATCGCATGAAACTGTTCATCGGCAACAAGGCCTATTCCAGCTGGAGCCTGCGCGGCTGGCTCGCCGCCAAGCACAGCGGCCTGCCCTTCGAGGAAATCACCGTCCCGCTCTATGACGAGGAATGGAACCAGCGCCGCGAGGGCGACGAGTTCGCGCCGTCGGGGGGCAAGGTTCCGATCCTGTGGGACGGCGACGACATCGTCGTGTGGGACAGCCTGGCGATCATCGATTACCTTAATGAAAAGACCGGCGGGACCAAGGGATACTGGCCCGACGATATCGCGGCGCGCGCGATGGCGCGGTCGATGGCGGCCGAAATGCACGCGAGCTTTGCGGCGTTACGCCGCGAGCACAGCATGAACATCCGGCGCATCTATCCCGCCGCGCCGCTGCTGCCCGAAGTGCAGGCCGATGTCGTCCGCATCCTGCAGATCTGGGCCGAAGCGCGGGCGCGATTCGGCGGCGAAGGCGATTATCTGTTCGGTGACTGGTCGGCCGCCGACATGATGTTCGCGCCGGTGGTGACGCGCTTCATCACTTACTCGATCCCGCTGCCGCCCTTTGCCCTCGCCTATATGCAGGCGGTGGTGAGCCATAAGTGCATGCAGGACTGGATCGGCGGCGCGCAGGCCGAGGATTGGATCATCGAGAAGTTTGAGGGGCCGGTCGAGGGTTAGGGGTTGCGACTGCGTCCGACCGAAACACGACCTTTATAGCATCGTCATCCCGGCGAAGGCCGGGATCTCGCCGGTGCGGTAAGCCGAGAGGGTGAGATCCCGGCCTTCGCCGGGATGACGAATTGTTAGTGGCGGTTACCAGCCGAAATAGGACGTCACCCCCGCGGAGGCGGGGGCCGCGAGCCGCCTGTTCCTACATCGCTGCGTAATCCGACAGCGGCCCCCGCCTGCGCGGGGGCGACGATTGGTAGCAACGTCCGCTCCCCTCCTCAATGCTGACCTCACCCGCTCAAGGAATCCGCGTCGTCGAATAGGGCGTGCCATCCTTGTGGAAATAGCCGTCCGGCCCGAACAGCATGTCGATGTCCGAATAGCCGCCGCCGGTGTCATATTTCTTGCCGCCGCCGAGCGCGACAAACACGCAGTCGGCGTCCGATTCGTTGATCAGGTGGTGGCCGTTCGTGCTGCCCTTTGGCCACACCGCGATATCGCCGGGGCGCATCGGCCAGCGGCCGTCATCCTCGATCAGCACCGCCTCGCCCGAAATCATCACGAGCATCTCGTCCTCACTATCGTGCCAGTGGCGCTGCGACGACCAGGCGCCGGGTTTCAGCACGACATGGCTGGCGGCAAAATCGCTGAGGCCGGTCGCGGGAGCGAGGCGGCGGTACCAGCGGCCTTGCACGGGCGCATCATAGGGCGCCGGATAGCCGGTGGTGTTGGTTTGCGGGATGGCGGCGAGGTCGAGTTTGGGCATGGCAGTCCTCCACCGCCTTCTTGCCGTTCGCATCGAGCGAAGTCGAGATCCGTGGACACCAACGTGTCTCGACTTCGCTCGACACGAACGGGTAAGGAGCGGCATGACCATGCACATCGATCCCGTCGAACTCGCGCAGGCGCTGATCGCCGCGCCCTCCGTCACCCCTGCGACCGGCGCGGTGTTCGATGTGCTGGAGGCGGCGCTGATCCCGCTCGGCTTTACGGTCGAGCGCTTTATCGACGGGATCGAGCCCGACGGGCCGGTCGAAAATCTGCTCGCGGTGCGTCAGGGCAGCGGCCCCGTCCATTTCGGCTTTGCCGGGCATCTCGACGTCGTGCCGCCGGGGGTGGGCTGGACCGGCGATGCCTTTGCGCCCGAGATCCGCGGCGACCTGCTCTATGGCCGCGGCGCGGTCGATATGAAGGGATCGATAGCGGCCTTCGTCGCCGCCGCAGCGGCGACACCGGTCGACGCGGGAACGATCAGCCTGATCATCACCGGCGACGAGGAAGGGCCGGCCATTTTCGGCACCCGCGCGCTGATGGAGCATATGGCGGGGCGCGGCATCGTGCCCGACATGATCGTCGTCGGCGAGCCGACGTCGGTGAACCGGCTGGGCGACATGGTGAAGATCGGGCGGCGCGGGTCGGTCAATATCTGGATCGACGTGCCGGGAACGCAGGGGCATGTCGCCTATCCGCACCTCGCCGACAATCCGATCCCCAAGCTAGTGCGGATCATGGCGGCGATCGACGCGGTGGCGCTCGACGAGGGCAATGACTGGTTCCAGCCGTCGAATATCGAGTTCACCGACATCGAGGTCGGCAATGGCGCGACCAATGTCATCCCCGCGTCGGCGCGGGCGCGGCTGTCGATCCGCTTCAACGAACAGCATCGCGGCGCCGATCTGGTGGCGATGATCGAGCGCATCGCGCATGGGGTCGAGCCCGCCGCGAAGGTGCTGGGCAAGATTTCGGGCGAGGCGTTCCTGACCCCACCGGGCGAATTGTCGGGGCTGGTTGCCGAGGCGATCCATGCCGAAACCGATGTCGTCGCCGAGATGTCGACGACCGGCGGCACATCGGATGCCCGCTTCCTGCACGCGCTGTGTCCGGTGGTCGAATTCGGGCTGACCAACGCGACGATGCACAAGCTGGACGAAGCGGTGGCAGTGGCGGATTTGCACAAGCTGACCGCGATTTACCGCGGGGTGTTGATGCGGGCTTTGCTGGATTAGAATGGTCTCACGCAAAGGCGCGAAGGCGCGAAGAAAAATCTCACACAAAGACACAAAGATGACCGCCTAGGCGGGCGCCGCCGGTTGAGGTCCGCGCGAAGCGCCCTCTTCCACAATCGCCTGCGGCGGCAAGTTTCCACAGCCCGATCAGGCTGCCCTCTTTGTGTCTTGTGTGAGAAATTCTTTTCTCTTTTTCTTCGCGCCTTCGCGCCTTTGCGTGAGATCAATCTTCTCTTGAGCGCCGCAAAATCACATAAACCGCCCCCGCCCCGCCATGGCTGACATGCGCGGAGCGTAGCGCAACGATCTGGTCGGCGTGCGGCGAATAAGCGAGCCAGTCGGGGAGCGAGGCGCGGATGGCGCCGCGGGGGCGCGGATCGCCGTGCATTTGCGGCAGGCGGTCGGCGCCGGGGCGGAGGCGTCCCGCGACCACGAGCAGCACGCGCGCGCCGCGCAGCAGCGCACGGCCGATCGCGTCGTCGAGCAGCGCCTGCGCCGACGCGAGCGTATGGCCGTGGAGATCGATGCTGAGGTCGGGGCGCACCAGTCCCTTGCGCAACCGCCGGTCCCAATGGCCGTCGAGTGTGGCGGCGCTGTGGGTGCGGCGCGGCGGCGGCAGCGGCGCAGCGGGACGCGATGGCGCGGCGGCGCGCGGCGCGGTGCTGCGCGGGGTCGGCTGCGGCGGGCGGATCGTCGGCGGCGCGGCGGGCGCAAGCGGAGCTTTGGGCTTCGCCAGCGGCTTGACCGTCGCCGCGACCTTTTTCCACAGCGCGTTTTCGTCGGGATCGAGCCGCCGCGCCATGGCGGCGTCAGCGCGCCGGGATCAGCCGCGCGATGCTGGCGCGCGGGAGCAGCAGCAACGCCGAACCGCGCGCCGCCATGCCGCCGGCGATCGCGCGCGCCTCTTCGCCCGCGCCCCAGAAGCTGTCGAAGCGGTTGGCGCCCTTGATCGCGCCGCCGGTATCCTGCGCGATCCACAGGCCGTTCGGTTCGGCACGGTCAAGCGAGAGGAAGACAGGGGCGCCGAGCGGCACATATTTGGGATCGGCGGCGACGCTGGCGCGGCCGGTCACCGGCAGTCCCATGGCACCGAGCGGGCCGGGGCCGGTGAGTTCGCGGAAGAACACCCAGCTGGGATTCTCGTTCATCACCGCCGCGCCGCGCACCGGGTCGGCGCGCAGATAGTCGAGGATGCCCTGCATCGAGGCTTGGCCGCGCTGCAATTCGCCGCGGTCGAGCAGCAGCTTGCCGATGCCGACATAGCCGCGGCCATTCTGCGTGTCATAACCGATCCGCATGATGCCGCCGTCGGGCAGGCGCAGACGGCCCGATCCCTGTACTTGCAGGAAAAAGAATTCGGCGGCGTCGGCGGCATAAGCGATTTCGAGCCCGCGGCCTTCGAGCGCGCCGCTTTCGATCGCGGTGCGATCATAATAACGCACCAGCTTGCCGCCATCGACGCGGCCGCGGATCGTGCGACCTTTCAGATCGTCCGCAAACTGGCCGAGGTCGACATCGACCAGGTCGGCGGGGCGGCGATAGATGGGGACGTCGTAACCGGGGCGTTTCGTGCGCGATCCGGCGATTTCGGGTTCGTAATAGCCGGTGACGAAGGCGGTGCCGGTGCCGATCTGCACCGTGCCGAAATAGCGCGTGAAGAAGGCCAAGGCGTCGCTGTCGGACCAGTTTTTCGCCGCGTTGCAGCTTTCGGTCCAGTCGGCGCCCTGCGTCAGCCCGCTGGCGTCGGCGCGACGCTGGACCGAGGGGCAGCTGATGCGGAAGGCGGCGAGTGCGGTGGTCGCCTGTTCGGCGGTCACGCCAAGGGTAGCGAAATCGGGACCGGCGATGACGCCGCTGGTCGCGGCGGTCGTCGCGTCGGTCCGCGCCGCGGGCGCCGGCAAGGGCACGCGCGGGGTAGCGGGGATCGGCTGAGCCGCAACGCCGCCGCTTTCCGACGGGCGCGGTTGGTAGGGACGCGGGGTGCCCACGGCGGGGCTAGCGGCAGGCGGCGGCGCGGGCGTGTCGGCGACGGGCCGATCGCCCGAATCGGGGATCACCGACGCGCAGCCCGCGAGGAGCGGCAGCGCAGTGAGAAAGATGAATCCGAAAACCCGCGTCCGGCGTCTCCCGGACGAGTACACCGTGGGCATCGCCGTCAGGCTGCTTCGATTTCGTCGAGCAGCCAGTTGGGATCGTCGCTGCCGATCGCGCGGCGGAAGGTCCACAGATCGTCGGTGCGCGACGCATCGCTCATCGATCCGGCGATCAGCTTGCCATCGGCGTCGCGCGTGATCGCGCTGATGTCGGCCTGATAGCGCACGGTGATCCGCGCTTCCTTGCGATCCATTTCGACCGAAGTGATCTTGGCCGATTCGATGCCGACCAGGCGATTCTCCAGCTTTTCGCCGCGCGCATCGCGCGCGTCGATCGCTTCGACAAAGGCTTCGTAGCTATCGTCGTCGCACAGGTCGCGCAGCGTGTCGCGGTCACCCTTCCAATAGGCTTCGAGGATCATGCGATACGCCGCTTCGGCGCCTTCCATGAAGCGGCCGGCGTCGAAATTGCGGTCGCTGGCGAGCAGCTGGCGCAGGCCGATTTCGGCGGCGGGTTCGTAGACGAGGCCGGAGGTGTCCGCAGTCGCGGTGGTCGACGATGGCGACGTTTCGCCGTCCTCCAGACGCACCGGTGACGGCGCAGCGCGCTCGTCGCGGCGCGGCAGCACGGGTTCCTGCTCATGCCCGGTGCGCTTGCCGAGTACCGAATAGAGCCGCATCCCGAGGAACGCGGCAATCATGGCGAGCAAGACGATCGAAAAAGCAGTCACGGGCAAAAGTCCAATGCGGGCAATGGAAACATAAGGATCATTACATAGGCGATGCAGGACCAAGTTTCAAACGTCATGGCCCCGGCGGTGCGGCAGGTCAACGATTCACCCCGGCCAAAACGCCGCCGTGATCCCATTGTGCTGGCTGGCGTGCGCTGCTAAGCGCCGCCGCAACCGTCTGCCGCGGACCCGACACGGCCTGTGGTACGGACCCTGTTTCACCTTTTCGAGCGAAAGCATTGCACCATGGCTGACGAGACCAGCGCCGACATCAACAACCCTGCCCTGCAGCCCAATGGCGAAGACACCAGCCCGGCGATCGGCCTGATTTCGCAATATGTCAAAGACCTGTCGTTCGAAAATCCGAATGCGCCCGCGGTGTATCAGTGGCAGGACGCGCCGCAGATCGACGTCCAGTTCAACATTGCCGCCGAAGGCGTCGGCGACCAGCTGTTCGAAGTGTCGCTGAAGATCGACGTCACGTCGAAAACCGACGCGGGTACGATGTTCGTGATCGAGCTGAAATATGCCGGCCTGTTCGGCGTGCGCAACGTCCCCGAAGACCAGTTGCAGCCATTCTTCCTGGCCGAAGCGCCGCGCATCCTGTTCCCCTTTGCCCGCCGTGTCGTCGCCGATGCGGTGCGCGATGGTGGTTTTGCCCCGTTGCTGCTCGAACCGATCGATTTCCACGGCCTGTTCATGCAGCAGGTTCAGGCGCAGGCAGACGCCGGGGACCTGGGCGACGCCGTGCCGGTTGGCCAGGCATAGGTTTTCCATTTCCACTACAATGCCTTCGGTGTGTGCTCCCCCGCGAATGCGGGGGTCCATCTCCGGCCAGTTTGAATTAGCACCGACCGGAGATGGGTCCCCGCCTTCGCGGGGACACGGTGCTATAATTCTGTGCGGTTTCGCCCCATGAGCGGCCTGCTCAAAAGCGTCGGGACGATCGGCGGGCTGACGATGGTCAGCCGCATTTTCGGCTTCGCGCGCGACATGCTGCTCAGCCGCATCCTCGGCGCGGGCGGGGTGGCCGACGCGTGGCAGCTGGCGTTCCAGCTACCCAACATCTTTCGCCGCCTGTTCGCCGAGGGTGCCTTTGCCGCCGCCTTTGTCCCGCTGTTCAACCAGCGGATGACGACGGAGGGCGACCATAGCGAGGCGCGCGCCTTTGCCGATGCGGTGCTGGCGGTGCTGATCCCGATCCTGATCGTCTTTTCGGCGCTGCTGCTGATCGTGATGCCGTGGATCATGCACCTGTTCGCCAGCGAGACGCTGCGCGCCGACCGCGAAAAATTCGACCTGACCGTCGCCATGGCACGCATCGCCTTTCCCTATCTGGCGTTCATGAGCGTTGCGACGCTGTTCGCGGCGATCCTCAACAGCCTGTCACGCTTTGCCGCCGCGGCGGCGGCGCCGATCCTGCTCAACATCTGCCTCGTCGCAGCCTTGCTCCTCGGCATGGTGACCGGCGATGGCAGTGAAGCCGCGAAGGCCACCACCGGCCTGTATCTGGCGATCTCGGTGTCGATTTCGGGCTTGTTCCAGCTCGTCTGGCTGCTGTTCTGGGTGCGCCGCTCGGGTTTCCGACCGGCGTTGCGGCGGCCGCGCCTAACTCCGGGCGTGCGCGAAATGGGGGTGCTCATCCTGCCCGCGGTGTTCGGTGCCGGGGTCTATCAGATCAGCCGCTTCGTCGACCTGTTCTTCATCGCGATGCTGCCCGACAAGAGCATCACCTATCTGGCGATGGCCGACCGGCTCAACCAGCTGCCGCTGGGCATCATCGGCATCGCGCTGGGGACCGCGATCCTGCCCGCATTGTCGCGCTTCGTCGCGCTCGATGACCGCGACGGCGCATCGCGCCTGCAAAGCAATGCGGTCGAGCTGGCGATGCTGCTGACCGTCCCCGCCGCGGTCGCGCTGTTCGTTGCCGGGCCGTCGATCACCAGCGCCTTCTATGTCGGCGGCCAATATAGCGTCGCCGACGGGCTGGCGACCGGTGCGGTCGTCGGCGGGCTGGTCGTCGGGCTGCCTGCCTATGTGCTGGTCAAGGTGCTGGTGCCGAACTTTTTCGCGCGCAAGGACACGCGCACCCCGGTGTGGACCGCGGCGATTTCGCTGCTGATCAACATCGGCCTGAACCTGTTGCTCATCCCCTCGCTCGGGATCGTCGGACTGGCGCTCGCAGGCTCGATCGCCGCATGGTGCAATGTCGTCATGCTCTATGCGATCCTCCACCACCGCGGATTGTTCCGGCTGACCGGACGCGTTGCGGGCCGTATCGCGCGCATCGTCCTCGCCGCCGCAGCGATGGCGGCATCGCTCTATGTCGCGATCCCGCTGGCGGGCGATGCCTTTGTCGGCGGGGTGTTCGAGCGGATCATTGCGCTGGGCGCGATCGTCGGGCTGGGCGGGCTCATATTCTTTGGTTGCGCCTTCCTGTTCGGCGTGGTCAATCGCGACACCATCGGCCAGCTGCGCCGACGCAAACTCTAACGGGACGAACATCATGCGGACGCTATCGGGCATTCAGCCCACCGGAAATTTGCACCTGGGCAATTATCTGGGCGCGATCCGCAACTGGGTGCGGATGCAGGACGAGATGCCGGGCGAAAAGCTCTATTTCCTGGCCGACCTGCACGCGATCACCGTCCATAACGACCCCGCCGAGCTGACCGCGAACACGCGCGAAATGGCGGCGGCGCTGATGGCCGCGGGGATCGACCCGGCCAAGGCAATTCTGTTCAATCAGGCGCGCGTTCCCGCCCACGCCGAGCTGGGCTGGCTGCTGTTCTGCACCGCGCGCATCGGCTGGCTGAACCGCATGACCCAGTTCAAGGAAAAGTCGGGCAAGAACCGCGAGGGCGCGAGCGTCGGACTTTACGCCTATCCGGTGCTGCAAGCCGCCGACGTCCTGCTCTACCAGACGACGCATGTGCCGGTCGGCGACGACCAGAAACAGCATCTGGAGCTGGCGCGCGACATTGCGACCAAGTTCAACCTCGACACCGGCACCGAGACCTTCACCCTGCCCGAACCGACGATCCCGCCCACCGCGGCGCGAATCATGAGCCTGCGCGACGGCAATGCCAAAATGTCGAAATCGGACCCGAGCGATGCGAGCCGCATCAATCTGGTCGACGACGCCGACACGATCATGGCCAAGATCCGCAAGGCAAAGACCGATGCCGAACCGCTGCCGTCGGAGGCCGCGGGGCTGGAGGGACGGGCCGAGGCGCGGAACCTCGTGTCGATCTATGCCGCGATGGCCGATGAGAGCGTTGACGATGTGCTGACGCGTTTTGCCGGACAGGGTTTCGGGGCGTTCAAGCCCGCGCTGGGCGAGCTGCTCGTCGAAAGCTTGCGCCCGATCGCGACGCGGCTGACCGCGCTCAAGGCCGATCCTGCGGCGATCGACGCGGCGCTGGAAGATGGCGCGGCGCGCGCGACCGCGCTGGCGCGGCCAACAATCGATGCGGCTTATGTGGCGCTGGGGCTGTGTCGCTAAAATCCTGACCGGACTTGCTTATTGGTGGCGGCACCCGATATCCTGTTGTGGAACCAAGCTGCGGCAAGCCGGGTTCAACCAAGGTTAAGCCGTTGCGGCTTAGTCTATGCGATAAAGGCGCGACCTTTGGGCGCCGACAGGATTACGGAGCCACCATGATGAGCAAGTTCAACCTTCGCCACCTGGGCCTCGCCGCGATGACCGGCGCAGCGCTAGCGCTCGCCGGTTGCGCGACGCCGTTCAAGGCCGATGTCGCGCGTTTCCAGACGCAGCTGCCTGCGCCGCAAGGCCAGAGCTTTGTTGTCGAGGCGGGCAACCCGGCGCTCGCCGGCGGGATCGAATTCAGCCAATATGCCAATCTGGTCGCGGGCGAGCTCACCCGCTACGGCTATCGCCCCGCCGCGCCGGGCGAAAGCGCCGATCTGGTCGTCCGCATGGACTATGGCGTCGACAAGGGGCGCGAGCGCGTCGTGTCGAGCCCCAGCTTTGGCGATCCCTGGTATGGCGGTTACGGCGGCTATTATGGCCGCGGCTTCTATCGCCCGGTAATCGTCGCTGGGCGCGGCGGGCGCCGTTATGTCTATGGCTATCGCGACCCGTTCCTGTGGGGCGGTTTCGGACCTGGCTGGGGCGGCACCGACATCAGCAGCTACACCGTTTACACTAGCGGTTTGAACCTGCAGATCAACCGCGCCGCCGACGGATCGCGCCTGTTCGAAGGTCAGGCCGAGGCACAGTCGCGCGACAACAACCTGCAAACGATCGTCCCCAATCTGGTCGAGGCGATGTTCACCGGCTTCCCCGGCAATTCGGGCGAACGGGTGCGGATTACGGTGGCGCCGCCCGAAAAGGGGTGAGATTGCCGCCAGGCTGATGACAAAGGCCCGCCTTTCGGATGAGAGGCGGGCCTTTTGTTTTCGGGCGAAGTGCAATGTCGGGGTGCGACCGGTTGCGGCCTCAAGCGATCCTCCCCCAACGGGGGAGGGGTACCACCCGGAGGGTGGTGGAGGGGCACAGGCGGTTTACGCAGCGCTGAACTGAAAGGCCGATCCTTACGGGGGAAACCGCTGGAGGCCCGCTTCCTCACCGGTAAGGTAAACCGATAGTACCCCTCCACCAGCTTCGCTGGTCCCCCTCCCCGTTCCGGGGAGGATCGGCTTCGTCCTCTCTCCACACTGAAGAAGAACATGGGAGCGCGGCTCCAAGCTGTGCATAAACCCGGGGATAACCCCGGCACAACCCTGTGGATCAGCTGTTCAAACTGCGCCGGATCGCGGCGATTTCGGCGTCGAGTTCGCTGTCGGCGACGCGCAGCGCCTCGACCGTGCGCACCGCGTGGATCACCGTACTATGATCGCGGCCGCCGAAGCGGCGCCCGATTTCGGGATAGGAGCGCGGGGTGAGTTCCTTGGCCAGATACATCGCGACCTGGCGCGGGCGCGCGATGGCGCGAACGCGGCGCTTCGAGGCCATCTCGCTCTTGTCGAGCCGGTAATGGGCGCACACGGCGCGCTGAATCTCGTCGATCGTGATCCGCGGCCGCGCGGTGCGGACATTTTCGGCGAGCCTGTCTTCGGCGAGCCTTAAGTCCACGGTCGTCCCGGTGAGCGCGGCATAGGCGAGCAGCTTGTTGAGCGCACCTTCGAGTTCACGGATGTTGCGGGTGAAATGCTTGACCAGATAAGCGACGACATCGTCGGGGACGTCGAGCATCGGCATCAGCGCCAACCGCTGGCGAATGATCCGCTCGCGCAGATCATCCTCGGGTGCCTCGATATCGGCCACCAGCCCGCCCGACAGGCGCGACAGCAGCCGCGCCTCGACCCCATCGAGCATCGACGGCGGACGGTCGGCGGTGACGACGAGCCGCTTGCCCGCGGTCATCAGGTCATCGATCGTGTGGAGCAGTTCTTCCTGCGTCGAATTTTTGCCGATGACAAATTGCAGATCGTCGAGCAGCAGCAGGTCGGCGGCGCGCAGCCGCGCCTTGAACGCCATCATGTCGCCGCCGCGCATCGCGCCGACGAATTCGAGCATGAATTTTTCGGCCGACATCAGGATGATCGTCGCGGTCGGGTGCGCCGCGGCATAATCCTGCGCGATCGCCTGAAGCAGGTGGGTCTTGCCCTGCCCGGTCCCCGAAGCGAGATAGAGCGGGTTGAACTGCGGCGCCTCGACCATGGCCATGCGGCGCGCAGCGTTGGCGGCGAGGATGTTGCTGCGCGCGATCACAAAGCGGTCGAACGACAGCCGCGGGTCGAACGGCGACGGCACCGCGATCGTCGGTGATGCAGGGGTGTCGAAGGTCGGCAGCGGCGGGCTGGCCAAAACTGCGGCGCTCTCGGTCGCCCCGGCGCCGCCGCGCACGGTCACGCCGCGCACGGTGGGAAGATGCTGGCGCCACGCCAGTTCGAGCCGATCACCAAAGCGTTCGTTGATCCAGTTGGCCGAGAAGCGGCTGACGGTTTCGAGCGTCACCACGCCCGACAGCGCGCAATAATCGCCAAAGCGCACGGGTTTGAGCCAATGGTCGAAGGTGCGCGCACCCAGATCGCGGCGCAAGCCTTCGGCAACGCGCGGCCAGAGCGCCGCGGCGTCACCGCTCATCGCTCCATCCCTTGCACCATCACCATGAAGTCTCCCGCTCTCTGTCACGCCGCTCCGCCCCCGCTGATCCCCCGTCCTCGAACCTTCGCGCGGCCGCTCCACATACCGAGTCGTCGCTTGCGCGCAGACGCAAGCATCCTTTCCGGGATTAAGTGCCCGAAGAAGTACGAATCATGTCGATGTGGCGGCCACCGGCGAAGGCCGACGACGCACCTGTCTAGTCAGGCCGAAGCGAGTCGAGCAAGGGGCGGTCGTGTAAAAATACTGAAATAAAAATCTTGACTCGACATGGGTCGCGGAATCGCGCGAAATCCATGTTTTCATCAATGTTTTCAGTTATTTATATGTGACAATCCGGTTGCAAATCAACGAATCGCCGGAAATCCGTCACTTACCGCGCTGCAACAGATTTGCCATCGCTCGGTCACAATTGCGGGCACAAAAAAAGACCCGCGGGCATGGAGCCGACGGGTCTTTTTTGTTCCCTTTCGGGACAGCGCCGATCAGGCGATCAGATTGACGCTCTTGGTCAGGCGCGAGAATTTGCGCGCGACGGTGTTCTTGTGCAGCACGCCTTTGGCCACGCCGCGGGCCATTTCGGGCTGCGCGGCCTTCAGCGCGGTCGCCGCAGCGTCCTTGTCGCCCGCGATGATGGCGTTCTCGACCTTCTTCACCAGCGTGCGGATGCGCGAGACGCGATTCTTGTTCACGACGGTGCGCGCGGTGTTGCGGCGGATGCGCTTTTTTGCCTGCGGCGTATTGGCCATAAATTCCTCGGTTTCCAAACGGTCTAAATCAGTCGGAGCGCAGCGTCACCGGAGCAGCCGAATCGCGCGAAACGAGCGAATCAATGTCCGGATACGGCCGGTTCCGGTAACCCGGACCCTGCTCGAAGGGTGCGCGCATAGCCAGACTGCCCCGGTTGGTCAATCATTTTTGCAGCAAATGCGCGCGTCACCGCTGGCATTTGGGGCAATAAAAGGTCGAACGGCCGCTCTGGACGATTCGGGCGATCGTGCCGCCGCATTGGCACGCATCGCCCTCACGGCCATAGACGCGCCAGTCCTTGGCGAAGTAACCGAGCTCGCCGTCGGGCTGTTTGTAATCGCGCAATGTCGATCCCCCCGCCGCGATCGACTTTTCGAGCACCGCCTTGATGGCGGGCACCAGCGCCGCGAGCTTGGCGCGCGACACATCGGCCGCGGGCTTCGCGGGGTGGATGCGCGCCATATTCAGCGCCTCGCACACATAGATGTTGCCCAGCCCCGCGACGATCGTCTGATCGAGCAGCATCGCCTTGATCGGCGCGCGGCGCCCCGCCAGCACCCGTCCCAGATAGGCCGCGTCGAACGCGCCCGACAAGGGTTCGGGACCGAGGGTGACGAACGCGGGGAAGCCGGTCAGCGGATCGCCCGCGACCAGATCCACCGAGCCGAAGCGGCGGGGATCGTGGAGCGTCAGCCGCTGCCCCGCCGCAGTGTCGATCAGCAAATGGTCGTGCTTGCCGGGCTCAGCATTGCCGATCCGCCAGCTGCCCGACATGCCAAGGTGAAAGATCATATGATCGCCGCGGTCGGTCGCGATGATGCCATATTTGGCGCGGCGGGTGAGGCCGGTGACGACGGAGCCCGTGAGCCGCTGCGCAAGGTCGACCGGGAACGGCCGGCGCAGGTCGGGGCGCAGCGTCGAGACGCGCACCAGCCGCTGGCCGGTCAAATGCGGCGTCAGGCCGCGGACGGTGGTTTCAACCTCGGGGAGCTCGGGCATATCGCGCATCGGGCTACGCGCCATTTGCCTGCGCTTCAACCCTTGGCTAAAGGCCGGTGCGACTTCGTTTCTCCCCGCATCAAGGCGCGACTCCATGAGCATCCCCGATACTGTCAGCTTTGGCTACGAACAGGTTCCGGCGACCGAAAAAACCGCCAAGGTCGGCGAGGTGTTCAGCCGCGTCGCGCGCAAGTACGACATCATGAACGATGCGATGTCGGGCGGCATGCACCGGCTGTGGAAGGACCGCTTCGTGCGCCGCGTCAAACCCCGCGCGGGCGAGGCGATCCTCGACATGGCGGGCGGCACCGGCGACATCGCGTTTCGCATGGAGCCGTCGGGCGCCAGCATTACGGTGGCCGATATCAACCCCGACATGCTGGGCGTCGGCATGGAACGCGCCGCCGAGCGCGGCATCGATTCGCTGGTGTGGAGCGAGCAGAATGCCGAGACCCTGTCATTCCCCGACCAGTTTTTCGATGCCTATACGATCGCGTTCGGCATCCGCAACGTCACCGACATTCCCGCCGCACTGAAGGAAGCCCACCGCGTGCTGCGCTATGGCGGGCGCTTTTTCTGCCTGGAGTTTTCGACCAACGAATGGCCTGGCTTCGCGCAGGCTTATGACGCCTATTCGCACCGCGTGGTGCCCAAGCTGGGCAAGCTGATCGCGCAGGACGAGGACAGCTATCGCTATCTGATCGAATCGATCCGCCGGTTTCCGCCGATGCCCGAATTTGCCAAGATGATCGGCGCCGCGGGCTTCACATCGGTGAAGGTCGAGCCCATCATGGGGGGGCTGGTCGCGATCCACAGCGGTTGGAAAGCTTGACCCGTCCCGTCACCCATATCCTGCGCCTGCTGAAGTGGGGCCGCATCCTGGCGCGCCACGGGGCGCTGCGCGGGATCGAGATCGCGCCGCAGACGCCGCCGGGGGTGAAGCGACTGTGCCGGATCGCGCGCTTCGGCACCGTCCAGCCAAAAATCCCCGATTACGCCGCGGCCTTCCAGGCGATCGGCCCCGCCGCGGTCAAGCTGGGCCAGACGCTCGCGACGCGGCCCGACCTGGTCGGCGAGGATGCCGCGCGCAACCTGCTGAGCCTGCAGGACGCGCTGGCGCCCGTCGCGTTCGACCGCATCCGGCAGGAGATCGAGGCGACCTTCGAGGTGCCGCTCGAAAGCCTCTATAGCAAATTCGACCCCGACCCCGTCGGATCGGCGTCGATCGCGCAGGTCCACCGCGCCGTCACCACCGAAGGCCGTCCGGTCGCGGTCAAGATCCGTCGCCCCGGCATCGACAAGCAGTTTGCGCGCGATATCGAAACCTATGAATGGGCGGCGGCGCATCTTGAGGCACTCGGCGGCGAAGCGACGCGGCTGCGCCCGCGCCAAGTCATCGCCAATTTCCGCCGCTGGACGCTGCGCGAACTCGACCTGCGCCGCGAAGCCGCGTCGGCGTCCGAGCTCGCCGACGCGATGGTCGGGGTGCCGACCTATGAAGTCCCGGCGATCGACTGGGACCGCACGACGAGCCGCGTGATGACGCTGAGCTGGATCGACGGCATCAAGATTTCGCGCCGCGACGACCTGATTGCCGCAGGCCACGACATGGAAAAGCTCGCTGGCAATTTGGTCCACGCCTTCCTGCGCCAAGCCATCGCCGAGGGTTTTTTCCACGCCGACATGCATCAGGGCAATTTGTTCGTGAAGGCCGACGGCACGATCGCCGCGGTCGATTTCGGCATCATGGGGCGGATCAACCGGCAGGCGCGCTATTGGCTCGCCGAGATCCTCTATGGGCTGACGACGGGCAATTACCGCCGCGTCGCCGAAATTCATTTCGAGGCGCAGTACGTCCCCGATTATCACAATGTCGAGGAATTCGCGACGGCGCTGCGCGCGGTTGGCGAACCGATGCGCGGCAAGCCGGTTAGCGAGCTCAGCGTCGGGCAGATGCTCGACGGGCTGTTCGCGATCACGCGCGATTTTGACATGCAGACCCAGCCGCACCTGCTGCTGCTGCAAAAAACGATGGTGATGGTCGAGGGCGTCGCGACGATGCTGAACCCGCAGATCAATATGTGGGACGTATCGGGACCGTTTGTGAAGGAATGGATCCGCGGCGAACTCGGCCCTGAAGCCGCGCTTGCCGACGGGATCCGCGAACAGGGCAAGACGCTGGCGCTGATCCCCGACATCATCCGGCGCCTTGATGCGCAATTGCCGCGAAAGGGCGCCGCCCCGCCCGCGCCGCCGCTGCCCGACATTCCGCTGATGTGGGAAAAGGGCGAGAAACGGCGCTGGTGGCGTTATGCGCTGACCGCACTGGCGGCGGGCGCCGCCGGGGCGCTGGGCATGGCCTGGTGGGGGTAGCGTGGCGGCGGAGGGCGAACTGCATCGACTGACGATGATGGGCGCCCTCGGCTTCGGCTTTCTGACGGCCATTGCGACTGGATTGTTTGGCATATTGTTGCTGATCGCGGTGATGGTCGCCGCCGATCCCTCGGAGTTGATCGCCGATCCAGGCGGGGCCATTGCCACATTTGTCATGTTGCTGTTCGCCGGGTCGATCTTGGCCATTTTTCTGGCGGTCGTGATCGGCTGGATTCCGATAGCGATCATCGGCTGGCTTTGCGCGCGCGGTGCAGTGCGCTGGCCGCTGATGCGCCGCCGCACGCTGTGGGCAGGCATTGGCGTCGTGGCGGGCGCTTTGAGCTTGGCGCTGGCAAGCGGGGCATTGGAGGATTTCGTGACCGAGCCCGACCGCTATCATGGCGAACATTTGCGAGGCATACTGGCATTTGGCGGCGCATGCGGCGTTTTTGCATCCTTGATCTTTTGGCGGCTCACGCGCCGCACGCTACCCATGGGTGGGCCGATTGACCTTTCAAACCGATGTGCATATTTTATGCGCAAGGAGGATGGCGATGAACCGTCAGACGCGATTCGAAGGTCCGAAAAAGCCGACTAATGTGTCGTTGAGCGCCGAGTTAGTTGACGAAGCGAAGAAGCTGGAGATCAACGTCAGCGAAGCATGCCAGGCGGGCTTGCTGGCCGAGGTCAAAAAAGCCCGCGAGGCGGCGTGGAAAGCGGAAAATCGCGCCGCTATGGAAGCGTCCAACGAGTATGTTCGCAAACACGGTCTTCCGCTGGCGAAATATCGGCAATTTTAATGGCACAGTTCGATGTATGTCGTACCGCTGACGGCGATCTGGTGGTCGATTGCCAATCCGACTTACTCACTCATCTCAACACCCGGCTGGTCGTCCCGCTGCTAACCGCAGATCAGTTCGAGGTCGTCGCGAAGCGGCTCAATCCGCTGTTCATGATCGACGACGTCGAGCATGTGATGTACACGCAATTCGCCTCGGCCATTCCTGCCCATCAGCTCAGCGAGACCGTCATGTCCTTGGACGGCAGCAGCTTCGAGATCATGAATGCACTCGACGTGCTGTTGACCGGAGTCTGACGATGACCAACCCCCGCATCCTGCTCATCATCGGCGGTGGTATCGCGGCCTATAAATCGATCGAGCTTGCCCGCCTGCTCCGCAAATCGGGCTATGTCGTGCGCTGCGTCATCACTCGCGCAGGCGAGCAGTTTGTGACGCCGCTGACGCTAGCGGCATTGAGCGAGAACAAGGTTTATACCAATCTTTTCGACCTGAAGGACGAGGTTGAAATGGGGCATATCCAGCTGAGCCGCGAGGCCGATCTGGTCGTTGTTGCGCCCGCAACCGCCGATTTGTTGGCCAAGATGGCGGCGGGAATCGCCGACGATCTGGCCACCACCCTGCTCCTTGCCACCGACAAGCCGGTGCTTGCCGCACCCGCGATGAATGTCCGCATGTGGCTTCACCCCGCGACGCAGCGTAACGTGGCGACCTTGCGCGGTGACGGCGTCACCGTGATGGCGCCCGACGAGGGCGAGATGGCGTGCGGCGAATTTGGACCGGGACGCTTGCCTGAGCCGGCGGCGATCAAGGACGCGATCGATGCCGCGCTGGCCGCTGCGCCCGCGGTCACTGCGATGGTCGGGCAACCCGATTTCGCGCCCGCCAATCACCGCCCGCTTTATGGCCGCCGCATCCTGATCACCGCCGGACCGACACACGAGCCAATCGACCCGGTGCGCTACATCGCCAACCGGTCGAGCGGCAAACAGGGTTTTGCGATCGCGGAGGCCGCTGCTGCGGCGGGGGCCGAGGTGCTGCTGATCGCCGGGCCGGTGCCGCTGCCCACCCCGCCCGGCGTGATCCGCGTCGATGTCGAAACCGCGGTCGAGATGGCCGCCGAGGTTGAACAAGGCTTGCCGGTCGATGCAGCGATCATGGTCGCTGCGGTCGCCGACTGGCGCGCCGCCGACCCCGCGGGCCAGAAGATCAAGAAGGACGGCAGCGGCGCGGTGCCACCGCTCGCGCTGGCCGAAAATCCCGACATCCTTGCAGGGGTCGCCAAGAGCGCCGAGCGCCCCACCCTGCTGATCGGCTTTGCCGCCGAGACCAACGACGTCATCGCCCATGCGCAGGCGAAGCTGGCGCGCAAGGGGTGCGACTGGATCGTCGCCAACGACGTCGCCGCTGACCCGATGGGGGGCGAGACCAACCGGGTGCATATCGTTAGCAAAACCGGGATAGACAGCTGGGACCGACTGCCGAAAGCCGCCGTCGCCCGCAAATTGATGGAAAAGATCGCCGATGAGCTCGATGCGCGTAGCCCCCGCCAGTCCGATTGAAATCCGCATCCAGCGGCTGCCCAATGGCGGCGGCCTGCCCCTGCCCGCTTATGCCAGCGATGGCGCGGCGGGGATGGATGTGGTCGCGGCGGAATCGCTGACGATCCGTCCCGGTACGCGCCATGCGGTGGCGACCGGGTTCGCAATGGCGATCCCGCCCGGCTATGAGGTGCAGGTGCGCCCGCGCTCGGGCCTCGCGCTCAAACATGGCATTACCTGTCTCAACACGCCGGGGACGATCGATAGCGATTATCGCGGCGAGGTGAAGGTGATCCTGGCCAATCTGGGCGAGGATAATTTCGAGGTGAAGCGCGGCGACCGCATCGCGCAGCTCGTCCCGGCGCCGGTCCAGCGCGCGAGCTTTGCCGAGGTGACGACGCTGGACGAAACGACACGCGGCGCAGGCGGTTTCGGGTCGACCGGGGTCGAGAGCGAACCCGTTGATGAAACCGCCGATGCCGAAGGACTGGCGTCGCTGTCGGGGATCAAGACCCGGCGATCGAGCGAGTAATTGCTAACCGACGCCGAACTCGACCGCTATGCGCGCCAGATCATCCTGCCAGCGTTCGGCGGCGCGGGGCAGGCGAAGCTGAAGGCCGCGCATGTTGCGATCGTCGGCGCGGGCGGAATCGGGTGTCCGGCGATTACTTATCTGGCGGCGGCGGGGGTCGGCAGGCTGACGATCGTCGATGATGATGTCGTCGAATTGTCGAACCTGCAACGCCAGCCGCTGTTCACCGATAGCGACATCGGGTCGCTGAAGGCCGCGGTCGCAGCGGATGCGGTGCGGCGGATCAATCCCCATGTCGTAGCGGTCGCGGTCGCCGAACGGCTGGACGCCACCAACGCCGCGGCGCTGCTGTCAGGCGCGACGCTGATCCTCGATGGCTGCGACAATTTCGCCACCCGGCTGGCGGTCAACCACGCCGCCGTCGCCTTGCAAATCCCGCTGCTCAGCGCCGCAATCGGGGCGTTCGAGGGACAGGTCGCGCTGTACGAGGGTTGGCGCCCCGGCAGCCCCTGTTACGCGTGCCTCGTCGGCGACGATCCGAACCAGGAGGGGCTTAACTGCGCCGAGACCGGGGTGATGGGCGCTCTGGCCGGGATGATCGGGACGATGGCGGCGCTGGAGGCGGTGCGCGCGCTGACTGGCTGGGGGTCGGCTTTGACCGGGCGGCTGGCGATCATCGACATGCTCGACCGACGCTGGCGCGAGGTCGCGGTCGCCGAGGATCCAGAGTGTCCGATATGCCGGGGCTGAGCATCATCATTGGGTCGGCCGATGGCGAGCGTTTCTATGCCGCGCTCGAGACGGCGGCCGCGGCCGCGGCGCTCGGGAGATCGGCGCGGATATTCCTGCAAGGACCAGCGGCGGCGCTGCTGCGCACGCCCGTCGCCTTTGCGGGCGATGCGGCGCGGCGCGCGTCGGGGCAGCCTGATCTGGTGTCGCTGATCGCCGAGGCCATGGCGATGGACGTGCGGCTGATCGTCTGCCAGTCGGGTATGGCGCTGATCGGCATGACCGCGAGCGAACTGGTGCCGCAGGTGCGGTCGGGCGGGCTGGTAAGCTTTATGGCCGATATCGGCGAGGCGGATCGGTTGGTGGTGTATTGAAAATCAATCCTCCCTGTGGCGAGGCCATGGGGAGGGGGACCGCTCGCGAAGCGAGTGGTAGAGGCGCCGCGACGGCAGCGTTATGGCCCCTCCGTCAGCGCTTCGCGCTGCCACCTCCCCATCGCTGCGCGACAGGGAGGATCAAGCGGTCACGGATTATCGCAAACCGTAATCGCGTCGGGTTCCGGCCGCTTCCCGCTCGGCACGAACCGCGCCAGATACCCCCCGGCATGTTGTTTGTCGTCGTAGGACACCAGCTTGTACCCGACCGCCTGAAACTCGCAGACGAGCAGGCGGAACGGCGTGCCATGGTCGGCGATCGGGCGGTCGCCGTCGACGACAATCACCTGCCCGCCCGTGCGCAGTGCGGGGCGCAGCCGCCACAGAAAGGCGTAAGGCTCGCCGATCTCGTGATACATATGGACCATGAATACGCGGTCAAAACTCGCCGCGGGGAGGCGCGGATCGTCGACCGCGCCGAGTTTCAGCGAGACATTGTCGAGCCGTTCGCGCGCGACGCGGTCGGCGAGGCGCTCGATCACCTCGGGAATGATGTCCTGCGCCAGCACCCGCCCGGTCGCGCCGACGCGCTGCGCCAGGCGCACCGTATAATAGCCGTCGCCCGCGCCAATGTCGGCGACGGTCATGCCCGGACGAACGTCGGCCGAATCCATGACGTCTTCGGCCTCGTTGACGCGGTCGCGCGCTTCCTCGGTCGACCATTTGGTCGAGACCGTCGGCGCCACGGGGCGGTCGGCGGGCGGAAAGTCGCGCGCGGTTACGGCGCGGTCGCCGCTGTCATCCCATGGCGCATCGCAGCTGCCGAGCAGCGGCATCAACGCGAGCAGGATGGCGGCGGATCGCTTCATCAATCGATATCCTCAACCTCGACCTTTTCGCCCGTCACCTTCTGCGACAGCGCCGCTGCCATGAACGGGTCGAGCGCGCCATCGAGCACGTCGCCGGGCGCGGTCGAGGTGACCCCGGTGCGCAGATCCTTGACCAACTGATACGGCTGGAGGACGTAGGAGCGGATCTGGTGGCCCCAGCCGATTTCGGTCTTCGCCTGATATTCGCCTGACGCCGCGGCTTCGCGCTTTTGCAGCTCGGCCTCGTACATCCGCGCCTTCAGCATCCCCATCGCGGTCGCGCGGTTCTTGTGCTGCGAGCGGTCGTTCTGGCTGGCCACCACGATACCGGTTGGGATGTGGGTGATGCGCACCGCCGAATCGGTGGTGTTGACGTGCTGGCCGCCCGCGCCCGAGGCGCGATAGGTGTCGATCTTGAGGTCGCCTTCGTTGATTTCGATATCGATATTGTCGTCGATCACCGGATAGACCCACACCGACGAGAAGCTGGTGTGGCGGCGCGCCGAGCTGTCGTAGGGCGAAATGCGGACGAGACGGTGGACGCCGCTTTCGGTCTTGGCATAGCCATAGGCATTCTCGCCCTTGACCAGCATCGTCGCCGATTTGATTCCCGCCGTTTCGCCGGCCTGATATTCGACCAGCTCGACCTTGAAGCCGCGCTTTTCGGCCCAGCGGCTGTACATGCGCTGGAGCATTTCGGCCCAGTCCTGGCTTTCGGTACCGCCCGCGCCCGCATGAACCTCGATATAGGCGTCGTTGGCGTCGGCTTCGCCCGCGAGCAACGCCCGGATCTTGTCCTCTTCGGCGCGCGCGGCGAGGGTTGCCAGCGAGGCCACTGCCTCGTCGACCATCGCCTCGTCGCCTTCCATTTCGGCGAGCTCGATCAGTTCGGCGGTGTCGGCGCATTCACTTTCGATCGCGCGCGTCGCGCTAATCGCCGCATCGAGCCGCTGCCGCTCACGCATCACTTCCTGCGCGGCCTTGGGGCTGTCCCACAGGGTCGGATCCTCGACCTTGGCATTGAGCTCGTCAAGCCGCCGCACCGCGCGGTCCCAGTCGAGAAAACGCCGCAGCAGCGCCAGCGCGGCGCCAATCTTGTCGATATGATCCTGCGCTTCGGCGCGCATGTCCTTGCTCCTGAAACTAGTGAAAACCGGCCATAGAGGCTCAGCCGTCAGAGACAAGCGGTCAGATGATCCCGCCGCGGTCGTCGAGGAAGTCGTTGTCGCTGCGCCCCGCCGGACCTTGCCGCACCGGCGCATCCTGTCGCCGGGGGGTTTTCACCGGCTGGATCTCTTCTTCGCGGATCGTCCGGCGCGGCTCGCTTTCGGGCTTGAACGCTTCCCAGATGATCGACGCCTTGGGATCGGTTCCCGGCCAGCTGCCATAGACGCGGCGGCCCGACCGGCGGTCGATGCGCACCATCCGCACGCCCTTTGGCGCCGCAAAGGGAATCGGCTGGCGGTCGGCGAGCGCGGCGAGCGCAAAATCCTTGAAGATCGGCGCCGCATAGCTGCCACCCTGCGCATAGCCGCCCATGCTGCGCGGCTGGTCAAAGCCGATATACATACCGGCCACCACATCGGGGGTGCCACCGACGAACCACACATCGTTCGGTCCCGTGGTCGTGCCGGTCTTGCCGAACAGCGGTACATTCAGGTCGCGCAGCCGCACTGCGGTACCGCGCTGGACAACGCCTTCGAGCATATGGACGACCTGATAGGCGGTCATCGGGTCCATCAACTGCTTGCCCGATTTGGCAAAGCGCGGCATCGGGCGGCCGTCCCAATCCTTTTTATTGCAGCCTTCGCAGGGTTTCCAATTGGCGGGAAAAATCACCTTGCCGCGGCGGTCTTGCGCATAGTCGATAACGCGCGGTTTCAGCTCGCGGCCATGGTTGGCGAGCATCGCATAGGCGTTGGTGATCTTTTCCACCGTTGTCGATCCGGCGCCGAGCGCGGTCGAGAGATAGGGTTCGTGCTTACCAATGCCCATCGCCGCGATTGTTTCGACGACCGGTTCCATGCCGACCTGGCTCGCGGCGCGCACCGTCATCAAATTGCGCGACTGTTCGAGGCCCCAGCGCATCGTATGTTCGCCGCTGCCCCCCGAGTTGCCGAAGTTGCGGAAGCATTTGTTGCCGAGGCGCGCGCCCTGATAAACGCAGAACGAGCCGTCGACGATCATCGTCGCGGGGGTCATGCCATTGTCGAGCGCCGCGGCGTAAACGAACGGCTTGATCGTCGAGCCCGGCTGGCGCTGCGCCTGGGTCGCGCGGTTGAAGGGCGAGAGGCGGACGTCGAAGCCGCCCTGCATCGCATAGATGCGCCCCGAGTGCGGGCTTTCGACGACCATGCCGCCCGACACTTCGGGGATGTTGCGCAGGGCATAGCTGCTGCCGCCGGTCGATTTGACGACGATCAGGTCGCCGGGGCGCATCGCCGAAAAGGCGGTGCCGCCGGTCTTGCGATAGCCGAGCGTCGCAGCGCTGGCGGGCAGCGTCCCGGTATCGCCATTGGCAAAACCGATCTGTGCCGCCCCCGCCGATTTCGACAGCACTGCGGCGACGCGCCAATTGTCATAATCGATGCCAATAAAGCTCGATGCGAGGCGGCTCTGCCACTGATCGTCGGCCTCGATCCGGGCAATCGGTCCCGACCAGCCTTTGCCAGCGTCGTAACGCTGAAGCCCCTTGCGCAGCGCCATCGTCGCCGCAGTCTGCATCTTGCCATCATAGGGGGTGCGCACCCACAGCCCGCCAGCATAGACACTCAGTGGCCCGTCGTCGGCGGTTTCGCCGAACTGGGCGATCAGCTGGCGCCGCACCTCTTCCATATAATAGCCGCCGACCTGCGCGATCGCGGTGTTGCCGCTGTTGGTGAGGCCGAGCGGCATGGCGCGCGCTGCGTCGCGCTGCGCGGCGGTGATCCAGCCATTGCTTTCCATCGACCCGAGCACGAAATTGCGCCGCGCCAGCGCCTCTGCCGCGTTGCGCGTCCGGCCATATTTTTCGGGAGCCTTGGGCAGGATGGCAAGGAACGCCATTTCGTAGAGCTGGAGCTGATCGACATCCTTGTCGAAATAGGCACGGCTCGCCGCCTGCACCCCGAACGCGCGGCGACCGAGCGGGATTTCGTTGAGATAGAGTTCGAGGATCTGTTCCTTGGTCAGCGCATCCTCGATCCGCATCGCCAGGATCGCCTCGCGCACCTTGCGGCGATAGCTGAGCTCGTTGGTCAGCAGCAGGTTCTTGGCGACCTGCTGGGTGATCGTCGAGGCGCCGACCGGACGGCCGCTGCTCGACAGATTGGTGATGATTGCCGAGGCGATGCCCGGATAATCGATGCCGCCATGACTGAAGAACGTCTTGTCTTCGGCCGCCAGGAACGAGCGGACGAGCAGCTGCGGATATTCGCTGTAATCCAACTGCACGCGGCGTTCGCGGGCGTAGCTGTGGACGGGTTTGCCCTCGCCATCGCGGACCATCGTCGGCAGCGGCGGTTCATAGTCGCGCAGCTGATCGACCGACGGCAGGTCGCGGGCAAAAACCGCCCAGATCAGAATCAGCCCCAGCACACCCGCCAGCGCCAGATAACCGAGCCAGCGGAACCAGCGCCGCGTCCACATCCCGCGCAGCCAGGCGATGACGGCATTGCTGTCGCGGCGCAGGCGCAGGCGGAAATCGGGCGGACTGTCGGCGACCATGATGCCTGCCTCTAAAGCGTGGATCGCCGAAAGGGAAGCATGGTTGCGGCGGGGTGGGCGAAGTGGTTGCACGCGAGCGCAGGTAACCCCTCCCGCAAGCGGGAGGGGCAGCGAAACTTGCGAACTTGTTCGCTAGGTGCAGCGGGGTGGGCAATAGCACGGTCCGGGGCTCGCTTCGCTCGCGCCCTCCCCTAACCCCTCCCGTAAGCGGGAGGGGAACTGATGAAGTCAAGCAACGCGAAACGCAGCATCACAGCAACATCCGCCAGCGCCGCGTCCGCCGATACGCGGTCTTCCTCGTACAGCATTTCGTCGGCGGCGAAGCCGATCTCGACCGCGAGCCGGAGCCGCGTCCACAGCATATCGCGGTCGATTGCCGCCACATAGGGCGCACAAGCCTCGGTCAGCCGGTCGGTCACATAGCGGTGCGATTCGAGCCGCACATGGACAAGCCGCGGCGAGGCGTGGAGCGCGCGCAAGATCCACACCGCGCCCGGTTCGGCACGCGTCACCGCGGCGTTGTCGCCCAGCAAGTCGCCGATATGATCGGCCATTGCCGCGATCCCACCGGGCGCGTGCTGGGCGAGCCAAGCCTCCAGCACCGCGTTCTGGCGGTCCATCAGCCGCCGCCCCAGCGCCTCCAGCACCGCATATTTGTCGCCGAAATAGCGGTAGAGCGCGGGCGGGGTCAGGCCCGCGCGCGCGGCGATCATATTGGTCGAAATCCGTTCGAGCCCGACCTCTCCGAGCAACGCCCCTGCGACGTCGAGCAGGCGCGATCGGGTCTGGCGCGCGCGGTCCTGCTGCGGCGGACGCTTCACCGCCCCGGGCGCGTTCACCGCGC
Organism: Sphingopyxis sp.; assembly: GCF_035998965.1. Classification (GTDB taxonomy): domain Bacteria; phylum Pseudomonadota; class Alphaproteobacteria; order Sphingomonadales; family Sphingomonadaceae; genus Sphingopyxis. Next base: position 28,641 of record NZ_DASYHE010000042.1, read on the forward strand.
CCGGCCGCGCGCGCTGACGGGCCAGATATCGACCAGCGTTTCGCCCGCGACGACATGATAGCTGTCGTAGAGATTCACTGTCGGGTCGCAGTGCGGCACCGTCAGGCTGACCGGGTCGCCGGGCGCGAGCTGCACCCCGATTCCGGGGGCGATCAGTGCCGCATGTTCGTCGCCCATGAAGGCGAAGAAGGCCGCGTCGGGCGCCCCGCGCTGCACCACCGCGACACCGCCGTCGGTCGACAGCGATTTATACCCGGCGTCGATGGTGACCAGCCCGCTGTGGTTGGCGCTGACCACGCGCGCATCGACCGACAGCGAGACCTCGAACGGCGGTTCGCTTTCCTCGCCGGTCAGATCGCAGTCGAGATATTGCTTGTCCATGAAGACGTAACTTCCCGCCTGCAATTCGGTGAAGACGCGAAGGTCGAGGTCCATGCGATGGGTGCCGGTGCCCGATCCGGTGATGATTTCGGGCGCGAACCCCGCGTCGGCCAGCGCCGCGATGACGCTTTGCAAATAGCCGGTGCGCTCGACAATCGCCGCGCGGCGGTCGGCATAGCTTTCGATATGCTGCTGCGACCCGCAGTAGAATTGCACACCGCGATATTCGAGGTTGGGAGCGGCGGCGATGACCTCGGCCAGTGCCACCGCCGCGTCCGCCGACGCAACCCCGGTGCGCGCGATGCCGGGATCGATGTCGATGATGACGTCGAGACTTGCATCCGCCGCCGCGAGTGCGATCTGAAGCTTCTCGGCGACACCCGGATGATCGACCACCGCCATCAATCCTTCAGCAGTGGCCGCGAGCGCAGCGAGCCGCTCGATCGCGCGCGGCGCCGCTACGGGGGAGGTGATCAGGATGCCCGTCACGCCGCCCTCACTCAGCGCCTCGGCCTCGCCGATCTTGGCGCAACATACGCCGACCGCACCTGCCGCGATCTGACGCTTGGCGATATCGACGCTTTTGTGCGTTTTGGCATGTGGACGCAGCGCGACGCCGTGGTGGGCGGCGAGCGCCGCCATATGTTGTATATTACGGTCGAGCGCTTCGACATCGAGCACGAGCACCGGGGTATTGAGGTCGGCGCGCGAGCCCTGCTGGTCAATCAGATGCGCATGAAGGTCGCGGTCGGTGGTCATGCGAACAGGCTTTCGAGATGCGGGTTGAGGAATTTGCCGCCGGGGTCGGCGGCGCGGCGGACGGCGTTGTAGCGCCCCGCCATCGGATAGAGCGCCGCGACATCGGCGCGCGTGAGTGTGTGGCGCTTGGCCCAGTGCGGCCGCCCGCCGTGGCTGCGAAAGATCGTCTCGGCCTCGGCGAACAGGTTCCGCCACGGCATCTTGGCATATTGATGCATCGAGATTGCGGCCACGGGCCCGGCGTTCATCGGGCTCATCCAGATGTCGTCGGCGGCGACGGTGCGAAATTCGAACGGGAAGGTAACGGGCAGCCGTTTACGCCGGATCCACCCGACAACCTCGGCGAGGGTATCGAGTCCGACGGCGCGCGGCATTTCATATTCCATTTCCTCGAAGCGCAGATTGCGGTCGGAGGGAAAGATGCGGTGCGCCGGACCGCGGCGCCGCCCCGAAATGCCGCCTTTCATCATCAGCCGCTGGAGCGACGGGGTGAGGAAGGGCAGCCGCGCCGAAATGTTGAGGATGCGGCGAAAACCGGCCTCCTCCATATCGGTCGTGGTCGGCGGCGGATCGCATGGATCGCACAGGTCGAGCGTTTTCAGGATCACGTCGTCGCTGTGCGGAAAGAACCAGAATTCGACATGGCGGTGCTGCCGCGCCAGCTCATTATAGCTCTCGCGCACCTCCGCCCAGCGGCGCTTTTCGATCCGTTCCGAGAGGTGAAAGGCGGGGACGACCGCAACCTCGATCTCGGTCGCGACCCCGAACAGGCCGAGCGACAGCCGCTGCGCCTGATACAAATCGGCGTTGGTTGTCGCATCGCACCAATGCGCCTCGCCGTCGGCGCCGATCAGCCGGAAGCCGCGCGCAAAGGTCGCGAGCGAACCCAGTTCCACCCCGGTGCCGTGGGTACCCGTCGCCATCGCCCCGGCGAGCGACTGCGGATTGACATCGCCCTGATTGGCGAGCGCCAATCCTTCGTCCCATAGCGCCGCGGTCAGCCGCCGGATGCTCCACCCGGCGGGGATGCGCGCGGTCTGGCGGTCGGCGGCGATGCGCATCACACCCGCCAGATCGTCGAGGCTGACGATCAGCTCGTCCGATGCGCAGAGCGGCATGAAACTGTGCCCGGCGCCAGCGACGCGCAGCTTGTGCGCGCTACGGACCAGCGCAGCGAGTTCGTCCTCGCTATGCGGGCGGGCGATTTGCGCGGGCGCGGTGACGCTGCCCGACCAGTTGCTCCAGCTCATGCCTCTCTCCCGCCGCCAGCGACGGCAAGCTGGCTAGGTGAAGAAAGTTAGTCAAGACTATATTTCAAAAGCCCCTCCCCTTCAGGGCAGGGCGATTGTGGTTACCGCGCCGCGATCTGCCGCGCGAAATGGATCTGGACCGCATTGCGCACGCCGCGCGCAACCTTCTTCTGCCCCGCCGCCGACGCCAGAAACTCGGCGTCGTCCTTGTTCGAGATGAAGCCGGTTTCGAACAGCACCGATGGCGTATCGGGCGCCTTCAGCACCACGAACGAGGCAAAGCGATGCGCGTGAGTGCGGAATTTGACCGCTTCGCCTGCCTCGCGCTGAAGCAGCCGGGCAAAATCGGAGGCGACGTTCATCGTCTCGCGCTGGGTCAGGTCGAGTAGGATCGACGACACATCGCCGCTGTGAGCGCCGAGATCGACGCCATTGATCACATTCGCCTTGTTTTCGCGCGCCGCAAGCCGCGCCGCTTCGCGGTCGGAGGCGACTTCGGACAAGGTGTAGATCGACGCGCCGCTGGCGGTCTGGTTTTCCGCCGCATCGGCGTGGATCGAAATGAACAAATCGGCCTTCAGCCGCCGCGCGATGCCGAAACGCTCCTCAAGCACCAGATAGCGGTCGTCGCCGCGGGTCAGCGCGACGCGGACACGGCCCGAGGCGAGCAGGTCGTCGCGGATGGCACGGGCGAGCGCGAGGGTGATGTCCTTTTCGCGTTTGCCGCTGTGCGGGCTGATTGCCCCCGGATCGTGGCCGCCATGCCCGGCGTCGAGCACGACCAGCGGCAGGCGGCTGTTGTTCGGCCCTTCGATCCGCGGCAACGCGACGCTCGGCTTCGGCTTGCCGATCGGGACGCTGACGCTGTAGCGTTTTCCCGGAGGCTTAGCGCGAAAGCCCGCGGGCGGGGCCAATTCGGTGCGCGAACCGCCCGCGATACGGTCGACCATCTGCCCCGACGGCACGGGGGTCGCAGATAGGCCAATCAAGGCGAGCAGCAGGCTCATGGCACGATTATGCGGCGCGCGGCGCACACTGGTCCAGCGCTTAATTCTAAAATTTCAGGATCAAGGCCGCAAACCATCGTGAACGCACCGTTAGCCATGAAGCGTGAAATGCCCGTTAAGCCGCGAATCTGCCAGATGAACAGAACCGCGACCCTTGCGGAAGCGCGGCAGCGTCCCATCTTTCTATCGTGGCGCTGTTGCCGTCAGCCCGCGCCGATGCTAGCACAGCATCACTGACGGTGTCGTTCCCGGTGCCGTCCGGCCTTTTGAGGGGAAGGCCTGCTCCGCAAAAATTGCGGAACATGGCCGCCTTGGCGCCGGATATGCGGGGATCGGCAACCTGCCGTCAGTCCACCCGGTTGACCGGACAGTCGGGGCGATCGCTAGACGCCCGCCCTGCCCGCCCGCTCACCCCATGTAACAGGTTGATGCCGCATGAGGCTTGCCATGCCCTCTTTTCATCCCGACGCGGGCGCTTTTGCCGCCGCCGTCGCCGGATGCAAAGACCGCATGCGCGTCCAGCATCGGACGCAGGCTCCCCGCGGCAATAACGTCTTTTTTCGTATCATCCGTATCCACCGCGATCTTTCGTCAAGGAAGGTCGCGGGATTTTTTGATGGCGCGCTACGGCGCGCTTGGAGTGTAACTAATGACCACGCGCATGTTGATCGACGCGCGGCACCGGGAAGAAACCCGGGTCGCCGTCACCCAGGGAAACCGCATCGAGGAGTTTGATTTCGAGTCCGCCGAGCACAAGCAGCTCAAGGGCAATATCTATCTGGCCAAAGTAACCCGCGTCGAACCGTCGCTGCAGGCAGCGTTCATCGAATATGGCGGCAATCGCCACGGGTTCTTGGCGTTCAGCGAAATCCACCCCGATTATTACCAGATTCCGAAGGAAGATCGCGAAGCGTTGCTGCGCGAAGAGGCCGAACATGCCGCCGCCGCCGCGCAGCGCGCCGAGGAAGACCTCGACGCGTTGGAAGGCGACGTTGCCGACGTCGAATATCATGACGAGGATGACAATGGCGACAGCCGCCACGACCGCGACGATGACGATCGTGACGAGCGCAACGATGGCGACGACGATGACCGCGACGATAACGGCGACGCCGAGAATGGCGACGGCGAAGAGGGCGGCGAAGGATCCGAAGAAGGCCGTGACGGCCGGGGCGATCGCGGCGACCGCAAGGGTCGGGGCCGCGGGCGCGGCAACGGCCGCAAGGGTGGTGGCCGCGGACGCAGCAGCCGCCGCGACGAGGATGACAGCGAAAACCGCATGTCGCTCCGCCGCCGTTACAAGATCCAGGACGTCATTCGCCGCCGCCAGGTGATGCTGGTTCAGGTGGTCAAGGAAGAGCGCGGCAACAAGGGCGCGGCGCTGACCACCTATTTATCGCTGGCCGGTCGTTATTGCGTGTTGATGCCCAACACGATGCACGGCGGCGGGATCAGCCGCAAAATTTCGAACGGCGCCGATCGCCGCAAGCTGAAGGCGATGATCGACGAACTCGCGCTGCCGCCGACGATGGGCTGCATCGTCCGCACCGCCGGGATGAGCCGCACCAAGGTCGAGATCAAGCGCGACTTCGACTATCTCGCCCGCCTGTGGGACGAGATTCGCGAAAAGACGCTGCAATCGAGCGCTCCGGCGCTGGTCCACTCGGACAGCGACCTGGTCAAGCGCGCGATCCGCGATATCTATCACAAGGATATCGAGGAAGTGCTCGTCGAAGGCGACGAGGGCTATAAGGCCGCCAAGCAGTTCATGAAGTTGCTGATGCCCAGCCATGCGCGGCGGGTGAAGCAATATGCCGATCCGGTGTCGCTCTATCAGCGTTACGGCGTCGAGGATCAGTTGGCCGGGATGCTCAATCCCGTCGTCCAGCTGAAATCGGGCGGTTATCTGGTGATCAACCCGACCGAAGCCTTGGTGTCGATCGACATCAACTCGGGCCGCTCGACCCGCGAGCATAATATCGAGCAGACCGCGGTCAGCACCAATCTGGAAGCCGCGGCCGAAATCGCCCGCCAGCTGCGTCTGCGCGACATGGCCGGGCTGATCGTGATCGACTTCATCGACATGGATCATGGCTCGAACGTCCGCAAGGTCGAGCGGGCGATGAAGGACGCGCTGAAGAACGACCGCGCGCGCATCCAGGTCGGTCGCATCTCGGGCTTTGGCTTGATGGAAATGAGCCGCCAGCGCCTGCGCACCGGCGTGCTCGAAGCATCGACGCGCCCGTGCCCGCATTGCGAAGGCACCGGGCTGGTCCGCACCGCCTCGTCGGCGGGGCTCAGCGCGCTGCGCCTGATCGAAGAAGAAGCGGCACGCGGCAAGGGCAGCCGGATCACGCTTCGCGCCAGCCAGGAAGCGACTTTCTATCTGCTCAACGAAAAGCGCCGCGAGCTGCGCGACATCGAGGAGCTGTACGGCGTCATCGTCGAAATCCTGCCCGACGGCGAGACCGAAGGTGCGCGGATGGCGGTCGAAGTCACCGGCCCGCCGCCGACGCAGCGCCGCAGCTTTGCCCCGATCGCGCCGATCGAGGACGAGGATGACGACGATTATCCCGAAGACGAGGATGCGGAAGCGGCCGAAGAAGAAGCCGAAGCTCGCCCCGCACGCCAGCGTGAACGCGCATCCGAGGGCGGCGAGAGCGACACCGACGGCGAGGGCCGCAAGCGCCGCCGCCGTCGTCGCCGCGGTCGTCGCGGCCGCCGCGACGAGGAAGGTAATGAAATCCTCGAGAACGGCGAAGAACGCGATGGCGAAGCCGAGCGCGACGACGCCGCCGACGGTGCCGAGGAGGGTGAGGCCGCACCGGCAGAAACCGCCAGCGATGGCGAGGCAGAAGCCGGGACCGAAGCCGTCGATCCCGACGCCAAACCGCGCCGCCGACGGGGTGGCCGTGGTCGCAAGCCCAAGGTCGACGCGGCAGAGGCAACCGACGACACCGCCGCAGAAGCTGTCGAAGCCCCGCTAGCCGCGGACGTCGCCGAACCGGTCGCCGACGACGCACCGGCTGCCGAGGAAAAGCCGAAACGCAAGCGCGCACCGCGCAAGACCAAGGCGGCAGTCGAAGCCGAAGCCGCCGACGCTGCGGTCGAAGCGGCACCGGAAGCGGTGGAGGCCGAACCCGTTGCCGAGGCCGAACCGGAAGCCGAACCCGCCAAACCCGCGCCGAAGAAGCGGGCGAGCCGCGCCAAAAAGGCGGTTGCAGCGGACGCGGCGCCCGAAGCGGCGACGACGGGCGAAGCTGAAACCGAAGCCGCCAATGGCGACGAGAGCGGCGTCGGTCCCGACGGCGAACCGCGTCGCGGCTGGTGGCAGCGCACTTTCGGCTGATCCGAGCGAAATACGTCTCATCATGGCTTCCTCCGGCAAACGCCGGGGGAAGCCATGATCGTTTTCCGCCAAAGTCTCGCCTTGCCTCCACGCGCGCTGACCCCCACAAAGCTGGCATGGCTTCAGTCGATGTTCAGATGCGCCGCGCGAGGGAAGGCAGGATGATGCCGCCCTCCCCCAAATCGATCTTTCGGACAGGCGCATGGCGCCCGCTGCTCCGGATCGCACTGACCCTGCTCGCGATGCTCGCCGTGACGATACGCCCGGCGATGGCGCAATCGATCCTGCGCGATGCCGAGACCGAAGCGCTGTTTCAGGACATGATGGACCCGCTGCTCGTCGCAGCCGGGCTGCAACCGGGGCAGGTGCGCGTCCATCTGCTTGGCGACCCCAGCATCAACGCGTTCGTGGCGGGCAGTCAGGACGTCTATGTCTTTGCCGGGCTGATCGAGGCCGCCGACACTGCCGAAGAGGTGCAGGGTGTGCTCGCGCACGAACTGGGCCATGTCATCGGCGGTCACGCGATTCGCGTCAATGACGGCGCCAAGACGGCCACCGGCATATCGCTGCTCAGCCTTTTGCTGGGTGCCGCGGCGATCGCGGCGGGCGCGGGCGAAGCCGGCATGGGTGTCATGATGGCGGGGCAGCAGGCCGCGCTGGGCAAATATCTGGCGTTCAGTCGCGTTCAGGAATCGACTGCCGACGCGGCGGGCGCCCAATATCTTTCCAAGGCCGGGATCAGCGGCCGCGGCAGCCTGGCCTTTTTCAAAAAATTGCAGAATCTGGAATTTCGTTACGCGGTGAAGCAGGACGATGATCAGGCCTATGGCCGCACCCATCCGATGTCGGGCGATCGCATCCAGGCGCTGCGCGAGGTCTATGTGATCGATCCGGCGTGGGACAAGCCCGCCGATCCGGTGATCGAGGCACGTTTTCAGCGAATCAAAGCAAAATTGTCCGGTTTCATGACCGATCCCGACCGGACGCTGCGCAAATTCCCCGAAACCAACACAAGCATTCCGGCGCGTTACGCGCGCGCCTACGCCTGGCATCGCAGCGCCTATCCGCAAAAAGCGCTGGACGAAGTCAAGGCGCTGCTCGCCACCAATCCACGCGACCCTTATTTTCTGGAACTTGAAGGCCAGGTGCTGCTCGAATCGGGGCGCCCCAAGGAAGCGATCCCGGCGCTGCGCAAAGCGGTGACGATATCGCGGTCGCAGCCGCTGATTAGCGCGACGCTGGGCCACGCGCTAATCGCGACCGAAGACCCGGCCAATTTCACCGAGGCCGAGGATGTGCTGAAAACGGCGGTGGCACTCGACAATCAGAACCCCTTTGCCTGGTATCAACTCGGTATCGTCTATGCGAACAAAGGCGATCAGGCGCGCGCCGCGCTCGCTTCGGCGGAACGCTATAGCCTGCAGGGTGGACAGCCTGCGCTGACGCTGCGTAATGCCGAAATCGCGATGCAGGGCCTGGCGCAGGACTCCCCCGATTGGATCCGTGCACAGGATATTGCACTGGTCGCACGCGCCGAGGTGGAACAGACGCGCAAACGACGCTAGTTTCGAACAAAGACAGGGGCCGCATCGTCGATCATGATGCGCAAGGGCAACAAGTGACCGACAAAAACGACGATTATTATCAGCCATGGCTGCGCGACGCGGAGCCGACCCCGAAGGCTGTGCCGCGGCCGCAGCTGCCGACATCGCCGTCGCCGGACGAAGGATTGGCCAAGCCGCGCGACATACCGCCGGTTGGCATCGACCTGTCGCGCTATACCGCCAACGACAAGGCGGCGCGCAAGCCGGTGGTCACATCGGACCAGATGAAGGCAGGCGCCGCCGGAGTGTGGCGGGCGCTGCGCGATGGCGCCGACGCCTTTGCCGACTGGACGATCCGCATCGGCGACCGCGCCGACATTCCGGCGCGCGTCGAGGCGATGGAAATTCCGCGCCGAACCGGCGAACTCGCCGCCAAAACTGGCGCGCTGACGGCGCAAGCGGCGCGCGCGATCGGGCGCGGATCGGCGCAGGCAGGCCGCGTCACAGCAAAGGCCAGCAGCGCAGCGTGGGACCGGCTGGCGCTCGGCGACAAGGCGCGGAAGCTGTCGAGCGAAGCGGGGCGCGGGCTTGGCGAAGTCGCCGACCGGACCAAGGCGGGTGTCGGCCAGATCGCCAAAGCGGGCAGCGAAAGCATCCGTGGGAGCATTGGCGACGCCGCAACAAAGCTCCGCCCCGGCCCACGTGAGGAATTGGTGCCGCCGCCGTCAGGGCTCGAACAATTGCTGGCCCGCGAGGAAGCCGCGGCGCGCGCCAAAAACCCGTCAGCCCCCGACCTGCCGCTGTTTGCGAGCGATGCGGGCAGGACGATGGCGTCGGCCCCGGTGGGCGCCGGCGCCGATGGTGACGACCGCTCACCGCTGGCCGCGCCGCCACCGAAAAAGCCGATTGGCGCAACCAAAGCGATGGCGGCGCCGCGCTTGCCGCACATCAAGGGGACGGGAATGGACGGCGGATCGACGCGTATCTGGGCCATCGCGCTTGGCGGGCTGTTGTTGCTCGCTGTGGTGTTCTGGCTCGGTGGCCGCATGGGCGGCGGGCTGAGCAAGAGCGAGGTCGAAACCATCGTCGCCGACTATATCAAGGCCAATCCGCAGATCATTCCCGAGGCGCTGGAGGCGCAGCGCAACGGCGAAATCGCCAAGGCGATCGGCGCGATCCGCCCGGCGCTGGAAAAACCCTATGCCGGGGCGTGGGCGGGCAATGCCGACGGCGACGTCACGTTGGTGGTGTTCACCGATTATGCCTGCGGTTTCTGCCGCGCCAGCGTGCCAGACGTCGACCGGCTGATCCGCGAAGACAAACGGTTAAAGGTCGTGTTCCGCGAGCTGCCGATCATCGCCCCGCAGAGCCGTGACGCGGCGCTGATGGCGCTTGCCGCGGCGCGGCAGGGCAAATATGATGCGTTCCATCATGCGATGTTCGCCGTCGGATCGCTCGACGCAGCGGGCATAGCCACCGCCGCCCAGCGCGCCGGCGTCGTCACCGACGGCACCGCCGATGCGACTGCGAACGAGGCGCTGTTCCAGCGCGAGCTCGACAGCAACCTGGCGATCGCGACCCAGTTGCAGCTCAACGCCACTCCGACCTGGATCGTCGGCGACCAGCTGTTCCAGGGGCAGATTGGTTATGACGCGTTGAAGCAGGCGGTCGCCAAAGCACGCGCGGCGAAAAGCTGATCGGGGTAGCGTGGCAACCGTCACCCATGATGCGGCACTCGCCAACGCCCGCCGCCTGCTCTCAGCCGAGCCCGCCGCCGCGCTGGCGCAGGCACAGGCGATCATCGAAGCGGTGCCGACGTCCGCCGCCGCGCACCGGCTGGCCGCGCACGCTCTGCGCGCGCTGAACCGCGAAGCGGAAGCGCAGGCCGCCGCACTCGCCGCGGTTGGCGCAACGATCTACGACGCGGCGATGGTCGATGCCGCGCTGGCGCTGGCCGAAAACCGCCTGCCAGACGCCGAAGCCGCCCTGCGCCAGCGGCTGCGCGAGGACGCGACCGATGTCGCGGCGATACGGATGCTGGCCGAGGTCGCGGGGCGGATCGGACGTTACGCAGACGCTGAGAAATTGTTGAACCGCGCGCTCGAACTCGCCCCGGGTTTCGGGGCGGCGCGCGCCAATCTCGCCACCGTCTATTACAAACAGAACCGCTATGCCGAGGCCGCCGAAACGCTCGACGCAGTGCTGGGCGATGACCCCGACAATCCGGCGCACGCCAATCTGAAAGCCGCGGCGCTGGGCCGTATTGGCGGTTATGACGAAGCGCTTGCCCTCTACGAGCAACTCACGACGCGCTTCCCCGATCATGCCAAGCTGTGGATGAGCTATGGCCATCTGCTCAAGACCGTTGGGCAACAGGATGACAGCGTCGCCGCCTATCGCCACGCGCTCGGTGTCGATCCAGGCCTCGGCGAACTCTGGTGGAGCCTCGCCAACCTCAAGACGATCCGGTTCGGCACCGACGACCGAGCGGCGATGGAGGCAGCGCTGGTCGCCATCGATACGGGCGACGCCGGACGCGACGACGACCGGCTGCACCTGCATTTCGCGCTCGGCAAAGCCTATGACGACGCCGGCGACGCTGAACCCGCCTTTCGCCATTTTGCCGCTGGCAATGCGATTCGCGCTGGGCAGCTCGGCTATGACGCCGGCGACACGCGTGCGATCGTCGATGCCGCGATCGCGACCTGCACCGCCGACTTTTTCGCGGCCCGCGCCGATATGGGCGATCCCGCGCCCGATCCGATCTTCATCCTTGGCATGCCGCGCGCCGGGTCGACTTTGATCGAGCAGATATTGGCGAGCCATTCGGCGATCGAGGGGACGATGGAGCTGCCCGACATCCCCGCGCTGGCGCTGGGCCTGGGGCGCGAAACGCAAGGTGAGGGACGGCATTGGGTCGCGGCGCTGGCCGACGCCCCAGCTGAGCGCCTTGCCGAAATGGGCGCGGCGTTCCTGCGCCGCACCGCCGTCCAGCGCAAGACCGCCAAACCCTTCTATATCGACAAGCTGCCGAACAACTGGCGCTATGTGCCGCTGATCCGGCTGATCCTGCCCAATGCAAAGATCATCGACGCGCGGCGGCACCCGCTCGACTGTTGCTGGTCCAACTTCCGCCAGCATTATGCCAAGGGACAGGCCTTCAGTTATGACTTGGCCGACATGGGCGCTTATTACCGTGACTATGTGCGGTTGATGGCGCATATCGACGCCGTCCAGCCGGGCCGCGTCCACCGCGTGATCCACGAAGCGCTGCTGGATAATCCGGAAGCCGAGGTGCGCGCGATGCTGGGCTATCTCGGACTGCCGTTCGAGGACGCCTGCATGGCGTTCCACACCAATGCGCGCGCAGTGCGGACGGCGTCGAGCGAGCAGGTCCGCCGCCCGATCAACCGCGACGGGGTCGATCAATGGCGGCCTTACGACGCGTGGCTCGATCCGCTCAAGGCTGCGCTCGGGCCCGTTCTCGCAGCCTACCCGGCACCGCCGCCACGCTTCGACTGAGCGCCCAGAGCAAATTCGTTGCCTTTTGGCAACAGCGGGCGACATTTTCGACCAACGATGTACTGGGTCGGCGAACAAGGCTTGCGCTTGTGCTGCACTGCGTCATGTTTACGTCATACAATTGTCAATTGAGGGGGGTCTCATGATGAAGATTTCGGCCGGTCTGATGCGGAGCAGCGCACTACTGCTTGGCGGGACCATTTTATGCACGTCGGGCGCTGCGCTGGCGCAGGAGGCCGCGATTAACGACGATCGCGACATTGTCGTGACCGCGTCGAAGCGCGAACAGAATCTGCAGGACGTCCCGCTGGCGATCACCGCAATCGGGACCGAGCGGCTCGACCAGTTGCAGGTCAAGGAATTTCAGGACGTCATCAAATTCCTGCCGTCGGTGACGATCCAGACCGCCGGACCCGGCTTTGCGCAGATTTATTTTCGCGGCGTCGCGTCGGGTGAGAACGCCAACCATTCGGCATCGCTGCCCACCGTCGGCACCTATCTCGATGAAATGCCGATCACGACCATTCAGGGCGCGCTCGACATCCATGCCTATGACCTGGCGCGCGTCGAGGCACTCGCCGGGCCGCAAGGCACACTCTATGGCGCCAGCTCGATGGCGGGAACGATCCGCCTGATTACCAACCAGCCCGATACCAGCGGCACCTATGGCTCGATGGGCCTGGAGCTCAACACCGTGTCCAAGGGCGGCGTCGGCGGGGTTGCCGAAGGCTTTGTCAACGCCGCGCTCAGTGAAAAGGCGGCGCTGCGTCTGGTCGGCTGGTACCGCCACGACGCAGGCTATATCGACAATATTACCGGAAGCCGGACCTATCCGACCAGCGGCATCACCCAGAACAACGCTGACTTGGTCAAGAAGGACTATAACGACGTCGATACCTATGGTGCGCGCCTCGCGCTCGGCATCGAACTCGACGACGACTGGACGATCCGCCCGAACCTGATGGGGCAGATCCAGAAGGCCGACGGCAGCTTCGCGCAGGAGCGTTCGACCGCGGTGAACGGCAAGCTGCAGACGGTGCAATATAATCCCGAACGCGGCGACGATAAATGGATCCAGGCCGCGATGACGATCGAGGGCAAGATCGGCAGCTGGGATCTGACCGTCACCGGCGGGCATATGCGCCGGAAGACCGAGACCGAAAGCGACTATTCGGATTACGCCTATTTCTATGATGCGCTCTATGGCTATGGCGCCTATTTCACCGATAATAATGGCGACCCGGTCAATCCGAACCAATATATCCAAGGGATCGATCGCTATAAGCGCAGCTTCGCCGAAATCCGTGTTGCCTCGCCAGCCGATGCGCGTATCCGCTTTATCGGTGGGCTGTTCTGGCAGCGCCAGTCGCACAATATCGAACAGAATTACATCATCGACGGCATCGGCGACGCGATCACCGTCACCGGCACCGACAGCAATATCTGGCTGACCAAACAGCTGCGCATCGACCGCGACTATGCTGCATTTGGTGAAGTCAGTTTCGACATCACCGACAAGCTGACGCTGACCGGCGGCGGCCGCGTCTATAAATTCGACAACAGCTTGGTCGGCTTCTTCGGCTATTCGGCCGGTTTCAGCAGTCGCACCGGCGAGGCGGCGTGTTTCGCTCCGACGATCATTGCGGGGTCACCCTGTACCAATCTCGACAAGAGCACGAGCGATACCGACTTCATCCACAAACTGAACCTCACCTATAAGGTGACCGACGATGTGTTGCTGTACGGCACCTGGTCGCGCGGTTTCCGCCCGGGCGGGATCAACCGCCGCGGCACGCTTGATCCCTATGGTCCAGACACGCTCGACAATTATGAGTTCGGCTGGAAGACGTCGTTCGGCCCGGTGCGCTTTAACGGTGCCGTGTATCAGCAGGACTGGAACAACATTCAGCTGTCGTTCCTGGGCGCCAATGGTCTCACTGAAATCCGCAACGCCGGTATCGCCCGCATCCGCGGGATCGAGGCCGATCTGAACTATCGCGCCGGCGGCTTCACGCTCAGCTTGGGCGGCAGTTACAACGATGCGACGATCCGCCGCGATTTCTGCCGGATCGCCAATGACAGTTTCGACTGTACGATTAACCCACCGGGCCAGACAAACGCACTCCTTGCGCCCGCAGGATCACGTTTGCCAGTCACGGCGAAATTCAAGGGCAATGCTATCGCCCGTTATGAGTTTCCGATCGGCGGCATGGACGGTCATTTCCAGTTTGCCGTCAACCATATCGGCAAGCGGCGATCCGATGTGCGACCGTTCGAAAATGACATCGTCGGCAATTTCAAGGCCTATACCACCGCTGACATCAGCTTTGGCGTCAAGGGCGAAGGTTGGGACGCCGAGCTGTTCGCCACGAACCTGTTCAACAGCAACGGCGTCATCAACAGCGCGGTCCAGTGCGGTGAATCGATCTGCGGCGATCCCGACGGGGTCAGCAGCACCGGCGGAGTCTTTTACGACAATGTCATTCGCCCGCGCCTGATCGGGATCAAGGTCAGCAAGGATTTCTGACCGGGTGACCGGCAGCGTGACCAACATGGAAAGGCCGGGCCAAAAGCTCGGCCTTTTGATGTGCATCGCGCTGGTTATGGGCAATATGATCGGGTCGGGGGTATTCCTGCTCCCCGCCGCGCTCGCACCGCTCGGCTGGAATGCCGTGATCGGCTGGGGGGTGACGATCGGCGGTACCTTGTGCCTCGCCTTGGTCCTCGCGCGGCTGGCGCGTTTGCTGCCGGGGGGCACGGGACCGTTCACCTACGCTGCCGAAGCCTTTGGCCCCGGCGTCGGCTTTATCGTCGCATGGAGTTTCTGGATCAGCTGCTGGACCGCCAACGCGGCGCTGGCAGTCGCGGCAACCAGCAATTTGTCGATCATCTTTCCGGGCCTCGCCGACGAAGGCCAGACCCCCGCGCTGATCGCGATCGGCTTTATCTGGCTGTTCACGGCGATCAACCTGCTCGGAGTGCGCAAGGCGGGCGGCGCGCAGGTGCTGACCTGGGCGCTCAAGCTGCTGCCGTTGCTCGGCGCCGTCGTGGTGGCGGTCTGGGTGCTGGGGTCGGGCAGCGTGACCCCGCCCGCACTCGCCAACGCCGCGCCGGTCAGCCTGGGCAATATCGGAAGCGCGGCGACGTTGACCTTGTTCGCGCTGCTCGGGTTTGAAAGCGCACTAGCGGTCGGCGACCGGGTGAAAGATCCCGAAAAAACGGTTCCGCGCGCGACGATGATCGGCGCGGTGGCGACGGGCATCATCTATCTGTTGTCCTGTACCACTGTCACCATGCTGCTGCCGGTAGAGACGGTACAGGCCTCGAACGCCCCCTATGCGACCTTTTTCGCGACCTTGGTCAGCCCAGCCGCGGGCCAGCTCGTCGCGCTGTTCGCCGCAATCGCCGCGCTCGGGGCGCTCAACGGCTTTGTCCTCCTCGTCGGCGAAATCCCGCGCGATATGGCGCAGAAGCGGCAACTGCCGTCATTGATGGCAAGGGAGAACCGCTTTGGCGCGCCGCTGTGGAGCCTGCTGCTCGCCAGCAGCCTCGCCACGCTGGTCGTCTATGCCAATTATTCACGCGGGCTGGCCGGGTTGTTTAACTTCATGGTGCTGGTGACGACTTCGACCGCGATCATATTTTACATGGCAGCGGCGCTCGCGGCGCTGAAGTTCGAACGACAGCGCCGCATCGCGGCCTCGCCGCGATTCGCTGCACTGACGCTGACCGGCTTCATCTACAGCTGCTGGGCCTTTTACGGTGCCGGGATCGAGGCGAGCCTGTGGAGCCTCGCGATGACCGCGACCGGGCTGCCGATCTACTTCGCGATGCGCCGCTCAACGCCAGCGCGGTGCGAAGAAGCTCCGATCGCGTAGGATCACCTGCGCCGCATTATGCCCCGGCGCGCCGGTGACGCCGCCGCCGGGATGGGTGCCCGCACCGCACATATACAGCCCCTTCAGCGGCCCGCGATACGCGCCGTTGCCGAGCACCGGGCGCGCCGACCACAGCTGGTCGAGGCTCATATTGCCGTGCATGATGTCGCCGCCGACGAGGCCGAACTTGCGTTCGAGCCCCTTGGGGCTGAGGATCTGGCGCCCGACGATCGAGGCGCGGAAACCGGGGGCATGCGCTTCGACGGTGTCGATGATGCAGTCAGCGGCGGCGCCTTCCTCGGCATCCCAATCGCGTCCGTCGGGCAGTTCGGGCGCAAATTGCTGGCAGAACAGGCTCGCGACATGCTGTCCCGGCGGCGCCAGGCTGTCGTCGACGGTCGAGGGGATGAGCATCTCAACAATCGGCGCCTTCGACCAGCCATGTGCCTTCGCATCCAGGAAGGCGCGGTCCATATAATCGAGCGTCGGGGCAAGGATGATCCCTGACTGGTGATGCTCGCCGGGTTCCGGCAGGCAGGTGAATTTGGGCAGCTCGCTGAGTGCGACGTTCATTCGGAACGTCCCGCTGCCTGCCTTGAACGCCTTGACCCGGCGCCGGAATTCGGGCGCGATGTCGCCTTCGTCGAACATCCGTTCGTAAAGGAGTTTCGGCCCGACATTGGCGATGACGCGCGCCGCGGCGATTTCCTCGCCGCCGACCAGCTTGACCCCGACCGCCTTGCCGCCATCCACCAGCACGCGCGACACGGGCGCTTCGAGGCTGATCTCGACCCCCAGCTGGGTGCAGACCTTCGCCATCATCTGGGTGATCGCGCCCATGCCGCCGACGCTGTGACCCCATGCGCCCTTCTTGCCGTTCACTTCGCCAAAGACATGGTGGAGCAAGACATAGGCGCTGCCCGGGGTGTCGGGGCTGGCGTAATTGCCGACGACGGCGTCGAAGCCGAACGCGGCCTTGACCGCCTCGCTTTCGAACCAGCTGTCGAGAAAGGTGCGCGCCGATTTGGTGAACAGCTCGAGTACGTCGCGCTGCTGCGACAGGCTGAGCTTGGTGAGCCCCCGCCCCTGCCGCGCGGCGTCGATCAAGGTCTTGAAGCCATCGCCGACATTGGGCGGCGATTTCAGCGCCAGGTCGCGCAGCACATCGGCGACGCCTTCGAGCATGTCATAATATGCGGGGAGACGCGCCGCATCGTGGGCCGAGAAACGCGCGAACTCCTTTTGCGTGCGCTCCAGCCCGCCGCCGAGCTTGAGGTAACCGCCATCTTCCTGCGGCAGGAAGTTGCTGATCGGCCGCTCGATCACGCGGTAGCCATGCTCGGCGAGCTTCATGTCGGCGATCACCTTTGGCTGGAGCAGGCTGACGGTGTAGCTGGCGACCGAATTACGGAAACCCGGCGCGAACTCCTCGGTTACCGCGGCGCCGCCGACGACGTCGCGCGCTTCGACCATCCGCACCTTCAGCCCCGCCCGCGCCAGATAGAAGGCGCAAACGAGGCCATTGTGGCCGGCGCCGATGATGAGGGCGTCATATTGCTTGGTCATGCTTTGCTCCATCCCGCACGCGGGGGTTGTTCGAGGCGGGATTCGGGGAGCAGCTCGCGCATCCGGGCGCAGAAATGTTTGAGGCACACTTCCTTGTCGCTGAGCGGCCCCATGGTGAAACTCTGCGACGCCATCCCCTGCTGGACACGGGTGATCAGCAGCGTGTCTTCGGCGTTCACCTGCCGGTTGATCCGCCAGTTGAGATAGCGCGCGGCGCGCATTTCGCGGCGGTCATCGGGCAAGACATAGCTGATTTCGCGGATCAGACAGCTGGTCGGGCCGGTCGGCAGCCATTGCATGAAATCGACCTGGTCGGGGTAGATGTCGAACGCGACGTTGGGCCAGAGCTTGAAATAGAGCCAGTGACGCTGCTTGTCTTCGGGCAGGTGCGGGACCGGGGGCAGCAGCCGCTGGTACATGCGTTCGGACCAGTTCACTGATGGCCGGTCGATCAGGTCGCCCCACATGCGGTCAACATAGTCCGTCGCCTCGACCCCATAGCTTTTGCCGAACAGGCGGGTCAGGCCGGGGTGGGCGACGGGGATGTGGAGGCCGTCCGAATAATTGTCGCCGACATTTTTCCAGTTCACCTCGCGCGGGCGCAGCGTGACGCGGCCCAAAGCGCCGAGTTCGTCGAAGCGGTACGGTGCCACCTCCGCTTCATAGGGCGCCATCATCGAGGCGACCGAGGGTCCGCCGTCGTCGGTGAGGCGGACGAACCAGAAGCCGCGCCATTGTTCGAGGTCGACCGGCACCAGCGACGCCTTTTCCTTGTCGAGCGTCGGATAGCTGGCGCTGTCGGGGACGCCGGTCAGGCGGCCGTCGAGTTCGTAGGTCCAGGCGTGATAGGGGCAGACAAGCTTTTTCGCGCAGCCGGCCGATCCATCGACCAGTCGCGAGCCGCGGTGGCGACAGACGTTGGTGAAAGCGCGGACGATGCGGTCGGTGCCGCGCACGACGAGGACGCTTTCGCCGCAATAGTCGATGCTGTGCCAGTCGCCGGGGTTCGGGATGTCGCTATCGTGGCAGACGACCTGCCAGCTGGGGCGGAAGATCCGCGCCATTTCGGCGGCGTAGAAATCGGGGTCGCTGTAGGTCCACGCCGGAAGTGACCAACCGTCTTGCGGGTCGATGTTGTCGAAAGTGTCGCGCAGCGTTGCCATGAGTCGATCCTTGTTATACAAACGTATAACAAGATGCAGCCCGCTCGCCAAGCCTTTACGCGCGAAAGCGCCGATGCCCGCCGCGGCGACCTGATCGAGGCGACCGCGGCGTGCCTGGCCGAGCATGGGCTGGCGGGCACCAATGTCCGGGCAATCTGCGCGAAAGCAGGCGTGTCGCCGGGGCTGCTGCGCCACTATTTCGGTGGCATCGACGACCTGGTCGCGGCGACCTATCAGGCGACGAGCGACCGGATGGACGCGATTTTTGCTGCGGCGGTCGACGATGCCGGTGACGATCCGCGCGCGAAGTTGACGGCGTATCTAACCGCCAGCTTTCGCCCACCGGTGACCGATCCTGAACTGCTGGGGGCGTGGACGGCCTTCTGGGCGCTGGCGCGTAGCGATGCGCGGATGGCGGCTATTCACGCGGACAGTTACGCCGGATATCGCACGCGGCTCGGCGAGTTGCTGACCGCGTGCGGCGCGCGCGATGCCGAGCGGCTGGCGATCATGCTGACCGCGATGGTCGACGGGCTATGGCTCGAACTGTCGCTCGATGCCGCCAGCTTCGGTGCGGAAGCGGCGGCGGCGATGATCGAAAAGGCGGTGGCAGCGCTGCTCGATTAGCAGCGCTGCCACGCGGCATTCTCAGAAACTGCCCTTCACAGGGCGCACGATGATCTCGCTGACGTCGACATCATCGGGCTGTTCGACCGCGAAGCGGATCGCGCGGGCGATCGCATCGGGGGTGATCGCGATGCTGCGGAATTCGGCCATCGCGGCGGCACTGCCCGGATCGGTGATGTCGTGACCGAGTTCGGATTCGACGACGCCGGGCGAGATGATCGTCGCGCGCACATCCCGATGTTCCTGCCGGATACCGTCGGTGATCGCCCACACCGCAAACTTGGTCGCGCAATAGACCGCACCGGTCGGAACCACATAATGCGCGCCGAGCGAGGCGACATTGACGAAATGGCCCGAACCCTGCGTGGTGAAGCCCGGCAGCGCCGCTGCAATGCCGTTGAGGACGCCGCGGATGTTGACGTCGATCATCGCGTCCCAATTTTGGGTCTCGAGCGCGGCGAGCGGCGACAGCGGCATGATGCCCGCATTGTTGACCAGCACATCGACGCGGCCGAAGCGCGCGATCGCATGATCGACGAACGCCTGCATGTCGGCGCGGCTGGTCACATCGAGCGCGCGATAGTCGGCGGTACCGCCGGCAGCGGCGATTTCGGCCACGAGCGCTTCGAGCCGGTCGGTACGGCGGGCGCCGAGCAAAAGCGTCGCGCCGGTTGCGGCAAGTTCGCGCGCCGTGGCGGCGCCGATGCCGCTGCTCGCGCCGGTGATCAGGATGACTTTGTCGGTGGTGGGGGTCATGATCGTCTCCATCGAAACCGGACGGCCCCGTGCCGTCCGTTGACCCGCTTTTGCGACCGACCGGCGGTCAGACGGTAGATCAAGGCTCCGCAATGATTGCACGATCCTCCGGACACTGCGCTTTGCGCTTGTCGGGGCAGCGCAAGGCTGCAAAACCATCATCATGACAAAACTTGAAGAAATGCGTTCGCTGCTACTCCGTCATCGGCCGACCGACGGGGTCCATCCGTGCGCGCTGCCGCGCGTATCGCTTGTCCGTAGCTCCGAGCCGAGCGAGCCGATGCCCGTCGTGTACGAGCCGTCGCTGTGCCTGGCGATCAGCGGCCGCAAGCGCGTGCTGCTGGGCGATGCGAGCTTTATCTACGACAGCGCACAGTTTCTGGTCGTTTCGGTCGACCTGCCGGTGAGCGGCATGGTGGTCGATGCCAGCGCTGACGATCCTTATCTATGCCTGAAGCTCGATCTCGACGTTGCCGTGCTGAGCGACCTGCTGCTCGCGCATGAGGCGCGCGTCCCGCGGAGCGATCATGCCCCGTCGATTGCGGTCGGCGACGTCGATACGGGCCTGCTCGATGCCGCGCTGCGCCTGCTGCGCCTGCTCGATACACCCGACGATATGGCCGCGCTCGCACCGCTAGCCGAACGCGAGATCCTGTACCGGCTGCTGACCGGATCGCAGGGCGCGATGCTGCGCCATATCGCCACCGCCGACACCCGGCTGCACCAGATCAGCCGCGCGGTGGCGTGGATCAAGGATCATTATGCCGGCGCCTTCAGCATCGATCACCTGGCCGGGCTGGCAGGGATGAGTCCGTCCTCCTTCCACGAGCATTTCAAGAGTGTGACGCGTTTCAGCCCGCTGCAATATCGCACCCGGCTGCGGCTGCTCGAAGCGCGGCGGTTGATGGTGTCGGAGGCGATGGACGCAGCGAGCGCGGGTTTTCACGTCGGGTACGAAAGCCCGTCGCAGTTCAACCGCGACTATAGCCGTGCCTTCGGCCTGCCGCCGCTGCGCGACGCCGCCCGGCTGCGCGCGGCGCCCGAATTCGGATTGTCGGCGTGAGGCGCCCTATTTCGACAAATCCCTGAGCAGGCTGTCCCAATGCGCCAGCGCGGGGGCGATGGCGTCGACCGGGACGCGTTCGTTGAGGCCGTGGGCGAAACTGTCGCTGGCTTTCGAGAACAGCCCCGCGACGCCGTAGCTCGGCACGCCCTGCATCCGGAAATGATAGCTGTCGGTCGCCCCGGCGCTCATCGACGGGATGATCGGCAGGCCGGGGGCGCGGGCGTGGACCGCTTTCTTGACCGCCGCCATGACGTCGGGGCGCAGCGGCGACGCGTCGCTGGCGCTGGCGTCGGGATCTGTATTCACCTTGACCGCGGGGTCCGCGATCAGCCGCTCCAGTTCGGCGCGCACGCTTTCGACCGGGACGCCGGGGAAGATGCGGCAGTTGATGTTGGCGGTTGCGCGCTGCGGCAGCGCATTTTCGGCATGGCCGCCCTTGACCAGCGTCGGCACGCAGGTGGTGCCGATCTGGCCGACATATTCGGGGTCGGCGCGAATCTTGGTGATCGCGTCTTCATCCTCCGGGTTCGCGGCGAAAGCCTTGAGCGCGGCGCCCATATTGCCGCCGACCTGGTCGGCGACGATCGGCATGCCGATCTTGGTCAGCTCGTTCTGCTGCGCGGCGAATTTATAGGCCCCGACCTTTTCAAGTGCCGCGGCAAGCTGGACGATCGCGTTGACCGGCGACGGCCGCGAGCTGTGGCCGCCGGGGTTGGTGACTTCGAGGGTGAAGTCGGCATAGGTTTTTTCGCCCGCTTGCAGCCCGTAATATAGCGGCTTGCCATCTTCGCCGATCGTCCCGCCGCCGCCATCGCCGTTCAGTGCGAATTCGGCATTCTTGTACTTGGCCGCGAGCGCGCGCGTCGTCAGCATCTGGGTTTCCTCGTCGCCCGTGAGCAACAGGATGATCGAGCGTTGCGGTTTGAATCCGTCGCGTTTGAGCTGCGCCATCGTTGCGACCATCATCGCGATGTCGAACTTGTTATCCTCCGACCCGCGGCCGAAAATATAGCCATTTTCCTCCACCGGCACGAAGGGATCGCGCGTCCAGTCCTTCGGGTCCGCCGCGACAACATCCATATGGCCGAGCAGCAGGATCGGCTTTTTCTGGGTCGTGCCGGTGAGCGTCGCGGCGAGGGTTGCGGTTTCGCCCATCGGGGTGATTTCGATATCGCTGTCGGCAAAGCCCGCGGCCTTCAGCACCCCGGCATAATAGGCCGCCAGTTCGGGCACTTTGCCCCGCCCCTCGACCGTCGGGATCGCGATGCTGTCCTTGAGGATCTGCTTCGCGGCGTCGGCATCGGCGGGTTTGGCGTGGACGGGCGCGGCGGCGAGCAGGGCGGCGGCGAGGGCGAGCGGGGCGGTGAGGTTGCGCATGGAAACGGACTATGGCGGGTCGTGGGCAGACGGCAAGCGCCAATCGTTGGAGCTGCGGTGCGACCGCATGCGGCACGGCGAGATTCGAGCGGTTGCGGACATTAAGCTCCTGTTTGGCTGATTAAACTATTTGCTCCCAGCATTGATCAGATTGGGATGAGAAACGCATGGAACTTTTCGGCACGCCTGACACAAGCGGAACGCATCGACCAGAGGACGGCGTTGGCCGCCTTTCGGAAGCAACCTTGTATCTTAGTCCTGCCGAGATGCTGAAGCTGTCGGAGTTTTTGGTGAAATGCGCGAACGAAACGAAAGAATTCGAACTTTGGGATCACGCGCATTTCGGCGATTTTCTTTGGCTCAGTGATAAGACCTATGACGGTCCGGATATAATTGTTCATTTGGCCTAGGGCTCGATGGCCTCAAACGACCAATTGCGGACTTCGGCCGGTCGTCATAAGTTCGAGAGCGGCATATGGAGGACACGGGTGGTGCGCACTTTTTTATGGGTGTTAGCGGCGGCGGCCGTCCTTAGTTCGTGCAGCGCCGATTACCCGGTCAATGCCGTTTTCTTGAAGGGTCGATTGGCCTTTGCAGGCGCCGGGAAGGACTGGTTCTTTGGGGAAACGGGATTTTGCCCCAGCTATTTCTCAGTTCGCGATGAATCGGGGAAGACTGTCTGGCGAATTGAGAACGCAACAGACAATCTTAAGTGCGAGATTTTTCCACTATTCTATGGCGTTGCACCGGAGAACTGGCAGTCAGTGGTGCCTGCGGAACCACTGAAGTCAGGGCATCTTTACATCGTCAATGGAGCTGGCGGGGATCAATATCATGGCGCATTCCGCTATCGGGAGCGGCGTGTGCTGGGCGTCGCCAACGAGCCGGATACTGCGCACAGATTTGAACCGCCGCCTTACGACTGGCCTGCCGAGCAAGCCTTAGAGCCTTAGTAACGTCCGCTTCCCACCCCAAGTTGGACGTTAGACGGCACGAACCCTTTACCCCGCCTGCCACCCCTTCGGCGCCTCCGTCTTCGGCTTGAACCGGCACAGGTCGACCACCGGACAGCGCCAGCATTCGGGGGTGCGCGCCTTGCAGATGTAGCGGCCGTGGAGGATCAGCCAGTGGTGCGCGCCGACGCGGAATGGCGCGGGCGTGCCTTTTTCCAGCGCCTTTTCGACCGCCAGCACCGTCTTTCCGGGCGCCAGCCCGGT
The DNA here is from genome assembly GCF_035998965.1 of Sphingopyxis sp. GTDB lineage: Bacteria > Pseudomonadota > Alphaproteobacteria > Sphingomonadales > Sphingomonadaceae > Sphingopyxis. The sequence continues at coordinate 52,103 of NZ_DASYHE010000042.1, forward strand.
GCGGTTGCCGACGCGGAAGATATGGGTGTCGACAGCAAAGGTTTCGGCGCCGAAGGCGCAGTTCATCACGACATTGGCAGTCTTGCGCCCGACCCCGGGCAGTTCGACGAGTGTATCGCGGTCGGCGGGGACTTCGCCGCCATGGTCGCGGACCAGGATTTCGGAGAGCGCGATGACATTCTTCGCCTTGCCGTTGAACAGCCCGATCGTCTTGATATGCTCTTTCAGCCCCGCCTCGCCGAGGTCGACCATCTGCTGCGGCGTGGTCACGTCCTGAAACAAGCGCCGCGTCGCCTTGTTCACCCCGACATCGGTCGCCTGCGCCGAGAGCACGACGGCGACGAGCAGCTGGTAGGTGTTGCCATAGGCCAGCTCGGTCTCGGGCGCCGGGTTGAGGTCCGCGAGGCGGCGATAGAATTCGAAAATATCGGCCTTTTTCACCGTTCGGGCAGCCCCAGCACCTGCGGCATCGTATAGCGTCCCGCCTTTTGCCCCGTAAGCCACAGTGCCGCGCGCACGGCGCCGCGCGCGAAGATCATCCGGTTCTCGGCCCGGTGCGACAGGGTGATCATTTCTTCGTCGCCCGCAAAGATCACGTCGTGATCGCCCGCAACGGTGCCGCCGCGCAGCGACGCAAAGCCGACGTTGCCGCGAACGCGCGCGCCGGTGACACCGTCGCGGCCGCGTTCGGAAGCCGCAGCGAGATCGATGCCGCGGCCCTCGGCGGCGGCCTGGCCGAGCAGCAGCGCGGTGCCGCTGGGTGCGTCGACCTTCATCCGGTGGTGCATTTCGACGACTTCGATATCCCAGTCGGCGTCGAGCCGCGCCGCCGCTTCGCGCACCAGATGCGCGAGCAGGGTGACGCCGAGCGAGGTGTTGCCGGTTTGCAGCACCGCGATGTCGGCGGCCGCATCGTCGATCAGATAATGATGGCGTTCCTCGAGCCCGGTGGTGCCGATGACGATCGGCTTTTTCGCCGCGATGCAGGCGTCGAGCGTCGCTTCGAGCGCGGCGGGGGAGGAGAAATCGACGAGGACGTCGCTCTCGCTGACCAGTTTGACGATGTTGCCGCCCTTGTCGGCGCCGCGATGCTGCTGCCCCGCCGCGGCGATCGCGGCGGCCAGCGCGACGCCCATGCGGCCTTCGCTGCCGATAATGCCGATGCTGGTCATGACCCTAAATCCCCGTTCGCCCTGAGCTTGTCGAAGGGCCGTGCTTGTCCTGTCACCGCCATAAGAGGAAGGACGGTCCTTCGACAAGCTCAGGACGAACGGAAGGCAGGGCAGCCCCATCCCCACGAAGAGGGTGAGCATGGGAAGGTTTCGACGATGGGTGTCTCGACTTCCCGCGGCACCAACGGATAGAGAGGGGGGATGAAGGATATTCAGAACATCGTCATCCTGACCGGCGCCGGGGTGTCGGCCGAAAGCGGCATCGACACATTTCGCGACGGCGGCGGCTTGTGGGAACAACATCGCGTCGAGGATGTGGCGACCCCCGAAGCCTTTGCGCGCGACCCCGATCTGGTGCTGCGATTCTATGATGCGCGGCGCGCGGCGATCCAGACCAAGGTGCCGAATGCGGCGCATGAGGCGCTGGCGCGGCTCGATGCGGAATGGCCGGGCGAGTTGCTGATCGTGACGCAGAATGTCGACGATCTGCACGAGCGTGCCGGGGCCAGGCGGCTGATCCATATGCATGGCGAGCATCTGAACGCCTGGTGCGCGGCGTGCGACGCGCGGCTGCGGTGGACCGGGCCGCTGCTCGATCGGCCCGCCTGTGCGGCGTGCGGGGTGGTCGGCACCTTGCGCCCCGACATCGTGTGGTTCGGCGAGATGCCGTACCGGATGGACGAGATTTATGCGGCGCTGAACCGCGCCGACCTGTTTGTGTCGATCGGCACGTCGGGCGCGGTGTATCCGGCGGCGGGGTTCGTACGCGAGGCGCGGCAGGCGGGGGCGCGGACGCTGGAGCTGAATATGGAGCCGAGCCAGGGGAGCCACTGGTTCAGCGAGGCGCGGCATGGGCCGGCGGGGGTGCTGGTGCCGACGTGGGTGGACGAGGTTTTAGGGAATTAACTGCGGCGGTGCATTTCCCCGATTATCTCACGCAAAGGCGCGAAGGCGCAAAGATACTCCTATTCCGTTCGTGCTGAGCTTGTCGAAGCACTGTTCTTTTCCTCGACGCCGAAGGAAAGAACGGCCCTTCGACAGGCTCAGGGCGAACGGTTCGGGGTGTCACATTTTTCTTTGCGTCTTCGCGCCTTTGGGTGAGATTCTTGTTACCGACGAGCCGAGAAGAAATCCCTGAGCAGCGCTCCCGCCTCCCCTGCCCCGATGCCGTCGTAAACCTCCGGCCGATGATGCACCGTCGGCTGGCTGAAGACGCGCGGGCCGTGGACCACAGCGCCGCCCTTGGGATCGTCGGCGCCGTAATAGAGCCGCGCGATGCGGGCGTGGGCGATGGCGCCGGCGCACATCGCGCAAGGCTCCAGCGTCACGTATAAATCGCAGCCGTCGAGGCGTTCGTTGCCGAGTCTGGCCGCGGCGGCGCGAATCGCGACGATTTCGGCGTGCGCGGTGGGATCGTGCGATTCGCGCGGGCGATTATGGCCTTCGCCGATATTCATACCGTCCTTGACGACGACCGCGCCGACGGGCACTTCGCCCCGGTCTGCCGCGGTTTTGGCGAGGTCGAGCGCGCGGCGCATCGGTTCGGGCAGCGGAAATTGCGGCATCGCTTTTCCCGCTAGTCGCTTGACGAATCTGCGGCAAGCCGATAAGCGCGCGCCTTTCCCGGCTCACTCCGGTCCTTCCTTCCCCGATTTCACGGGAAGCACCCGGACGCCGAACCGATATTTTTGTACGAGGACAAACATCATGTCGCGCATCTGCGAACTGACCGGCAAGGGTCGTATGGTCGGCAACAATGTCAGCCATGCCAACAACAAGACCAAGCGCACGTTCCTGCCCAATCTGCAGAATGTGACCTTGCTGTCGGACGCACTGGGCAAGGGCATCAAGATGCGCGTGTCGACCCACGGCCTGCGCACCGTCGAACATAATGGCGGTCTCGACAACTGGCTGGTCAAGGCTGGCGACGACCAGCTGTCGGCTTCGGCCCGCAAGGTGAAGAAGGAAGTGACGAAGAAGCTGGCCGAAAAAGCCGCTTAAGCACTTTCCCATCGCCAGTCGCAATCAGGCCGCCGGTTTCCGCGCGGCCTTTTTGCTGTCCGGGGTTTTTGCTGGTGGCAGATCGACCAGTTCGAACTGGAGCAGCAGGCTGCGCTGCCAGCGGTTGAAATTATTGTCGGCGACGAGCCACAGCCACGTACGGCCATTTTCGACCGTCACCGATGCGCCTTCGTAATTTTCGGCAAGCGGACGAGGAACGCGGCCGATCGGTTGCGACCGCAAGATGGCGCCCGGTTTGATGTCGTGCGGATCGGCAATCGCGACCGTCGTTGTGAACAGCTGACTGCTCCAGCCGACTTTGCGGTGCACGATAAGGATGCGGCCATCAGGAAGCGGCGCGGCATCGCTGACCGCGCCCTTGCCCTGCGAATCATAGAAGAAGTGCGTCGGCGGCGGCGAAGCGGCGCCCGGATCGCCCGCGAGCAGCACGCCGCGATTGCGACGCGGATCGTCGCGGCCGCCCTCGGCCAGGATGATGATTCGCCCGCCGGCGAGCCGCGCCATCGCCTCCGGCCCGCGACCCTTTGGCCAGTCGCGCAGGGCGGCGGGGGCATGGCGCGCCTGTAGCCGCGTCAATTCACTGTCGAAGCGCCACAGCTGGTTGATGTGTTCCAGACCCACCCACGCTGTTCCATGCGCGCGATCGACGAACAGCGATTCGGTGTCGAGCATCGTTTTGCGGTCGGGCCAGCCGGGCGGCACAGGCAAGGGCGCGATATCAAAAGAGGACAATTGCCCTTTGCGATCGAATGCCAGCCGTGTCCGATATCCATTGTCGCCGATGAGCAGGAAGCGGTCGGGCGCAATCCGCGCGAGCCCTGAAAAACCGCCGAAGCGGCTGTGCGGGCTGACCAGATGCCAGCCGCGCGCAAAGCGCATCGACCCGGTCGTCGCGGGTGCCAACACCAGTGGGTGGGCGCTGGCGCGCTGGGTCAGGTCATCCACGGGGAAGCGCTGCACCGTCCCCGGCACGGGGCCGAGCGCGAGAAAGATCAGGGCGGCAAGAAACAAGCGGCGCATCGGCGCGGGGTTAGGGCGGTGGGGGGCGAAAGGGAAGTGTTCCGGGGCGCGAAGCTGAACGGCAGCCAACAAGCGCGTTCAGGGTTGGCTCAATGCGAATCACCCATAACCCCTTCATCGACAACGCCCAGAAGGGCCGAACGACGAAAGAAGGAGAACGACGATGAAAAAGATGGTGACCCTCTCGATCGCCGCCCTGATGTCCACCGCGACGCTGGGCATGGCGGCTCCCGCTGCGGCGCAGAACGGTTATTACGACCAGCGCGGCTATTCGAGCTATAATGTCGGCTATGACCGCGACGACCGCCGGTATGACCGTCGTTACGATCGCCGCGCCGACCGCCGCGATTATCGTCAGGACCGTCGCTATAACCAGCAGCGGTACAATAATCGCAATTATCGCCAGTGCGACAATGGCACCGGCGGCACGATCATCGGCGCGATCGCCGGTGGCCTCGCCGGCCATGAAATCGCCGGCCGCGGCGACCGCGCCGTCGGCACGATCATCGGTGGCGCCGTCGGCGCGATCGCTGGCCGCGCCATCGACAAGGGGAATGACGGCTGCCGTTAAGGGCAGTCCCGACCTCCAATAACGTGCAGTCCCCCCTTCTGCCCCGTCCGGCCAACGCCGGGCGGGGTTTTCTTTGGGCCACAGTCCCAGCGGGGGACGGGGTTGCCTAAAAGGCCGCCAAAGCCTAGGTTCCTTCCCAAGTGCACATCCGCGATTGGTGGATGCGTGAGAGAGACAGGTAATACTAGCCATGCGGCAAATGGCAGCGCCATCCGGGCGACCGCCGCGGCCAGGTTCAAGGACGGGGCCAGCGGCGAAAGGGCGAAACCAGGCGGAACCCGCCGCGCGCGCCGCGCATTTCGTGCGACCGCGCAGCTATGCCGCGATCGACCTGGGCACCAACAATTGCCGATTGCTGATCGCCCGCCCGCAAGACGGCGAACTGGTCGTGATCGACGCCTTTTCGCGTATCGTCCGGCTCGGCGAAGGCCTGCACGCCAGCGGCCGGATCAGCGATGCGGCGATGGACCGCACCGTCGCGGCGCTGGCAATCTGCGCCGACAAGCTGCGGCGCCGCCATGTCTCGCTGTCGCGCGCGGTGGCGACCGAGGCCTGCCGCCGCGCCGCCAATGGCGCCGAACTGGCCGAGCGGGTGCGGCGCGAGACGGGTATCGTCCTGGACATCATTTCCCCCGCCGAAGAAGCGCGGCTCGCGGTGCTGGGGTGCCACAATCTGATGGAGCCTGGTGAGGGGCCGGCGCTGATTTTCGACATCGGCGGCGGTTCGACCGAATTGATGCAGGTCGATGTGTCGGAGCATGACGTGCAGATCCACGACTGGATCAGTGTGCCGTGGGGCGTGGTGTCGCTGACCGAACATGCGCCGCTGCCCGATGACAGCCTGGCGGGCCGTCAGGCGGCTTACGCGCATATGCGCGAAGTGACGCGCAGCGCCTTTGCCGCCTTTGCCGGGCGCGCCGAACAATTTGCCGGGCAGGAGCTGCGCCTGCTCGGTACCAGCGGCACGGTGACGACGCTGGCCAGCGTGTTTCTGAACCTGCCGCGCTATGATCGCCGCGCAGTCGACGGGCTGGTCGTGCCGGCCGATGCGATGCGCGACATCAGCCGCCGCTTGGCCGATGCCAGCATCGCCGACCGTGCCGACATCGCGTGCATCGGCCGCGAGCGCGCCGATCTGGTCGTCGCTGGCTGTGCGATATTGGAGAGCATCATCGACCTGTGGCCCGCAGCGCGCGTCGGCGTCGCCGACCGCGGCATCCGCGAAGGCATTTTGCGGACGCTGGCAATGCAGGGCCGCGACGTACCGGTGACGCGCCGCGAGTATCGCAAATGAGCGGCGGTGGCGGCAAGAGCGGTGGCGGCGGCAGCGGGCGGGGCGGGCTGCATGTGCGGGTCAAGACTGCGAAAAAGCGCAGCGTGTCGTCGACGCGCTGGCTGCAACGCCAGCTTAACGATCCCTATGTGCGCCGCGCGCAGGCGGAGGGATATCGGTCGCGCGCCGCGTACAAGCTGATCGAGCTCGACGACAAATTCGGCTTCATCAAAAAGGCGCGCGCGGTCGTCGATTTGGGCATCACCCCGGGCGGCTGGTCGCAGGTCGTGCGCAAGACAAATCCGCGCGCGCGCGTCGCAGGCATCGACCTGCTGGCGTGCGAGCCGATCGAGGGTGTCGAAATCCTCGAAATGGACTTCATGGACGATGCGGCGCCCGATGCGCTGATCGACGCGCTGGGCAGCGCCCCCGACCTGGTGATTTCGGACATGGCGGCGAACACCGTCGGCCACCAGCAAACCGACCATCTGCGTACGATCGGGCTGGCCGAAACCGCCGCCGATTTTGCCGTGCAAACGCTGCAACCCGGCGGCGCCTTTGTCGCCAAAGTCTTTGCCGGCGGCGCCGACCACACGCTGCTGACCTTGCTGAAAAAACATTTCACGACGGTCAAGCACGCCAAGCCGCCTGCAAGCCGCAAGGGGTCGCCCGAACTGTACGTCGTTGCGCAAGGATTCAAGGGGCGGCGTGAAACGGAAGCGGACGCCTGACGGGTCGGCGTCGCCATTGGGTCAATATCAAGTCATCGCGCGATCGTCGCTTATTGCAGAATGCGTTCAGCTGCCCGCGACCGACGAGCAGTGCGCCGCTTCGATTCGCCATTTGCCACCCTGACGATACCACATGCGGGAATAGGCAAATGCGCCTGCAAAGGGCTGCCCATCATATGTGCCCGCGAGATCGAGAGTGACGCTGACGATTGCGCTGTCGCCGATGACACGGATGGTTGGTTCGGCTCTGGGTTCCAACCGATCGATGCGGAGAAGACCGGACCTATGCGCTGCCAGATCATCTGCTTTGGATAGTCGTTGGCCGTGGTGATTGGTAAAAACGAGTTCGTCGCTCAGCAGATCATCGAGCGTTTCGAGATCGCTCGACAACATGGCGATTCTCAATTCCTTCTCAACTTGTTCGACTTCGATCATTTTTTTCACAGAGACCGTCCTTCCGGCAAAGGGTTCGGTTGCCGTTTGTAGCAACGGCTGTTTTGAGGCAATCCCCTCCCCTTCCGGTTCACCCGCAACTGGTCGCAAGCCGACGCTGCTTCTTCATTTCCAATTCATGGCCAGTATGACTATCGTCCGAGCCGTTGATTATACCGGGGAAATCTATGCGCCGCGCCGTTGCGTCACTTACCGTTCTGTCCCTGCTGTTGGCATCGTGCGGCGGCGGGGGTTCGACTAGCGGCAGCAATGCCGGGCCAGTGACCGTCACCCCGACCCCGTCGCCGACGCCCACCCCGACCGCAGGCTGCGGCCTCGCCGCGCGGCAGGGCTTTGCCAAGGCAGTGATCGACGAATGGTATCTATTCCCCGGCGACGTCGCGAGCGGGGTCAACCCAGCAAGTTTCACCAATGTCGATGCCTATATCGATGCGCTGGTCGCCCCGGCGCGCGCGCTCGGCAAGGACCGGTTTTTCACCTACATCACCTCGATCGCCGAGGAGAATGCGTTTTTCGCCAGCGGATCGAGCGCGGGGTTCGGTATTCGCCTGACCTATGACGCCGTCAATCAGCGGGTCATCATCGCCGAAGCTTATGAAACCGCACCCGCCTTTGGCGCAGGCATCGACCGGGGCACCGCGATCGTCGGGATCGGCACGAATGCCAGCAACATCCGCAGCATTTCGGCGATTGTTGCGGCCGAAGGCACGGCGGGGATTACGAACGCCTTGGGGCCGAACGACCCCGGCGTCAGCCGCGTGCTGCGCATCACCGACGCCGGGGGCACCCGCGACGTGACCGTCGCCAAGGCCGATTATGCGCTCGACCCGATCTCGGATCGCTATGGCGCCAAGATCATCAGCGAGGGCGGGCGCAATTACGGCTACCTGAACCTGCGCACCTTCATCTCGTCAGCGAACCCGCAATTGCGCGCCGCCTTTCTGAATTTCCGCAATCAGGGCGTCACCGACATCATCATCGATTTCCGCTATAATGGCGGCGGGCTGGTATCGACCGCCGAGCTGATGGGCGATTTGATGGGCGAGGGGCGCAGCGGATCGCTGTTTTCGCAAACCGTGTTTCGCGCGTCGAAAAGCGCCCAGAATGACGAGCATCGCTTTGCCCCGACCGCCGAATCGATCGCGCCGACGCGTATCGCCTTCATCGGCACCAGTTCGACCGCATCGGCGAGCGAGCTGGTGATCAATTCGATGCTCCCGTACCTCGGCACCAACATGACGCTGGTCGGCAGCAATACCTTCGGCAAGCCGGTCGGCCAGATCGCGCTCGACAAGGCCGAATGCGACGACCGGATGCGCGTCGTCGCCTTTGCGACCGCCAATTCGACCGGTGCGGGCGATTATTATAACGGCCTGGCACCCAAAATCGCCAACAGCTGCGCCGCGAGCGACGATCTGAGCCTGCCGCTGGGCGATCCTCGCGAAGCGTCGGTGCGCGCGGCGATCGACTTCCTGGCCGGTGCCGCTTGCCCCACGCGGATCGCCGAAGCCAGCGTCGGCCCGGCGGCGCAGCGCAGCAATCTGCGCGTCCTGGCCGAACCCGAAATGTTGATCCCTGCCCGCCCGAGCGCGGCGCAGCGCGAACTGCCGGGACTGTTCTGATCCGCGCGCTGCGGCAGGAGCACCGCGCATGGCCGCTTTGATGCTGCAAGGGACGGGCTCCGACGTCGGCAAATCGGTGCTGGTCGCCGGGCTGTGCCGCGCCTTTACCAATCGCGGGCTGGTGGTCCGCCCGTTCAAGCCGCAGAATATGTCGAACAACGCCGCGGTGACGATCGACGGCGGCGAGATCGGGCGCGCGCAGGCGTTGCAGGCGGTCGCGTGCCGCACCCCGCCGCACAGCGACATGAACCCCGTGCTGCTGAAGCCGCAGGCCGACCGCACGTCGCAGCTGATCGTCCATGGCCGGGTGCGCGGCACGCTGGGCAGCAGCAATTTTCGCGAGGCGCGCGGCGCGCTGCTGACCGACGTCATGCAAAGCTATGACCGGCTGCGCGCTGGGTGCGACATCGTGGTGATCGAGGGTGCGGGCTCGCCCGCCGAGATCAACCTGCGCGCCGGTGACATCGCCAATATGGGCTTTGCGCGTGCCGCCAATGTTCCCGTCATCCTGATCGGCGACATCGACCGCGGCGGGGTGATCGCGGCGGTCGTCGGCACCCGCGCCGTGATCGATCCCGACGATGCGGCGATGATCCGCGGATTCCTGATCAACAAGTTTCGCGGCGATCCGGCGCTGTTCGACGATGGCTATCGCGAGATCGAACGGCGCAGCGGCTGGCCGGGGTTGGGGGTCATCCCCTGGCTCAGCGCCGCAGCGCGGTTGCCGAGCGAGGATGCGGTGATCCTTGAGCGCGCCGCCGACCCGCGCGACGGACGCCGCATGATCGCCTGCCCGATCCTGCCGCGCATATCCAATTTTGACGATCTCGATCCCTTCAAGCTCGAACCTGGGGTCGAAGTGGTGATGGTGCCGCCGGGGCGGCCCATCCCCGCCGAGGCAGCGGTGATCGTCCTGCCCGGGTCGAAAGCGACCATCGCCGATCTGGGCGCGCTGCGCGCCGAGGGCTGGGACATCGACATATTGGCGCATCACCGGCGCGGCGGGATGATCGTCGGACTGTGCGGCGGGTATCAGATGCTGGGGCAACGGATCGCCGATCCGCTGGGGATCGAGGGCGCGGCGGACGACGTCAACGGACTGGGGCTGCTCGATGTCGAAACGACCGTTTCGCCCGCCAAGACGCTGCGCCATGTGACCGGATCGGCGCTGGGCGCGGCGCTGACCGGCTATGAAATGCATATGGGTGACACGCGCGGCCCTGGCGCAGCACGACCGTTTGCAACGCTCGCTGACGGCGCCAGCGACGGCGCAATCAGCCAGAATGGCCGCGTGATCGGTTCCTACCTCCACGGCCTGTTCGCCTCACCCGATCTGCGCCGCGCCCTGCTGGCGGGCATTGGCGTGGCGGGCGGCGGGCGCGATTATGTCGCCGACGTCGATGCGGCGCTCGACGACATCGCGGCCGAACTGGAGGGCCACGTCAACCTCGACGCGCTGCTTGCAATCGCCACCGGACGGTGACGGTGCGGGTGGCGCGGCGCCCGCCGGTTGCCGACATCGCCAATCCCCCGCAATCACGGGCTTGGCGAAGGGTGCATCCTGCGTCTATGGCAGCCCATTGGCCGGGAATCGCCCGACCGAAACCAGGAGAGAATTTATGAATCATGCCGAACTGTCGGACGCTGTCGCCGCGTCGCTGGACCTGAGCAAAGCCGATGGCCGCAAGGCCGTCGATGCCGTGTTCGCTGCGATTGCCGATGCCGCCGCCAAGGGCGACGAAGTTTCGGTCAACGGCTTTGGCAAGTTCAAGGTCAAGGCGACCCCGGCCCGCGAAGGCCGCAACCCGTCGACCGGCGCGACGATCCAGATCAAGGCCGCCAAGAAGCTGACCTTTGGTCCGGCCAAGGCCGTCAAGGATCGCCTGAACGGTTAAGCCATCCCGGCTCATTGCCGCACAGGGCTCCGCCGAACCATCGGCGGAGCCCTTGCTGTTTCAGCCCGGCCGCTTTTTCAGGTCGGGGTAACGGCTTCGACGGATTTGGCGCGCGGTTTGGTCGGCTTGATCACCACATCGCCGACATAGTCCATTGCCGCGGGCGTTTTCAGATGCGCCTCGATCAGATCAAAAATCATCGCATCCTCGTTCATGTCGAATTTGCGCGCAAACAGGTCGGGGCTGAGCGTCAGGCGCAGCGCGTCAGCGGTCACAAAGGTGCGCGGACGCAGCTTGATTTCGCCGTCGGGCACCCAGTCGATCGTCCGCAGATCGTCGTTCATCACTTCACCCTGATTGGGGCTGTTCATCATCAGCGTTTGGAAAAACGCCTCGTCGGGGATGAAACTGCGGCGATAGAAGGTCTTGAAGCGATCGGCGCTGGGGTGATGGACCGCAAACTGGCAGAAGCTGCGCGTCACGGCCTTCCACTGGGTGCCGATGAACGGCGTGGCACCTTTCAGGAATGGGCGCGACACAGGGGTCCGGAACATCCGCCCCAGCGCTTCGACGAACATATGGCTGACGCGGTTCAGCGTATCGGGCCGGATCGCGCGCTGGTCGAGCGCGCGGATATACTGGCGGCGCGGGTTAGCGCGCAGGAAATCGCGGATATAGGCCTGCGACTTCAGAGGAAAATCCTGGCCGCTGAGGTTGATGTAATGCGTCCAGCTGTTGCTCATCGCCAGCAATCTGGCCATGCCGCGCAGCTCGGCGTCGACCAGGCTATAGCCGCCCCACAGCGCCTTTTTCGATTCGATGATCGCGACCCCCTGATACGGCTTGAGGAATTCGGCAATGTCGGCGGCAAACTCCGCCCCCGACCCTTTGTCGACATGGATCACATAGCTGTTGCCGGGCGCGTAGATGGCGCGGAACATCCGTTTGAACTGTTCGGGAAAGCGGTGGAGGAGGATGAAATAGCCGATCATGGGGTCATGCCTTTCGGATCGCCGACCCGGGCTGTCAGCCCACCGGGTGCGCGATCATTCTCGTGCTCCGGAAAACCCAACCAAATCCATTTTTGATCGACAGGAGACAATGCCCGACAGTTGGCCCGCCACGTTACGACGCGGCGCGGTCCAGCGGCATCGTCTGCATATGGGGGCAACCGATCGCATTGTAAGGGTTGCTCGGCTGGTGGCGGGATCCGTTACGGTGCTGATGCCGCGGATAGACGCTGACGCTAGGTGTCCTCGGCGTCCTTTGGCCGGGACAGTTCCGTGACGAGCAGCTTGTCGATCTTGCGCCCGTCCATGTCGATAATCTCGAATCGCCAGCCCTTGTCGGTGAAGCGCTCGCCCTCCTTTGGCAGATGCTTCAGGATCGCCAGCGCGTGGCCCGCGGCGGTCGCATAGTCGCGGTCGTCGTCAAGCTCGATCCCCAGTCGTTCGGCCATCTGGTCGGCGGGCATCGACCCGGCGATCAGCAGGCTGCCATCGTCGCGCTCGACGACAAACGGTTCGCTGCCGATATCTTGGTCCGACGCAAACTCGCCGGCGATCGCCGCGAGCAGGTCGGCGGGGGTCACCAGCCCTTCGAAATGGCCATATTCGTCATGGACGAACAGCATCGGCACGTCGGCGACGCGCAATGCTTCGAGCGCGTCCATCGCGTCGATCTGATCGTGGATCACCTTGGCGGAGCGCGTCACTGTCTCCAGATCCAATGCCTCGCCGCGGAACAGTGCGGCGGCGATATCGCGCGCCTGGACCACCCCGACAATATCGTCGACCGAGCCGCGTGCGACCGGCAGTCGGCTGTGCGGCGACGCGACGAGCTTGTCGCGCACCCCCTGCGCATCGAGCGAGATATCGATCCAGTCGACGTCCTTGCGCGGCGTCATCACCTCGCGCACCGGGCGGTCAGCAAGCCGGACGACGCCCGAAATGATCGCGCGTTCGCTTTCCTCGATCAGACCCGATTTTGACGCTTCGGCAACGATCAGGTGCAGCTCCTCGGCGGTCACCCGATCCTCGGATTCGCGGTTGAGGCCGAGCACCCGAAAGACGAGCGCGGAGCTGCGATCGAGCAGCCACACCAGCGGCGCGCCGATTTTCGACAGCCACAGCATCGGGAGCGCCATGAAGATCGCGATCGGTTCAGGCGCGCGCAGCGCAAATTGCTTGGGCACCAGCTCGCCAACGATCAGCGAGAAATAGGTCGTTACCGCAATGACCACGGCGAAGCCTGCCGTCAGCGCGGTTTCATCGTCGAGGCCGAACAGCATCTGTAGCCGGTCACCGACGGGACCGCCCAGGCTGGCGCCCGAATAGGCACCGGCCAGAATGCCGATCAGCGTGATACCGACCTGCACCGTCGACAGGAACCGTCCCGGATCGGCGCCGAGTTGGCGCGCTACCGCGGCGCCGCGGCTGCCGCGCTTTTCGGCCGCCTGCAAGCGCGGCGCGCGCGCCGACACGATGGCCAGTTCGGACATCGCGAAAACGCCATTGAGCAGGATCAGGATGGCAATGATGGCCACATCGGACCATGGAAAAGGGGTCATTGGGCGGTGATCTGGCGCTTCGGCGCCCGGCCCCTGTCAGCGTCGGTCATCAGCCGTCTATAGGCGAAAGTTGCGCAGTTGCACAATGGCGCCTGAACATGCGCCTCAGCGAGTGTTCAGCCGGATTCGGGAACTAGATCGCCAGCCATATGTTATCGGCAGGAATGGCGGTGCGCAAACGACCCATGCGGCCGCAAAAAAGGGAGCGACCAATGAATATCAAGACCATCAAACTCGCCACGCTGGCCACTATCAGCGCCGTCGCGCTGACCGGCTGCGTTACCGATCCGGAAACGGGCCAGAAGCGCATTTCCAACGCCGCGATCGGCGGCCTCGGCGGCGCGCTGGGCGGTTATCTGCTCGGCGACCTGATCGGCGGCAAGAACAGCCGCACCGAGGAAATCGTCGGTGCGGGCATCGGCGCGGTCGCGGGTGCGGGCGTCGGCTATTATATGGATGAGCAGGAAAAGAAGCTGCGCCAGCGCACCGCCGGCACCGGCATCGATGTGGAACGTCAGGGCGACCAGCTGGTGCTCAACATGCCCGGCGACGTGACCTTCGATTACAACAGCGCGCTGGTGAAATCGCAGTTCCGCAGCGCGCTCGACAATGTTGCCTCGACGCTGGCTGAATATCCCAGCACCTACATCGACGTGTACGGCCACACCGACTCGACCGGCAGCGACAGCTATAATCAGGGCCTGTCCGAACGCCGCGCGTCGTCGGTCGCCGATTATCTGGGCGGCCGCGGCATCCAGCGCGCGCGCATGGCGACGATGGGATATGGCGAAACGCAGCTGAAATGTTCGCCCGAACGCAGCGAAGCCGATTATCAGTGCAACCGCCGCGTCGAAATCCGCATCGCGCCGGTGACGCAAGCGGATGTCAACGCCGCGCGCTAGATTCCATTCCCGTGGAACAGGAAAGGGTGTCGCCTGCGGGCGGCGCCCTTTTCTATGTGAGGCTGGGGAAGCTGGCCTTGAGCCCGTCGATGACAAATTGCGCGGCGAGCGCGGCGAGCAGCACCCCGAGCAGGCGGGTGATCACCGCCTCGCCCTTGTTACCGATAAAGCGCATCAGCGGCCCCGCCGCGAGCAACGCGCCGAGCGTCATCAACAGCACGAGCAGCAGCGCGCCGAAGATCACGAACGCACGGTCGAGCCCGTTGTTCTGCGCCACCAGCAGCATCACCGACGCGATCGATCCCGGCCCGGCGAGCATCGGCATCGCCATCGGGAACACCGACACATCCTCGATCTCGGGGGTCGCCATCACCTTTTCGGCGCGCTGTTCGCGGCGTTCGGTGCGCTTTTCGAACACCATGTCGATCGCGATGATGAACAGCATGATGCCGCCCGCAATGCGAAAACTGTCGAGGTCGATGTGCAGGAAGCTGAGCAAGGCTTCGCCGAACATCGCGAAAAAGACGAGGATACACCCGGCGATGATCGTCGCGCGGATCGCCATCGACCGGCGCTGCTGCGCACTCGCGCCGGTGGTCAGGCTGGCATAGATCGGCGCGCAGCCCGGCGGGTCGATGACCACGAACAGCGTCACGAATGCCGAGATGAACAGGTCGATCATGGCTGTTTCGGCGCCGCGACCTGATCGTCGATCACCGTCGCCATGGCCTTGCCGTCCCACAGACGGATCGTCACACGGCGCGACTGGTCAGGCCGAACGGTCGAAGTCCAGCTGAGCGTCTGGTCGGGCGACAGGCCGACCGCCATATCGTCACCCTCGGCGCCCGCCTCGATCGGCACCGCCGGACGCGATCCGCACACCGCCTGCTTCGATTCGATAAATTCGGGCGCTTCGCGGGGAACGGTCAACCCGTCGCCATGATCGAGGATCCAGTCGATCTTGCCGCTCTTGGGATCGCGCATCCACACCGTGCTGAAAAAGCCATGCGCTGGCCCCTTTTGCCACGCGCCCGTCGTCGCGCCGCTGTTGCCGTCGCAGCTGACGTAGACGGCGTGCGGCTGCCACTTCACAGATTCGGCGGGGTCTTTTTGCGTCTTGAGCCAGTCGCGCGCCTTTACCCGCTGCGGCACAAACATCACCGCATCGGGATGCGATGTTTCGCGAAACGCGGTCCACTGCCCTTTTTCCTGCGCCAGCCGAGCGAAGCCGATTTCGGCCGCAATAAAGGCGCTGGGGTTCGGCCCGAGCGGACGGTTGCGAACGTCGTTGGGGTCACCGGCGCATCCGGCGAGCAACGAAAGCGCGAACGAGGCGGAGAACAGACGGCGCATCAGAATCCTTCCGGATCGGCAAGCCCCGCGCGGCGGTGCGCGGCGACCAGCGTGTTGCGAAGCAGGCAGGCGATCGTCATCGGCCCGACCCCGCCCGGAACCGGAGTAATCGCATCGGCGACCGCCGCTACCTCGGCATAATCGACGTCGCCGACCAATCGCCCCTTTGCCGCGCCGTCGGCGGGCGGCAGGCGGTTGATGCCGACATCGATGACGATGGCACCCGGTTTGATCCAGTCGCCCTTGACCATCTCGGCGCGCCCGACCGCCGCCACGACGATGTCGGCGCGGCGCACGAGCGCGGGCAGGTCTTTGGTGCGGCTGTGCGCCATCGTCACCGTGGCGTTGGCGCCGAGCAGCAATTGCGCCATCGGCTTGCCGACCAGGATCGAGCGCCCAACGACGATCGCATCCTTGCCGGACAGGTCGCCAAGCCGGTCCTGGAGCAGCAACAGACAGCCATAAGGGGTGCACGGCACCATGCCCGCGATACCGAGCGCGAGCCGCCCGGCGCTGACCGGGGTCAGCCCGTCGACATCCTTGTCCGGGTCGATCGTCGCCACCGCCGCCTGTTCGTCGAGGTGGCCGGGAAGCGGCAATTGCAGCAGGATGCCGTCGACCGCATCGTCGGCGTTCAGTCGGGCGAGCAGCGCCTCGACCTCGTCCTGACTCGCGGTGGCGGGCAGGCGATGCTCGAAACTCGCCATGCCCGCGGCAACGGTGGCCTTGCCTTTCGACCCGACATAGACCGCGCTCGCCGGATCGTCCCCGACCAGCACGACGGCAAGCCCCGGCGCGCGCCCGGTTGCGGCAACAAAAGCAGGAACAGCGTCGGCAATCCGGCCGCGCAGACCAGCGGCAAACGCCTTGCCGTCGATCACCTGCGCGGCGGCATCAACCGCCATCACGCCATGCCGTTCGCATAAGCGAGGCGCCCGAGATAATTGAGCACCGGCCCATCCAGGATGATGATGATGATCAGCACCAGCATCGGGGTCAGATCGAGCCCGCCGAAATCGGGCATGATACGGCGAAAGGGCCGGTACAGCGGCTCGGTAATCCGGTCGAGCACCGTCCACAGCTGGTTGACGAAATCATTGTGCGTGTTGATCACATTGAACGCGATCAGCCACGACATCACCGCCTGCGCGATGATGAACCACCACAGGACCGTCAGGATGATGTGGACGATCTGGAGGAGCATGAGAACCAAGGCGATTTCTCCGAATTAGGGTCTTGCCGCGTCTCTTAGCGGTGAATGAGCGTGCCTGCACCCCTTGCGGTGAAAATTTCCAGCAGCATCGCGTGCGGAATACGCCCGTCAAGGATGACCGCCGCCTCGACCCCCGCATCGACCGCGGCGACGCAGGTTTCGACCTTGGGGATCATGCCCCCGGTGATCGTCCCGTCAGCCTTCAGCGCGTCGATCGCCGTTTGGTCGAGGTCGGTGAGCAGTGCTCCTGCCTTGTCGAGCACGCCCGCGACGTCGGTGAGCAGGAAAAACCGCTTGGCACCCAGCGCGCCGGCGATCGCGCCTGCCATCGTGTCGGCGTTGATATTATAGGTCGCACCGTCGGCGCCGAGCGCGACCGGCGCGACGATCGGGATGAAATTATCCTTGGTCAGGTTGATCAGGATCGTCGGATCGACCGCGACGGGTTCGCCGACAAAACCTAGGTCTACATGACGCTCGATCCCCGAATTGGGGTCGGGCTCGGTCCGGCGGACCTTCTCGGCGAGCACCAGATTGGCGTCCTTGCCCGAAATGCCGACCGCGCGGCCACCGAGCGCTGCGAGCCAACCGACGATTTCCTTGTTGATCTTTCCGGCAAGCACCATTTCGGCGACCTCGGCGGTCGCGGCATCGGTGACGCGCAGCCCGCCGACAAACGACGATTCGATCCCCAGTTTTTTCAGCATCGCGCCGATCTGCGGCCCGCCGCCATGCACGACCACCGGGTTGATCCCGACGGCCTTGAGCAGCACGATATCCTCGGCGAAATCGCGCTGCGCCTCGGCATCGCCCATGGCGTGCCCGCCATATTTGATCACGAACGTCTGACCCGCGTAGCGCTGCAGATAGGGCAGCGCTTCGACGAGCGTTTCGGCCTTGGCGAGCAGGTCGGGCATTGCGGGCGCGTCGGTCATCGTCATCACCCGCCGGTCTTGGCATCGAGGTTGCGACCGAGCGCGACCAGCCCGGTGATCACGAATGGAATGACCAGCACCGACAACGCGACCTTGGCCAGCATCTGCCCGCCCATCAGATTGGCGATCGGGAACACGCCGTAAAAGGCGATGGTGACGAACAGCAAGGTATCGACGATCTGGCTGAGAGCGCTGGCGATCGCACCGCGGATGGCGAGCCAGCTGGTTCCGGCGCCTTCGCGCCCGCGTAGCTTGCTGAAGATCGTGACATTGAGGAATTGCGAGGTGCCATAAGCCACGATCCCGGCCGCCATCAGGCGCGGGCTCTGGCCCAGCACGGTGTTGAAGGCGGTAAGCCGGTCGGCCTGCATTTCGGGCGATGCGGGAAGCGCGAGGACCAGCGCGGTCAGCATGATCGACAATATGAGCGGCACAAAGCCCCACAGCACCAATTTGTTCGCGGTCGATTGGCCCTGCAATTCGGACACGGCGCTCGACAGCGCGACGAGGATCAGGAACGGGAAAATCCCTGCCTCGACCGCCAACCAGTCACCCAGCGCCACCTGCTTGTTCCCCAGCACCCCGGCGAGCACGACCATGCCGCCATAGATGATGGTGAAAAGGAACAGGGAGGGCGAAAGCGTGCGCGGCAGCGCCGTCGATGTGGTGTCGGTCATGCCGCCCGATAGTCGCTTTTGTCGGCGGTGGAAAGATGGGGGTGGCGGCAACACTTGCCCCCCCGCCAAAGCCCGCTAGACAAGGCGCAACAATTTGCGGGGGACGCACAAATATATGGAACGCCTGATTGGTCTGGTTGGCATCGTCGCGCTGCTCGCGATTGCCGTGCTGTTTTCGTCGAACCGCCGCTGGATTCGTCTGCGCGTCGTCATTCCCGCCTTTTTGCTACAGGCCGGTTTTGCGCTACTCGTGATCGGCACCCCATGGGGCCGCAATATCATTCAGGCGATGTCGAACGGGGTGTCGAACCTGCTCGGCTACGCCAAGGCAGGGACCGATTTCATCTTTGGCCCGCTTGCTTCGCCCGAAATTGGCGCCAACAGCTTTGCGATTGCGGCGCTGCCGGTCATCGTCTTTTTCGCCTCGCTGATCTCGATCCTCTATTATCTTGGCATCATGCAACTGGTGATCAAATGGGTCGGCGGCGGTATCCAGAAAATCACCGGCATCACCAAGGTGGAAAGCCTGGGCGCCGCAGCGAACATCTTTGTCGGCCAGTCCGAATCGCCGCTCGTCATCCGCCCCTATCTGGCGGGCCTGACCCCGCCGCAGCTGTTCACGATCATGACCGTCGGCATGGCGGGGGTCGCGGGGACCATTCTCGGCGCCTATGCCAGCATGATCGGCGAACAATTGCTGCCCTATCTGCTCGCTGCCAGCTTCATGTCGGCGCCGGGGGGCATTTTGATGGCGAAGATCATGATGCCCGACGATCCCAAGGATCTCGGCGTCGAACCCGTCATCATGCCCGAGGCGAGCCATGACGAAGAGAAGCCCGCCAATATCATCATGGCGGCGGCGCAAGGCGCGCAGACCGGGGTCAAACTCGCGGTCGCGGTCGGCGCGATGGTGCTGGCGTTCGTGGCGCTCGTCGCGCTCGCCAACGGCCTGCTCGGCGGGATCGGCGGCTGGCTGGGTTACCCCGAGCTGTCGTTTCAGGCGATCATCGGCACTTTGTTCCGCCCAGTGATGTGGCTGATGGGAGTGCCGTGGGATGAAAGCGCGGTGGTCGGCGGGCTGTTCGGCAGCAAGATCGTGCTCAACGAATTTGTCGCCTTTATCGTTCTGGGCAAGGTGCAGGGCGATATGTCGCTCGCCGCGGTCGCGATCGCCACCTTTGCGCTGTGCGGCTTTGCCAATTTCAGTTCGATCGCGATCCAGATGGCGGTGACCGGCGGGCTGGCCCCCAACCAGCGGCCGATGATCGCCAAGCTTGGGCTGAAGGCCCTGCTCGCGGGCAGCCTGTCGAACCTGATGTCGGCGGCCTTGGCGGGGTTGATGCTGGGCATCGCGCCGCCGGTCGCCACGCCGCCCGCCGCACCGGCAGTCGAGGCTGTCACAGCACCGGCGAGCGCACCTGTAACGGAGCCCGATGCCGCGGCAACCGCTCCCGCCAAAGCCCCCTGACCTACCAAGGCCCACGCTTGGGAAGAATTGCAAGCCGCACCTCGATGGCGTAAACTCGGCAAACATATCGAATCCCGGGTCGCATTTGCCAACAGGGAGGTTGCCATGAAAATCGCATATCGTTTGTCGATCCTCGCCGCCGCCGCCGCGTCGATTGGGGCGGGCGTGCTCGCCACCTCCAGCGCACAGACCCCCGATGACCGCATGTACCGACCGCCCGAGGCGACGATCTATCGCGACGCCGCCTATCGCGGCCCGGCGGTGTTCATCGGCGAGGCGAAACCAAACCTTGGCCTCGCTTGGCCGGTCAATTCGGTGCGCGTCGCCAGCGGCCGGTGGGAGCTGTGCGAAAAGACGCGCTTTCGCGGCACCTGCCGCACCGTCGAGCGCGATACGCCGATGCTGAACAACGTCCTGCGCGGGCTGACCATCCAGTCGATCCGCCCGGTTGGATCAGGGGGTGGCGGCTGGGATCCGGCGCCGCCCGCCAATGATCAGGTCGCGCGCGGCAATTTTGCCGAATTCCACACGCAGCCCGCGCAAGGCAACCGCCGCGTCCTTGCTTGCCAATATGGATCGGTGACGGCGAACTGCGCGGCGCAGACCGCCGACAATTATTGCCGTTCGATCGGCTGGAACGGGTCGGCGCGCGAACATATGGAAACGGTGGCGGGCCGCGTCTATCTGGCCGACGTGCTGTGCGTCCGCTCGGGCTATTGAGGGAGGATGCGATGACGACGCTGAAGTTCGCCGCCGTCGGCGGGGCCGCCGTGCTGCTTTCGGCTTGCATGTCGGTCGGTGGGCCGGGGGTCAGCGCCTATTATGAATGCGACCGCGGTACCCGGCTGAAAGTCGATTTCATGGGCGACCGCGCTTTGGTGAGCGTCAATGGCGGACGTCCGGAAGCGATGCGCTCCACGCCCGCGGCGAGCGGCGCGATATACGAAAACCGCGCCGGGTGGCGGCTGCATACCAAGGGCAATGAGGCGATGTGGAACACCGCATTGCGCTCGGCGCCCGAAACCTGTCGTCAGGTGGTGGTGCCGCGCTAAGCGCCGGTCAAAGGTCCATCTTCGCCAGCGCGGCGCGTACCTCGCTGGCGAACAACTCGGGCTGCTCCCACGCGGCGAAATGACCGCCGCGGGGCAGCTCGTTCCAGTGGACGATAGTCTTGTACCGCCGCTCGGCCCAGCGGCGCGAGAGCCGCATGATCTCGTTCGGAAACAGGCTGCACCCTGTCGGAACCAAAATCTCGCCCGCGGCGAAATTGCGAAAGCTGTGCCAATATAGCCGCGCCGACGAGGCGGCGCTCGCGGTCAGCCAATAGAGGCTGATCGTGTCGAGCATCGCGTCCTTCGACAGCGCTTTCTCGGGGTGTCCACCGATCGACTGGCCGCCCGGCTGATGCCCGCAATCGGTCCAACCGTGGAATTTTTCCGCGATCCACGCCATCTGGCCGACCGGTGAATCGGTCAGCGCATAGCCGATCGTCTGCGGCCGGGTCGCGTGCTGCGTCGAATAACCGCTGTCCTTTGCCTGATACCAGGCAAAGCGGGCGAGATAGAGTTTTTCGCTGTCAGTGAGATCGCTCATCAGGTCGGGCGGCGGCGCGCCGACGACCATGTTGATGTGAATTCCCGCACAATGATCGGCGTGGTTCATCCCGATTGCACAGGTCACCGCGCTGCCCCAGTCGCCGCCCTGCGCGAAATAGCGATCGTAACCGAGCGCCACCATCAGCGCGTCCCACGCCGCGCCGATATGCTCGACGCTCCATTTGGCCGCGGTCGGCTTGCCCGAAAAGCCGTAACCGGGGAGCGACGGGATCACGAGATGATAGTCGGCCGATAACGGTTCGATGACGTCGAGAAACTCCAGCACCGACCCCGGCCAGCCGTGGGTCAACACCAGCGGCCGCGCCGCCGGATTGGCCGACCGGACATGGAGGAAATGAATGTCGAGCCCGTCGATCGTCGCCAGATAATTGGGCAGGGCATTCAGTCGCGCCTCGACAACGCGCCAATCATGTTGATCAAGCCAATAGGCCGCCAGTTCCTGCGCATAGGCAAGCGGGATACCCTGGTCCCAGTCGTCGACCGTTTCCCTCTCGGGCCAGCGCGTCCGCGCCAGCCGGTCTTTCAGATCGTCGAGCGCCGCCTGCGGAACATCGACCGTAAAGCTGCGGATATTGTCGACGTTCATGGAATACCCCTCCCCACGCCCTCCATATATCAGGGCCGCGCGGGTGCCTTGCAGCCGCGTTCCAGCCCGACACCTTTCAGAAAGCCGCGCCGTACTGTTCCGGCATAGACCGCTTCGGCATAGCGGCGACGTTCGGCATTGGCGCCAGTGATTTCACCGATCAGGCTGCGGAACGGGATGATCGACCCGGCAACGCTGCCGGCGACGCGGCCAGCGGTGCGCTCGCGCTTTTTATCCCTGCTTTCCTCTTCGGTTTCGTTGACGTCGGGGCCGAGCACTTCGTCCAGTTCGACGATTTCCTGCTGGATCGCGGCGCATTTGCGCAGGCCTGCCAAGGAATAGGGATCGCCCTGGACCGCGATCAGCTTCGCGGGCGCTTCCTTGCCGTCAAACGGTTCGGTCACCTTGTTGGCGGTGTCCTTGATCGTCGAATCTTCCGGCGACCCCGCCTGAGCATGGGCCGGTGCCGCGATGACGAGCGCGGCAGCCACAGCGGTGGCCGACAATGTGACGAAAAATCTGCTTTGCATGTGACGCCTCCTTGGCGGTTCCCTGACCGCATAAGCTGCTAACGCGTCGGAACCGGTTCGGCTCCCGTCCAGTCGTAAAAGCCGCGCCCTGCCTTTTTTCCGACCCAGCCCGCCTCGACATATTGCACCAGCAGCGGCGCCGGGCGGAATTTGGGGTCGCCGGTGCCGCTGTGCAGCACGCGGATGATTTCGAGGCAGGTATCGAGCCCGATGAAGTCGGCCAGCGTGATTGGCCCCATCGGATGATTGAGCCCCAGGCGGCAGCCGGCGTCGATGTCCTGCATCGTCGCAACACCCTCGCCCAGTGCGAACACCGCTTCGTTGATCAGCGGCATCAGCACGCGGTTGACGATGAACCCAGGCGCGTCGTTGGCATGGACGATTTCCTTGCCGAGGCCACGGCCAAAGGCTTCGACGGCTTGCAGCGTCGCGTCGCTGGTGGCGAGGCCGCGGATCAATTCGATCAGCCCCATCACCGGCACCGGATTGAAGAAATGCACCCCGATAAAGCGCGCCGGGTCGGGCGATGCTTGGGCGAGCCGCGTGATCGGGATCGAGCTGGTGTTGCTGGCAAGGATCGCGGTGTCAGACAGATGCGGACCGACGCTAGCGAAGATCGCGCGCTTGATGTCTTCGCGCTCGGTCGCGGCCTCGATGACGAGGTCGGCGGGGGCGAAGGCGCTGTGGTCGGCGACCGGGGCAATACGGCCGAGCAGAGCATCGGCATCGCCCTGTGTCATCTTCTCCTTAGCGACGAGGCGGCCGAGCGCCTTGGCGATCCCCGCCTTGCCCGCTTCGGCGCGCGCCAAGTCGATGTCCGACAGCAGTACGTCATGTCCGGCGCCCGCTGACACTTGCGCAATCCCCGCGCCCATTTGCCCTGCCCCGATGACGCCGACGATCATGACCTTATTCTCCAAAACAACCTTAAGGCTTTCATCCGTCATCCCGGCGAAGGCCGGGATCTCACCGCTGCGTTCTGGCGAAAGGGCGAGATCCCGGCTTTCGCCGGGATGACGATTTGGTGGTTGCCCTACGTCATCGGCGGTCAGCGTCAAGGGGCCGAGCGGAACTCGGTTGCTTCAGCGAGGATCAGCGCGAAGGCGGGGTCGGTGTCGTCCCACGTCGCGACCGGGGTCCAGCCGCTGGCGCGCAGCAGCAGGTTGGCATCGCGGGGGCCGTACTTATGGCTGTTCTCGCTGTGGATCGTCTCGCCTGCCGCCATATGATAGTCACGCCCATCGACGGTGAAATCCAAGTCGCACGCCGCGACGAGATGCATTTCGATCCGCGCATGGACGTCGTTCCAGATCGCCCGGTGCGTGAAATTTTCGACCGGAATGTCACCGTTCAGCTCGCGGTTGATCCGTTCGAGCAGGTTGAGGTTAAACGCCGCCGTGACGCCCGCCGGATCATCATAGGCGAGTTCCAGTACACGTTCATCCTTGATCCGGTCGATGCCGATCAGAAGCAGGGATCCCTCGCCCAGTGCTTCGCGCCAGTTGCGCAGCAAATCGACCGCGGTGCGCGCAACCATATTGCCGATCGTGCTGCCCGGGAAAAAGCCGAGCTTGGGCATAGCGGCGATTTCGCGCGGCATTTCGACGCGCTGGGTAAAGTCGGCCTCCACCGGATAGACGGGCAACCCCTCAAAACGCGCCGCGAGCGTGCGGGCGCTATCGCGCAGGAAATCGCCGGAGATATCGACCGGCACATAAGCCGCGGGCGCGATCGCATCGAGCAAAAGCGGGGTTTTGGTCGAGCTACCCGACCCAAGCTCGACGACTGCGCGGCCCGGCCCGACCGCCGCCGCGATGTCGGTCGCGTGTCGGGTGAGCAGATCGGTCTCGCTGCGCGTCGGATAATATTCAGGGAGCGCCGTGATATCCTCGAACAGCGCCGATCCGGTCGCGTCGTAGAACCAGCGCGCCGGAATCGCCTTTTGCGCCTGCGACAGTCCCGCATGGACGTCGGCGCGAAAGGCGATATCGACCCCCGCCGCATCGGCATCAACCTGCCGAAGATTGCGAACAACGCCCATGTCAGAGATCCTTGGCTAAACGCACGCCGGTGAATTGCCAGCGCTGGTGGGGGTAAAAGAAATTGCGGTAGGAGGCGCGCAGATGACCGCGCGGGGTCGCACAGCTGCCGCCGCGCAGCACGAACTGACCGCTCATGAACTTGCCATTATATTCGCCGACCGCACCGGGCGCGGCGCGGAAGCCGGGATAGGGGCGATAGGCGCTGCCGGTCCATTCCCACACGCTGCCGAACATCTGTTGCAGATCGGCGTCATCGACCGCGGCGACAGGCTGCACCGGCCCGGCGCTGTCGAGTTGTTGACCCGAGGCCGCGTCGAGCATCGCCGCGGCGGCTTCCCATTCGAACTCGGTCGGCAGCCGCGCGCCCGCCCAGCTGGCGAAGGCGTCGGCTTCGAAAAAGCTGATGTGGGTCACCGGGGCAGCGGGGTCGATGTCTTGCCAACCCGACAGGGTGAACTGGCGGTCGCCGTCCCAATAGGCGGGGGCGTCGATGTTTTCGGCCTGCACCCACGCCCAGCCATCGCTGAGCCAGAGCGATGGGGTGTGATAGCCGCCGTCGGCAATGAATTGTTGCCATTCGCCATTGCTGACCGGGCGGCTGGCGAGCGCGTGCGGGGGCAGGAGCGTATCGTGGCGCGGGCCTTCGCAATCGAAGGCGAAGCCGTCGCCGCAATGCCCGACCTGGGTCACGCCCGCATGGCCCTCGATCCATTTCATGGCGGAAAACGGCGCAACTTCACTCGCGATGGCGGTTTTTTCCCACACCGCCGGGCCGAGCGGGTTTTGCGCGAAGAGATGTTTGAGGTCGGTGAGCAGCAGTTCCTGATGCTGCTGTTCGTGCTGGATGCCGAGTTCGATCAGCATGTGCGCCGCGGGGGGCAGGTCGGGGAGCGCGGTCTGCACCGCGGTATCGACATGCGCGCGCCAGACGCCGATGTCATCAAGCGAGGGGCGGGTCAGCAGACCGCGCTGCGGCCGCGCATGGCGCGGGCCTTCGGCCTCATAATAGCTGTTGAACAGATAGGCGTAGCGATCGTCGAACGCGCGGTAGCCCGGGACATGATCGCGCAGGATGAAGGTTTCGAAAAACCATGTCGTGTGCGCGAGGTGCCATTTGGCGGGGGAGGCGTCGGGCATCGACTGCGCGCTGGCGTCGGCATCGGAGAGCGTCGCGACAAGGTCGAGCGACAGACGGCGGGTGGCGGCGAAACGCTGCGCGAGCAGGTCGGGCGTGCGGGCGGTTTGCGCGAGAGGTGAAGCGTCGGTTCGGCTGGCCATGATGAGACAATCCCCCGCGGTGCGATTCGGTTTCGCATGACGATGGAATATGGTTACGCGGTGGCGAAATGTCTAGAACATTTGGGGAACAGTGCCGATCCTCCCTGTGGCGAAGCCATGGGGAGGGGGACCGCTTGCGAAGCAAGGGGTGGAGGGGCCGCAACGGTAGTTCCAACGCCCCTCCGTCAGCGCTTCGCGCTGCCACCTCCCCATGCCTACGGCACAGGGAGGATTATGCGGTTACCGCGTAGCGCCGGGTTTCCACAAAATGTCACCGCCCGCCGCGGCATTCAGGTGCCGGGTCAGCACGAACAGATGGTCGGACAGGCGGTTGAGATAGGTGAGCGCGAGCGGGTTGAGGTCGCGCTCGCTTCCTGCCGCGACCGCTGCCCGTTCGGCCCGCCGCGTCACCGCGCGGGCGAGGTGGAGCCGCGCCGCGGCGTCGGTGCCGCCGGGCAGGATGAAGCTTTTGAGCGCGTCGAGATCGTCGTTCATGCGGTCGATCTCGTCCTCCAGCCGCGCGATCTGGCTGGGGACGATGCGCAGCGCCATGTCGTGCGGGCCAAAGCCGAACTGGATGTCGGCGGGGGTGGCGAGGTCGGCGCCAAGGTCGAACATCTCGTTCTGGATCCGCACCAGCATTGCGGTGGCGTCGCTGTTCGGATGGAGCGCGGCGACCGCCATCCCGATCGCGCTGTTCGCTTCGTCGACGTCGCCGATCGCCGCCATCAACGGCGCCGATTTGGCGATACGCGAGCCATCCACCAGCCCGGTGGTGCCATCGTCGCCGGTGCGCGTGTAGATTTTGTTGAGTTTGACCATCTAGCGAGACTGGCGCAGCGGCAAGATCAGCCGCCCGCGGCGAGCAGGCCGATCAGCACGATGAGGATGATGGTGATCGCCTGCCATTTGACGCGCGACATCATCATCTTGTTCTGCATCACCTGATTTTCCTCGACTTTTCCGTCGATCACCGCCTGGTGACCTTGCGAAAAATAGAAGAGCCCCCGCGCGAGCGAGAAGAGGACGAAGCCGGCCGCCACGACGACGCCGATGATCAGCAGAATGTTCATGGCCCCTATTTAGGGCATTTGCAGCGAATAACCAGTGGGAAGGCGTCCGGCGAGCAGATTGGCGGCGAGCGTGGGGCCGTCGACACCGGTCGCGCGCATCGCAGCGAGCGAGGCCGCGGCGTCACGCTTCGCCAATCGCTTGCCGTTGGGGCCGCAAACCAGCGCATGATGGCGATACAGCGGGGTGGGCAGGTCGAGCAGCGCCTGAAGCAGGCGGTGGACGTCGGTCGCGGCAATCAGGTCGGCGCCGCGGATGACGTGCGTCACGCCCATCGCGGCGTCGTCGAGCGTGCTAGCGAGATGATAGCTGGCGGGGGCATCCTTGCGCGCGAGGACGATGTCGCCGTGGGCGAGCGGGTTGGCGGGGCGCATCCCCTGCCCTTGTGCTTCCCACGCGAGGTCACCGACAACTGCCAGTGCGCGGGCGGTATCGAGGCGCCAGCAATGCGGCTGAGCCGCCATCCGCCGCGCGCGCTCGGCTTCGGAAAGATCGCGGCAAATGCCGGGGTAGATCGCCCCCGATGGGCCGTGCGGCGCCGAGAGGCTGGCCGCAATATCGGCGCGGGTGCAGAAGCAGGGATAGACGAGATCGCGAGCGCGGAGCGTATCGAGCGCCGCCACATAATTGCCGAGCCGGGCCGACTGGCGTAGCGGTTCGCCATCCCAGCCGAGGCCGAGCCACGTGAGATCGGCGAGCGACGCGGCGACATAGTCCTCGCGCGAGCGGCTGCCGTCGATATCGTCGATGCGGATGAGGAATTGCCCGCCCGCCGCGCGCGCCGCATCATGCGCCAGCACCGCGCTATAGGCGTGACCCAGATGCAGGTCGCCGGTCGGACTGGGCGCAAAACGGGTCAGCATCGCCGTGGTAAAAACTCCATATACTGTGCCGACGTCATCAAAATCCTTCCATATCTTGCGACAGATGCCCCCTTGACGTCAGAATCTGATCGGGCATGTAATGATGGTGTCACGCAGGGAAGGCAGTGGCGCGCCATCCCGTGAAGCAATGGGGGCAGCATAACCAGCCATGTTCCATCCCGATCTTGCCCGGCATCCCGATAGTTGCCCGGCGCTCGTTCTCAACGCCGACTACACCCCGCTCAGCTATTATCCCTTGAGCCTGTGGCCGTGGCAGACCGCGGTCAAGGCGGTTTTCCTCGACCGCGTCACCATTGTCGAAAATTACGAGCGCGAGATTCACTCGCCGACGCGGACGATGCCGATCCCCAGCGTCATCGCGCTGCGCCAATATGTGAAACCGTCGCAGCATCCGGCGTTCACCCGCTTCAACCTGTTCCTGCGCGACCGCTTTGCGTGCCAGTACTGCGGGTCGGGCAAGGATCTGACCTTTGACCATGTCGTGCCAAGGCGACTGGGCGGACGCACGACATGGGAAAATGTCACGACGGCCTGCGCGCCGTGCAATCTGAAAAAGGGCGGGCGCACCCCGCAACAGGCGCGAATGCCGATCTATCGCCAGCCGTGGCGCCCGACGAGCTGGCAGTTGCAGGACAATGGCCGCGCCTTTCCGCCCGGCTATCTGCATACGAGCTGGATCGACTGGCTGTATTGGGATGTCGAGTTGGAGGGGTGAGCGGTTCACACTGCCATCTGCGTCCTTTACGCGCAGCGGCGATTCCGCTTTCTTCTTCGTGCCTTTGCGCCTTTGCGTGAGATTCTAAATATTTCACGCAAAGGCGCAAAGGCACGAAGAAGATAAAAATGAAGCCGGGCGTCTGCCGCGAGGATGGCGGGGCTGGGTTATGGAAAAGGTCAGATCATGCTCCGTATTGCCGCCATCGCCGCCCTCAGTCTTTCGCTCGCCGCTTGCGCCGCGACCCAGCCCGCCGCGCAATCGATCACGGTCACCGGCAGCATCGCCTATCGCGAGCGTATCGCGCTGCCGCCGTCGGCGCAGATCGAGGTGCGGCTCGACGATGTCAGCCTGGCCGATGCGCCCGCCCGCACCCTCGCGCGGCAGGCGTTCGCCGCCGATGGCAAGCAGGTGCCGCTGCCCTTCACGCTCACCGTCGACCGCGCCCAGCTCGATCCGCGGCACAGCTACGCGGTGTCGGCGCGCATCACCGGCGACGATGGGAAGCTGATGTTCATCACCGACACGCGCAACAGCGTCGCATTCGATGAGCGGAGCCGGATCGATATGGGGACGCTCAATCTCGTGATGGTTCGTTAGGCTTATCCTCGTCATCCCGGCGAAGGCCGGGATCTCGACCTCGCGTTTTTTCGATACGGTGAGATCCCGGCTTTCGCCGGGATGACGAAGGTGTGGGCGGCGCATAGCTATGCGCCGCTTGACCCCGCGCCTTCGCAGGTGCAGCAATCGCGTCATGGGGCCGCCGATCCAGATCTCGCAAAATCCCGACATCCGCTATCTGGGGCGGATCCTGGGCGACGTCATCCGCGCCTATGGCGGCGACAAATTGTTCCGCCAGACCGAATATATCCGCTCGTCGAGCGTCGACCGGCATCGCGGCATCGCGGGGGCCGAGGCGATCGATCCGGGGCTCGATGCGCTGAGCCTGGATGACACCGTCGCCTTCGTCCGCGGGTTCATGCTGTTTTCGATGCTCGCCAATCTGGCCGAGGACAGGCAGGGGGTGGCGGCGGAGCCCGAGGCGACGGTCGCGGCGGCGATCGAGAAGCTGAAGGCCGACGGGATCGACGGCGACGCGATTGCGGCGCTGCTGAGCGCGTCGCTGGTTGCGCCGGTGCTGACCGCGCATCCGACCGAGGTGCGGCGCAAGTCGATGCTCGATCACAAGAACCGCATCGCCGAACTGATGCTGCTGCGCGACGCCGGGGTGGACGAAACACCCGAGGGCGACGTCGTCGAGGATGCGATCCGGCGCCAGATCGTTCTCCTTTGGCAAACGCGGCCGCTGCGCATGGAGAAATTGTTCGTTGCCGACGAGATCGACAATGCGCTGACCTATTTGCGCGACGTCTTCCTGCCGGTCGTTCCCAAGCTTTACGCGCGCTGGGAAGCCGAGCTGGGGCAGCGCCCCGCGAGCTTCCTGCGCGTCGGCAGCTGGATCGGCGGCGACCGCGACGGCAATCCGTTCGTCACCGCCGAGACGATGGTCATGGCGACGGGGCGCAATGCCGCCGCGGTGCTGGGCCATTATATCGACGCGGTTCACCACCTCGGCGCCGAGCTGTCGGTGTCGGCGAGCCTGGCTGCGGTTCCCGACGCGGTAGAAGCTTTGGCCGAGGCAAGCGGCGATGGCGCGCCGAGCCGCCGCGACGAACCCTATCGCCGGGCGCTTTCGGGCATTTATGCGCGGCTGTGCGCGACCTATACGCAGATTGTCGGCAAGGCGCCGCCGCGGCCTTCGGCGCTGAAGGGTCACGCTTATGCGACTCCCGCCGATTTCCGCCGCGACCTGGTCACCATCGCCAATGGCTTGTCTTCGAACAGCCAGGGCCAGTTTGGCGGCATCGGCGCGCTCGGGCGGCTGATCCGCGCGGTCGAGGTGTTCGGATTCCATCTCGCGACGCTCGACATGCGGCAGAACAGCGCGGTGCACGAACGTGTGCTCGCCGAATTGCTCAAGGTGTCTGGCGTGTGCGCCGACTATCTGGCGCTGGACGAAGAGGCGCGCGTTGCGCTGCTCACCGCCGAGCTGCAAAGTGACCGACCCCTCGCCGCCCCGTGGCACCAGTGGAGCGACGAGACCGCCGGCGAACTCGCGATCGTCCATGCCGCCGCCGACGTGCGCGCGCGGCTGGGCAAGGATGCGATTTGCCAGTGGATCATCAGCATGGCGCAGACCTTGTCCGACCTGCTCGAGGTGCATGTGCTGGCGCGCGAAGCCGGATTGTGGCGGAGCGGCGAAGCGGCGGGACGATCGAACCTGATGGTCGTCCCCTTGTTCGAGACGATTGCCGATCTCGACAAGGCGCCCGACATCATGGCGCGCTATTTCGCGATGCCTGAAATCGGCCCGCAGGTCGGGGTGCGCGGACATCAGGAAGTGATGATCGGCTATTCGGATTCGAACAAGGATGGCGGGTATCTGACCTCGACCTGGGGATTGCATCAGGCGTCGCAGGCGCTGACCCCGGTGTTCGAGGAGGCCGACACCGCAATGCAATTGTTCCACGGCCGCGGCGGCGCGGTCGGGCGCGGCGGCGGCAGCGCCTTTGCCGCGATCCGCGCCCAGCCCGCGGGGACGGTGCAGGGACGCATCCGGATCACCGAACAGGGCGAAGTGATCGCAGCGAAATATGGCACCGCGGCGAGCGCGGCGACGAACCTGGAGGCGATGGTGTCGGCGAGCCTGCTCGCGAGCCTGGAGCCCGAGGCGCTGAGCGAGAAGGACGCGGCGCGCTTTACCGCGGCGATGGATGCGCTGTCGGACAGCGCTTTCGCCGCGTACCGCGGGCTGGTGTACGACACCCCGACGTTCAAGGATTTCTTCCGCGCGATGACCCCGATCGCCGAGATTGCGACGCTGAAGATCGGCTCGCGGCCGTCGAGCCGCACCAAGAGCAGCGCGATCGAGGATCTGCGCGCGATCCCGTGGGTGTTCAGCTGGGCGCAGGCGCGCGCAATGCTGCCCGGCTGGTACGGGACGGGCGAGGGGTTTGCGGCGTTCGGCGACAAGGCATTGCTCGTCGACATGGCGGCTGGCTGGCCATTCTTCGCCGCGCTGCTCGGCAATATGGAGATGGTGCTGGCGAAATCCGACATGGGGATCGCGGCGCGCTATGCCGAGCTGGCAGCGCATGTCGATGGCCATGGCGCGATCTTTGGCCGCATCCGCGACGGATGGAACCGCGCGCATGACGGGTTGCTGGACATTACCGGGCAGACGCGGTTGCTGGAGAAGAACCCGGCGCTCGAGGCGTCGATCCGGTTGCGGCTGCCCTATATCGAACCGCTGAACCTGCTCCAGATCGAGTTGATGAAGCGGCACCGGGCGGGGGAAACCGACCCGCGGATTGCCGAGGGCATCCAGCTGACGATCAATGCGATTGCGACGGCGCTCAGGAACAGCGGGTAGGCAAAATCATTACCCGTTCGTCCTGAGGAGGGACTGAGCGAAGTCGAAGGCCCGTCTCGAAGGACCAGCAACTCGCATTCCTTCGAGACGCCATTTCGACAAGCTCAATGGCTCCTCAGGACGAACGGCTATTTTTACTCAAACCTTTGTAATCACCACCTGACCCTTGGCGTTCGCGCCATCGGGGGCGAAATTGATGCGGAAATCGGCGCCGTCCTTGTCCTTGCCCGCCAGCGTGTCGCCGGTGCGGGTGACCTTGACGCCCTTTTTGGCAAATTCGCCCGCCATCCAGTCGGCAGCCTTGGTCGGCGCGGCGGGGGAGGTGAAGCCAAGTTTGACCACGGCCTTGTCGGCGCCATTCTTGTCGTTGGCATCGACGTCGACCGTGGTCACCTTGCTGCCCGGATAGAGTTTCACGCCATCGATGTCGAAATCGCTTTCGATGTCGAGGTCGACGAAATCGGGGATGTCGATGTCGATCGACGCGCCCTCGCCGCCGATCTTGATATTGCCGCCGTCCTTGCCGGCCTTGATCTGGACGCCGCCCTGATCGTCGCCGGCGTTGATCGAGACTTCGGTGGCATCCTCGGCTTTCTTCTCTGACCCGCAGGCGGCGAGGAGCATCATCGGGGGGATCAGGAACGCGAGGCGCATGGGGATTCTCCTTGGTGAGTTATATAAATAATACACCTTGGAGAAGGGCGAGTCAAATTCCTCTTTCGTCACCCCGGACTTGATCCGGGGTCCCGCTATTCGACGTTGCAAAGCGGGATGCCGGATCAAGTCCGGCATGACGATGAAAGTTAGGCATGGCCTACGCGTCGATGCTCGTCCGCACGTCGCCGTGCACCAGCCCGCCGTCGACGGTGATCGTGTCGCCGACGACATAGTCGCCCGCTTTCGACGCGAGGAAGATCGCGGCGCCCGCCATGTCCTCGGGCACGCCGATGCGTTTGACCGGGATGTTCTTCGCGACCGCGTCGCCATGGTCGCGCGCCGCCTTGTTCATGTCCGACTGGAAGGCGCCGGGGGCGATCGCGGTGACGAGGATATGGTCGGTGACCAGCCGCGCGGCGAGCCGCTTGGTGAGGTAGAGGATCGCGGCCTTCGATGCGTGATAGCTGTAGGTTTCCCAGGGGTTCAGCCGCTGGCCGTCGATCGAGCCGATGTTGATGATCTTGGCCGGGCGTTCGTGCGTCCCCGCAGCCTTGAGCAGGCCGTGCAGCGCTTGCGTGAGGAAGAAGGGTGATTTGACGTTGATGTCCATCACCTTGTCCCAGCCCGCTTCGGGGAAGCCCTCGAACGGTTCGCCCCAGGCGGCGCCGGCATTGTTGACGAGGATGTCGAGCCGTTCTTCGCGCGCTTCGAGTTCCTTGGCGAGCGTGCGGCAGCCCTCGACGGTAGCGAGATCGACCGGCAGGCCGATGACCTTGCCCGGATAGCGGGTTTCGAAATCGGCGACGGCTTCTTCGATCTGCGCGGTCTTGCGCGCCGAGATGTAAACGCGCGCGCAGCCTGCGGCGAGGTAACCCTCGACGATCATCTTGCCGATGCCGCGCGAGCCGCCGGTGACGAGGGCGATGCGGCCGTCGAGGCCGAACATGTCTTGCAGGTTCATTCTAGTGGGCTCCTTAAAGCCCCTCGCCTTCGGGGGAGGGGTTGGGGTGGGGGTTGCGAGGTTGCGCAGACTTCGGTGCCCACCCCGCTGCGACTAGGCAGCAAGCTGCCAAGTCTCGCTGCCCCTCCCCTGAAGGGGAGGGGTTTCAATTAACTCAGTACCCGTTCATCCGCGCGACCTGGTCGATGTGGTAATGCACGTCGCCCATATATTCGGCGAGCGCGCGGTCGCGTTTCATATAGAGGCCGATGTCATATTCGTCGGTCATGCCGATGCCGCCGTGCATCTGCACGCCCTCGCGCACCGCGAGGTTGGCGGCGCGGCCGGCCTTGGCCTTGGCGACCGAGACCATCAGCTTTGCGCCCTCATTGCCTTCATCGAGCAATTGCTGCGCCTTCATCACGGTGGCGCGCGCGACTTCCATTTCGCCGTAGAGATGCGCAGCGCGGTGCTGGAGGCCCTGGAATTCGCCGATCAGCTTGCCGAACTGCTTGCGTTCCTTGAGATAAGTGACGGTCATGTCCATCGCGCCCTGCCCGACGCCGACCATTTCGGCGGCGGCACCGGTGCGGGTGGCGGCGAGCAGCGCGTCGAGGATGTCGCCGCCGGCATCGACCTCGCCGATCACCGCGTCGGCATCGACCTCGACGCCATCGAGCGTGACATGGCTGGCGAGGCTGGAATCGACGAGGCGGCGCGGATCGGCGGTCAGGCCTTTGGCATCCTTGGGCACCGCGAACAGGGTGATGCCGCCGTCGGTCTTCGCCGCGACAATGCTCATGTCGGCGACATGGCCATGGAGAACGAAGCTTTTCTTGCCGTCAAGGCGAAAGCCGTTCCCGGCGCGGGTTGCGGTCGTGGCGATGCGGTCGGGGCGGTGCTTGGCGCCTTCATCGATCGCGAGCGCGATGATGGCCTCGCCCGATGCGATCGCGGGGAGCCAGCGGCTCGCCTGTGTGCCGCCCGCCTTGGCGAGCGCCGCGACCGCGCCGACGCTGGTCGACAGGAAGGGCGAGGGGGTCAGGTTGCGGCCGATTTCCTCGAGCACGATCCCCGCTTCCATATGGCCCATGCCGAGCCCGCCATGCGCCTCGGGCACGAGCATTCCCGGCAGGCCCATTTCGGTGAACTGCGTCCAGAGGTCGCGCGAGAAGCCGGTAGCGTCGGCACTGTCGCGCAGTTTGCGCAGGTGCGACACCGGCGCCTGTTCGGCGACGAAGGGCGCGACGCTGTCCTTGAGCATCGCCTGGTCGTCATTGTGGTAGAGTGGCATGTCTTTTCTCTCCAGTTCCCCTCCCGCTTGCGGGAGGGGTTAGGGGTGGGCCAGCGACGTCGCATTTGCCCACCCCGCTGCGGCTAGCGAACAAGTTCGCAAGCCTCGCTGCCCCTCCCGCGAGCGGGAGGGGAGAAGGATTACGCCCCCGGCAGATCCAAAATCCGCTTGGCGATGACGTTGAGCATGACTTCGCTCGTCCCGCCTTCGATCGAATTGGCTTTGGTGCGCAGCCAGCCGCGGGCGCGGGCGCCGCCCTTGGTCTCTGCGCTGTCCCATTCGAGCGCTTCGCTGCCGCCGCCCGACATCACCAGTTCGTGGCGGCGCTTGTTGAGCTCGGTGCCGACATATTTCATCATGTTCGAGCTGGCCGGATGCGCGCGGCCGGTCTTCCACATGTCCATGAACCGCTCGCCCATCGCGCGATAGGCGAAGACATCGACGTCGAACGCCGCCATTTCGGCGCGCAGGATCGGGTCGTCGAGTTCGCCCGCGGCATTCTTGCCAAAGGATTTCGCGAACGCGCCACCAATGCTGACCATGTCGCCGCCGGCGCCGCCGCCCGAGATCATCTCGCGTTCGTGGCCGAGCAGATATTTGGCGACGTCCCAGCCGCGGTTGATCTCGCCGATAAATTGGGTCTTGGGCACCTTCACATCGTCGAAGAAGGTTTCGCAGAAAGGCGAGTTGCCGCTGATCAGCAGGATCGGCTTGGTCGTGACCCCCGGGCTTTCCATGTCGAAGAGCATGAAGGTGATGCCCTGATATTTGTTCGTCTTGTCGGTGCGGACGAGGCAGAAAATCCAGTCGGCCTGGTCGGCGTAGCTGGTCCAGATCTTCGACCCGTTGACGACCCAATGATCGCCCTTGTCTTCGCCAAAGGTCTGGAGCGAAACGAGGTCGCTGCCCGATCCGGGTTCCGAATAGCCCTGGCACCAGCGGATTTCGCCGCGCGCGATCGGATTGAGATACTGGACCTTCTGCTCCTCGGTCCCGAATTGCAGCAGCGCGGGGCCGAGCATCCAGATCCCGAAGCTGTCGAGCGGCGAACGCGCGTGGATGCGCTTCATTTCCTGTTTGAGGATCTTGGTCTGCTCGGGGGTGAGCCCGGCGCCGCCATAGGCCTTGGGCCAGTCGGGGACGGTGTAGCCTTTGGAAACACAGGCTTCGAGCCATTGCTTCTGGGCGTCATTCTTGAACACCCAATTGCGCCCGCCCCAGCACACATCACCTTCTTCGCGGATGGGCTCGCGCATTTCGGCGGGGCAGTTTGCCTCCAGCCAGCCGCGCACTTCGGCGCGAAAAGCGTCCAGATCGCTCATGTTTCAGGCTCCTCTTCCTGCCCTAAATCTAGGAGCAGTCGCCTGCTTTACGCAAGCGTCAACTTGGGCGGCCCAACCTGCCGTTACGGCGCCGTAGCGTCCGACAGGCCGCCGTTGACGCGTCCTGCTTCGTCCCTAAGCTAAGTGGCAAAAGAAAACGGGAGAATGGGTATGCGATTCGCAGGCAAGATTGCCGTCGTCACCGGTGCCGCATCAGGTATCGGCAAGGCCACAGTGCTGAAACTGGCAGGCGAAGGCGCGCATGTCTTTGCCGCCGACATCGACGAAACGGGTGGCCGCGCGCTCGCCGAGCAATCGAATGGCAAGATCGATTTTGTCCGCTGCGACGTGACCCGGCCGTCGGACATCGAAGCATTGATGGACGCGGCCGCGGCAAAGGCCGGCGGCATCGACATCGTCTTCAACAACGCGGCGGCGGGCGGCGACCGCGCCCCGATCGACGAGATCACCCCCGACGGCTGGGACCGGACGATGGACCTGGTGCTGAAATCGGTCGCGATGGGGATCCGTTATGCCGCGCCGCACATGAAGGGCCGCAAGGGCGCGAGCATCGTCAACACCGCCAGCGTCGCGGCGCTCGGGGCCGGCTATTCGCCAATCGCCTACGCCGTCGCAAAAGCGGGGGTGTTGCACTTGAGCAAGGTCGCGGCGACCGACCTCGCGCAGTACGGCATCCGCGTGAACGCGATCTGTCCCGGTTTCATCAACACCAATATCTTCACCGCGTCGCTCGACGTGCCCGACGCGATGAAGGCGCAGGCCAACGCCGTCATCGCCGGGATGAGCGCGCAGGCCCAGCCGGTGGCGCGCGGCGGCCAGCCCGACGATATCGCCAATGCGGTCGCCTATCTGGCGAGCGAGGAGTCGAGTTTCATGACCGGCACCCACCTGCTGGTCGACGGCGGGCTGACGATCGGCCAACGCCACGCGTGGGACAAGCAAACGCCCGGCATGTTCGACGCGCTGACGGCGATGGAGGAGGCCGCCAAGGCGGGAGCGTCGGCGTGACCACAGCGGCGGCAACCGCCGCGGTGCCGCGCCCCGAAAAACTCCCCGTGTGGCTGAAAGCAACGCATGGCCTGGGCAGCATCGCCTATGGCGTCAAGGACAACGGCTTTTCGACCTTCCTGCTGCTGTTCTACAATCAGGTTGTCGGCCTCGACGCCGGGATCGTCGGCACCGCGATCATGGTCGCGCTGATCGCCGATGCCTTTGTCGATCCGGTGATCGGCGAATTGACCGACCGGACGCGGAGCCGCTGGGGCCGCCGTCTGCCGTGGCTCTATATCGCGCCGGTGCCGCTGGCGATTGCGTGGATGCTGCTGTGGCACCCGCCCGAAATGTCCGATTCGATGACCGTGGCCTGGCTGATCGGCTTTGCGATCATCGTCCGCTCGCTGGTGTCGTGCTGCGAGGTGCCGTCGGTGGCGATCGTCCCCGAACTGACCGCCGATTATGACGAGCGCACGATCGTCATGCGCTATCGCTTCCTGTTCGGGTGGGCCGGCGGGCTGCTGGTCCTGCTCCTTGCCTATGGCGTGTTTTTCGGTGGCGAAAAGGGGCTGGTCGATCCCGACGGCTATGGCCCCTATGCGCTGACCGGCGCGCTGATGATGCTGGGCGCGGTAGTGATTTCGGCGGCGGGCCAGCATCGGCGGATTGCGGTGTCGAACCTGGCCGACATCAAACCGGTGATGACGCTGCGCCAGGTACTGGGCGAGATGCGCGATACGCTGTCGAACCGCGCCTTTCTGTGGCTGATCTTTGCCGCGCTGTTCGGCTTCATCAATCAGGGCATCACCTTTTCAATGACCAATTATCTGCTCGGCTTTTTCTGGCAGCTGACGCAGGGCGAGCTGATCGCCTATGTCTTTCTGCTGTTTGGATCGATGATTGCCGCTTTTCTGTTCGTGGCGCCGCTGTCGGCACGGCTGGGCAAGCGCGACGGCGCCATCCTGGCCGGGGCGGTCGCGCTGCTGGTCAACAGCGGGATGTATTTCGCGTGGATCCAGGGTGTATTTCCCGGCCTGCCCGGCAAGCCCAGCGCGGCGGTGATGTTCGCGCTCGTATTCATCTCGAACAGCTTTTCGATCATGCTGATGATCCTGTCGTCGTCGATGATGGCCGATGTTGTCGAGGCATCGCAAAGCGAGACCGGGCGGCGATCCGAAGGACTGTTCTTTGCCGGATATTTCTTCATGCAGAAATGCGCGACGGGTGTCGGCATCTTCATCGCCGGGCTGATCCTGTCATTCGCGGCCTTTCCCGCGGCAGCCCAGCCCGGCGAGATCAGCAATGCGATCCTTGGCAATCTGGCCTTGGGTTACATGACAGCGGTGCTCGTCATCGGCATCCTAGGCCTGATCGTGATGCGGCGATTTCCCATCTCGCGCGCCGATCATGAGGCACGGATCGCCATTTTGGGTGACGCGGCGCGCGCGGATCCCGACGCCAGCGGCGCGCATCCATGACGGAAAATGTCAGTTGACGACGGAATGAGGTAATAATCGGCCCGCAGGGGTTGGCAAAGCGGGACGAATCGGTCCAAAGGCTTACGCGAACGTAAACGGAAAGGATGCTCAGATGGATTTCGATCTTACCGACCGGCAGACTCATTGGCGCGATCGGGTGCGCGAATTCATCGAGCGCAAGGTGCGCCCCGCGGTCCCGACGTACAAGGAACAGGATAAGGCCGGCGACCGCTGGAAGGTCATTCCGATCGTCGAGGAGCTGAAGGCCGAGGCGAAGGCCGCGGGCATCTGGAACCTGTTCATGCCGCCCAAGTCGGCGGCGCATCATCATGTCGACGAAACGATCGAATTCGAAGGCCCGGGCCTCACCAACCTGGAATATGCGCTGTGCGCCGAGGAAATGGGGCGCATCGGGTTCGCCAGCGAAGTGTTCAACTGCTCGGCGCCCGACACCGGCAACATGGAGGTGTTCCACCGTTACGGGACGCGTGCGCAGAAAGAGAAATATCTGGTGCCGCTGATGAACGGCGAAATCCGCTCGGCGTTTCTGATGACCGAGCCTGCGGTGGCGTCGTCCGATGCGACCAACGTCGAATGCCGGATCGAACGCGACGGCGATGATTATGTCATCAACGGCACCAAATGGTGGTCGTCGGGCGCGGGCGATCCGCGCTGCAAAATCGCGATCGTGATGGGCAAGACCGATTTCAACGCCAAGCGCCACGCGCAGCAGTCGATGGTGCTGATGCCGCTCGATGCGCCGGGGGTGACCATCCTGCGCCACCTGCCTGTCTTTGGTTATGACGATGCGCCGCATGGCCATATGGAAATCGAGCTGAAGGATGTCCGCGTCAACGCCGAGGAAGCGATGCTGCTGGGCGAAGGCCGCGGGTTCGAGATCGCGCAGGGGCGCCTCGGGCCGGGCCGCATCCACCACTGCATGCGCACCATCGGCACCGCCGAGGAAGCGATCGCCAAGATGGCGAAGCGCCTGCAATCGCGCGTCGCCTTCGGCAAGACGATCGCCGAATACAGCATCTGGGAACATCGTCTGGCGCGCGCGCGCATCGACATCGAGATGACCCGCCTACTGTGCCTGAAGGCCGCCGACATGATGGACAAGGTCGGCAACAAGGCCGCCGCCGCCGAGATCGCGATGATCAAGGTGCAGGCGCCGAACATGGCGCTGAAGATCATCGACGACGCGATCCAGGCGCATGGCGCAGCGGGCGTGTCCGAAGATTTCGGCCTCGCCAACGCCTATGCCCACCAGCGCACGTTGCGCCTCGCCGATGGTCCCGACGAGGTGCATGAACGCGCGATCGCGCGGATCGAATTCGCCAAGCACAGCGCGGCGAGCGAGCCGGGCTTTTCGTCGGGCGACATCGGGGTGTCACGCTAAAGGATAATCCGTTCGTGCTGAGCTTGTCGAAGCACCGTCTTTCTTGACCACAAGAAAGAAAGACCCTTCGACAGGCTCAGGGCAAACGGTCAAAGAGGGTAGTTTAAATGACCAAAGCCGCGATCCTGATCGAACCCGGCCAGCCGCTGTCGATCGAGACGGTGCAGATTGCTGATTGCGGCCCGCACGAGGTGCGCATCCGCACCGCCGCGTGCGGG
Source organism: Sphingopyxis sp. (assembly GCF_035998965.1). Classification (GTDB taxonomy): domain Bacteria; phylum Pseudomonadota; class Alphaproteobacteria; order Sphingomonadales; family Sphingomonadaceae; genus Sphingopyxis. The sequence continues at coordinate 92,459 of NZ_DASYHE010000042.1, forward strand.
CTGTGCCATTCGGACCTGCATTTTATCGACGGCGCCTATCCGCATCCCTTGCCCGCGATCCCCGGCCATGAGGCCGCGGGCATCGTCGAGGCGGTCGGCAGTGAAGTGCGCACGGTGAAGGTCGGCGACGCCGTCGTTACCTGTCTGTCGGCCTTCTGCGGGCATTGCGAATTTTGCGTTTCGGGCCGGATGTCGCTGTGCATGGGCGGCGACACCCGCCGGGCCGCCGGTTCGGCGCCGCGCATCACGCGCCCCGACGGCAGCCTGGTCAACCAGATGCTCAACCTGTCGGCGTTCGCCGAAACGATGCTGGTCCACGAACATGCGTGCGTCGCGATCAACCCCGACATGCCGCTCGACCGCGCCGCAGTGATCGGCTGCGCGGTGACGACGGGCGCGGGAACGATCTTCAATGCGTGCAAGGTGACGCCGGGCGAGACCGTCGCGGTGGTCGGCTGCGGCGGGGTCGGGCTAGCGACGATCAACGCCGCGAAGATCGCGGGCGCGGGGCGGATCATCGCCGCCGACCCGGTGCCCGAAAAACGCGCGCTGGCGATGAAGCTGGGCGCGACCGATGTCGTCGATGCGATGGACGGCGATGCCGCGAAACAGATCCTCGAGCTCAGCAAGGGCGGCGTCGATCATGCGATCGAAGCCGTCGGACGTCCCGCCTCGGCGGCGCTTGCCGTCGCCTCGCTGCGCCGCGGCGGCACCGCGACGATCCTGGGCATGATGCCGCTGTCGGAGAAGGTCGGCCTGTCGGCGATGGACCTGCTGTCGGGGAAGAAATTGCAGGGCGCGATCATGGGCGGCAACCGCTTCCCCGTCGACATCCCGCGGCTCGTCGATTTCTACCTGCGCGGGCTGCTCGACCTCGACAGCATCGTCGCGGAAACGATCCCGCTGGAGCGGATCAACGAAGGCTTTGACAAGATGAAGAAAGGCGACGCCGCTCGGTCGGTGATCGTTTTCGATCAATGATGGGCGCGAGCATCGTGTCCTCCCTCCCCTTCAGGGGAGGGCAGCGAGACTTGGCAGCTTGCTGCCTAGTCGAAGCGGGAGGGGTCCACCGGCCTTACGCCACGCCGACAGACCCCACCCCAACCCCTCCCCTGAAGGGGAGGGGCTTATGACGCTCGACGCACAAAAAGCCTTCAGCGGTACCGTCGCACCCGAGGGCGCCGACGTGCTCGATGAAGCCAAGCTGACCACGTGGATGGAAGCGAATGTCGAGGGCTTTGAAGGCCCGCTGACCCAGCATAAATTTGCCGGCGGCCAGTCGAACCCGACCTATAAAATCTCCGCGCCGTCGGGCAATTATGTCCTGCGCCGCAAACCTTATGGTCCGCTGCTCCCTTCCGCCCATGCGGTCGACCGCGAGTATAAGGTGCAGTCCGGCCTGCATAAGATGGGCTTTCCGGTCGCGCGCCAATATGGGCTGTGCACCGACGACGATGTGGTGGGCAGCTGGTTCTATGTCATGGGCATGGTCGATGGGCACACGATCTGGGACGGCGCGATGCCCGGATCGACGCCGGAGAATCGCCGCGCCACCTATGAAGCGATGATCGACACGCTCGCGGCGCTGCACAAGGTCGATGTCGAGGCGGCGGGGCTGTCCGATTATGGCAAGCCGGGCAATTATTTCGGGCGCCAGGTCGATCGCTGGACCAAGCAGTACCGCCTCGCCGAGACCGAGACGATGGACGAGATGGAGCAGCTGATCGCGTTCCTGCCCGCGAGCCTGCCCGAACAGACGCGCACCAGTGTCGTTCACGGTGATTACCGCATCGACAATATGATCTTTGCGCATGATCGGCCTGAGGTTCTGGCGGTGCTCGACTGGGAGCTGTCGACGCTCGGCGATCCGCTCGCCGATTTCACCTATGTCGCGATGGCGTGGGTGACCGAAAATGGCGGGCGATCGGGAGTGATGGACCTCGACCGCAAGGCGCTGGGCATTCCCGAACTCGACGAAATGGTCGAACGCTATTGCGCCGCGACCGACCGCACCGGGGTGCCCGACATGAACTGGTATTTCGCCTATAATTTCTTCCGCCTCGCGGGGATCATCCAGGGCATCAAGAAGCGCGTGATCGAGGGCACCGCCTCGTCGCAGCATGCCAAGGATATGTCCGAGCGCGTTCGCCCGCTGGCCGAACGGGCGTGGGACTTTGCCAAGAAAGCCGGCGCATGAGCCTGTTCGACATGAGTGGCCAAGTCGCACTGATTACCGGATCGTCACGCGGCATCGGCAAGGCCACCGCCGAGGCGATGGCCGAGCAAGGCGCCAAGGTCGTGATTTCGAGCCGCAAGCAGGACGCCTGCGATGCCACTGCCGCCGAGATCAACGCGAAGTTCGGCGACGGCACCGCGATCGCGGTCGCCGCGAACATTTCGTCAAAGGACGACCTCCAGAACCTCGTCAACGAAACACGCGCCGCCTTCGGCAAGATCACCGCGCTGGTCTGCAACGCCGCATCGAACCCCTATTATGGCCCCGGCCTCGGGATCAGCGATGACCAGTTCCGCAAGATCATGGACAATAATATCCTGTCCAACCACTGGCTGATTTCCATGGTCGCGCCCGAAATGCTCGAACGCGGCGAAGGGTCGATCACGATCATCAGCTCGATCGGCGGGCTGAAAGGATCGCCGATCATTGGCGCTTACGGGATTTCGAAGGCCGCCGACATGCAGGTCGCGCGCAATTTTTCGGTCGAATTCGGGCCGCGCGGCGTGCGCGTCAATTGCATCGCGCCGGGGCTGATCCGCACCGACATGGCGCGCGCCTTGTGGGAAAATCCGGAGAACCTCAAACGCTCGACCGCCGCCTCGACCTTGAAGCGCATTGGCGAGCCGCATGAGATTGCGGGTGCCGCGGTTTTCCTTGCCAGCAAGGCGGGGGCCTTCACCACCGGCCAGACCATCGTGTGCGATGGCGGTGCCACAATTTCGGGAGGCGCATGATGGGCGCATTGGACGGCAAGATCGCGATCATTACGGGTGCCGGTTCGGGCATCGGCCGCGCGAGCGCGCTGCGCTTTGCCGCCGAGGGCGCGAAGCTGGTGCTCGGCGACAAGACCGCGGCGGTGCACGAGACGGTGCAGCTGGTGAAGGACGCGGGCGGCGAAGCGGTCGGACTGGAAATCGACGCGGGGGTCGAAGCCGACGTCGCCACGCTCGTCGCGACCGCCAAGGACACCTATGGCGCACTCGACATCGCTTTCGCCAACGCCGGGATCATCGGCGACATGGGCGGCATCTTCGATTTCGACCCGAGCGCCTGGGCCGAGACGTTGCGCGTCAACCTGATCGGCCCGGCGCTGATGGTGAAACATGCAGGCAAGGCGATGGTCGATCAGGGCCGCGGCGGTGCGATCGTGCTGACCGCGAGCGTCGCGGGATTGAATTCGGGCGCGGGTCCGGGCGCCTATTCGGCGTCGAAGGCGGGGGTCATCAACCTCGCCAAGACCGCGGCGCAGCAGCTGACCACCAGCGGCGTGCGCGTCAACGCGATCTGCCCCGGGCTGACCGAGACGGGGATGACCAAGCCGACCTTCGACTATGCGAAGGCCAAGGAGGTCACCTACAAGCTGGGCCAGCTCAATCCGCTCAAGCGCGCCGCGCAGCCCGAAGAGCTGGCCAATGTCGCGCTGTTCCTGGCCAGCGATCAGGCGAGCTATGTCAATGGACAGGCGATCGCGGTTGACGGCGGGCTCACCAGTTCGCATCCGGTGACGCGCCAGTTGCTTGGCCAGACTTCGCATTGATAGGATAGATATGGGTCACGGTTTCGATACGGCGCGGCTGGACCGCATTCCCGCCTTTCTCGAGGCCAAATATGTCGGGACCGGCCGTCTGCCGCACGCCGCGACTTTGGTGTCGCGGCGCGGCGAGATCGCGCATTGGTCGTGCGTCGGCGAGGCGCGGCCCGGCGCGGCGCTGACCGAGGACGCGATTTTCCGCATCGCCAGCATGACCAAGCCGATCACCAGCATCGCCTTCATGATGCTGGTCGAAGAGGGCAAGGTTGCGCTGTCCGACCCGCTGGTAAAATTCTGCCCGGAGTTCAAGGACACCGGCGTTTTCGTCGCGGGCGGCGGCAATGTGCCGTTCCTGACCCGGCCGCCGACGCAGCCGATCCGCATGGTCGACCTGCTGCGCCACACAGCGGGGCTAACCTACGGCTTTCAGGAGCGCACCCCGGTCGACGCGGCGTACCGCAAGGCTCGGATCGACGATTTCGATGCCGATTATACGATGGACAGCTTCATCGAGGGGCTGGCGAAAATCCCGTTGCAGTTCGACCCCGGCGCGCACTGGAATTATTCGATGGCGACCGACGTGCTCGGCGCGGTGGTCGAGCGGATCGAGGGCAAGCCGTTTGCCGAGGTTTTGCAGGAGCGCATCTTTGGCCCGCTTGCCATGGTCGATACCGGGTTCAAGGTGCCCGCCGACCAGCAGCACCGGCTGACCGACTGCTATACTTTCGACCCACAGGCGAAGATGAAACCGTTCGACAGCGGCGACAAGAGCCGCTGGGCGAAGGATCGCAGCTTTCATTCGGGCGGCGGCGGGCTGGTTTCGACGCTCGCCGACTATCACCGCTTCTGCCTGATGCTGCTCGGCGGCGGCGCGCTCGAAGGCACGCGCATCATCAGCCGCAAGACGCTGGAGCTGATGACCGCGAACCACCTCGTCGGTGGCGGCGACCTAGTCCAGCACAGCGTCGGCATCTTTTCCGAGGCCGAAAATGCCGGGGTTGGTTTCGGGCTCGGCTTTGCGGTGAACGAAAGTCCGGCGCAGACGATGACCCCCGGGTCGGTCGGCGACTATTATTGGGGCGGCATGTTTTCGACCGGCTTCTTTGTCGATCCGGTCGAGCAGATTTGCATGGTGTTCATGACCCAATTGATGCCTTCCTCGACCTATCCCGTGCGGCGCGAGGTCAAGACATTGGTCCACGCGGCGATCGATGACTGATTCAACAACCCACCCACCGTTCGTGTCGAGCGCCGTCGAGACCCGCGAAGCGCAGCGCTAGACGCTTCTCGACTTCGCTCGAAGCGAACGGAATCTTTTAAGGAGCCTGAAATGTCCGAAGAAACCCCCGTTTCCGTCACGATGGAAAAGGATGGCGACGTCGCCGTCATCATCGTCAACAACCCCCCCGTCAACGCGCTGAGCTGGCACGTTCGGCAGGGACTGGAAGAGCATTTCCGCGCCGCGCTTTCGGACGACAGCGTCAAGGCGATCGTGCTGCGCTGCGCCGGGGCGACCTTTATCGCGGGTGCCGATATCAGCGAATTCGGCAAGCCGCCGCGCGGCCCTGATTTCAACGCGGTGCTGAACAGCATCGAAGCGGCATCGAAGCCGGTGGTTGCAGCGATCCACGGCACCGCGCTCGGCGGCGGTCTGGAAACCGCGCTCGTCTGCCATTATCGTATTGCGGTGCCTTCGGCGAAGCTGGGCGTTCCTGAAGTGAAGCTTGGCCTGCTGCCCGGCGCGGGCGGCACCCAGCGCCTGCCGCGCGTTGTCGGAGTCGAAGCTGCGGCAACGATGACCTCGACCGGCGATCCGCTTCCCGCCACCAAGGCCAAGGAACTCGGTCTCGTCGACGAACTCGCGGGCGAAGACAGCCTTGCCGCCGACGCAATCGCCTTTGCGCGCGCGAAGATCGCCGACGGCCCGCGCCCGACGCGCGAACGCCCGGTGTTCGGCGACGTTGCGGTGATCGAACAGCTCAAGACCGCCAACGCCAAGCGCTGGCGCGGGTTCGAGGCGCCTTACGCCAACCTCGCCTGCGTCGAAGCGGCCACGCGGCTGCCGTTCGCGGAAGGGCTCGCCTTCGAGCGCGAGCAGTTCATGAAGCTGATGTTCGGCAGCCAGTCCGCGGCGCAGCGCCACATCTTTTTCGCCGAACGTCAGGCCGCGAAGATCGACGGCCTGCCCAAGGATACGCAGCTGCGCGAGATCAAGAAGGTCGGCGTGATCGGCGCCGGTACGATGGGCGGCGGGATTTCGATGAACTTCCTGCAGAAAGGCATCCCCGTCACCATCGTCGAGATGGAGCAGGAGGCGCTGGACCGCGGCGTCGGCGTGATCCGCAAAAATTACGACGCCTCGGCCGCCAAGGGGCGCTTCAAGCCCGAGCAGGTCGACCAGATGATGGGCATCCTGACCCCGACGCTCAGCCTCGACGATCTTGCCGACTGCGACCTGATCATCGAGGCGGTCTATGAGAATATGGACGTCAAGAAGGACATTTTCGGCAAGCTCGACACAATCGCCAAGCCCGGCGCGATCCTGGCGTCGAACACCAGCTACCTCGATGTCGATGAAATCGCGACCGCGACGAGCCGTCCCGGCGACGTGCTCGGCATGCACTTCTTCTCGCCCGCCAATGTGATGAAGCTGCTCGAGGTCGTGCGCGGCGAAAAGACCGCGCCCGACGCGCTGGCAACGGCGATGGCGATCGGCAAGAAGATCGGCAAGGTCGCGGTGGTCGCAGGCGTCTGCGACGGCTTTATCGGCAACCGCATGCTCAAGCCGCGCCAGATCGAGGCGATGAACCTGCTGATGGAGGGCGCCACCCCGGCGCAGGTCGACAAGGTGCATGTCGAATTCGGCATGCCGATGGGGCCGTTCCAGATGAGCGACCTGGCCGGGGTCGACATCGGCTGGCACCGCGACCCCAACCGGATCGAAAGCATCCGCGATGCGCTGTGCGCCGAGGGGCGCTGGGGCCAGAAGAAGCAGGCGGGATTCTACGACTATGACGAAAAGCGTCAGCCGTCGGAAAGCGCCCGCGTCGCCGAGCTGATCGAGGAGTTCCGCACCAAGGCCGGAACCCAGAAGCGCGAGATCACCGATCAGGAGATCATCGAACGCACCCTGTACCCGATGGTCAACGAAGGCGCGCTGATCCTGTCCGAAGGCAAGGCGCAGCGCGCGTCGGACATCGATGTCGTGTGGATCTATGGCTATGGCTGGCCGGTCTATCGCGGCGGCCCGATGTTCTGGGCCGGGCTGGAAGGCACCGACAAGATCGTCGCGGCGCTG
>NZ_DASYHE010000060.1:0-132233 GCF_035998965.1 Sphingopyxis sp.
GCAGTTCGGCGCGGTTGGCGGAAATGGCAGTGGCCATCAGTCCTGTCCTTCTTCTTCCAGTTCGTCGGCGCCTTCGGCTGAAAGCGGGACGGTTGCAGCAATGAGTTTGTCGGTGAGCACCAGCTTGGCCGTGTCGATCGCGTCGAACGGCAGTTTGTGCTCGACTTCTTCCTTGTCCAAAATCGTGACGATATCGCCGTCGATCCCGACCAAGAGGCCGTTGAAGCGCTGGCGGCCGTTGAGTTTTTCCTTCAGCGCGACCTTTGCCTCATGACCCGCCCAATCGGCGAAGTCGCTCGGGCGGGTCAGCGGGCGGTCGATCCCCGGCGACGACACTTCCAGCCGATACGCCTGATCGATCGGATCCTTGCCCGCTTCCTCCAGCGCGTCGAGCTGCACCGAAATACGGCGCGACAGGTCGGCGCAATCGTCGATCGTCAGCTGCCGCGTCTCGGGACGCTCGGCCATCACCTGCAAGGTCGGATCGCTTGTCCCGCCAAAAAAGGCAACGCGCACGAGCGACAGGCCCATCGCCTCGGCTTCGGGCGCGATGATCGCGGTCAGGACGTCAAGATCGGCCAAGTCAGTCTTTCAAATCGGATGACCGGCAAGCATGTGGGTATAGCCGCCGCGGCCCGCGGCCCCGACGTCCCAACTGGCTAACCATGTCAAGAAGTACGCTGCGTATACGTTGCGGCGGGTGAGTCGGCAAGGGGGAATGAGAGAGCGGGGTGCGCGATCTTCTGATATCAGCCTTATGCGGAGCGCCGCCCTCGCCGCCGGACGATCAAGGCGGCGATGATGCCGAACAGGCTGATCAGGAACGCTGTCGACTTGATCGGCTGCGCCGCGGCGGCGATTTCGGCCAAGCGATCATTGCCCGCAAAGCGCAGTGCCTGGATAAATTGACAGATTGTTTCAATATAGTCGCCGACGCACACAATGATCGCGGCAATCATGATCAGCCAGCCCAGCCTTTGCAGCGCCGGCTTTTCCGCGGCGCGAAACATCTGCCCGCCGCGATAGGCGCCAAAGGAATAGACCGCGATATAGATCAGGTCCAACGCGATCGCCCACCGCGCAATGTCCATCACCCCCGCCGCCTGCCACGCGGCCTGAATAGCGTCGACGCCCATGGCGCTCCCAGCCGATTGATGGTCCCTGATCCCCCATGGCGCGACGTCGTTCGCAAACAGAGGATTCATCGCGATCATGATCGCCAGGATGAGCAATCCGCCCAACCAGAAGCACCAGAAATTTCGTTCGCGCCGCTGTGCATCGGTCATGCCTACCCCCAATGATCGCACGCGTTCCCGCACACTGCGGACACGCGTTTCTCGTGCGCCAACCGTCCGGCCATGGCGCCCACCGACGCTTATGCAAAGCAACCGGTACAAAATACTGCGCTGCGCGCCGCCGCGACGACCTTGCGCCCCAACCGATTTTGCCCGGATCGGATATCGCTACGCAGCGCGCGACGATATCGCCAAATCATGAGGCTTCGGCGCGACTGGGATTCGATGACCTGCGCAAAAGCTTGACTTTTCGTCAAATTTGTCGCAGTAGGATTTCGCTAACGTCGCCTGCGACGGAAATTTGATGCCTACGGCGGATACTTCCCTTCACGCGCTACCAGCTCCTCCGGTGCTTTTGCCGGTTGATTATCTGTTTTCGTGAAAGGAAACATCCCATGCCTATCGGCACCGTAAAATTCTTCAACACTGACAAGGGCTATGGTTTCATTGCCAACGAAGATGGTTCGGGCGACAGCTTCGTCCACATCACTGCCGTCGAGCGCGCCGGCATGTCGACGCTGAACAAGGAACAGCGCGTTTCGTACGAGCTGGAAACCGACCAGCGCGGCAAGACCTCGGCTGTCAATCTTCAGCCTGCCTGAATGATCTTCGGCTCGGCGCCCCTCGGGCGCCGGGCCGGACCATCGCGGCGGATAGTCCCCCGCGATCGATACCGTCAGTCGCTTCGTTCGACGACGATGTGCGGCCACGCTGCCGCCAGCCGCTCCGCCCAGCGCTCATAGGGCCACGGTATCACCTCCTGATCGAACCAGAACAGCCGGTCGCCGGCGCGGTTGTACAGATGCACTTCGTCATCGCTGTCGTCCTGCCGGACGATGCGCAACTTGCCGATCTGCGAGGGATGGATGCGGCCTTCGTCGCCGCCGCTGCTGCCGATCCGTCCTTGCCACCACACCAGATCGCCGGTTGCGGGATCGACAAAGCTGCCGCGGTTCGGATTGGCGAGCATGTTGAGCCCCGCGCCCAGCGCGACGAGCGCCCCGAACCCCTGCGCCAGCGGCACCAGCCACGGCGCGCATTCGCGGCCGTCCTCGCTGCAATTATCGGCGGGATCGATGACCGATCCGGCCCACAGAAACCCTAGGCCAAACGCCAACAGCAACCACATCCGCCAATCGGTGCGCGCGCTGCGCCGATAGGATGGGATGCCAACGCCGGTCATGGCACGGCTGTAATCCACCGGCGTCAACAGGTCGCTAACGCCCGCCGATGAGCCTTTCCGGGTCCAGTCTGGACGTCCTGCCGCGGCACATCTCCACGACTGCAACATTTTATTGGCGTTTGCGCGTATAAGGCGGCTTGGCACCCCGTTCGCGCGAATCGGCGCGGGCGGGGCGATGGAATTTGATGCGCGCATGAAGCCCGAACTGAACCTGACCGCCCGCTCGACGTGGCGCGACCCGGCGCCGGAACAACCGGCGGGGCCAGGACGCGCCTTTTGGGCGGCGATCATCGCGGTCATGGCGGTTGCGTGCCTGGCGTTTCTGCTGTCGAGCGGGCAGCTCCGCCCGCCCGCGGCGTTTGGCCCGTACAGCGTATCGGTGCCGCTCGATTTTCGTGCCTATGACCCCGCGCGCTGGGCGATCATGAATGCCGAGGATTATGAGGAGGCGCTGAAGATCGATCCGACGCTGCCCGATCCGGCCAGCATCGGTTTTGGCGATGCCGCCGCGCTGCCCCCCGCCGACCCGGCCTTGCTGCGCGACGAGGCCTTTGTCGGCCCGCCCGCCAAACCTTATGTCTTTCGCGGCGTCACCGCGCTCGACCGCGAGCGCGCGCATTATTGCCTGACCGCCGCCATCTATTACGAGGCGGCGTCCGAGACCGACGACGGGATGCGCGGCGTCGCGCAGACGGTGATCAACCGCGTCCGCCACCCCAGCTTTCCCAACACCGTGTGCGGCGTCGTCTTTCAGGGGTCGCAGCGCGCGGGGGTGTGCCAATTCACTTTCAGCTGCGACGGTGCGATGGCGCGCGCGCCCAGCAAGCCCAACTGGCTGCGCGCCAGCCGCGTGGCCTCGGCGGCGCTGGGCGGCTTTGTTTTCCCCAAGGTCGGCCTGGCCACCCATTATCACACCCAAGCGATCTGGCCGCGCTGGGGCAAGAGCCTGGTGATGACCAACATCGTCGGCGCGCATATCTTCCACCGCTGGCGCGGCCGCTGGGGCATGCCCGACGCGTTTCGCGCGCCGTATCTGGGCCGCGAGCCGGTGCCCGGCCCCTATCTGCCGCTGGCGCAGCAGCTGGCGATCCTGAAGGGTCAGGGTCTGCCCCCCGGTGCGGGTCCGGCCCCGATGCTGAGCGGCGTCGGTGCGCCTCTCCCCGATGTCGCCGCGGCGCCGCTGCCCGGCACGATGGCGCCGACCGCGCCCGTCATGTCATCGCCCGTCGCCGCGCCCGCGCCGACGCCGATCTACGCCGACCCGCGGCTCAACCAGTCGGGCCAGGTCCGCGAGGAATTCCGCGGCAGCGGAGAGTGGAAACGCTGACGCAATCGGCCTAGTCTGCCCGCCACATGATGAGGAGGCGGACATGGGGCATGTCAAAGGCATCGGCGGGCTGTTCTTCCGGGCGCGCGATCCCGACGCGCTCAACACCTGGTACAAGGAACGGCTGGGCATCGGTGCGGGATGCAACGCCGACGACACCGGCCCGATCGACGAATGGACGTGGAATGTCGCCGCGGGGCCGGTGGTGTTCGCGCCGTTCAAGGCCGACACCGACTATTTCGCCGCCGACCGCCAGTATATGATCAACCTGCGCGTCGATGACCTCGACGCCGTGCTGGCCCCGTTTCACGAAGCCGGCGACGATGTGATCACCAAACCCGAATGGAACGACCCGGCGACCGGCCGCTTCGCGCGGGTTCACGATCCGGAGGGCAATCCGATCGAACTGTGGGAACCGCCGAAAAGCGCATAGGATAACCATATAGGTTATTTATACTTGACATCGTTACGCTGATATGGCACATGTCGCGCGATTATGTACTTTACACACCCACAGCTAAGTGGTAGATAATGCTCATCAACGGAGCATATCACCATGTCGGTTCTTTCTTCCCCCTACTTCCACGACGAAGCCAAGGCTTTCGAGCATCTGGAAAGCATCGTTTGGGCTGACGGCGTTGTCTGCCCGCATTGCGGTGTGATCGGTGGTCGGGTCTAGGTCGCCGCTCTTAACCTTGCCCTGTAGGTATCCGGCAAATTTGCCGCCCTCTATATAGTGGTCCTGCAACCACTCACGATAAGCCCCAAGGGCGCTTAGCGGATAGCACCATGACTCTTGCGGGTTTGACTTAGCCTGAGGATGATCGGCGGGGTAATTGTGGGGATTCCTGTACGCGCGTAACAATACACAGAAAAACAAGGATGGCGACGAGCTGTTGTTCGAGGCCTCAGCGGAATTTCCGTCTACTCCCTTAAACCCCTCTCCGTTTGGAGATGAGAATTCAGTTTCTTTTGTCGAGCTTTTTTTGCCCGCTAGAATGCATAACCTTGTAATAACCCAGGATTGCGCAATTAAGGTCCGCGCCTTTATTGGCGATGACGAAATCCGGCTCGGAGCGATTGTGGTAAGTTTCGTCGAACCAGCATCAGGCGACACTGTTTCGTCCGCCGACTGACTCGGCTCTTTCACTGAAATATATGCGGCCAGCATCTGCTGGCCGTTTTCTTTTGGAGAACATCATGAACTGGTTTGGCCGGAAGGCTGCGCAGGGTGCTGCGCGGCCTGCTTTGTCGCGGGTGTATGGGACTTATGGGATGATGGGGTCGGCGCGGCCGAGGTCGTCGGCCCGGCGACATGGCGGTTGTCGCTTTTGCTGCGCGGGCGGGCAGGGACCGGGAGCGCAACGGGGCAAGCGGCGGGGGCTCCGTTCGTGCTGCTCGACGATAGTGCGCCGATGCTGTTGCCCGAGGCGCTGGCGGTTGCAGCGGAAAGCGGCGCGGCGCGGGTGCAATGGGCGCCGCGCGGCGGAACGGCGATGACCGACGTGACGGTGCCGGCCGCGCGCCAAGCGTTGCGGCCGCTGGCGCCGGTGCATGGGCGCATCGCTCCCGACGGGGCGGGCGGTGTCCTGATATCGTGGCGGCGTCGGAGCCGGGCCGATGCCGGCTGGCGCGACCATGTCGATCTGCCGCTGGGGGAGGGGCAAGAGGCGTGGCGCATTGTCCTGTCGCCGCCGGTTCCGGGCATCGCGGCATGGGACAGCGCGGTGCCGATGCTGTCAATCGACGCCGGTGTGATGGCGGCGTTGCCGCCCGGGACCGCGCTGGCGATTCGCCAAGTTGGCGATTTCGACCTGTCACGACCGCTCATCTTGCCACTGATATAAAAGGAGAATGCGATGACCGATATGGCGATAACGGCGCGCCATGCGCTGCCGCTGCTTGCAGTGGCGCAGGCGCAGAAAGAGTTGACGCATAACGAAGCGCTGACCCTGATCGACGCGTTGGAGCATAGCGCGGTCGAGGCTGGCCCGATAAACGATCCCCCGTCCGACCCCGCACCGGGGCAATGCTGGCTGGTCGGCGACACTGCAACGGGCGGCTGGCACGACCATGCAAAAGCGATCGCGCTATGGACCGCCGGCGGATGGCGATTCGCCGCGCCGCGTGCTGGCATGATTGTGACTCGATTGACCGATGGAGCGCGGTTGCGATTCGACGATGGCGCCTGGGTCGAGCCGAGGCCGATTGCAGTGCCATCGGGAGGCTCGACAATCGATGCCGAAGCGCGTAGCGCGCTGGCGACGTTGATCCTGCACCTTGCGGCGCAGGGCCTTCTGATTTCAGGCTGAATTTCCGCTCGCGGATTTGAAAAGTGCGACTTTTTAGCAACAGATTAGCGATTTGTTCACTTGCACGGAACCAAAGCGGCGAGTAGGACGTCTGCCGAGACGTATATCTCAATTTGAAAGGGGAATTACTATGAGGAAGCTTGCCGTAGCTGTGGCGTTAGCCTCCACTGCCCTGGCGTCGCCTGCTTTGGCGCGCGACGACTCTTGGTATGTTGGCGTGGGCGCCGGCGTTATGATCATTGAAGATCTGGATCTCGATATTGGCGCGACGCAAAACGCCGGTTCGCTCGATCATCGTTATGGTTATGACTTCGAGGGTACTGTCGGTTACGATTTCGGCGGTTTCCGCGCCGAAGTTGAAGTCGGTTATCGTGAAGCCGATATCAAGTCGGGCCGCTTTAATGTTCCGGGAATCCCCCAGTCGGTCAGCGGTGCAGGTCCGCTCGCGACCGGTGCTTTCGATCTGAACGGCGATACCAATGCGCTGAGCTTCATGGTCAATGGCATGCTCGACTTCGGTGACGACGACGGGCTTCAGGGCTTTGTCGGCGGTGGTGCCGGTGTGGCTCGCGTGTCGGTCGAACCTGTGTTCGCCGGTGCGTTCCTTGACGATTCGGACACGGGCTTTGCCTGGCAGGCGATCGCGGGCATCCGCGCTCCCCTCAGCGACACCATCGACGTTGGCGTGAAGTACCGCTTCTTCAACGTTGATAATGTCGATCTGGTTGACCAGGTTGGCCGTGACGTTTCGACGCGTTTCCGTTCGCACTCGGTTCTGGGTACGCTGACCTTCAACTTTGGTGGTGCACCGGAGCCGGTTGTGGCACCGCCGCCGCCGCCTCCCCCGCCGCCGCCCCCGCCGCCCCCGCCGCCCCCGCCGCCCCCGGCGCCGGTGTGTGAGCCTGGGCCGTACATCGTGTACTTCGACTGGGATCAGTCGAACATCACGCCGGAAGCGGCTTCGACGCTCGACAACGCGATCAGCGCCTACAACCGTGGTTGCACGGGTACGCAGGTCATGCTGGCCGGTCACGCTGACCGTTCGGGTTCGGCCACGTACAACGTCGGCCTGTCGGAACGCCGCAACACCGCGGTTCGCAGCTATCTGACCGCTCGCGGTATCTCGGATGGCTCGATCAGCGCGCAGGGCTTCGGCGAAAGCCGCCCGGCCGTTGCCACCGCCGATGGCGTCCGCAACGACCAGAACCGTCGCGTGGAAATCACTTACGGTCCGAACTCGGGCATGTAAGACCGGTTTCCATTCCCGACCGGGACTGGAAGAAACAAGCGAGGGCGGTACTGAAAGGTGCCGCCCTTTCTTTTGGCGCGGGCCAGATGGCGGGTTGCGCATAGTGGCAGAAATTTACGCACCCCACCGCCAGCCACCCGGCGCCTGTGGCATACCCTCGGGCAGCCCATGGTCTGACGAAATCATAGTGGCGTCGCATCGACCGAGCGATCGGCGCGATCTGTGTGACGGCGGATCGAAACGCACTGGTCCCGCGATGCCGCAATAGGCGGCGCTAATCGGGCCTTTGCCCTGTCTGCTGCGGATTAGGCGGCGGGGGCGGTGCCCGGGCGCAGGTAGGCCATCATATAGCCGACATAGTCGATCTTGCCGAGCGGCACGCCCATATGGCGGAGGATCGAATAGGCGGCGACGGCGTGGAAATAAAATTGTGGCTGCGCCCAGTCGCGAACATAGGTGAGCGCGGTCATGTCGAAGGCCATGCCGTTGGGCAGATCGAAACCGACAGGGCGATCCGGGTCGGCGTCGATGGCGGCGGCATCGATGATGTCGAGCCACGTCAGCGTCGATGCGATCTGCGCCTGAAGGCCGGCAAAGTCCGCCGCATCCTCGGTCAGCGTCGGCGCGTCGGTCGCGCCAAGGCGGATGAGTGGCTGGATCGCCTGCAAGCAGCTGAAACGTATTTGGGCAGCGAGCGGGAACATATCGGGCGCGAGGCGTGCGACGACCAGCTGTAATTCGCCAATCCCGTTATCGGCGCCCCAGGCCAGCGCCTTGTCCAATTGCGCCGACAGCGCGCGCAGGCCGTTTGTGTAAGCAGGAACGGTCATTTCATAGAGCATGGTCGCATCCTTGGCAGGGTAGAGGCCGGTCAGGCCGGGGCGAGATTGTCCTGGAATTGCAACCGCGCCAGGCGGGCGTAAAGGCCGTCGGCGGCGACGAGCGTGTCGTGCTTGCCCTCCTCGACGATGCGGCCATTGTCCATGACGATGATCCGGTCGGCGGCGCGGACGGTCGCGAGGCGGTGCGCGATGACGATCGTCGTCCGGTCGTGCATCAAGTTTTCGAGCGCGTCCTGCACCAGCTTTTCGGATTCGGCGTCGAGCGCCGAGGTGGCTTCGTCGAGGAGTAACAGCGGCGCGCGGCGGAGCAGCGCGCGGGCGATCGCGACCCGCTGGCGCTGGCCACCCGACAGGCGGGCGCCGCCTTCGCCCATGAAGGTGTCGAGACCGTCGGGCAGCTTGCGGAGAAATTCCTCGGCATTGGCGGCGCGCGCGGCGTCCCACAATTGATCGTCGGTCGCGTCCCAATTGCCGTAGCGCAGATTGTCGCGCGCCGAGGCGGCGAAGATCACGGTTTCCTGCGGCACCATCGCGATGCGGGCGCGAATATCGGCCGGGTCGGCGTCGGTGAGCGGGACGCCATCGAGCAGGATCTGCCCGGTCTGCGGATCGTAAAAACGCTCGGCCAGCTGGAACAGGGTCGACTTGCCGGCGCCCGAGGGGCCGACGATTGCGACCGTTTCGCGCGGCTGGATCGCGAGGTTGAAATCGTGCAGCGCGGGGGCGTCGGGGCGGGTCGGATAGTGGAATTCGACGTTTACGAATTCGAGTGTGCCGCGCGGGGGTTCGGGTAAGGCGCGGGGTTGTGCGGGCGGGGCAATGCTCGCCTCCGCATTGAGCAGTTCGCTGAGCCGCTCGGCGGCGCCCGCGGCGCGCAAGAGGTCGCCATAAACCTCGGTCAGTGCGCCGAACGCGCCTGCGACCAGGCCGCCCGTGAGGACAAAGGCAGCGATGGTGCCGCCGGTGATCGTCCCCGCGGCGACGCCCTCCGCCCCGTACCACAGCAGGGTCGTGATCGCCCCGAACAGCAGGCCGATGACGATCGCGGTCATGATCGCGCGGAGGCGAATGCGGCGCTTCGCGGTGGCAAAGGTCGCCTCGACCGCCGCGGCAAAGCGGCCTGCCTCACGATCTTCCTGTCCGAAGGCCTGGACGATCTTCATCGCGCCAAGCTGTTCGGAGGTGGTCGCGCCGATGTCGGCGACGCGGTCCTGGCTTGATCGCGAGACATTTTGCAGGCGGCGGCCGAGCAGGACGATCGGCATGATGATCACCGGGATGCCGAGCAGGATACCACCGGTCAGCTTGGGCGACAAAGTGAAGAGATAGGCGATGCCGCCGATGCCCATCACCATATTGCGCAGCGCCACCGACACGGTGGTGCCGACGACCTGTTCGATGATGGTGGTGTCCGACGTCATCCGTGAGGCGATTTCGGACGGCCGGTTTTCCTCGAAAAAGCCGGGCGCCAAACGCAGCAGGTTGCGTTGCACCGCCTGGCGGATGTCGGCGACGGTGCGTTCACCCAGCCAGCTGACGAAATAGAAGCGCAGCGCGGTGGCGAGCGCCAGAGTCAACACGATGCCATAAAACAGACGGAAATGCGGGGCGACGTCGCCGCCGCCGGCGACGAAGCCGCTGTCGATCATTTCCTTGAACTGCCATGGAATCGCCAAGGTCGCGAGCGCGGCGACGCCGAGCGCAACCGCCGCGATGACCAGTTGCAGCGGATAGGCGCTGGCATAGTGCCAGATCATCCGCAGGCTGCCGAGCTTGCGGCGGGGTTCGGCGGCGGTTTTCGCTAGGGAAAGGTCGGGGGTACTGGCCATTGCAGCGGCCCTAGCAGCGGCGACGCCCGCGCTCAACGACGCAGAATGACCGCCTTGCTTCATGTGCTTTGAAGCCGGGCTGCATAGCGGAGGGGCGGTTTAGGACCGAAATTGCACAGGTACAGCGATTTTGATGCATTGCACAATGAAATCGAAGCCCTAGACTGGCGTCAACGAACAGACGCCCAAAGAGCGTCGGGGCTTGCCAAGGAACGTATCGATCATGCTGTATCACGCCTTTGAAATGCAAAAGAGCTGGCTCGCGGGCGCGAGCGCGCTGGCGACCGCGGGCGCGCAGGTCATGCAGCATCCCGCGAACCCGCTCGGCTATTTCGGCGGCAGTCCGCAATTTGCATCGGCGCTGGAGGTGTTCGCGCACGCCGCCGCGCCGCGCGGCAAGCCAGGGTTCGAGCTGTACGAAACCGAAGTCGATGGCGAAATCGTGCGAGTGACCGAGTCGATTGAAGCGCGCAAACCGTTCGGCCAGCTCAAGCATTTCAAGCACAAGGGTAGCAAGGATGCGCCGAAACTGCTGATCGTCGCGCCGATGTCGGGCCATTATGCGACCTTGCTCCGCGGGACGGTCGAGCGGATGCTGCCCGGGCATGACGTGTGGATCACCGACTGGCGCGACGCGCGCAACGTGCCGCTGGAGGCGGGCAAGTTCGACCTCGACGATTATATCGATTATCTGATCGGCTGGATGGAGCATATCGGCCCCGGCGCGCACATGCTGGCGGTGTGCCAGCCGTCGGTTCCCGCGCTTGCCACTGCGGCAATCATGGCCGCGGACAAGAACAAGTGCCGTCCGAAAACGCTGACGATGATGGGCGGCCCGATCGACACGCGCAAGGCGCCGACCGCAGTCAACCAGCATGCGATGACGCGCCCGCATGCGTGGTTCCAGGAAAATGTCATCGCGACGGTCCCGGCCTATTATCCGGGCGCTGGGCGCCGCGTCTATCCCGGCTTTCTGCAGCTTGCGGGCTTCATGTCGATGAACCTGGGCAATCACATGATGAGCCACTGGTCGATGTTCAAACATCTGGTCGACGGCGACGGCGAAGAGGCCGACAAGACCAAGGAATTTTACGACGAATATCGCTCGGTGTGCGACATGACCGCCGAATTCTACCTGCAAACCGTCGATGTCGTATTCCAACGCCACGCGCTGCCCAAGGGCGAGATGCTGCATCGCGGCAAGCCGGTCGACCTCACCGCGATCGAGGATATTGCGCTGCTGGCGATCGAAGGCGAGCGCGACGATATTTCGGGGATCGGCCAGACGAAAGCGGCGCTTACGCTGACCAAATCGCTACCCGCCGAGAAGAAGAAATATCTGATGGCCAAGACCGTCGGCCATTACGGCATCTTCAATGGCCGTAAATGGCGCGAGGATATTGCGCCGGTGGTCGAGGGGTGGATCCGCAGCAACGGGGGGTGAAGCGGCCGGTGGCGGACATGGCCCATTTCCTTTCTCTCCCCTTGAGGGAGAGATACGAAGGCTCGGCAGCTCGCTGCCTAGCCGCAGTTGAGAGGGGTTTTGCGCCCGCTGGCGGCGCACCCCCTCACCAAGCTTCGCTAGCTCCTGACGGAGCAAGCTGCGCTATCCTCTCCCTCAAGGGGAGAGGATGTTAGGGCAGTTCCCGACCCCAAAGCGGACGTCGGCATGAACGCAGTTTTCAATGCATCGGCGACGTCCGTACCGCCCAATATCCAAGATAGAGCAACCCCGCCCATAGCAGCAGGACAAACGCCAGCCCCGCGCGGCTCGACGGGCGTTCGCTTGCGGCTTCTGCGGCGGCGTGGAGGTCGCTCCACAGCGGCCCGGGGATCAGGCGGCGCACCGCCCATAATCCCAATGGGACGATGATCAGGTCATCGAGCCAGCCGAGGATCGGAATGAAATCGGGGATCAGGTCAATCGGCGACAGCGCATAGGCGGCGACCGCGACCGCAAGGAACCGTGCGAGCATCGGCACGCGCGGGTCGCGCGCGGCGAGCCACGCGGCGTGTGCGTCAACGGCGAGGCGGTGGCCAAGGTCACCGATGCGTTCGGAAAGGGATTTGCCGGTCATCGCGATCTACCCTAGCCTTCCTGTATGGCGATCCAACTGAAAAGCGCGCGGGTTGAGCGTTGGGCGGTCGCGGCAGACTTCGTCGCGGTGCATGGCGTCCATGTCGATGTCATCGTTGCCGAGGTGGCGGGCGAAGGGGCGATCGGGCGCGGCGAAGGCACGCCTGTCCTTTATCTGGGTGAGGATGCCGTGGGGTGCCGCGATGCGATTCTGCGCGCCGCGCCGCATATCGCCGACATGGATGCGGCCGAGGCGCGGGCCGCGGTGCAGGAGCTGATGGCGCCCGGGGCCGCGCGTAACGCGCTCGACTGCGCGCTATGGGATCTGGAGGCGAAGCAGCGCGGGCTGCGTCTGTGGCAGGTTGTTGGTTGCGAAGGCGCTCCGATCGCGCGGGTCACCGCCTTTACCATTTCGCTGGGATCGCCGGGGGCGATGGCCGGACAGGCTGCGACCGCCGAGGCCGACGGCTATCGCCTGCTCAAGATCAAGCTGACCGGCGAAGATGACCGGCTGCGCGTCGCTGCGGTGCGCACCGGCGCACCGGAGGCGCAGCTGATCGTCGATGCGAATGAAAGCTGGGGCGAACTTGATATTTTGAGCGAAGCCGAGGCGCTCGCCGACTTTGGCGTCGAGATGATCGAGCAGCCGGTTGCGGTCGGCGCCGACGCGCTGCTCGATCCGATTTATGCGCCGATTCCGTTCGTTGCCGACGAAAGCTGCCAGACTGTCGCCGATGTCATGCGGATCGGCGCCTTTTACGACGGGGTGAATATCAAGCTCGACAAGGCGGGCGGGCTGACCGAGGCGCTCCGGATCGCCGATGCCGCCGACGCGGCGGGATTGTCGATCATGGTCGGGTGCATGTTATCGACCAGCCTAGCGATCGCCCCCGCGTTCTTGCTGGCGCAGCGCGCGCGTTGGGTCGACCTGGACGGTCCCGCGTTGCTGGCGCGGGACCGGGAGGGTGGGTTCGAGTTTCGGGAAGGGCGGATCGGGCCACCCGTCGTTTGATCCTCCCCGTCGCGCAGCGATGGGGAGGGGGACAACTCGCGAAGGGAGTCGTGGAGTGGCCGCGACGTTAGCGCCAAAGCCCCTCCGCCAGCGCTTCGCGCTGCCACCTCCCCATGGCTGCGCCACAGGGAGGATTTGCAATTACAGCATCACCTCGGCGTGCTGGCCGAGTTCGCCTTCCTTCATCGTCATGCCGGTCATCAGCTTGAAGATGCCCTTGATCCCGGGGTCGGCGGTCCAGATTTCGGCGTCAGCCAGATCAAAGCGGAGCAGCACCAGCTTGGGGTCGTCCTTGCCGCCGTCGTACCAAGCCGCGACGCCGTTACTCCACAATTTGTCGAGCAGCGCGCGGTCGCTTTCATGGACGAGCGTGCCCGAAATACACGCGAACAGGTCGTGTCCCTTTGACGCAAATTGCGCCATCGCGGGGCCGCCGCCCGCTAGGCGGTTGTCGGTCGAGGTGAAGAACCAGAAGGCGCCGTCGGCGTCCTTGTCGAGCTGCGCATTCATCGGGATATGATGTTCGCGTTCGCCGGTCGCGCCGATCATCACATAGGGGCTGTCGGCCAGGGCTTTCCAGAACTGCTTCTTGATGTCGTCGCTCATCGGGGGGATTCCTTTTTCTAGCGTGATGCGCACCTAACGCATCACGCCCCCCAATGTTGCGTCGCGCTACGACGCCGTCGTCAACTTGCCGCGCGCCTCGGCGATCGCGGCCACCAGCCGCGGCTCGTCATAATGTGGCAGCGCGACTTCCATCACGGTGATTGCGCTTTCGATCATCGTCCGGTCGGCGCCTGGCGTTTTCGACCGGTACAGCCCCCAGGCGGCGATCAGCGGGACGTCATAGTGCGCCGGGTTCGCCTTGAGCGAGTGGCGTGCTTCGGCAACCTCACCCGCAAGCACCCGTTGGATCAGCGCGATGCTGCGTTCGTCGGCGAAGGGTTCGCGCGGCGCGGGTTTGCGGCCCATTGCGCGAACCACGGCCTCGGCGGTGCCGAACGTCGAAAAGGGGTTCTGCCCGGTCACGATCCGGCCATCAGCGACGACATGGTTGAGCATCATCGGCGCGGCGCTGAACTTTGCCCCGGCGCCGCGCAGGCCGTCTTCAAGCAACACGGGAAAGGCGGGGATCCAGCGCTTGCCGAACAGCAATTCTTCCTCGTTCGACATGCCGGTCACGGCGCGCCCAGCGATCAGCGATTTGCCGTCCTTCATCGGTACATTCATTAGCACGGCGGGACCGTGGCAGACCGCGCCGATCACCCCGCCGGCGTCATAGGTTTGCGCGATCAGCGTCTTGAGGTCGGTATTGACCGGCAGGTCGAACATTGCGCCCTTGCCGCCGACGACGAACACCGCGGCGTAATTGTCGCTGGCCGCTTTGACCAATGGGAGGGTCGAGGCAAGCTTGGCGCTGGCCACGGAATCGGCGATGAAGCGGCTGTTATAGGGCTTTTTGGGATCGAATTTGTCGGCGACGACAACACCCCCCGCGGGGCTGGCGATGTCGACGGTCAGCCCATTGTCGGCGAACACCGCATAGGCCTGCGACAATTCGTCCATTTCAAAGCCGGGGCGGGTGTTGCCGCCGTCGGCGCCATGGCTGCTGACGACGAGCAAGACGCGGTCCGCCTTGGGGCCGACATCGGCCTGTGCCTGGGAGGGCAGGGGGACGGCGATCAACAGGCCAACCGCCCACATCGCCAAATTCTTCTTCTGTTTCTCCATCGTCTCGCTCCACATGGTGTCAGGATGCCGCCGGTCTGGCAGATCTGACGTCAGGACGATGTGAAAGCGGTTTTGACGCTATTTTGACCTTGCATCGCCAAGGCTTTGCGGGGGAACTGGGCGGGCCCGGTGAAGGATCTGGTTTGAACGACGCATTCGACATCTTGCTGGTCGAGGATAACGCCGATCTGGCGGGCAACGTCATCGACTATCTGGAGGCGCTGGGGCATCGGCTCCATTATGCCGCTGATGGCGAAGTGGGGGTGCGCGAGGCCTTGATGCGCCCCGTCGATGTTGTCCTGCTCGACCTCGCGCTGCCGAGCCGCGACGGCCTGAGCGTGTGCGCCGAAATCCGCCGCCGCGCCGATCACCGGATTCCGATTCTGATGCTCACCGCGCGCGATACCCTCGACGACAAGCTGGCGGGATTTGCGAGCGGCGCCGACGATTATCTGGTCAAACCCTTTTCGCTCGCCGAACTGGCGGCGCGGATCACGGCGCTGGCGCAGCGGCCGCAGCTGGGACAGTCGCACAGCATCGTCGTCGGTACGCTGACCATCGACCGCCAGTTGCGCACCGCAACCCGCGCTGGGCAGCTGCTCCGGCTGTCGCCGCTGCTCTGGGACATATTGCTGCTGCTCGCCGAAGCATCGCCGCAGCCGGTCGCGCGCACCGAGATCGCGCGCAAACTATGGGGTGACGAGCCGCCATCGTCGGATGCGCTGCGCAGCCACATCCACCTGCTGCGCCAGATCGTCGACAAGCCGTTCGGCGCGCCGATGATCGAAACCGTCCACAGCATCGGCTTTCGCCTGAGCGCGCCGCAATGAGGCAGCGGTCCTACAGTCTGCGCCGCCGCGTTATCGCCGCGCTGGTCGCCACCGTGTTCGCTACCAGCGCGGTGTTCGGCCTGGCGACTTTTATCTTTGCTTACACGCTCGAAGACCGGTTGTTCAGCAACGCATTAACCGGCGAAATTGCGCGGCAGCAGCAAAGCTGGCGCCGCGATGGTACCCTGACAATACCCGAAGTCGCCTACGTCAAAATCTATACTGGAAAGGCTGGCCTACCCGCCGACCTGGCCGCACGAGTTGCAGCCAACCCCCAGCAGCGCGAATTTTATGGAGTGGCGGGGCGTCACTACCATGTCGAGCATTTCATGCTGGATCGGCGAACCGGTGCGGCTCCCGGCGGCACGCCCGCGGTCGCAGTGGCCGAGGTCAGTCGTTATCTGCTCGTTCGTCCGGTGCGCGATGGGATGATCCAGTTCCTGATTGGGCTCAGCCTGTTCATCGCGCTGGTGATGGCGCTGCTTGGCTGGTGGCTCGCCAATCGCGCGATGCGCCCCCTCAGCCGACTCGCGAAAGACGTCGCCGACGGTGGCAGCGAAACCGTCCCTGTCGTGCGCCGCGAGGATTATCCGGCGAACGAGATCGGGGTGCTGGCGGGCGCACTCGGACAGGCGTTCCAGCGCATCCGCGGCTTTGTCGACCGCGAGCGCAGTTTCACCCGGGACGCGAGCCACGAACTGCGCACCCCGCTGGCGGTCATTCGCGGCGCGGCCGAAGTCATTGCGCAACGTGGCGACCTGCCCGCGCCGATCCCCGAGGCGCTGCGCCGGATCGAAACCGCCACCATCGACATGACGGACACGCTCGACCTGTTGCTCGCGCTGGCGCGCGAGGGCGAAGCCTTTCCGGTGCAAAGCGTCGCTCTGCGCCCGGTTGTCGACAAGGCCATCGCCGCGGCGGCAGTGCGTTTTCCGGCGAACCGACTTTCCGTGTCGAACAATGTCGCTGGGGATGCGACGATCGTTGCCGAGCCGACGTCGTTGCAGCTTGTGCTCAACAATCTGATCGGCAACGCATTCCAGCATGCGGCTGCGGCCAATCTGCACATCGAATTTAAACAGGATTGCCTGACGATTTGCGACGACGGCCCCGGTATGGGGATGGTCGCCGATCCATTCGCACCTTTTGCCAAAGGTGAGGCGAGCGTGGGCAGCGGACTTGGGCTCGATATTGTGCGGCGGTTGTGCGCCGCGGCCGGCATGGACCTGACCAGCGGCGCAGGGCCGAACGGACGCGGCGCCCGTTTCACGCTAAAATTCGCCGATCGATAGAAAAGCGCCCCGATATGATCTAATCCCGTCGCCATGGCCGACGAGAAACCCCGCTACCGAACCTATACCAGCCCCGCGGGCGGCTGGGGCGCCGCTGCTGCCACGGCCAAGGTATTGATGGAACAGAGCGTCGTGACCAAGGGATCGCGCGCGCTGCTGGCCATGAACCAGCCTGGCGGGTTCAAATGCCCGAGCTGCGCCTTTCCCGACGCGAGCTGCACCAAGAAGCTCGAATTTTGCGAAAATGGCGCGAAGGCGCTGGCGCATGAGGCGACGACGTTTCGCGTCACGCGCGAATTTTTTGCCGCGCACAGCGTCACCGATTTGATGGAGCAGTCGGACTATTGGCTCGAAATGCAGGGACGGCTGACCGAGCCGATGCGCTATGACGCCGCGACCGATCATTATGTGCCGGTCAGCTGGGACGATGCCTTTGCGCTGATCGGGCAGCATCTGCGCGCGCTGGACAGCCCGCATCAAGCCGAATTCTACACCTCGGGCCGCACCGCGAACGAGACGGCATTCCTTTATTCGATCTTTGTGCGCGAGTTTGGGACGAACAATTTTCCCGACTGTTCGAACATGTGCCACGAACCGACCAGCCGCGGCCTGCCGCCATCGATCGGCATCGGCAAGGGGACGGTGGTCCTGAGCGACTTCGAACATGCCGAGGCGATCTTCCTGATCGGCCACAATGCCGGAACCAACGCGCCGCGGATGATGACCCCGCTGGTCGAGGCGCGCAAACGCGGCGTGCCGATCGTCGCGGTCAACCCGATGCCCGAACGTGCGCTGGTCCGCTTCACCGAGCCGCAGGACATCGTCCAGATGGCGACCTTCGGCTCGACCGAGGTGGCCAGCGAGTTCGTCCATATCAAGATCGGCGGCGACCTCGCGTTGCTCAAGGGTATGATGAAGGTCATGTTCGAACGCGACGCGGCGGGCGAGGCGGTGTTCGACCGTGACTTCATTGCCGAACACACCGATGGGTTTGCGGCGCTCCAGGCGGACATCGCCGCACAAGACTGGTCCGCGATCGTCGTGGCATCGGGGCTGGACGAGGCGCAGATCTGCCGCTGCGCTGACATCTATATCCGTTCGAGCGCCACGATCATCTGCTACGGCATGGGAGTGACCCAGCATCAGCAGGGATCGAAGCTGGTGCAGCAGATCGCCAATCTGCTGCTGCTCAAGGGCAATTTCGGCAAGCCGGGCGCCGGGATTTCACCGATCCGCGGCCATTCGAACGTCCAGGGCGATCGCACCGTCGGGATCGATGAACGGCCGAGTCAGACCTATCTCGACAAGGTGCGCGAGGTGTTCGGCTTCGAACCCCCGCGCGAGAACGGCCATCACACGGTCGAATCGATCGAGGCGATGCTCGACGGCAGCGCAAAAGTCTTCATCGGCCTTGGCGGCAACTTCGTGCGCGCGGTTCCCGATACCGACCGGTCCTATGATGCGATGCGCCAGCTCGACCTGACCGTTGGCATCGCGACCAAGCTCAACCGCGGGCATCTCGTCCACGGCAAGGACGCGCTGATCCTGCCCGTCATCGCGCGCTCCGAACGGATTGTCACCGCGGCGGGTGAACAGTTCGTCACCATTGAGGATTCGATGTCGAACGTCACCGCCTCGCGCGGCGTGCTCGACCCGCCGAGCGAGCATCTGCTGACCGAGACCGAAATCGTCTGCCGCATGGCGATGGCGACTTTGCCCGACAGCAAGGTCGATTGGGCGAGCTATATCGACGATTACAGCCTGATCCGCGACAAGATCGCCGCGGTCTATCCTGCAATCTACGACGATTTTTCCGAGCGGATCAAGGCGCCGCTCGGCTTCCACCTCGACATCCCTCCGCGTCGCCGCGCGTGGGCAACCCCCAACGGCAAGGCCAATTTCCTGATCCTGCCCGGCCTTGCAGTCAACGCGCCCGTTGATGACCCGAGCATGTTGCGGCTCGCCACCGTGCGCTCGCACGACCAGTTCAACACGACGATCTACAGCTACAACGACCGCTATCGCGGCGTGTACAACGACCGCATGATATTGTTCATGAACGCCGACGACATCGCCGACCGCAGGCTGGCGGCGGGGACCAAAGTTGCGCTCGAAACGATCACCGACGACGGCGTCGTCCGCCGGGTCGAGGGGCTGACGATCATCGATTATCCAATGTCGCGCGGTTCGGTCGCGGGCTATTATCCCGAACTCAACCCGCTGCTGCCGCTCGGCCATTATGACAAGACAAGCGGCTGTCCGGCAGCGAAGGCGATCCCGGTGCGCGTCGTTGCGATGGCGGCTTAGCCCGGGTCGCTCGCCAGCCGCGCCAGATCGTCAATACTGTTGATATTGGGCAGCGCAAAATCGATCGCGACCCCGCGCGCACCGACCCGCCGGGCAAAAGCGCGCACGGCATGGTCGGTCTCCCTCGTCAGCATCGCCTGCAAGGCGTCCAACGCCGCGACCGACCACAGCCCGATGACCGGCTGGGTGTCGACGAACGCCGATGCCGGTTCCAACCGTGCGCGCAGGTCGGGCGGCAAGCGCACGCAATCGACTGGCGCGGTCAGCATCTGGTCGAAACCGGTTTCGGCCGCAAGGATCAGCGCCGCCGCGATGCCGCCCAGCGGCCCCATGTCGGGGCGCGGCCAGTCGGCGATGCCTTCGTCGCGGCCGACAATCACCACAGCGTCGCAATGCGGGCGCAGCGAAGCCAGCGCATGATCCAGCAGCGAATGCCCATTGAGCATTGCGACCGCCTTGTCCGAACCGAAACGGCGCGACCGCCCACCCGCGAGCACCGCGCCCAGCGTCCTCACGCGATCATCCCCCGCGCATCGTTGATGACGAGCGCGGCGTCGGCGCGCGCCAGTGCGACCAGCGTCAGCCCCGCCTGCACCGCACGCTCCGCGGCGAGGCTGGTCGGCGCTGAAATGGTGACCAGCATCGGACAGCCGGCGCGCACCGTCTTTTCGACCAGTTCATAACTGCACCGCGCCGACAACAGGATGAAACCGGTCGCCGGATCGGTCCCCGCCCGCGCCAGCGCTCCGATAAGCTTGTCGAGCGCATTGTGCCGCCCGACATCCTCGCGCGCGCGCAGTATTTCTCCAGCAGGCGAACAAAAGGCCGCGGCATGGACCGCGCCGGTGGCGCGCCCGAGCGGCTGATGATCCGTCAGCGCGGTCAGCGCCGCAGCAATCGCAGCGCGGTCGGTCGCGATGCGCGCGGTCAGCGAGGGGAGGGGACGCAAGACCTGCTCGATATTCTCGATCCCGCACAGCCCGCAGCTGCTCTCGCTCACCCGCTGGCGCGCGCGTTCGAGCGCGAGTGCTTTGCGGTCGGGCGGTACCCAGAGGCGCAGCGCCCAGCCGCCCTCGACCGGATGCACGTCGATCCGCTCGAGCTGATCGGGGGTCTCGACCAGCCCCTCGCTCAGCGCGAAGCCCAAGCCATAATCCTCCAGATCGGCCGGGGTCGCCATCATCACAGCATAGCCGATGCCGCCGACCTCGATCGACACCGGGGCTTCGACGGCGATGCCGCGGCTCAGCGCGGCGTCGCCGGGTTCGGCGAGGCCCAGTCGCTGTATGGAAAGGTTGATCATCGCATCGCTCATGCCCGCATCGTAGCCGACCCGGTTCGGCTTGTCCCGCTCGGGCAATTGCCATTTTCGGCGCGCGATCTATCTATCGGGGTCATGCAAACCAACATTCTTGCCGTCCTGCTGGGCCAGGTTCGTCCCTTCCGCGGCGACGACGAACCGAGCGCGATCGGCAAGCTGCCGGTTATGGACGCCGTGGCGGTTGAGCCCTTGGGACTGGTTGGTGACGCGCAGGCTGATCGCACCGTCCATGGCGGCATCGACAAGGCGATCCACCATTATCCCGCCGATCATTACGGCTGGTGGCGCGGCCAGCTTGGCGATCATGCATTGCTGGGCGCGCCCGGCGCATTCGGCGAAAATATCTCGACCACTGGACTCGACGAAAGCGACGTCTGCCTGGGCGACCGCTTCCGCCTCGGCACCGCGCTCGTCGAGGTCAGCCAGGCGCGCCAGCCGTGCTGGAAACTCGACCATCGGTTCGGGACAAAAGGGGTGATGGCGCAGGTCGTCAAGACGCGGCGCACCGGTTGGTACTACCGCGTCCTTGAAACGGGGCAGGTGCGCGCGGGCGACACGCTCAAACTCGTCGAGCGCCCCTATCCTGAATGGCCGCTGGCATCGCTGTTCGGCTTGCTGATCGGCGGCGAGGCAAAGGATCGCCCCGCCGACCTCCGCGCGCTGAGCGATGTGCCGGTGCTCGCCGAAACATGGAAGGTGCGCCGCGCCAAGCTGGCGGAGCAATATGCCTTAGATCTTTAGAGATCCAAGGATAGCGGTGTTTTAGCCGAACGCCATCATGCTTCATGAGCGCTGGGTTTCGATTCGATCCACGCGGCAAGCCTCGCCACATCCTCGGCGCGGAAATGCAGCCCCAGCTTGCTCCGCCGCCACAGGATATCGTCGCTCGTCTGCGCCCATTCCTGCTCAACCAGCCACGTCGCCTCGGCGACGCTCAGCCCGTGCGCGATTTCGCCGCCCAGCGCATCCCAGCTGTCGGCGTTGCCCAGCCAGCGCCGCGCATCGGTGCCATAGGCCTTGACGATGCGATCGACGGTGGCGGCGGTCAGGAACGGGTGGGCAAGCTTGATCTCCGCCTTGAGCGCCGCCGCGCCGCTGATCGGGAAATCACCCCCCGGCAGCGCCGCTTTGCCGGTCCAGCGCTTGCCGGTCAGCGCGGGCACCTGACCCACCAGTTCGTCGACCGCCGCTTCGGCGACATGGCGGTAGCTGGTAATCTTGCCGCCATAGATGGTGAGCAGCGGCGCACCTTCCGTCATATCGAGGTCAATGCGGTAACCGCGCGTCGCCGCTTCCGGCCGCCCCGAGCCATCTTCGATCAGCGGCCGCACCCCCGAATAGGTCCACACGACATCGGCAGGCGTGATCGGTTCGCGAAAATAGAGGCTGGCGCCTTCGCACAGATAGGCGATTTCGTCGGCGCTCGCGCGCGCCTCGCTCGCCGGTCCATCATGATCGACGTCGGTCGTGCCGATCAGCGTAAAGTCGCGCTCATAGGGAATGGCGAAAAAGATCCGCCCGTCGGGAAGCTGGAAGAAATAGGCATAATCATGCTGGAACAGCCGCCGCACGACGATATGCGACCCGCGCACCAGCCGCATCTTGTGTTCCGGTTCGGCATCGGCGCGCTTGAGCAGGTCGAGCACCGCTGGTCCCGCGGCGTTGACGATTGCGCTGCCGGTAAAGCGATAGCTATGCCCGTTGGCGCAGCTCGCCTCGACCACCCACAGGCCGTCTTCGCAGCGCAGCATGTCGGCGCGGGTGCGGGTGCGGACCTTCGCGCCATGCTGGGCGGCATCGCGCGCGTTGAGCACCACCAGTCGGGCATCATCGACCCAGCCGTCGGAGTATTCGAAACCATGCGTATATTGCGGCTGCAACACCGAGCCCGCCGCATGGCGGTGCAGGTTGATCGACCGCGTCGCGGGCAGCTTCTTGCGCCCGCCGATATGGTCATAGAGGAACAGCCCGAGCCGCAGCAACCAGCGCGGGCGCAGTCCCGGGCGGTGCGGCAGCACGAAGCGCAGCGGCCAGATGATGTGCGGCGCAATGCCCCACAACGTCTCGCGCTCTTTCAGCGCCTCGCGCACCAGGCCGAACTCATAATGCTCCAGATAGCGCAGCCCGCCATGGATCAGCTTCGTCGACGCCGATGACGTCCCCTGCGCCAGGTCACCGGCTTCAATCAACAACACCCGCGCCCCGCGTCCCGCGGCATCACGCGCGACCCCGGCGCCGTTGACGCCGCCGCCGATTACGATGATGTCATAAGGTTGGACCGTGTCGGGCATCGGCTGTCCCTATGGCAGCAATGCCGATTTTGCCAAGGGGACATCATCGTCGGTTTACGTATGCGCGTTGCAATCATGCCTCCCCTCCGCCATTTCCTGTAACGGACAGCCAAGGGGATTGTGGTGAGCGTGAAAGTCGAGACATTGGTGCTGTTCGGCGCGACGGGTGACCTTGCGCAGCGCATGCTGTTTCCCTCGCTCTACAACCTCCACCTCGACGGGCTACTGGCGGATGCGCTGACGATCATCGGGTCGGGGCGCTCGAAGATGGATCGCGCCGCCTTTCATACGCAGGTGCGCGCGGCGCTGGTCGAGCATCTGCCCGCCGATCGTATAGAAGACGCCGGTGTCGCGGCGTTCCTCGACCGCATCGATTATTGTGCGATCGATGCCGGGGCAGGGACCGGCTATGACGAACTTGCCGCGTTGCTCGGCGACCGGATGCAACGTCCGATCGGCGTCTATCTATCGACTCCGCCGTCGATGTTCGGACCGATCGCGCAGGGGCTGAACGCCGCCGGTATCGCCTGCGCCGAATGCCGCATCGCAATGGAAAAGCCGATCGGCCACGATCTCGCTTCGTCGCGTGAGGTCAACGCGCAGGTCGGCGACGCCTTTGCCGAGGACCGCGTTTTCCGCATCGATCATTATCTCGGCAAGGAAACGGTGCAGAACCTGCTCGCACTGCGCTTTGCCAATATGTTGTTCGAGCCGCTGTGGAATGCGCAGGCGATCGACCATGTGCAGATCACCGTCGCCGAAACTGTCGGCCTTGAAGGTCGCGTCTCCTATTATGACGGGGTCGGCGCGCTGAAGGACATGGTCCAGAACCATATGCTGCAATTGCTCGCGATCATCGCGATGGAGCCGCCCGCCAGCGTAAGCGCCACCGCGGTGCGCGATGAAAAGGTCAAGCTGCTGCGCTCGCTGCGCAAGCTGACCGCTGAGGACGTAAAGGCGCACAGCGTCAAGGGCCAGTACAGCAGTGGCGCGGTCAATGGCGGCGCTGTGACCGGCTATGCTGACGAGCTGGGGCAACCGTCGAACACCGAAACCTTCGTCGCGATCAAGGCTTTCATCGACAATTGGCGCTGGAAGGGCGTGCCCTTTTACCTGCGCACCGGCAAACGCATGCCCGAGCGCAAGTCCGAGGTGCTGATCCAGTTCAAGCCGGTGCCGCACAATATCTTCGCGCGCGTCGGCGCGGGCAAGCTCGACGCCAATATGATGATCATCAACCTCCAGCCTGAGGAAAATATCCGGGTCAAGGTGATGGCGAAGCAGCCCGGCCTCGACCGCGACGGGGTGAAGCTCAAAGAAGTGACGATGGACGTCTCGCTCTCGCACAGCTTTGCCGGCGAGCGGCGACGGATCGCTTACGAACGCTTGCTGCTCGACTTTATCGAGGGCGATCAGACGCTGTTCGTGCGTCGCGACGAGGTTGAGGCGCAGTGGCAATGGATCGATTCGATCCGCGACGCCTGGGCCGCGGTCGACATGGCGCCACAGAGCTACACGGCGGGCAGTTGGGGGCCGTCGAGCGCAATCGCGCTGATCGAGCGCGACGGGGCGAGCTGGCATGATTGAAGAATATTCGTCGCCCCCGAGAAGGCGGGGGCCGCAGTCGGTTTACACAGCGCCGCTTGAAAAGACCTCCAGCGGCCCCCGCCTTCGCGGGGGCGACGGGATATTCATATGACCACCCTCCACCCCACCATCGCCACCGTCACCGACCGCATCATCGCGCGCAGCGCGCCGCGCCGCGCCGCCTACCTCGACCTCATGGACCGCCAGCGCGAGGCCGGGACCAACCGCGGCAACCTGTCCTGCGGCAACCTCGCGCACGGCTTCGCTGCCGCGGGCGACGACAAGCCCGTCATCCGCACCGGCGGCGCGATGAACATCGGCATCGTCACCAGCTACAACGACATGCTCTCCGCGCATCAGCCCTATGGCCGCTACCCCGAACAGATCAAACTCTTCGCGCGCGAAGTCGGCGCGACCGCGCAGGTCGCGGGCGGCGTTCCGGCGATGTGCGACGGGGTGACGCAGGGGCAGGCGGGCATGGACCTGTCGCTGTTCAGCCGCGATAACATCGCGCAGGGCACCGCGATCGCGCTCAGTCATGCGATGTTCGAGAGTGTCTTGCTGCTCGGCATCTGCGACAAGATCGTCCCCGGCCTGCTGATCGGCGCGCTGCGTTTCGGTCATTTGCCGCAAATCCTGATCCCCGCCGGGCCGATGCCCTCGGGGCTCGCCAACAAGGAAAAGCAGCGCGTTCGCCAGCTTTATGCCGAAGGCAAGGCGACCCGCGACGAACTGCTCGACGCCGAAGCGGCAAGCTATCACGGCGCGGGTACCTGCACCTTCTACGGCACCGCGAACAGCAACCAGATGATGATGGAGCTGATGGGGCTCCACATCCCCGGCAGCGCCTTCACCAACCCCGGCACCAAGCTGCGCCAGGAGCTGACGCGCGCCGCGACGCATCGTGTTGCGCAGATCGGATGGGACGGCAGTGATTATCGCCCGCTGGCGCGCTGCGTCGACGAGAAAGCGATCGTCAACGCCGCGATCGGCCTGCTCGCGACGGGCGGATCGACCAACCATGCGATCCATCTCCCCGCGATCGCGCGCGCGGCGGGGATCATCATCGACTGGCAGGATTTTGACGAACTCAGCCACGCGGTGCCGCTGCTCGCGCGCGTCTATCCGAACGGCGCGGGCGACGTGAATAATTTCCATGCCGCGGGCGGGATCGGTTATGTCGTGCGGGAACTCCTTGGTGCCGGGCTGCTGCACGGCGACGTGCTGACCGTCGGCGGCATGATGGCCGATTATGCCGCCGAACCCGTGCTGATCGACGACGCGCTGCAATGGCAGGCCGCGCCCGCGACAAGCCGCGACGACACCATGCTGCGCCCCGTCGCTGCGCCCTTCTCGCCCGACGGCGGCATGCGCCTGCTCGCGGGCAATTTGGGCCGCGCGATCATCAAGACCAGCGCGGTCGCCGAGGATCGCTGGACGATCGAGGCGCCGTGCCGGATCTTCGACAATCAGGACGCGGTGCTCGCCGCGTTCAAGGCGGGCGAGCTGGAGCAGGACGTCATCGTGGTCGTCCGCTTTCAAGGACCGCGCGCCAATGGCATGCCCGAACTGCACAAGCTGACCCCGGCGCTCGGCGTGTTGCAAGACCGCGGCTTCCGCGTCGCCTTGCTCACCGACGGCCGCATGTCGGGGGCGAGCGGCAAGGTGCCCGCGGTGATCCACCTCTCGCCCGAAGCGCTACCCGGCCCCGACGGGGTCAGCGGCCCGCTCGCGTTCCTGACCGACGGCGACATCGTCCGCATTTGCGCGCGTCAGGGTGAGGTGCTTGCGCTCGTCGACCCCGCGATCTGGGCCGCGCGCTCGCCCGCGGTCGCCCCGCCGTCCGCAGTCGGGGTCGGCCGCGAACTCTTCGCCCTGTTCCGCCACCACGCCGACGAAGCCGAAAAGGGCGGGTCGGCAGTGCTCGCGGCAATGGAGGTAGTTACGGGCTAGCCCCTCATCCGTTTGTGCTGAGCTTGTCGAAGCACCGTCCTTTTCTTGGCGACGCTTGAAAAAAAGAACGGCCCTTCGACAAGCTCAGGGCGAACGGAATTTTGGATTTCGAACGGAGTTTTTATGACCGACCAATCCATCGACCAGATCATGCGCCTCGCCCCCGTCATCCCGGTGATTGTCATCGACCGGGTCGAGGACGCGGTGCCGATGGCCGAGGCGCTTGTGGCGGGCGGGCTGACGGTGCTCGAAGTCACGCTGCGCACCCCCGCCGCACTCGACGCGATCACCGCGATGAAAGCCGTGAAAGGCGCTATCGTCGGCGCGGGGACCGTGCTCGACCCCGCGATGCTTACCGCCGCAATCCACGCCGGCGCCGAATTCATCGTCTCGCCCGGCCTCACCGACAATCTGGGCAAGGCCGCGGTCGCGAGCGGTATTCCCTTCCTGCCGGGCACCGCCAACGCTGGCGACATCATGCGCGGCATGGACCTGGGACTCGACCGCTTCAAATTTTTCCCCGCGGCGACCAGCGGCGGTATCCCGGCGCTCAAGGCGCTGGCCGGTCCGTTCGGACACGCGCGCTTCTGCCCCACCGGGGGCGTCAGCCTCGCGACCGCGCCCGACTGGCTCGCGCTCGAAGCGGTGCTGTGTGTCGGCGGCAGCTGGGTCGTGCCATCGGGGCCGCTCGATCCGGCGCGGATCGAGACGCTGGCAAGCGAAGCCGCTGCGCTCGTGTCCTAACCGTCGCCCCCGCGAAGGCGGGGGCCGCCGTCGGCCTTAACCTGCGTCGCTGCATACCGCGACAGCGGCCCCCGCCTACGCGGGGACGACGAATTGGACGCATTGATAAACGCCATCTTTACTGCCACTGTGCCTAGGTAAAACGGCAATATAGCCGTTGGTGGGGAGACAGGCGTGGCGAGGCTGCAACCGCATTTGGACGAAGTTCTGGCATCGGAGCCGGGATCGCATATCGCCGCGCTGTTCGATTTCGACGGCACCATCATCTCGGGCTATTCCGCCACCGCGATGTTGCGCGAGAAATTCCAGCGCCGCGAAATGTCGATGGAGGAAATCGCCGAGACCGCGCAGGTCATCGCGCAGCACAGCCTTGGCACCATTGGCTTTTCCGGGCTGATGTCGGGCGCCGCGAAATTCATGAAGGGCGTCGACGAACAAAGCTTCATCGAATTCGGCGAAGAGCTCTACAAAAAACATATCGCGCGCAAGATTTACCCCGAAACCCGCGCGATCATCGAAGCGCATCAGGCGAAGGGCCACCGCGTCGCGATCATCTCGTCGGCGACGATCTATCAGATCGAACCGACCGCGCGTGACCTTGGCATCACCGACATCAAATGCTCGGCCTATGAGATCGAGGACGGGGTGTTCACCGGCGACATCATCCGCCCGCTCTGTTTCGGCGAAGGCAAGGTGCTCGCCGCGGAGGAACTCGCCGCCGAATATGGCCTCGATCTCGACCAGAGCTTTTTCTATTCGGACAGCGATGACGATATCGAATTGCTCGAACGCGTCGGCAAACCGCGCCCGCTTAATCCGAATTTGAAACTCAAGGCCATTGCCGAAGAGAAAGGCTGGCCGGTCCAGCGTTTCGGGAGCCGCGGCACGCCGTCGTGGGTCGACTACACCCGCACCATCTACGCGACCGGCTCGCTCGTCGGCGCCTTTGCCGCGGGCCTGCCGATCTGGGCGCTGACCCGCTCGCAGCGCGAGGCGGCGAATTTTTCGATCGGCCTGTTCGGCGATTTCGCGACCGCGATCACCGGGGTCGAGTTGGAGGTCGAGGACGAAAAGAACTTGTGGTCGTCGCGCCCCTGCGTCTTCATCTTCAACCACCAGAGCAAGGCCGATGTGATGATCCTTGCCAAGCTCATCCGCCGCGACATGGGCGGGGTGGGCAAGAAGGAAATCAAGAATATCCCCATCCTCGGGAAACTGATGGAATGGGGCGGCACCGTGTTCGTCGACCGCGCCGACGGTCAGAGCGCGATCAAGGCGATGGAGCCGCTGGTCGATGCGATCAAGATCGAGGGCAAGTCGATCTGCATCTCGCCCGAAGGCACGCGCAGCCTGACCCCCAAGCTCGAACCGTTCAAAAAGGGCGCCTTCCATCTGGCGATGCAGGCGGGGGTGCCGATCGTCCCGATCGTGATCCATAATGCCACCGACGTCGCGCCGAAGAACGAGTTTGTGATGCGCCCCGCGACGGTGCGGGTCACGGTGCTGCCGCCGGTCGACACGTCGAAGTGGACCCCGCGCACAATAAACAATCATGTTCGCGACGTGCGAAACATGTTCCTGCGGACTTTGGGCCAGCCCGAGGAGAGCGTCGCGGAATCGGTGGCGAAGGAACCTGCGCCGGAGGCTACGCCGTCCGAGGCGAAGACCGAAAAGGCTAAGCCGAAAAAGGCGGTGGCGAAGAAGCCCGCGGCGAAGAAAAAGGCGCCCGCCAAGAAAGCGGTGGCTAAGAAAACCTCCCCGGGAAAGGGAGGGGCGGTTTAGACGATGACCTGTTCCTCCGTTCGCCCTGAGCTTGTCGAAGGGCCGTTCTTTTCTTCTGCGCGGTTTGAAAGGAAGAACGGCCCTTCGACAAGCTCAGGGCAAGCGGATGTGTGGGCTTCAAGATGGCGCGATGCCAGCCGCGCATCGGCGGGACGAGGCTAAGCCAGTGGCCGACGGCATGCCCCGCACTCCCACCATAGCAGAGGACGCGGCCGACCGGCTCTATATCATCGACGCGCGCAACGGGGTTGAACGCCAGCTCTTGCTCGACTGGGTCCACGCCACCGCCGGCGACAACGACCCCCAATGGGCCAGCCTTGCGATCGCCGACGACGATCACGCCCTGCCGCTCGAAACGCTCCGCGCCCGACTCGACGGACAGCCGTCGCGGCAGGTGGTGCCACTGCGCGTCGCGTGGCGCATCCCGGGGTTCGAGCGCGGCCGCGCGCTCAAATTCCGCCACATATTGTTCGGCGACCCGCGCCATCCCGGCTCACTGCGCGCGCGGCTGATCCTGCTCCGCGACCGCCGCCGCGCGCAGATATTGGTCGGTGAGGCGGCGACGCTCGCCGCATTGCGCGACCGTTTCGCGGCGCAAACCGGCGGCGGCGACGCGGCCGGCCCCGACGGCGCCGAATTTGCCGGTTTCGTCGCGCGGCAGGCGGGACTCGCGCTCGACGTCGCCGAGCGCGGCATCCGCGGCACCCGCTACAAGGTGCCGCGCTTTGTCGCCGACGGCCTGCGCACCAGCCCCAAATTCCGCGCCGCACTCGCCGAATTGTCTGAGACGACGGGGCGCCCGGTCGCCGAGCTGTTCCGCGAAGCCCGCCCGCTGATGAAAGAGGTCATTGCGCGGCCCAGCGCGCTTTTCCTTGATCTTCGCGCCCGGCTCGACCGCATGATGTTCGGCGGCTACGCGCCCGAGATGGAGGTCGATGCCGCCGAGCTTGCCCGGCTGCGCGCGATCCTGCGCGAACATCCGACCGCGATCCTCTTCACCCACAAAACCTATATCGACGGCGCGACCCCCAGCCGCCTCACTTACGAAAACGACATGCCGATGCTGCACAGCTTCGGCGGCGCGAATCTCGACTTTGCGGTAATGGGCGAATTTTTCCGCCGCTCGGGGATGATCTTCATCCGCCGCAGCTTTCAGGACCAGCCGGTCTATAAGCTGGTGCTGCGCCACTATATCGCCTGGCTGCTCGCCAAGCGCTTCCCCTTGAGCTGGGCGTTCGAAGGGACGCGCTCGCGCCTCGGCAAGCTGATGCCGCCCAAATATGGCCTGATGAAATATGTCCTCGACGCCGCACATGCGACCGGCACGCGCGGGGTGCATTTCGTCCCCTTCGTCACCAGCTTCGACCTGATCCGCGATGTCGAGGAATATGCCGCCGAACAGACCGGGCGCAGCAAAAAGCCCGAAAGCCTGTCGTGGTTCATCGGCTATATGAAGAGCCTGAAGGAACCCTCGGGACGCATCCGGCTCGACATCGGCAACCCGGTGGTGATCGATACCGCCCCCGGCGCCGACGACAAACGTGCGCTCGAACGCATCGCCTTTGCGGTCGCGGTCGAGGCGAACCGCGTCACCCCGCTCACGGTCACCTCGGTGATGTGCCTGATCCTGCTCGGCATGGCGCCGCGGGGGGCAACCTCGGCTGAACTGCTCGGGGCGATCGGCGCGGTGACCGATTGGGCGCGGGCGCGCGGCATCCGGATCAGTAGCGACCTCGAAAGCGGCGACGACGCGGCTTTGTCCGCCACCGTCGATACGCTCGTCACCAGCGGGCTGCTCACCCGTTACGAGGCGGGCAGCGAAAACATCTATTCGATCGACCCCGCAAAACACCCGATGGCGAGCTATTATCGCAACATCATCGCGCATCATTTCCTCGACCGCGCGATGATCGAACTGGTGCTGTTCGAATTGCGCGATGCCGACAGCGGCGACGCGACCGCGGCCTTCTGGGACAAGATCGATCGCCTGCGCGATCTGTTCAAATTCGAATTCTTCTACCCGCCGCGCGACGAGCATATGGCGGCCCTGCGCGCCGAACTCGAACGCATCGACCCGGTGTGGGACCGCCGCCTCGCCAGCGGCGACCGCGGCATCGCGCAGCTGCTGCGCCGTTGCCAACCCGTCGTCGGCCACGCGATATTGTTGCCCTTTGCCGAGGCCTATTCGGTCGTCGCCGACCTGCTCGCGCGCGCAAAGCAGGGCGATGCGGTCGATGAAAAGGCCTTGCTCGACGCCGCGCTGACCGAGGGCAAGCAGGCCTATCTGCTCCGCCGGATCAGCAGCGAGGCGGCGATCGGCAAATTGCTTTTCGCCAACGGCCTGTCGCTGATGCGCCATATGGGTCTGGCCGAGGAAGCGACCCCCGATCTCCTCGCCGCGCGCCGCGCGCTGCTGATGGAACTGCGCGGGCTGGCGAACGTGATGGAAACGATGCGACTGTCGACGGTGGCGCTGGCGGATCGATTGGTGGGGACGAGCGATGTCTAAACTGCCACCCTATTTTCGTCATCCCGGCGAAGGCCGGGATCTCGCCATTGCGTTAGATTGCCACGATGAGATCCCGGCCTTCGCCGGGATGACGATTGTGGCCGGAGGATAAAATGCTCAAACAGCTCAGCGCGCAGGACGCCCAGTTCCTCTACACCCAGACCGCGAACAACCTGACCCACATCATGGGGGTCTATATATACGACCCATCGACCGCACCGGGCGGCTTCGTGCGCTTCAAGGACATCATCCGCCACGTCGAGAGCCGCGTCGACACGTCGCCCGTATTCAAACGCCGCCTCCATCGCCTGCCATTCGACATGGACCATCCCTATTGGGTCGAGGACGAGCATTTCGATGTCGAGGCGCATATGAGCCATGCGCGCCTGCCCGAGCCCGGCGACTGGCGGCAGTTATGCATCGCGGTGGCGCGCTATTTTTCCAAACCGATGGATATGAACCGCCCGCTGTGGGACATTTACATCATCGAGGGGCTCGACCGGATCCCGGGCATTCCCAAGGGCAGTTTTGCGATGCTCCACCGCGTCCATCACGCCGCGGTCGACGGCGCGTCGGGTGCACACGCCTTCATCGCGATGAGCGACATCGATGCCAAGGGCACCCCAGCGATTGCCGAACCGCCGCCGGTCGAGGATCTCGGCGATCCGCCGTCGAGCGCCGAAACGCTGTCGCGCGCCTGGTCGGCGTCGCTGCAATCGCCG
This sequence comes from Sphingopyxis sp., assembly GCF_035998965.1. GTDB lineage: Bacteria > Pseudomonadota > Alphaproteobacteria > Sphingomonadales > Sphingomonadaceae > Sphingopyxis. The sequence continues at coordinate 32,196 of NZ_DASYHE010000060.1, forward strand.
GTCAAATTCATGAACGCGCTGATGAAAATGTCGCCCGCGATCATCTCGTCGGCGCGCAAGGCGATGGCCGAAGGCGGGATGACCGCCGGGGTGCCGGAGACGCGCTTCAACGTTCCCGTCGGCCCGCACAAGATGTTCGACGGTACATCGGTGGCGCTCGCCGATGTCGCGCTGGTCCGCAAAAAAGTGCCGGGCGCGACGGTCAACGACGTCGTGCTGACCACCGTCGGCGGCGCGCTGCGCAAATATCTCGCCAAGCACAAGGAATTGCCGAAGGACAGCCTGGTCGCGGTCGCCCCGATCAACCTGCGCGGCAAGGAAAAGGCCGCGGGCAAAGCCAGCACCCCCGGCAATCAGGTGTCGGCCATGAGCGTCCCGGTGCGCAGCGACATCGCCGACCCGCTCGCGCGTCTCGCGGCGATCCGCGACTACACGGTCGAGGCGAAAGAGGCGAAGGCTGGCGTCAGCGCGCGGATCATGACCGACCTGTCGCAGCATATTCCGGGCGCGACTATGGCCGCGGTCGCGCGGCTGGTCACCAGCGAGCGGTTCGCGGTGCGCGGCACCAACCTGTTCATCTCGAACGTCCCCGGCGCGCAGGTGCCGCTCTATCTGGCGGGCGCGCAGCTCGTCATGCAGCACGGCATGGCGCCGCTCGCGAACAATATGGGGCTGTTCGTCGCGACCCCCAGCTACAACGGCCGCATCGCCTTTTCGATCGTCTGCGAACGCGCGATCATGCCCGACATCGCCTTTTTCCGCGAATGTATCGAGGAAAGTTTCGCCGATTTGATGGCGGCGGTGCCGAAAGCTGAAAAGCCGAAAACCGCTACGGCAACGCCAAAACCGGCGGCCAAAGCAGCGCCAAAACCCAAGGCGAAAGCGAAAGCCGTCCCAAAACCTGCCGCCAACCCCGGCGTGAAGCCGAAAGCCCCGGCAAAGGGAAAGAAAAAGTCCATCTCTTCGTCATCCCGGACTTGATCCGGGATCCATGACGTCGGCGCTGGAATGGATCCCGGATCAAGTCCGGGATGACGGCGGTGGGGAGCCCAATGTCAAAACAGTTGCCAAAGGCAACGTAACCCGCAAGACTCCGAAAAAATAGACCATGCGCAACAGGAACACTGAATGCTTTTCACCCCGACGCTCAGCGCCGACCGAGATCTTGTGACCGCGCCCGACTACATCGCCTGGGCCAAGGCCGCGCGCGCGCATGACAAGAAATCGGGGCTACAAACCTGGCGCGACGCCGACGAAAGCAAGCATTTCGATTATAAGGCGATCCGCGCGCGGCTCGAGCGGCTGCGCAAGCTGTCGGCGGCGGGCGACGTCAAGGGGCTGCTGTTCGTCCTTAACGAAGGCATCCACGGCAATATCGACGGCATGGGCCATGAGCGCCTCTATCAAAAGGCGCGCTTCGGCACCAAAAAGCTGATCGAGGATTATGTAGCCGAGGTTGTCGCTTCGCTCGACAAGATCGCCGCTGCGCGCAGCATCCCCCGCGAGGAAAAGCGCGATTTCTTCCGCCGCGCCCAGCATTGCTACGGCCGCTCGGCGCTATTGCTGTCGGGCTCGGGCAGCTTCCTGTTTTTCCACATCGGTGTGGTCAAGGCGCTCTGGTCCGAAGGTGTGCTGCCCGCGATCATGTCGGGCGCGAGCGGCGGGTCGATCGTCGCCGCGGTCGTCTGCACCCGCAAGGACAACGACATCGGCGCGCTGCTCGAAAGCGAGCGCCTCGCCAATCCGGCGCGCGATCCCAAGCAGAAGCGGCTGGCGTCGGACGAAGTGCGCGACCGGCTCGCCGATCTGATCCCCGACCTGACCTTTCAGGAGGCGTTCGAGATCAGCGGCCGCCACCTCAACGTTTCGGTGGCGCCCGCCGAAAAGCATCAGAACGGTCGCCTGCTCAACGCGATTACCGCGCCCAATGTGCTGATCCGTGAAGCGGTGCTGGCATCCTGCGCGGTCCCCGGCGTCTTCCCGCCGGTGATGCTGATGGCGCGCGACGATGCGGGTAATCGCATCCCCTACCAGCCCGACCGGCGCTGGGTCGACGGGTCGGTGACGCACGACATCCCGACCAAGCGGCTCGAACGCCTCTACGGGGTCAACCACCATATCGTCAGCCAGGCGAACCCGATCGCGCTGCCCTTCGCGACCGACACGCGCAAGCAGATGGCGCCGATCGAGGCGATTCAACATGCGTCGATGGCGACCTTTAAGGCGTGGCTCAACGCCAATATGATCATTTTCCAGAAGCCGCTCGAATGGGTGCCGCCGCTCAACAGCCTCGCCAATATGGCGCGCTCGGTGATCAATCAGGAATATACCGGCGATATCAACATCATCCGCCCGCCCAAATTCTGGTCCCCCGCGAAAATACTGTCCGATCTGGGGCAGGAGGATATCGACGAGCTGATCGACACCGGTGAACGTACCGCCTGGCCCAAGGTCGAAATGGTGCGCACCCAGACCGCGATCAGCCGCGCGCTCGAGGGCATATTGGCCCGGATCGACCGCGCCGGCGACGACGGCCCCGGCCACCGCAGCACCGCGGCGCTGAAGAAGGCCGTGCGCTGACATGGCGGCGGTGATCCTGCCCGCGGGATCGACCGGCGCCGGGGCCAAGCTCCATGTCACCCATTGGCTGCCCGCAGGCCTGCCGAAAGCCGTGGTGCTGCTCGCGCATGGCTATGCCGAACACGCCGGGCGCTACGGCCATGTCGCGAAGCGGCTGACCGACGCGGGCTACGCCGTCTATGCGATCGACCATTGGGGGCATGGCTTGTCCGATGGCGAGGGCGGCTTTGTCCCGCGCTTTTCGGCCTTCACCGACGGCATGGCCGAGCTGCTGACGCTGGTCGAGGTCAATCATGGCGACACCCCCCGCCTGCTGCTCGGCCATAGCATGGGCGGGCTGATTTCGACCTTGTTCCTGATCGAGCGCCAGCAGGCGTTCGCCGCCGCCGCGCTCTCCGGCCCCGCGATCGTCCCCGCCGCGCCGCCGTCGCGCTTTACCGTCTGGATCAGCCGCTTCCTGTCGCGATTCTTTCCGCGCCTCGGCGTGCTGTCGCTCGACGCCAACGGCGTCAGCCGCGATCCCGCCGTGGTCGCCGCCTATCTGGCCGACCCGCTGGTCTATACCGGCAAGATTGGCGCGCGGTTGGGCAAGGAATTCATGGACGCGATGGCGGCGGCGCAGGCGGGCGCGCCGCGCATTACCCTGCCGATCCTGTTCCAGCATGGTTCGGACGACAGCTTGGCGTCGGTGGCGGGTTCGCAATATCTGTTCGATCATGTCGCCTCGACCGACAAGAATCTCAAAATCTACCCCGGCCTGTTCCACGAAATTTACAACGAGCCGGAACGCGAAGCGGTGCTGGACGATTTGATCGGCTGGTTCGATGCGCGCATGGCGAAAGACTGAACAAACCCCAATCCCGTTCGTGTCGAGCGAAGTCGAGACACCTTGAGCCCCTGCGCTACCCCGCTGGGTGTCTCGACTTCACTCGACACGAACGGATTTATGACTGAGTTAGAAACCGATGAAAATTCTCCTCATCCTCCTCATCCTCCTCTTCGCTCCGCTGATCGCGCTGGCGCTGATGTATTTCGTCTTCCCCGGCCGCCTCGTGGCGCTCGGGCGTGCGCTGCTGCGCCAGCGCGGGCGGATGGTGCAGAAAAGCGTGACCGTCGACGGCCGCAGATGGCCCTATCTGGAGGGCGGCGACCCGGCGAAACCCTTGCTGCTGCTCGTCCACGGCTTTGCCGGTGACAAGGACAATTGGTCAATGATCGCGCCCTACCTCACGCGCGACTATCATGTCATCGCCCCCGATCTGCCCGGCTTCGGCGAGAATGAGCGCAACCCCGACCTTGCGTATGACCTTGGCGCGCAAACCGCGCGGCTCAAGCAATTCGCCGACACCCTCGGCCTCGCCCGTCCGCATATCGGCGGCAACAGCATGGGCGGCTGGATCGCGCTGCGCTACGCGATCGACTATCCCGATGCGCTCGCCAGCCTGATCCTGCTCAACAACGCCGGGGTGAACGGTGCCAACGAAAGCGACCTCCAGAAACAGGCCGCGAACGAGGATTACAACCCGCTCGTCCTTACCGGGCTGGAGGACGCCGACCGGCTGGTCGGCATGGTCGTCCACAAACCGCCCTATATCCCGGCGCGCGTCAAACCCGTGCTCTACGCCGACGCGCTCAAATATCGCGACCAGCTCGACGGCATCTTCTGGGTCATCGCGAACGAAGGTCGCGACTTTCCGCTCAACGACCGGCTGGGCGAGGTCAAGGCGCCGACCTTGATCATCTGGGGCCGCCACGACCGCCTGCTCGACGTCAGCTGCGTGCCGGTGCTCGAAGCGGGCATCGCGGGCAGCCAGAGCCATATCTTCGAGCATGTCGGCCACGTCCCGATGATCGAGGATCCGAAGGCGACGGCCGCGGTGATGAAGGCGTTTCTGGCCAAGCAGTCCTAAAGCCCCGTCACCCCGGGCTTGATCCGGGGTCCACGACGCCATGTCGGCGATGGATGCCGGATCAAGTCCGGCATGACGAACGCTGTAAGCGTCGCTTGCCAACCTTCTCATCTCCCGCCACTCTCCCCACAAAACAGGGGGAGAGAGTTATGCGCCTGAAGGTCGGCCTGCTCGGTGGAGGCAGCTGGGGGACGACGGTCGCGGCGGTGGTGTCGCGCAACGCGCCAATCACCTTGTGGGCGCGCGATGCCGAGACGGTCGAGGGCATCAACCGCGAAAACGAGAACCGCAAATATCTTCCTGGCATCAAGCTGCCGACAGTGCTGCGCGCGACCGGCGACATGGCCGAGGTCGTCGCCGGCGCCGACGTGCTCATCATGGGCGTCCCCTCGCACAGCTTCCGCGCCGTGCTCGAGGAAGCACGCCAGCACCTCCGCCCCTGGGTACCGGTCATCAGCCTGACCAAAGGCCTCGAACTCTCGTCGGGCAAGCGGATGACAGAACTGATCGAGGAAGTCCTGCCCGGCCACCCCGTCGGCGTCCTCACCGGCCCCAATCTCGCGCGCGAAATCATGACCGGACAGGCGGCGGCCAGTGTGTTGTCGATGGAGGACGAGATCGTCGTCCGCGCGCTCCAGCCGGTGTTCCATTCGGGGCTGTTCCGCGTTTACACCAACACCGACCTCTTGGGCTGCGAGCTCGGCGGGGTGCTCAAGAATATCATCGCGATCGCGGTCGGCATGGGCGACGGACTGGGGGCGGGCGACAACACCCGCTCGGCGCTGATGACGCGCGGGCTCGCGGAAATCACCCGGCTCGGCGTTGCGATGGGCGGCCGCCCCGAAACCTTTTCGGGCCTCACCGGCATGGGCGATCTGATCGCGACCTGCACCAGTCCCTTGAGCCGCAACCGCCATGTCGGGGTCGAACTCGGCAAAGGTCGCCCGATCGACGAGATCATCGCGGGCATGAATATGGTCGCCGAGGGGGTGAAGAGCGCCCCGACCGTCATCGCGCTCGCCGAACGCTACAATCTCGCCATGCCGATCGCGCGCGACGTGTTCGACGTGACACATGGCAAACGCAGCGCGCAGGACGTGTTTCGCGGCCTGCTGCGCTCGGCGGTCGGCGACGAAGCGCATCCGGGGTAAAAAAGACGTCGCCCCCGCGAAGGCGGGGGCCGCAATCGGCGTGTCCCTGCCTGGTTGCGTAGAACGACAGCGGCCCCCGCCTTCGCGGGGGCGACGGTTATCCTAAACCCCGCCCTCCGCCAGCAACGCCCGCGCTTCCTTGCCCTGCCAGTCGATCGCCCCGATAACGCGCCACAACTCGCGCCCCTCGGCGTCGTAAAAGATGCTCGTCGGCAACGCGCTGTTCGCGGCATCGAGCAAGCCGTTTTCGGGATCCAGATACGGCTGCAACGCCTTCAGTCCCGCCTTCTGGAACCACGGATCGACGACCTCGGCACCCTGCAAGTCCTGCGCCACCGCGATCACCGTCATCGCCTCGCCGCGATTGGCCGCCAAGGCATCGAGCGTTGGCATCTCCGCGACACACGGCGCGCACCAGGTCGCCCACAGGTTGACGAGCAAAGGACGCCCGCGAAAATCCACCAGCGTCACCGGCGTATCGTCGGGACCGGTGAACGCCACCGACGGCGCCGCTTCGCCCTTGTGGCTGCGGTCGATCATATATTCGAATTGGCCGACGCCCTTCGCTTGGCCTGCCGAAATATTTGCTTGGCCGTCTGCGGGTTGCCCGCCGCCCGCCTTTTCCCTATCGCAGCCCGCGATTGATCCGGCCAGCAGGACGGCGAGGATCGCTAGATACGGGTTTGGGACGCGGCGAATGACGGATACTCCGGACAAGAGCAGCATGTGGGGTGGCCGCTTCGGTGGCGGTCCCGCCGCGATCATGCAAGAAATTAATGCCTCGATCCCTGTCGACAAGCGGCTGTGGGAAGAAGACATTGCCGCCAGCCGCGCCCACGCCGCAATGCTTGGCGCCGCCGGCATCATCGGGGCCGACGATGCGGTCCAGATCGACCGCGGCCTGGCGCAAATCGCCGAAGAATTTGCCGCGAACGGCGTCCCCGTCGACCTCGCGCTCGAAGACATCCACATGACCGTCGAATCGCGGTTGAAGGAGATTGTCGGCGAAGCCGCCGGGCGACTCCACACCGCGCGCTCGCGCAACGACCAGGTCGCGACCGATTTCCGCCTTTGGACGCGCACCGCGTGCGAGCGCCTCGACGCCGGGCTCACCGCGATGCAGGCTGCATTGCTGGCGCGCGCCGACGAACATGCAGACAGCATCATGCCCGGCTTTACGCATCTTCAGGTCGCGCAGCCGGTGACGCTCGGCCATCATCTGCTCGCCTATGTCGAGATGCTCGGCCGCGACCGCAGCCGCTTTGCCGATGCGCGTCGCCGCCTCAACGAATCGCCGCTGGGCGCCGCGGCGCTCGCGGGCAGCGGCTTTCCGATCGACCGCGCCGCCACTGCATCCGCGCTCGGTTTCGACCGTCCCATGGCGAACAGCATCGACGCGGTGTCCGATCGTGATTTTGCGCTCGAATTTTGTGCCTCGGCGTCGATCGCCGCGATTCACCTGTCGCGGCTCGCCGAAGAAATCGTCATCTGGGCCAGCCAGCCCTTCGGCTTCATCAGCCTGCCCGACGCCTGGTCGACCGGCAGCTCGATCATGCCGCAAAAGCGTAACCCCGACGCCGCCGAACTGGTGCGCGGGCGCGCGGGGCTGCTGCTCGGGGCGTTCCAGCGGCTTGCGGTAATCGTCAAAGGCCTGCCGCTCACCTATTCCAAGGATTTGCAGGACGACAAGGAAACCGTCTTCGGCGCCTTTGACGCGCTGGCGCTGTCGCTCGCCGCGATGACCGGCATGGTCGAAACGCTGACCTTCCGAACCGACCGGATGCGCGCCCTCGCCGCGTCGGGCTATTCGACCGCAACCGACCTCGCCGACTGGCTGGTGCGCGAAAATGGCCTGCCGTTCCGCGAGGCGCATCATGTCGTCGGTGCCTGCGTCAAGCGCGCCGAGGAACTGGGCGTCGAGCTGTCGGCGCTCCCCGCTGCCGACGCTGCGGCGATCCATGCCGCGGTGACATCCGACGTGCTCGCAGCGCTGACCGTCGAGGCATCGGTCGCCAGTCGCACCAGCTATGGCGGCACCGCTCCCGAACGGGTAAGGCAGGCGATCGCGGCGGCCCGCGCCGCGCTGGAAGGACATAATTGATGGCGACGAAGAGCCTCATCATCGCAACGCTCGCCGCAACAGCCCTGCTCGGCGCCTGCGGCAGCAAGGAAGATCTGAAGCCCGTGGCGGGCCAGCCCGCCGCGGTCGTTCCCGTCGGCGCGACCCGCGCCCCGACCACGGAGGAGCTCACGACGCCTGACGCGCAGGCCCGCCCCGCGCGCAGCGACGAACTTCTCAAACGATCCGAACGCCGCGAACCCGATGATTTCGATTTGCCGCCCCCGGGCTGAAGGGCGGCGGTCGAACGATAGAATTTGCTTCCCTTTCCGTTCGTGCTGAGCTTGTCGAAGCACCGTCCTTCTTCCTGCGACGCCGCAAGAAAGAACGGCCCTTCGACAAGCTCAGGGCGAACGGGAGATGATGACCAGGACTAAAATAATGGATCAATTTGCACTTCGTGACGGCGTTCTCCACGCCGAAGATATCCCGCTGCCGCGCCTTGCCGAAGAAGTCGGCACCCCCGTCTATGTCTATTCGCGCGCGATGCTCGAACGTCACGCGCAGGAATTTCGCGACGGGCTGAAGGACGTGCCGCGCAAGCACCTGGCCTTTGCGATCAAGAGCAACCCCAACCTCGGCGTGCTGCGCGTGCTGGCGCGGCAGGGTTACGGCGCCGACGTCGTGTCGGGCGGCGAGCTTGAACGCGCGCTCGCCGCGGGCATGGCGCCTGACGACATCGTCTTTTCGGGGGTCGGCAAAACCCGCGCCGAGCTCGCGCTGGGGCTCGACCGCGGCATCGGCCAGTTCAATATCGAACATGAGGCCGAAGGCGTCGCACTCGCTGAAATCGCACTCGCCAAGGAAATGACCGCGCGCGCGGTGCTGCGCGTCAATCCCGACGTCGATGCCGGCACCCACGCCAAGATTTCGACCGGCAAGGCTGACAACAAATTCGGCGTCGGCATCGACATCGCGCCCGCGATGTTTGACCGCCTTGCGGCGCTCCCCGGGCTGCAGATGCGCGGTATTGCGGTCCATATCGGCAGCCAGCTGACCAGCCTCGACCCGCTCGAAGCCGCGTTCACCCGCGTCGGCCGCCTCGTCGCGGATCTGCGCGCCGCGGGGCACAGCATCACCCATGTCGATCTCGGCGGCGGTCTCGGCGTGTCGTACAAGGCTGACGATAATCCGCCGAGCATGGCCGACTATGGCGCGATGGTCGCGCGCGTGACGAAGGATTGGGACGTCACGCTGATGTTCGAACCCGGCCGCGTCATCGCGGGCAACACCGGGGTGCTGCTGACCGAGGTGCTGTGGGTCAAGCCCGGCGCGACCAACCCCTTCGTCATCGTCGACGCCGCGATGAACGACCTCGCACGCCCCGCGCTCTACGACGCCTATCATGACTTTGTCGCGGTGAAGCCGACGGGGGAAAAGATGACCGCGTCGATCGTCGGCCCGGTGTGCGAAACCGGCGACACCTTCGCGCGCGACCGCGTCACCGACAAGGTCGAATCGGGCGACCTCGCAGTGTTCCGCACCGCGGGTGCCTATGGTGCGACGATGGCGTCGACCTACAACAGCCGCAGCCTGGTGCCCGAAGTGCTCGTCGACGGCGACCGCTACATCAAGGTCGCCGACCGCATCGCCGCCAGCACGATCATGGCGGCGGAGCGGGTGCCGGACTGGATTGATTGACGCCCTTTAAAACCCCTCCCCTTTAGGGGAGGGGCAGCGAGACTTGGTCCAGCGTAGCTGGGCCTTAGTCGAGCGGGGTGGGGTCCATCGGCCTAGCGCCACCTCGCAAAACCCCACCCCAACCCCTCCCCTAAAGGGGAGGGGCTTGCTATAGGCCGCCCATGCACCAACTCCCTATCTTCCTGAACCTCACCGGTCGCACCGTCGTGCTGGTCGGCGACGGGGAGGCCGCCGCCGCCAAGGCGCGCCTCATCGAGCGCGCCAGCGGCCGCATGGTCCCGGCCTGGGAGCAAGGCGCCACCATCGCCTTCGTCGCGCTCGACGACGAAGAAGCCGCCCGCGCTGCCGCCACCGAACTCCGCGCCCACGGCCTGCTCGTCAACGTCGTCGACCGCCCCGACCTTTGTGATTTCACCACCCCCGCGATCGTCGACCGCGCCCCCGTGACCATCGCGATCGGCACCGGCGGCGCCTCGGCGGGTCTGGCGAAAGCCGTCCGCCAACGCATCGAAGCATTACTCCCCGCCCGCTTCGGCGCCCTGGCATCGGCGCTGTCTGCCGCGCGCGACGCGATGAAAGCCCGCTGGCCCACCGCCGCCGACCGCCGCCGCGCCATCGACGCCGCGCTGGCCCCCGGCGGCGCGCTCGATCCGCTCGACGAGAGCGCGGCGGACAAGATCGATGCCTGGCTGACCGGCGACACGGTCACCCAGCCGTCACGCCTCGAAATGATCCACCTGACCAGCCCCGACCCCGACGACCTGACCCTGCGCACCGCGCGCCTGCTGGGCGAAGCCGATCATATTTTTTACCCGGCGGCGACGCCCGCCGCCATCCTCGCTCGCGCCCGCGCCGATGCCGTGCGGCATGTGACGGACGCGCCGCCTGCCGACCCGCCCGGGGGCCTGTCGCTGTGGCTGGACATATCGGCGGTAACGAGCCGCAGGTAGCGGGTCGCTACCCGCGCGCCCCGAACAACGCCGTTCCGACGCGCACATGCGTCGCGCCCAGCATCACGGCGGTTTCATAATCGCCGCTCATCCCCATTGAGCGCTCAGACAACCCGTTCCGCTCCGCCAACTCATCCAGCAGTGCGAAGAAGGGTGCGGGTTCGATGTCTGCGGGAGGGATTGCCATCAGGCCGCTGATGGTCAGCCCTGCTGCCTTGGCTTCGGCCAGCAACGCGGGCAGGTCGGCGACCTTGCAGCCACCCTTTTGCTCCTCGTCGCCGATATTCACCTGCACGAACAGCCGCGGCTGCCTGCCCGCTTTGTCGCAGGATTTCGCGAGCGCCTGCACCAGCGATGATCGATCGACCGAATGGATCGCGTCGAACAGCGCGACCGCCTCTTCGGCTTTGTTCGATTGCAGCTGGCCGATCAGGTGGAGTTTGACGTCGGGGGTTTCAGCGCGCAGTTCGGGCCATTTCGTCGCGGCTTCCTGCACCCGGTTCTCGCCGAAATGGCACTGGCCCGCCGCGATCAGCGGGCGGATCTGAGCCGCGTCATGCGTTTTCGACACCGCGATCAGGCAAATGTCGTCGGGGCGCCGCTTCGCGCGCGTTGCCGCGTCGGCGATCTTCGCCTGTACTTCGCTCAGTCGGTCCGCTGCGTTACTCATCGATGTTCCCATCCCGGCGCGTTGCGTGCGCCCGCGACGCGCCTATAGGAAGGGCGATGGTCCGACGCCACCCCTTGCCGCGCCAATGGCTGTTCAGTGACGAACGGCTGACGATTGGGGTCGTGTGGTTGGCGGCGCTACTGCCGCCGGGGAGCGGGATCGTACTGCGGCATGACAGTCTGGCGCGCGGTGCGCGCTGGCGCCTGTTGCGGCGGCTGATGCGGGTGGCGCGGACGCGCGGCTTGACCGTGCTGATCGCGGGTGCGCCCGAAATGGCGCATCGCTGGGGCGCCGACGGCGTCCATCTGCGCCAGCTAGACGCGCGCCGCGCCGCGCAGGCGCACCGGCTGGGCCTGATCGTCACGATGCCGGTACATAGCGCGCGCGAGGCCCGCCGCGCCCGCCGCGCACGGGCCGACGGCGTGTTCATCTCGCCGCTGTACCCGACGCGCTCGCACCCCGGTGCGCCTGCGCTCGGCCGTGCCGCGTGGCTACGATTGGTGCGGCTCGCGGGCGGACAGATGATCGCGCTCGGCGGAATGACCGCTGCGCGCGCGCGCCAGCTCAACCGGCGAGCAAGCGGACTCCAACCCGGCTGGGCGGCGATCGATGCTTGGGAAGAAAAAGCGGCGCAACGCTACCAAAGGCTGCGTTGAGATTTGGTCTGGGGTGAGTCGAAAGAGACTCGGATCGCAGCGTCCTTCACCTAAGCACCGGAAGCTAGGAAACGTGCCATTTGCAGGCCACTTCGCGCCAGAAATCCATGCTGGTTAGAAGCGGAAGGCGGTTCCGACATAGACCGCCTGGCTGTCACGGCGGGCATCGGTCAGCGGCTCAACGCGATCATCGCTGCGATAGCGGACCCCGGCGGTAACATCGATATTCTTGGTCAGGCGATAGCTGCTGACAACATCGACCGCGGGGGCATCGCCGGGCGCAGTGATACGGTCGGTCGCGCCGCTGGGGTCGGCCGGACGGCTGATCATCCGCGTCGCAAAGCGCGATTTCTTTTCGGCTTGTTCGGGTGCCTTGGCGACCGGCAGGTTCCTGAGGTCGGTGCCGCGGGGCAGCGTGGGGGTGACGAATTTCTCGAATCCGACCGACGCGCCCAGATTATAGGCGACCGGAGTGATTGCGATCGGGGCGGTGCGACCCGCCGCAACGGCCGACGTGCGCGCGGCGCTCGATGCGTCGTCGCGGGCGCGAATCACGACGGTAATCGCGCGGTTCTTGCGGCTGTCATCGGTGAGCGCGGGGGTGAAGCTGAAGCTGCGGCGCTGTTCGGCCGACATTTTGGCGTAGCGCGCGATGAGGCGCGGATCGCCCGACGCCGGGGTGAACTGGCCGAGTAGGGTTTCGGACAAAGCGGTATCGCGAATGCGCTCGGAGCGCGACATCGCCGCAAGCGCAGGCGGCAAGGCAAGCGAAACCACCGCCAAAGCGGTGAGGCTACCTTTCCAAAAATGCCGCGGTTTCCGCGTCATAACCCTGCGACTCCAACCCCAAGTGATTCAGGAGATAGTCCCCCTGTGACCATTTTTCCAGTGAATCCCAGTAAATTATTATGGCATAACCGCTTTTGGCCGAAATTGTTGCGCGATCACCACAGTCAGCCCCGAATCTGACCAGAATCTGAACCGCGGCAGCGGGGAAATTGCCGTGCTTGCGGGGCGGCGGCAAGGGCGATAGAGACGCTGGCAATATCGTTCTGCGCGGCGCGGATTTTTGGATCCGGCAGCGCCCAATATATAAGGTGTTATCGGCATGTCCCAGCTTTCCGTCCTTGCTTCGCGCGGTCGCCGTCCGGTCGCGTTCGCGCTGCTCGGGCTCGCGGCGCTCGGGCTTTCGGCGTGTGCCAGCAAGGATCGGCCGCGCGCCGACCTCGCCGCCAGCCAGGTGACGACGATCGGCGTTAACAGCTATTTGTGGCGTGCCTCGCTCGATGCCTTGTCGTTCATGCCGTTGCTGCAGGCCGATTCGTCGGGCGGGGTGATCATCACCGACTGGTATGCCAACCCGGGCAACCCGGGCGAGCGGATGAAGGTGACGGTGTCGATCCTCGACCGCGATCTGCGCGCCGACGCGCTGCGCGTCGCCGCTTCGCGCCAGGTGGCGCAGGGTGCCGCATGGGTCGATGCGCCGGTGCAGGCGGCGACGGTGCAAAAGCTGGAGGAAATCATCCTTACCCGCGCCCGTGATCTGCGCCGCAGCGCCTTCAAGGACTAATCCGGCGGCGCGGACTCGCGCCGACACACAGACAAACGGGGTAACCGACGAATGACCCGCGAACCGCGCTTTGGCGCCCTCGCCGCCGACGCTCGCTGGCAAAAGGCGTGGGAGGCGGCGAACAGCTTTGCCACCACCGACAGCGCCGACAAGCCCAAGGCCTATATCCTCGAGATGTTCCCCTATCCGTCGGGACGCATCCACATGGGGCATGTCCGCAATTATGCGATGGGCGACGTGCTGGCGCGCTTCAAGAAGATGACCGGCCACGACGTGCTGCATCCCATGGGCTGGGACGCGTTCGGAATGCCGGCCGAAAATGCCGCGATGGAAAAGGGCGTGCATCCGGGCGGCTGGACGCGCGACAATATCGCGGCGATGCGCGGGCAGCTGAAGCGCCTCGGCCTTGCGATCGACTGGAGCCGCGAGCTCGCGACCTGCGATCCCGACTATTATGGGCAGGAACAGGCGCTGTTCCTCGACCTGTTCGCTGCGGGGCTGGTGACGCGCAAGGAAAGCTACGTCAATTGGGATCCGGTCGACATGACCGTGCTCGCCAATGAACAGGTGATCGACGGCCGCGGCTGGCGCTCGGGCGCGCTGGTCGAAAAGAAAAAGCTGTCGCAGTGGTTCCTCAAGATCACCGACTTTGCCGACGAATTGCTCGAAGGCCTCGGCGGTCTCGACAGCTGGCCCGACAAGGTCCGGCTGATGCAGGAAAACTGGATCGGCAAGTCGCAGGGACTCGAGTTTTCGTTCAGGCTGGTCGGCGGCGCCGCCGGTTTCGACGTCTTCACGACGCGCCCGGACACGCTGTTCGGCGCCAGCTTTGCGGCGATTTCGCCCGACCACCCGATGGCCGAACGGATGGCACAGGACGCGCCCGAACTCGCCGACTTCATCGCCGAATGCCGCCGCCAGGGAACCTCTGCCGAACAGCTGGAGACCGGCGAGAAGCTGGGCTTCGACACCGGCTTGACCGTCGAGCATCCGCTCGACCCCGCGTTGCACCTGCCCGTCTGGGTCGTGAATTATGTGCTGATGGATTATGGCACCGGCGCGATCTTCGGCTGCCCGGCGCACGATCAGCGCGACCTGGATTTCGCGCGCAAATATGGGCTGCCCGTTCACCGCGTGATCGCCGATGGCGACGAAACCGCGCAGCATTTCACCGGCGACGAAGCCTATACCGGCCCGGGCAAGCTGGTGAACAGCCACTTCCTCGACGGGATGACGATCGACGAGGCCAAGGCCGCGATCGTCTCGCGCGCCGAGCATGAAGGCTGGGGCAAAGGCACCACCGTGTGGCGTTTGCGCGACTGGGGCGTCTCGCGCCAGCGCTACTGGGGTACCCCGATCCCGTTCATCCACTGCCACGCCTGCGGCACCGTAGCGGTCCCCAAGGATCAACTCCCCGTCGTGCTGCCCGAGGATGTCGATTTCTCAATCCCTGGCAACCCGCTTGATCGTCACCCGACGTGGAAGCATGTGCGCTGCCCCGAATGCGGCGGCGATGCGGTGCGCGAAACCGACACGCTCGACACCTTTGTCGATTCGTCCTGGTATTTCCTGCGCTTCGCCAGTTCGCCGAGCGACCGGCCCTTCGATCCCGAGGTGATCCGCCGCTGGCTGCCCGTCGATCAATATATCGGCGGCGTCGAACATGCGATCCTTCACCTGCTCTACGCGCGCTTCTGGACCCGCGCGCTCCACAAGATGGGGATGATCGACATCGTCGAACCATTCGCCAGCCTGTTCACGCAGGGGATGGTCACCCACGAGACCTACAGCCGCGAGCAAGGCGAAGGCCTGCCGCCGCTCTATTTCACGCCGGACGAGATCGAGCGCAGCGCCGACGGCGCGACGCTGATCGCCGACACCGCCCCGGTGCAGGTCGGCCGCGTCATCAAGATGTCGAAGTCGAAGAAGAATGTCGTCGATCCCGACGCGATTCTCGACCAATATGGCGCCGACGCGGCGCGCTGGTTCATGCTGTCCGACAGCCCGCCCGAGCGCGACCTGCCGTGGAGCGAGGCGGGGATCGAGGGCGCGTGGCGCTTTGTCCAGCGCCTGTGGCGCCTGTTCGGCGACACCGAAAATAGCGGCGACGGCGGCGAAGATAAAGCGCTGGCGCGCAAGCTGCATCAGGCGATCGCCGGGGTCGGGGCCGACATCGAAGCGCTGGGCTTCAACAAGGCGGTCGCCAAAATCCATGCGCTCGCCAACGACATCGAAAAGGCAAAGCCGTCGGCGACGCGCGCGGAAGCGTGTTTGACGCTGATCCGCCTCGTCGCGCCGATGATGCCGCATCTGGCCGAGGAAGCCTGGGCCGCGTTGTCTGCCGGACAGCGCGCGACCACGCTTGTCGCCGATGCCGCATGGCCGACCGCCGATCCGGCGCTGCTCGTCGATGACGAGGTGACGATCGCGATTCAGATGGCGGGCAAGCTGCGCGATACGATGACGCTTGCCAAAGGGCTCGACAAGGATGCGATTGAAGCCGCGGCGCTGGCGCGCCCGCGTATCGCCGAACTGCTCGGCGGCGCGACGCCGAATAAGGTGATTGTGGTCCCCGACCGGCTCGTGAACATTGTTCCCTGACAAGCAGGTTCTGGAACCTATGACCCCCATTGCCGTTCGCATCGAGCGAAGTCGAGATGCGTCTGGCACAGCGTCAGCGTGTCTCGACTTCGCTCGACACGAGCGGGATTTGGGGGCATCGTCCAACCATGCGTAACCTTCTCATCTCCTCGCTCCTCGCCGCCTCGCTGACCCTTGGCGGTTGCGGGCTGCGTCCGCTCTATGCGAACGGCAGCCGCGGCGCGGTGGCCACAGTGCTCGCCGATGTCGATGTTGCGCCGATCGAGGGGCATTCGGGCTGGCTGGTCCGCAACGCGCTGCGCGACCGGTTGCAGGCGACACAAGGCGGGCAGGGCGCGGGCAAGCGGCTGCGGCTTGATGTCCGGCTTGAGGATTCGATCACCGGTTTTGGCGTCCGCGCCGACGATGCGGTGACGCGCGAACGCCGCACCTTGCGCGCGCGTTACCAGCTGGTCGATGCCGCGAGCGGCGAAGTCTTGCTCGACGCGACCGCAGCACAAGATGCCGGGATCGACGTCGTCGGCAGCGAATATGCGACGATCGCCGCCGAATCGTCGGCGCTCGAACGGCTTGCTTCGGGAATTTCGGACCAGATCGTCACGCGGTTGGCCGTTTTCGCCGATCGCGGCGGCGGCCGGACCGCGACCGAGGCGCCAGCGGCGACGCCCGCGCCGACCCCGTAACCGGCGATGAAGACGGTCAAGCCCGCCGACCTCGAACGCCAGTCGCGCCTCGACCCCGCGCTTCGTTTCACCCTGCTGACCGGTCCTGACGAAGCGACGATGGCCGCGGTTGCGAACCATCTGGTCGGGCTCGCGGGCAAGGATGCCGAACGGATCGACCTTTCGGGATCACAGCTGGCGCAGGATCCCTCGCTGCTCGCCGCTGAAGCCGCGTCGATGTCGCTGTTTTCGTCAGCGCGGATCATCCGCCTCGAACTCACCGGCAGCGGCGACGACAGCGTCCCCGCGGTCGAGGCGCTGCTGGCTGCCGACACCGTCATCAACCCAGTGATCGCGACCGGCGCGTCGGTCACCGCCAAATCGAAACTGGTCAAGCTGGTCGAAGGATCGAACCACGCCGTCGCCGCAATTTGTTACCAGCCCGACCGCCGCGCGCTGGTCGGCATCGCGATGGGCGCCGCCGAAGACCAAGGGCTGCGGCTGGCGAATGCCGAGGCGCAACTGCTGATCGACCTGGTGTCGGGCGATCAGGCGCTAATGCGGCGCGAGATCGAGAAAATGGCGCTGTACCTCGACGCCGCCGCCGATCGCCAGCGGCAGGTCACCGCCGCCGACATCGCCGCGCTGGGCGCCGCGACGCATGAGGAAGACGTCAGCGAGTGCATCAATGTCGCCTTGGGCGGCAAGGTGCGCGAAATGCCCGCGATGCTGGCGAAGGCGACCGCGGTCGGCGTCGCCGAGATCCGTATCATCCGCGCCTTGGCGATTCGCGCCATGGCACTCGCGCGGCTGCGTGCCGAGGTCGATGCGGGGGCGCATCCGGCGACCGTCGTCGCGGCGCGCACCAGCGGCATTTTCTGGAAAGAACGCGATGCGGTGACCGCGCAGCTGCGCATCTGGGATTCGGTGCGTGTTGCACGGCTGATGAGCCGCCTGATCGATTGTGAACGCGCGCTCAAATCGTCCGGGACACCCGGCGGGGTGTTGTTTCGCAAGCTGATGACCGACATCGCGCATCAGGCGGCACGCGCCCGGTAAAGGGCGTCCACCTTGGCGCAGATCGGGGCCGTGTCCAGCGCGATGACATCAATCGAATCGTCATTGCGCAAAATGAAGCGAAGCACCTCCGTAACCCAAGAGCCCGCCGCAAGCTCCTGCCTACGCGAGAGCGCAGGCCCGCCCAAAAAGAAACCGCCCGCTCACCGAAGCGAGCGGGCGGTTCTTGGTTCGTCTTACGCGGTCAGAATTTGCCGCGCAGGGTCACGCCATAGGTCCGCGGCTCCGCCAGGAACTGCGAAAAGATCTGGCGACCACCCGGATATTGGGGATCAACGAAGGGCGCCGACGTCGTGCCCGCCTGGAACGGCGAGTTGAACGCGACCTGCGCATAGTTTTTGTTGAAGATATTCTGCGCCCAAAATTCGATGCCCCATTTCTCGTCGGGACCGCGCACACCCAGGCGGGCGTTGAACAGCGCATAACCATCCTGCCCCTTTTGCGGGAATAGGTCGGACCCGGTGTTGTAATCGCTGGTCATGCGGCCATCGATATAGACCAGGCCGGTTAGCCCGCTGCTGCCGATGTCGGGGGTCCAGGTGACGCTGCCAGTGGCGACCAGTTCGGGCGCATTCGACAGATTGTCGCCGGGCAACTTGCGCAGCGCCTGGTCAAGCGGCGTGCCATTTTTGTTGCCGATCAGGTCGTCGCGATATTTCGTGCGCGCATAGGTCAGCCCGGCCGCAAGGCGGAAGTTGGGGGACGGAACCAGCTGGGCTTCGATCTCGACGCCCTGCGTACGTACGCCATAGGTCACATCATCCGGCGCGCAGGCGCCCGTCGCGTTGCTCAGGTCGCTATCGGCCCCGGATCCGCCGACCAGATTGTCGCAGCCGTTGACGGTCGCAACCAGAAAGACGGTGCCGTTGAAGGTATTCAGCTGAAAATTGCTGAAATCCGACCGGAAGCCCGACAGGCTCAAGCTGAACGGACCGGTCGAGTATTTGGCGCCGACTTCATAGCTGTCGACCAGCTCGGGGTCGAACTGCAGATTACCGACAACGGCCTGCGCGCCGCCGACCGAGGCAAAAGTGACCACCGGGTTCTTGAGCGCCGAACGATCGAGGTTGAACCCGCCCGCCTTATACCCACGGGCAAAGCTGGCATAGAGCAGCAGATCGTCGGTGGGCTTGTACGACAGGATCGCAGTACCGGTCCATTCGTCCTCGCTCCGTTCGTCATTGATCGACACACCGTTGAGTTCGGCGGTCGAATTGCCCTGACACGACAGCCCGATGATACCGCCTGCGGTGGCGGCCAACGCACCGGTCAGCAGCGGTGCGAGCGCCGCCTGGTTGGCGGTGCAGATGTTGTTGTCGTTGCCGAAGGTCGCGTCGAACTTCTTCTTGTCGTTGGTGTACCGCAGCCCCAGCGTCAGATCGAGCTTATCGGTGATGTGGATGATGTTGTGGGTGAACAGCGCCCAGTTGGTGCCGTCCTGGAAATAACGGTCGATCGTGCTGCCGCGATCGTTCAGCGTGTCGAGCCGGTCGAGTGCGGCAAGGATGGCCGGGCCGCCGGCGCCGAGCGCCGAACCACCGCTGGCAATCAGGCCGCGAACCGGCGCGGCAAGGCAGCTTTGCGAGGTCGGCGAATAACCGGCGGCCAGCGCGCCGCCCGATACGATGCGACAATTTGCAAAGCGGCCATATTGGCTGCCAAAACGCAGATTGTCCTGCACGGTCAGCTTTTCATTGGCGTAGAAACCGCCGACCAGCCAGTCGAGCGTTCCGTCGAATGCTTCGCCCTGCAACCGCAGTTCCTGGGTAAAGGTGTGGAACTGGCGATAGGCGTCGTCGCTTTCGCCGCGATAGAGGATATCGACCGAGCCGTAATCGACGTCGCCCGCCTGACCCGAGCGATATTCCCGGTACGCGGTGATCGAGGTCAGCGTCGCGCCGCCGAAATCATAGTCGATCTGGCCCGAAAAGCCGTAATCCTTGGTCTGTCCGGCGAAGCTGCGGCCGGGGCTGACCGAAATGTCGCGGGCATAGCCCTGGTTGAACGCGGACAGCGGCTGGCCCAGATCGCGCAGCACGTTGATGATGTTGTTGCCATTGGCCTGCAATGGCGCCAGCGGCGTCGACGGATTGTTCAGATTGCCGATAAACGGATTGACGCTGTTGTCGACATAGGTCGCGGCACAGCATTTCTCGTCGCGATAGGTGTAATCGGCGATCAGGCGGATCGACAGCGCGTCGGTCGGTTCGAACAGGATCTGGCCGCGCAGGAAATAGCGGTCGCGAGTGTTGACGTCGGTGTCGTTCGTCGTGTCGCGATAGAAACCGTCGCGCTGGACGTAGACGCCGTCGATCCGCGCCGCGATCGTTTCGCTGATCGGGCCGGTCACGCTGCCGGTGAAGCGCAGGAAATCATAATTGCCGTAAGTGATTTCGCCATTGGCGCCGAAATCGAACTCCGGCTTTTTCGAATAGATGCTGATCAGGCCGGCCGACGAGTTGCGACCGCCCAGCGTACCCTGCGGGCCGCGCTGCACTTCGACCCGGTCGATTTCGCCAAGTTCGTTGAGCCCGATGCCCGACCGCGACCGGTACACGCCATCGATAAACACCGGGACCGAGCTTTCGAGGCCGGGGTTGTCGCCAACGGTGCCGATGCCGCGGATACGCGCCGAGCCGTTTGCTTCCGATCCGGTCGATGACACCAGCAGCGAGGGCGCGACCTGGTTGAGCTGACGAATGTCGTTCGCGCCGCTGTTCTGGAGCGTTTCAGCGTTCACCGCCGAGATTGCGACCGGCACGTCGGACAAAAGCTGCGATCGGCCCTGCGCGGTGACGATGATCGGGGTGTTATCGCTGTCGTCGGCGGCTTCGTCGGCGGTCGATTCCTGCGCGAAGGCGGGCATCGCCACCACAGCCATGGCGATCGAAACGCCAAGCGCGCTGGTGCGCATAAAACGGGCAGCACGAAGGGAAGTTGATTTCATGTCGGGCACTCCTCTCTTGATTTCGTTATTTTTAGACGGTGATTCATAGCCGATATGCGCCGCCAATCCAGCCAGAGCCCCGCTTTTTCGCGATTCTCTGGGCAAGTGATGCTTTTGCGCCACAGGCGAAAAGTAGCGGGCCGCGGGGGCTCTGACGGGTTCAGTCGGCGATGACGCTGGTTGCCGTAACGTCATTTTCCTGTCCGTTGCGGAACGGAAAAGAAATTAACTTACCCTGCGCCACCAGCTTCGCGCAGTAATCTCCATCAAAATTACAGGCGATGGCGGGGTCGCCGACGTCCAGACCACCCGTGAGACTGCCAAAGGCCGGGAAAATCAGGCGCCGCTCATCGACCGCGAAACAGGCGCGCGCGACGCTGCGCCCGCGAACGGTCAGTCGCAATTTGGGGTGAAAATGACCCGACATTTCGGGGCGCGTTTCGCGTCGGTCGCACTGATGGCGCAGCACGATCCCGTCGATCAGCAGTTCGTCGGCGACCGTGCCGCCCCACGCGCCGCCGCTCAGTCCGTCATGGTTGCCGGCGATCCACAGCAGCCTGGTCGCCGCCGCCTGCGCCCGCAGCCGTTCGGCAACCGCCGGGACGATGCGGCTTGCGGCATCACGGTCATGGAAACTGTCGCCCAGGCACCAGATCGCCTGCGCGCCGGTTTCGGCGACCAGCCTCGCCAGCCGGTCCAGCGTATCGTGGCTGTCATATGGTGGCAGCGGCTGGCCGAGCGCCGCGTACCAGCTCGCCTTTTCCAGATGCAGGTCGGCAACGATTAGCGCCCCGTGCCGCGGCCAGAACAAGGCGCGGTCGGCCAGCGCGACAAACTGATGGCCGGCAAAATCAAAGGCGGTGGCGGCGGTCATCGCGCCGCTATGGCGCCGCGCTCCGCTACCGGCAAGTCTGCTATCCGCCTTGGCTCGCCATCGTCAACGCCATCTGCTGCCCCGTCCGCCGCTGCGCTCCGTCGGGCAGGTCGAACACGACGCGTTTGTTGGGAAAATCAATCTCGACCCGGTCGAATAGCGACAGGCTGTCCATGCCCAGCAACAGCGCGGGGCGTTCGTGGAGCCCGAGCACGCGGAACGCCTGACTGTCGGCAAAGCTGACCGGCAGGTCGTTGATGTCCAGCCCGTTGATCACGATGCGCTTGATCGCGGTGCGCAGGGCGGGGACATCTTCGCCCGTCACTGCGGTGAGCTCGGTCGCGGAAAAGGGTAGGCGATTGGCGCGCCGGTCGGCGACCATCTTCTGCAGGGCCATGTTGCCGACGCTGGTCTGCGCTCCGGTGTCGACGATGACGTCGATACGCCTGCCGTGCAGCCGCGCGTCGGTCAGGATCAGACGGCCGGCCGAATTACGCGCCGTGACCACGATAGCGTCATCGTCTCGGATCAGCGATGGGGCGCGGCGGCGCGTTTCCAGAATCTGCATCCTTTCCTTGCGGAAATCGATCAGCACCCGGCGTTCCTCCAGCATATCGACGCCGATCAGTCCAGCAGCGCCGATATGACGGCCATGAAAGGCGGGCGCATCGACCGACGCCAGATGCAGGTCCGACATTTGCAGCGCGGCAATCCGGAAACTGGGCACCGTCGCCGACCCGCCGATTGTTGCGAGCCGCAGCTTGGCGCCTTCGACCAGCCCCAGCCGGGCGGCCAGCTCGCGCGCGATGACGGTGCGTTCGGCGCCGGTGTCGACGAGGAAGGAAAACGGCCCTTGTCCGCCGACCATGACGTTAACCGCCATGCGCCGCGTTGCATCGAGATCGAACGGCTGGATGAACGGGACGACCTCGCTCACCGTCCCCGGCTCGATCAGGACGTCGGCCGGGCCAGCGGTCGCTGGAGCCGCGAGAACGGGCGGCGCCGGGGGTGTTTGGCTGGCGCCGATCAGCACCGGCGCGGCGAGTAGTGCCGTCCAGAACATCGACCGCCTGAAAAGGTGGGTCATTGCGGGCATCCTCTATATGTTTTGGTGCAATCTACGCCTGATCCGCGTTGGCAGCAAGCGAAAGGCCGGACGGCCGGGCTACGCCGACCCCATCGCCTGGTCGGCCAAACTGTCGGCCAGCTCGCCGAGCAGCGCATCGTCGATATCGGCGCCCGCGACGCTTTCGCGGCCGATCAGCACCAGCACCGGCACCGCCAACGGACTGATCCGCTCCAACTTCTGGTGCAACATCGTCCCCGCCGCACGGTCGAGCAGATCGCCGAGGCGCGCGACGTCGGTCAGCCGCTCGCGCGCATCGGCCCACGCGGCTTCGAGTAGCAAATGGTCTGGCTCATATTTGCGCAGCACGTCGAAAATCAGGTCGGTCGAAAAGGTCACCTGTTTGCCGGTCTTGCGCTTGCCCGGATGCTGGCGTTCGATCAGCCCGCCGATCACCGCGACCTCGCGGAAGGCGCGCTTGAGCAAGTGCGACCCTTCGACCCACTCGACAAATTCCTCCTCAAGGATCGCGGGGTCGAACAAAGCCGCCGGATTGGTCACCGGGCGCAGCGACCAGATCGCGAGCGCATAATCGGAGGCGACAAAGCCCAGCGGCTGCAATCCGGCGCGCTCCATCCTTTTGGTGATCAGCATGCCGAGCGACTGGTGCGCGTTCCAGCCTTCGAACGGATAGGCGACCAGATAATGATTGCCCTCGTGTGGGAAGGTTTCGACAAGCAGTTCGCCGGGGCGCGGCAACACCGAGCGCAGCTGCTGCATCTCAAGCCAGAAACGGACATCGGCGGGAAAGCGCGCCCAGCTCGCGGGGGCGGCGAGGAACCCGCGCACCCGGTCGGCCAGCCGTGTCGAGAGCGCCATGCGCGCGCCGACATAGGACGGGATACGCGCCGGTTTGCTGGTCGCGCGAACCAGCACGTCGGTATCGCGGATGCCCTCGACCTCCAGGCTCAGCCCAGCGAAGGCAAAAGTATCACCGGGGCTGAGCGTGCTCGCGAAATACTCCTCGACCGTACCCAGCCGTCGCCCGTTCCTGAAACGCACGTCGAGCGTCGGCGCATCGACGATGATCCCCGCGTTCAGCCGGTGCTGCGCCGCCAGCCGCGGATGCGCGATGCGCCAGCCGCCTTGCCCGTCCGGGGCGAGGCGGCGGAAGCGATCATAGCTTTTGAGCGCATAACCGCCGTCGCGGACAAAGCCGAGCAGTCGCGTGAACAGCGCGGCATCGACCCAGCGATAGGGCGCGGCCGAACGGATCTCCGCCAGCAGCGCCTCCTCCTGAAATGGCGCCGCGCACGCCATCGCCATCACATGCTGCGCCAGCACGTCGAGCGCGCCGGGGCGAAAGCGGTCGGCGTCGCGCTCGCCCGCCTCGACCGCGTCAAGCGCGGCCTGTGCCTCCAGATATTCAAAGCGGTTTCCCGGCACGATCAACGCCTTGCTCGGTTCGTCGAGGCGGTGATTGGCGCGCCCGATGCGCTGGAGCAGCCGCGACGATCCCTTGGGCGCCCCCATCTGGATCACGCAATCGACATCGCCCCAGTCGAGCCCGAGATCGAGGCTGGAGGTCGCGACGAGCGCGCGCAAGCGCCCCTCGGCCATCGCCGCCTCGGCGCGCTGGCGCGCCTCGCGGTCGAGGCTGCCGTGGTGGATCGCGATCGGCAGGCTGAGGTCGTTGACCTTCCACAATTCCTGAAAGATCAGTTCGGCGAGCCCGCGGGTGTTGCAGAAGATGATCGTGGTGCGGTTCTTCGCGACCTCGGCCATCACCTGATGCACCGCATAGCGCCCCGAATGCCCCGCCCACGGTACCGCGCCTTCGGGCAGCAGGATCTGGATGTCGGGATCGGCACCCGCTTCGCCCTCGACCAGCGTCACGCTCTCGGCATCGCTGTCGGGCGCCAGCCACGCGCGGTAGGCGGTGGTGTCCGCGATGGTCGCCGACAGGCCGACGCGGCGCAGTCCCGGCGCGATCGTCTGCAACCGCGCGAGCGCGAGGCTGAGCAAATCGCCGCGCTTGCCCGGAGCGAAGGCGTGGATCTCGTCGATCACCACCGTCTTCAGGTCGGCGAACATTGTGAAGCTGTCGGGATAGGAAATCAGCAGCGACAGCGATTCGGGGGTCGTCAGCAAGATATTTGGCGGGCGGCTGCGCTGGCGCGCTTTCTTGTCCGACGACGTATCGCCGCTGCGACTCTCGACGCTGATGTCGAGTTCCATTTCTGCAATCGGGCCGAGCAGATTGCGCTCGACGTCGGCAGCGAGGGCTTTGAGGGGGGACACATAGAGCGTGTGCAGCCGGTCGGTGGGATGCGCGGTCAGATCGACCAGCGTCGGCAGGAACCCCGACAGCGTCTTGCCCGCCCCCGTCGCCGCGACCAGCAAGGCATGCTCGCTGCGGGCGCCCGCGCCGAGCATATCGGCCTGATGCCGCCGCAGCTGCCACCCGCGCGCCGCGAACCAGTCGGTAAAAGGGGCGGGGAGGTTCATAGGGAGAAGGTGGGGCCGCGATGAGGCGGCGGCAAGCCTTTCCCGTTCGGCGCTCCTGCGGTACGCATCGCGGATGACCGAGAACCTCCGCCACCATATCGACGAAGCCATGCTGCTGGCGAACGAGCAGCTGGGGCAGGGCCGCGTCGCCGATTACATCCCGGCTCTGGCCAAGATCGACCCGAACAAGCTCGGCTTTGCGCTGGCGCTGCCCGACGGCACCGTGCACACGTCGGGCGACGCCGACGAAGCCTTTTCGATCCAGTCGGTGTCCAAGGTGTTCACGCTGGCGCTCGCGCTGCGCCGCGTTGGCAGCGATCTGTGGACCAGCGTCGGACGCGAGCCGTCGGGCAGCGCGTTCAATTCGGTCGTCCAGCTCGAAAGCGAACATGGCATCCCGCGCAACCCGCTGATCAACGCGGGCGCCATCGCCACGACCGACCGGCTGATCGACGGGCGCGAGGGCGACGCGGTCGCCGAAGAAATCGTCGATTTCATGCGCGGACGGGCGGGCGCCGACAGTGTCGCGATCGACTTCGACGTCGCCTTTTCCGAATCCGAAACCGGCGCCCGCAATCGCAGCCTCGCCCATTTCATGGATGCCTTCGGTAACCTCCGGCATCCCGTCGAAACCGTTGTCGGCGTCTATTTCCGGCAATGCGCCATCGCGATGAGCTGCCGCCAGCTCGCCCGCGCCGGACTGTTCCTCGCAATGGAAGGCCGCGACCCGCTGACCGGCGAGCAATTGATCGAGCCGCACCGCGCGCGCCGCATCAACGCCATCATGATGCTATGCGGCCATTATGACAATTCGGGCGAATTCGCCTTCCGCGTCGGCCTGCCCGGCAAAAGCGGCGTCGGCGGCGGCATCCTCTGCATCGCGCCGGGGCAGGGCTCGATCGCGGTGTGGTCGCCGGGGCTCAATGAAGCAGGGACGTCGCTGGCGGGCGCCGCCGCGCTCGAACATTTTGCCTATGCGGCGGGGTGGTCGGTGTTTGACTGATTCTCAATCGTCGTTCAGCAGCGCCAGCTTCACGCGCGCGGTGCCGCTACGGTGCATTCCGATCTCGCGCGCGGCGGCATGGCTGACGTCGATGACGCGGCCGTGCGAAAAGGGGCCGCGGTCGTTGATGCGAACGACCACACTATCGCCATTGGCGGTATTGGTGACGCGGACCAGGCTGCCGAAGGGCAGCGTCCGGTGCGCCGCAGTAAGCTGCGCCGGATCGAAGCGTTCGCCGCTGGCGGTGCGGTTGCCCGCGAGTTCGCGGCCATAATAGCTGGCCATGCCGCTGCCGATTTCGCTATTTTCGGCGGCCTGGTCGACCGGCAATTCCTGCGCGGCGGCCGGAATGGCCAGCAACAGCGGCAGCGTGATTGCGACAAGACGGCGCATGGAAATTGTCCCCCAAAATTCTGCGCCCGCTTCTTCGTCGCGGCTGCCCGCTATGCAAGCGGGCAGCGACACGCCGCGCCGAAATTGCGGTCGAATGCATGATTTCAGAGGTCAGCAATCCGTAATTCGGTGAGACAGGCGTCGCCATCGGCGACGAGGGCAGCGCGGCGCGCGGCGTCCCATTTCGCGAGCGTGCGGTACATCGGAGCCATGCGGGGGTTGCCGCTCAACAGCCGCTGGTGACGGATCAGAAACGGCCAATAGAGGCGATTGAACGGACAAGCGCCGCTGCCCGCTTTCGCCTTCACGTCATAACGGCAGCCACGGCAATAATCCGACATGCGGTCGATATAGGCGCCGCTTGCCGCATAGGGTTTCGACGCCAGCAGTCCGCCGTCGGCAAACTGGCTCATCCCGATCGTGTTGGGCAGTTCGACCCATTCATAGGCATCGACATAAACGGCCAGATACCACAGGTGGACGGCATGCGGATCGATCCCGGCGAGCAGCGCGAAATTGCCCGTCACCATCAGCCGCTGGATATGATGGGCATAAGCGGTGTCGCGCGTCTGTTCGATGCAGGCGCGCATGCACGCCATGTCGGTGTCGGCGCTCCAGTAGAAATCGGGCAGCGGACGCTGCGCCGCCAGCGCGTTGCGCCGCGCATAATCGGGGCCTTCGCGCCAATAAATGCCGCGCACATATTCGCGCCAGCCCAGAATCTGCCGGATAAAGCCTTCGGCGGCATTGATCGGCACGTCGCCTGCGCGCCACGCCGCATCGACGCGCCAGCACACCGCGCGCGCGTCGAGCAGGCCGATGTTGAGGTAAAGCGCGATGACGCTGTGATATAGCCAGGGTTCGCCGACCAGCATCGCGTCCTGATAATCGCCAAAGCGCGGCAGCGCCTCGGCAACGAACGCATCGAACTGCGCCTCGGCATCCGCGGCGGTCACCGCGAACCAGAAATCGTCGAGGCTGCCGAAGCGATCGGGAAAGCGCGCCGCGACCATGGCCAGCACCCCTTGCGTGATCGTATCGGGCGCGGATTGCCGTGGCCGCGGCATCAACAGGTCGCGCGCTGCGGGCTTGCGATTCTCGCTGTCGAAATTCCAGCGCCCGTCCGCCGGATCGTCACCCTCCATCAGCAATCCGGTCGAGCGACGCATCTGACGGTAGAAATACTCCATGCGCAGTGCCTTGCGGCCTTCCGCCCAGGCAGAAAAATCGGACTCGCTGGCAAAAAATCGGTCGTCGGCGCGAATGTCCACCGGCACCGCCAGCGCGGACGCCCAGCCGGCCATCTCGTCGCGCAGCCGCCATTCGCCCGCTTCGGTGACGACCACGCGACCGGCGCCGTGGCGCGCCAGCGCCCGTGCGACCTCGCCCTGCAAATTGCCGCTGTTTTGCGGATCGTCGAGCTTGATGTAATCGACGGTCCAGCCCGCGCCGCGCAACGCCGCGGCGTGATGGCGCATCGCGCTGAACACGAACGCCAGTTTCTTGCGGTGATGCCACACATAGTCCGCCTCGGTCGCGACTTCGGCGAGCAGAATGATCGACGTCGCAGGGTCGGCGCCCGCCAGACTGCTGATCTCGGCGCTCAACTGGTCGCCGAGCAGCAGGATCAGCGTGTCGGCGGCCATGATATGCGCGGCCGCGCCGTCAGACGTCGAGATTGGCGACGGACAAGGCGTTGGTCTGGATGAATTCGCGCCGCGGTTCGACCTCGTCGCCCATCAGTCGCTCGAAGATTTCGTGCGCGATGTCGGCCTGTTCGGCCTCGACGCGCAGCAGCGAACGGTTCGACGGATCGAGCGTGGTTTCCCAGAGCTGCTCGGCATTCATCTCGCCCAGCCCCTTGTAGCGGCTGATCGCGAGCCCCTTGCGGCTGTGCGCGAAGATCGCCTCGAGCAGTTCGGACGGGCGGGTTATCGGGGTGACCTTGCCGGTGCTGGCGGCGGGCAGGTCGCTGTCGCTCGCCTCGGCATCGTCTTCGGCGACTTCGGCTGCGGCCAGCGCGGCGGCATCGGCCGCCATTGCCGCGGCGCTGCTGCCCTTCACCAACCGGCTGGGGTGGGCATAGGTCTCGGCCTGTTCGGCGGCCAGCTTGTGCAGGCGGCGGCCTTCCTGGCTCGCCAGGAACGCAGCGTCGATTGCATGATGGTCGCTGACCCCGCGCCAGCGCTTCTCCAGCGTATAGCCGCCGTCGCCGGCGGTGATCGTCCATTTCGCCTCGCTACCGCCGGTCAGTGCACGCTCGGCGGCGTTGAGCCATTCGGCGGCGCGCACGCCCGCGGCGGCGCGTCCGGCGCTGTCGAGCGCCGGATCGAGCGCGCCGTTCAAGGCCAGCGCCTCCACCAGTTCGTAATTATGACCGCGCGGGACATAGCGCATCAGCGCGCGCAGGCGGCGGCCATGGTCGATCAGATCGCGCAGGTCGTTGCCCGAGCGCGCCCCACCGGTGGTTTCGAGCATCAGCGCGTCGATCCCACCATCGACGAGGTAATTTTCGAGCGCGGTATCGTCTTTGAGATAGACTTCGCTGCGCCCCTTGGCGACTTTGTAGAGCGGCGGCTGGGCGATGTAGAGATAGCCGCCTTCGATGATCTCGGGCATCTGGCGATAGAAGAAGGTAAGCAACAGCGTGCGGATATGCGCGCCGTCGACGTCGGCGTCGGTCATGATCACAATTTTGTGATAGCGCAGCTTTTCGATGTTGAACTCGTCGCGGATCCCGGCGCCCAGCGCCTGGATCAGCGTCCCGACTTCTTTTGACGAGATGATGCGGTCGAAACGCGCGCGTTCGACGTTCAAAATCTTGCCCTTCAGCGGCAGAATCGCCTGAACCTTGCGGTCGCGGCCCTGCTTGGCCGATCCACCGGCCGAATCACCCTCGACGAGGAAGAGTTCGCATTTGGCGGGGTCGCGCTCCTGGCAATCGGCGAGCTTGCCGGGCAGGCTGGCGATGTCCATCGCGCCCTTGCGCCGCGTCAGCTCGCGCGCCTTTTTCGCGGCTTCGCGCGCCGCGGCGGCATCGATGACCTTCTGGATCACCGCCTTGGCATAAGCGGGATTTTCCTCGAGCCATTCGGTCATTCGGTCGGCCATCAGGCTTTCGAGCGGCTGGCGCACTTCGCTGCTGACCAGCTTGTCCTTGGTCTGCGAGCTGAATTTCGGGTCGGGCAGCTTGACCGACACGATCGCGGTCAGCCCCTCGCGCATGTCGTCGCCGGTCAGCGAGACCTTCTCTTTCTTCAGGATGCCCGACTTGTCGCCATAGCCATTGATCGTGCGCGTCAGCGCGGCGCGGAACGCGGCCAAGTGGGTGCCGCCGTCGCGCTGCGGGATGTTGTTGGTGAAACACAGCACATTTTCATAATAGCTGTCGTTCCATTCGAGCGCGACCTCGATGCCAATGCCGTCGCGTTCGCTGCTGATCGCGATCGGATCGGGCAGCAGCGCATTCTTGTTGCGGTCGAGATATTTGACGAAGGCGCCGATGCCGCCCTCATAATAAAGATCGTGGGACTGATGCTCGGCATGGCGGGCATCGACCAGCTTGATCCGTACCCCCGAATTGAGGAACGCGAGCTCGCGGTAACGATGTTCCAGCTTTTCGAAATCGAATTCGAGGACGTTCTTGAAGGTCTCGGTCGATGCCTGAAAAGTGACGCGCGTGCCCTTCTTGCCTGCCGGGGCGGGGCCGGTGACCTTGAGCGGGGCGACCGAATCGCCATGCTCGAAGCGCATCCAATGCTCCTCGCCATCGCGCCAGATCGTCAGCTCAAGCCATTCGGACAGCGCGTTGACCACGCTGACGCCGACCCCATGCAGGCCGCCCGACACCTTATACGCATTGTCGTCGCTGGTGTTCTCGAACTTCCCGCCGGCGTGGAGCTGGGTCATGATGACCTCGGCCGCCGAAATGCCTTCTTCGGCGTGAATGCCGGTCGGAATGCCCCGACCATTGTCCTCGACGCTGACCGATCCGTCGCTGTTCAACGTGATCAGGACAAGGTCGCAATGCCCCGCGAGCGCTTCGTCGATCGCATTGTCGCTGACTTCGAACACCATGTGATGCAGCCCCGACCCGTCGTCGGTGTCGCCGATATACATGCCCGGGCGCTTGCGTACCGCATCCAGGCCCTTGAGAACCTTGATCGAATCGGCGCCATAAGCATTGGCATTGGGAAGGTTGGCGTTGGCGCTCGGCGCCGCATTTTCAGGGGTGTCCGTCATGCCGATTATATAGGGTCGCAGGCGGCAAAACCCAAGCGAAAATGCGGGTCTTGGCGTTATCGCGACGAGCGTTGCATGGTCACGCCGCGACGGCTAGATTCGGGCCATGAAAACTATCCTCCCCCCGCGTAGAACGCTGTCGCTGCTTGTCGTCCTGGCGTTGCCGCTCGCCGCGTGCAGCCAGCCCGCACCGCCCGCCGAAAACGCTCCCGCCGTGGCGGGCGAACCGCTCGCGACGCGCGCGGTGATGATCGGCACCGAAGGGCCAAGCCTGCCCGCCTGTTCGAGCATCAGCCGGGTCAAGGCGGGCGGCACCGACGTGTATTGGGCACCGGGCGAAACGCGCGCGGTCAAGGCAAAGCTGGCGGGCGGCGCCAATGTGTCGCTATGCGAAGCGGCCGAGAATGATGCATGGTTCGGGGTAGTCTTCGCGGCCCCCGGCACCGATCCTGATATGTGCGGGGTCGGCAAATCGGTGCGCGACGCGCGCGAATATCAGGGTCCATGCCGCTGGGGCTGGATCCGCGGCGGAACGGTGCAGCTGGGGGGATGACTTTCAATCCTCCCTGTCGCGCAGCGATGGGGAGGGGGACCGTTCGCGGAGCGAATGGTGGAGGGGCGCCGACGGTGGTGTCATCGCCCCTCCGTCAGTCCTTCGGACTGCCACCTCCCCATCGCTGCGCGACAGGGAGGATTTTTACCGGCAATCCTCGATCACCCGCCCGATTTCCGACTGCACCGGCAGCGTTAGCGCGCCGCCGCCCGGCGTTTCCAGCGCGAACCGCCCGCGGCTGAACGCAATGCGGTCGAGCCGCGGGTCGCGATTCGGCAGCGTCGCGCTGCCGCCATCGAAGCGGATCTGGTCGGTCCCGGCGCTGGTGCGGAGGCTGACGGCACCGGCGAGCGCCGACGTCAGGCGGATCGCGCTGCCGCTGCATGTCATGGTGAGAAGCGGATTGGCGCTGCCGGTTGGCACGAAGGTCGCGGCGCGGCTGCCCGCGTCATAACGCCAGCTACCCGCATCGACGGCGCGTTCCTCCCAGCCGCGGGTCGGGGTCGGTAGCGGGGCAGGGGCTGGCGCGGCGGCAACCGGCGCGGGGCGCGGCGGCGGCGCGGGGGTCGGCACCGCGGCGCAACCGGCGACCGCCAGCATCACCGGCACCATCAGCCCGTATCGTGTCCACATCGCTTGCCGCTTCATCTTCAAAATCCCTGCCAATCGATCACTTCGTCCAGTCCTACGCGCGGGACCGGCCACTGGTTCACCGCGGCACCTTCATCAGCATAGCCGATCGCGAGGCCGGTGAACAAAATCTGGTCGTCGCCCAGCGCCAGCGTCTCGCGCACCGTCTTCCCATACATCGCCCAGCATTCCTGCGGGCAACTGGCGAGCCCGGCCTCGACGAGGAGCAGCATCACCGATTGCAGCCACATGCCCATGTCCGACCATTGCGGCGGCCCCATGATGCGCGAGCAGTGGAGGAAAAGCATCACCGGTGCGCCGAAACCCCGGTAATTCTCCACGAACTGAGCGAGTCGCCCCGCCTTGTCCTCGCGCGGGATACCGAGCGCGGCATAAAGCCCCTCGCCGACGCCGAAGCGGCGCGCTTCCCACGGATCGGTCAGCCCCTTGGGATAAATGTCATATTCGGGCTGATACCCTTCGCGCCCCATCGCGAGTCGCGCCGCGACCGCGTCCTTCACCGCCTGCCAGGGCGCGCCGGTGAGCACCGTCGCCTGCCAGGGCTGGAGGTTGCCGCCCGACGGCGCGCGCTGCGCTGCGGCGAAAATATCCTTGAGCAGCGCGGGATCGACGGGCTGGTCGGTGAATTTTCGGATCGATCGCCGCTGGTGCAGGGCGGCGGTTACGGAAAGCGGGTCAGTCACTGGCATGTTTATCCTCTCGCCGTTTGCCGAACAGCAGTTTGCGTTCGAGCCGGGCTTTCAATTGGCGGTAGTAGCTGAGCAGGAAGACGTCATCCTCTTCGGCGACCGGGCGGCCGATTTTGGCACGGATCGTGTCGGCGACCTCGCGCATCGAGCGCGCATCCTTGGCGCGGAGCACCCGTTCGAGCTCCTGCAACTCGAAAATGCCATAGACCGCAAGCTCGGCTTCGCTGAAGATCATCGTGTCGCCCGCGCCGTCGGTCGCGATGTCGGCGTCGAGTTTCACCCGCTGCGCCATCACCACCCAAGTCCCGGCAATCAGGTCGCCCATCCGCATCCGGTCGCGGTTGAACAGCAGGAACAGGCTGAGCGTCAGCGACCAGAGCACCCCCGCTACCATGGTCCACCCCGACACCGCATCCTCCGCCGCGCCCACGCCCAGCATCATCAGCGGCAGGAACAGCTCAAGCTCACGGATCAAATTGCGCGCAACCACGGCATCGGCGGTCAAACGGCCGCCGTCGCGCGCGACGACGCGAATGCCCATCAGCCGTTTGCCCGGGGTCGCGGCGCGCGAGCCCAGCTCGAATCCGATGAACCAGAAGGTGCGGAGCAGAAAGGCGCCGAGCATCCAGACGACCATGGTGATGTCGGATTGCGACGCAAAACCGATCCACAGCATCACGAGCGAGAACAGGACGAGCGCCAGCACGATCAGGATCAGATCGATCAACAGCGCGCCGAAGCGCAAGCCGGAACTCGCGATCCGCAGCTCCAGATCGACCCCCTCGGGGGTGATGAACTGGCGAACCTTCTTTGCCCGCGCCGCGCGCGACTTCGCATTGGCCTGGGCGGCGGCGGCGCTCATGTCACATCCTCGCGCCGCGGGATGTAATAATAGGCGATCCAGAACAGCAGCATCAGTGTGCCGATGCCATAGCGCAGCATCGTGTCGGTGATCAGCTGGCGCCCGAACCCTTCGAGCAGCCCGGCCATGAACAGCATCAATATGACCCCGACCATCACCTTGCCCGCGGTGCGTCCCGCTTCCGCCGCCGCCTGTAACCGGCTGCGCGCGCCGGGAAAGACGACCGCGGCGCCGATGCGCAGCCCGGCGGCGCCCGACAGCGCGGCGGCGAACAGCTCGGTGGTGCCGTGGATGAACAGCCAGCCGCCGAAATCGAACCCCAGCCCCTTGCCCGCGAACACCGCCATCATCGCGCCGAGGCCAATGCCCTGATAAAATTCGAGCATCATCGTCGGCACGCCAAAGGCAAAGCCCAGCGCAAAGGACAGGATCGATACGCGGCTGTTGTGGGTGAAGAGATAGGTCGCAAAGACGTGCAGCCCGCTTTCACTCTCGCTCACCGCCTTGCCATGCCCCAGCGTCGATTGCAGATATTCGGCGGTCGCGCGCGGATCGCGGCCGCCCGCCATGTCTTCGCCGACAAAATTATAATACCATTCGGGGTTGCTGGCGACGAGCGAGTAACTGGTGATCGCGCCCAGCAGGATGATCAGCGATATGATGATCGTTTCTTTCCACACCGACCGCACTGCGGCAGGCCAGTCGTAGAGGAAAAAGCGGCGGATGCGGCTCCAGCGCGTCTCGCGCACGCCATAGACGAGGAAATAGCCGCGGATCGAGAGCGCCTCAAGATGGTCGAGCAGCGCCTTGTCGAGGCTGGTCGCGCGAGCGATCGACAAAGACGACAGGGTGGCGCGATAGAGCAGGGGCAACTGCAACAGCTCGTCGCTGGTTAGCGCCTTGGCGCCTTTCTTTTCCAGCTTGGTGAGCAGCAGGTCGAACGCGATCCAGTCGGCCTCGCGCTCGGCGCGAAAGCGGCCGGTCGAAAAACTCGGGGCATCGGGCGCGCGGGCGGGGGCGGGCGATGGAATCACAGCGTCCCCGCCCGCTTGATGCCCAGATAGGCCTCGACCGCGCTGGCACCCATCGCGTCGGCGGGTACTTCGATCACGTCGGCGCCGAGGCGCTGGAGCCGCGCGATCACCAGCTGCCGGTCGCGCAGCATCGCCGCGGCGACGTTCGACCGCGTGACATCGGCGCCGGTTTCGGGACGGCGGCGCTCCTCGCCCTCGACCTCTTCGTCGCGGATGACGACGAACAGCAGCCGGTGCTTCTTCACCAGCCGCCCCGCGGCGCGGATCATCAGATCGGCGCTCGTCGCATCGGTAAATTCGGTGAACAGGATGATCAGCGATCGTCGGTTGAGCTGGGCGCCGAGGGTCGTCAGTGCGAGGGTGAAATTGCTTTCGACATGGGCATAGTCGATCAGGCTCGCGGCGCGTTGCAGGGCCGGGAAATCCTGCGTGTGCATGTAAGCAGGGGTCAGCGTGTGCGGCTTGGCCGCGAACGAAAACAGGCTGATCCGGTCGTTCAGCTTCAGCCCGACATAGGCGAGCAGCAGCGCCGCCGACACCGCGCGGTCGACGCGCGGCATGCCGCCGACGGGTTCGGCCATCGTCCGCCCGCTGTCGATCGCCAGCACGACGCGGTTGTCGCGTTCGACGCGATATTCCTTGGCGAGCAATTTGACGTGGCGCGCCGACGCGTTCCAGTCGATCGCGCGGCGGTCCATCCCCGGCTGATATTCGGCGAGTGCCTCGAACTCGGTGCCTTCGCCGCGCAGGCGTTGCTGGCGAAGGCCAAACCAGCTGTTGCGCTGGAACAACCGGCTGCCCTCGTCGGTCACCGCGCGCAGGCTAGGGACGACGCTGATCGCACCGTCGATTGCAAAGCGCCGCTGTTTCCAGACGAGCCCCAACGGTCCCGCCCAGCGGATCCACAGCGCATCGATCAACGCCTGCCCGCGCCGCGACGCGGTGAGCGAGAGGGTGCGGGTCAAGGCTTCGCCGCTGCTCGTCCGGCGCATATCGCCCGCCAGCCGTCCGCCCTCGACAAATCGCTCGTCGAGCGCGAGCGCGAGTTCGGCGCGGGGTGGGACCGCGGGGCCGGTCGCGGCGAGTGCGAGGTCGAAGGGGTCACCGACCCCGACCTGATGCGGAAAGCGCGCGTCGAGCGCGAGGTGGCGCGGACTGGCGCCCGCAATCGTGTCGAGGATCAGGCACGCGACGATCACGCCGATCCACCCAGGCGCAACCAGCCACAGCTCGGGCCGCACCAGCCCGAGCGCGAGCGCCATCGGCGCGCCGAGCAGCAGCAGATAAATGGCCCGGCGAGTCGGGTAGATCACAATCTGTCCTCCCTGTGCCGAAGCCGTGGGGAGGGGGACCGTCCGCGAAGCGGATGGTGAAGGGGCGGCGACGGTAGCGCCATAGCCCCTCCGTCAGCGCTTCGCGCTGCCACCTCCCCATCGCTGCGCGACAGGGAGGATCGATTGCTGGTGCCGATCACCGCGGCACTTCCTCGCGGTCGAGCAGCGCGGTGACGACCTGTTCGACGCTGCGCCCCTCGATTTCAGCCGCTGCCGACAGGATGACGCGGTGGCGCAGCACCCCGGCGGCGAGGCGCTGGATGTCGTCGGGGATCACATAGTCGCGCCCGTCGAGCGCCGCGGCGGCGCAGGCGGCGCGCGCCAGCAGTGTCGCGGCGCGCGGGGAGGCGCCGCACTCCAGATCGGCACTCTCGCGTGTCGCGCGGACGAGGCGGACGATATAGTCGACGATCTCATCGGCCAGCCGCACCGTCGCAATGGTATCGATCGCAGCCTCAATGGTCGCCGCGTTTGCGACCTCGGTCACCCCGAAATCCCCGACCGCAGGACTTTTGAAGCGCCCGCCATGATCGGCGACGATGCGCCGCTCCTCGTCGGCGGCGGGGTAATCGACGACCAGCTTGAACAGAAAGCGGTCGAGCTGCGCCTCGGGCAGCGGATAGACGCCCTGCTGTTCGATCGGGTTCTGTGTCGCCAGCACGGTGAAACGCGGGCTCATCACATGCGCCTCGCCGTTGATCGTCACGCGCCGCTCCTGCATCGCTTCGAGCAGTGCGGCCTGCGTCTTGGGCGGGGTGCGGTTGATTTCGTCGGCGAGCAGCAGCTCGGTGAAAATCGGTCCCTTGGTCAGCGTAAAGCTCGACGTCTGGAAGTTGAACAGGTTCGATCCCAGAATGTCGCCGGGCATCAGATCGGGGGTGAACTGGATGCGCCCGAACGCCAGCCCGGTGGCGCGCGCAAAGGCCTGTGCCAGCAGGGTCTTCGCGGTTCCCGGCGGACCTTCGAGCAGGACATGGCCGCCCGCGAGCAGCGCGATGGTTACCATCCGGGTCAGCGGTCCCTGCCCGAACACGACCTTGGCGACCTCGGCCTCGATCGCGGCGCCGAGCGCTTGAACGCTCGCGATGTCATTATTGGCTGTCACGCAGTAAATCCTTCCTGATGTCGTGCAGCGCCTGCGCGTCTGCCAAAAATTCATGGGTGTTGCGCGCGAGCGGCAGCCGCCGTGCGAGCGCGGAAAATGTTTCGCCGCCGCCGTGCAGATGCTTGTCGATCCAGCGGTCGGTCGCCGCGTCGTCGAGCCCGCCGGGCGCATGCAGCCGCCGCGCAATCGCGCTGCGCTGGCTGCGGACATAGGCCTCTGCGCCGTCGAGCTCGCGCCGTGCCTGTTTGATCAGGTCAGCGCTGTTGGCGATCAGCGCCGCTTTCGACACAGCAATCGCGCGCGCGGGTTTCAGTGCCGGACCGAAGCGCATCCACGCCTGCCACAGCGCGAGCAGCCCCGCGGCGATCAGGCACAAAGTGATGCCGATGAATGGCGGCACGAACGCAAAGCGCAGCAGCGAGCGCTGGCTGCCAAAGCCGTTCAGCGTCACGTCGAACGCGACGCTATACGCCCCGGCATCTTCGGCCACCGCATCGATCAGCAGCGCCGCCGCGCGGGCGCGGTCGCGGCTCGCAAAGGCCAGATTGTTGACGAAATCGGGATCGGACAGGATGTAGATCGGCGCATCGGGCTGCTTCGCCAGCACCGCGCCGCCGTGCGGAAAGGCGATCAGCGTTTCCAGATCGGGCGCGGTCAGCACCTGCGTGCGCAGATTCGGCAAGGTTAGCGTAATCGGATAGCCGCCCAGATAGCCCCTTGCCTGCGCGCCGCGCGCGTTGGGCTCGCTGCCGATTTTTTCGATGCGTCCGGCGGCGGGCGGCAGCATCTTGGGCGATGGCGCAGACGCCGAGCCGCCCGCCGCCCAGCCCGCTTTCGACGGGTGGCGGCCGGTGCGCCATTTCGGCAAAATGATCAGCACCGCCCCGCCGCGCTGTTCGCTGATCAGGCGAGCGAGATCATCGGTTTTGGTCGTATGGCCGGGGGTCAGGATCAGCAGCTCGGGATCTTCGAGCGCCGGCGCCTCTTCGCGGCGGCGGAGGTCCACCACCGCGTCGCTGCGTTCGAGCAGGTCGACGATCCCGGCATAGCCCGGTGCGGCTTTCGACAGCGCGTGGTCTCCGCCGTCATTGCCGCTGCTCAGCTGCGGGCCGAGCGCGATCAGCGCCCACAGCGCGATGAACGCGATCACCCCGATCGCCACGACGCCCGCGATTAGCCGCGGGTTGAAGCCGCCGTCGTTTGCTACCCCGCCGCTCATGCCCGCGCCCAATTCTTCGGGACCGTCAACTCGGCATAGGCGCTGCGGCATTGCTGCCAAGCGCCCGCGTCGATCGACCGCCCGCCGAACAGGCTGATCTCGACCGCGCGCGCGATGCGGCTGAACGCGTCGCGGGCGACCCCGGGCAGGTCGCGCGCCTCGGCGAGATCGCGGGAGGTCATCGCGGGCTTGACCAGCCCGGGACGGCGGCCCTCGATATCCTCAACGCTGCGATAGAGCAGCAGGTGGACGGCTTCGGCAAAGCGGCCCTCGGCGGCCAGCGCATCGGCCTCGCTCAGCAGCGCGCGTGCCGCGCCGGCTTCGGCCAGCCCGACATCATCGGCGCCATCGTCGTCGCCCGCTTTGCGCCGGAACGGTAGATTGTCGACCCAGCGCGCAAAGGCGGGGACGAAATGATAGAGTAGGAACAGCGCTAGCAGCGCGACGCCGATCCACAGCAACGGCTTGGCGGCGGGGGCGCTCCACTGGAAAAAGTTGGCAATCCCATCGAACAGCGATTTCAGCCATTCGGGCGTCGGTGGCGGTGGGGGCGGCGGCGGCGGAAATACCGTCTGGATTTCGCCGCCCGCAATGGTCTGGCTATAGGCCGGATCGACGAGTTCGGGGTCGATCAGCCAGCCGCCACCTGCACTCGGCGCTTCGGCGGCCGTCGACGCCTGAGCGATCCACAGCGACATCATGCCCAAAAGACTGTTCCGCCGTGCATTGTCATCGCGCCAAGGCGTAGCGCGAGGCGGCGCGCCAAGGCAAGAGATGCTTGCGTACCGGTCTGCCCCGTTATAGCGCGCTGCCGCATGGGTCCGATGGTTGCGCGCGTAGTCAGCCGCCAGAAAGGCAGGACGGAACGGGAGGATGTCGGTGGACGCGGCGCAGGCAGTACATGAAAAATTTCTCGCGGCGCTCGCGGGTGGTCGCTTGCCGGACCGCGCCGATGCGCCCGATCCGGCGACCGCGCGCCTGTCGCGCGCTGACGCCACCGACATTTTCCTGTCGCAGCTGACAAGCCGCCAGATGGACCGGCTGTCGCGCACGTTGCAGGCGCGCGGCGAGGGGTTCTACACGATCGGATCGTCGGGGCATGAAGGGAACGCCGCGGTCGCCGCGGCGCTGCGCGTCACCGACATGGCATTCCTCCACTATCGCTCGAACGCGTTCCAGCTTCACCGCGCGCGGCAGGTGCCGGGGCAGACCCCGACCTGGGACATGCTGCTGAGCTTTGCGGCGTCGAGCGAGGATCCGATTTCGGGCGGGCGCCACAAGGTGATCGGGTCGAAACCGCTCAACATCCCGCCGCAAACCTCGACGATCGCGTCGCACCTGCCCAAAGCCGTCGGCGCCGCCTTCTCGATCGGCATCGCGCGCCGCTTGGGCATGACAGGGCTGCCACTACCCGACGATGCGGTGGTGCTCACCAGCTTCGGCGACGCCTCGGCGAATCATTCGACCGCGCAAGGCGCGTTCAACACCGCGGGCTGGGCGGCGTTCCAGGGTTCACCGATGCCGCTGATTTTCCTCTGCGAAGACAATGGCATCGGCATTTCGACCCGCACCCCGACCGGCTGGATCGAGGCGCAGTTTCGCCACCGCGCCGCGCTGCATTATATCCAGTGCAATGGCAGCGATCTCGTGTCGGCCTATGCGGGGGCGTGTGAGGCCGCCGATTATGCGCGCCGCTATCGCAAGCCGGTGTTCCTCCACATGGCGACGGTGCGGCTCTATGGTCACGCCGGGTCCGACGTGCAGGGCGCCTATCTGCCCAAGGCACTGATCGAGGCCGACGAGGCGCGCGATCCGCTGCTCGCCGGCGCGGCGCTGATGGCGCAGCAGGGCTGGATGACCCCCGCCGAAATCGCCGACGCTTATGAAGACATCGGTGCCACGCTGGCGCGACAGGCCGAGGCGGCGATCCTGCGCCCCAAGATCAACACCCCGGCACATGTGATGAAAAGCATCGTCCCGCCCCCGCGCGACATCGTCCGCGCCAACACGCCGTCGGACGAAGACCGCAAGGCGATGTTCGGCAGCGACGCGGGCGCGATGGACAAACCCCAGCATATGGCGCGGCTCTTGAGCTGGGCGCTCGCCGACCTGATGCTGGCGCACAAGGAGATCGTCGTCGCGGGCGAGGATGTCGGGCCAAAGGGCGGCGTCTATAATGTCACTGCCAAGCTGCATCAGCGCTTTGGGTCGGCGCGCGTCGTCAACACCTTGCTCGACGAACAGGCGATTCTCGGGCTCGCGATCGGCATGGCGCACAACGGCTTCCTGCCCATGCCCGAAATTCAGTTCCTCGCCTATGTCCACAATGCCGAGGACCAGATCCGCGGCGAGGCGGCGACGCTCAGCTTCTTCTCCGACGGGCAATATACCAATCCGATGGTCCTCCGCATCGCGGGGCTCGGCTATCAGAAGGGCTTTGGCGGTCATTTCCACAACGACAACAGCCTCGCCGTCTTCCGCGACATTCCGGGCGTGATCCTCGCGGTGCCGTCGAACGGGCGCGATGCGGTGGCGATGCTGCGCGAATGCGTGCGGCTGGCGCGCGAGGAACAGCGCGTCGTCGTCTTCGTCGAACCGATCGCGCTCTATATGACCCGCGATCTGCACGAAGACGGGGACGGCCTGTGGACGAGCATCTATGAAGCACCGGGTGACGGGGCGTCGATCCGATTTGGCGAGGTGGGCGTCCATGGCGACGGCACCGACCTTGCGATCGTCACCTATGGCAATGGCTATTATCTGTCGCGGCAGGCCGAAAAGCTGCTCGCGGCTGATGGCGTCAAGGCGCGCGTGATCGACCTGCGCTGGCTTGGCCCGGTTGACGAGGAGAAGCTCGTCGCCGCGGTCGGCGGCGCCAAACGCATCCTGATCGTCGACGAATGTCGCATCACCGGCTCGCAGAGCGAGGCGCTGATGGCGCTGTTTATCGAACAGACGCCGGGCAAGAAGCTCGCCCGGATCGCCGCCGCCGACAGCTTCATCCCGCTCGGCCGCGCGGCGACGCTGACCCTGCCGAGCCGCGATTCGATCTACGCCGCCGCGAAGGAGCTGCTGGCATGACCGCGCGCAAGACCGCGCTCGTCGTCGCCCCGGGGCGCGGCACCTATGGCAAGGGCGAACTCGGCAGCATCGCGCGCCTCCACGGCGCCCGCTTCGCCGATGTCATCGCCAATTTCGATGCCCAGCGCCGCGCCCGCGGTCAGCCAACGGTCACCGAACTCGATGGCGCCGAGCGTTTTAGCGTCGCGACCCACATGCGCGGCGATGTTGCGGCCCCGCTCATCTACACCGCGACCGCGCTTGATTTCCTGAGCATCGATCGCGAACAATATGACATCGTCGCCGTCGCCGGCAATTCGATGGGCTGGTACAGCGCGCTCGCTTTGGGCGGCGCGGTGTCGGTCGAGGACGGTTTCCGCATCAGCAACGCAATGGGCCTCAACAGCCAGACGCACGGCCCCGGCGGGCAGATCCTGCTGCAAGTCGTCGACGAGGACTGGCGCCCGGTTCCGGGCTTGCGCGATGCATTGTTCGCGTTGGTTGATGCCATCGCAGCGCGCCCCGACCACGACCTCGCGCTGTCGATCGACCTCGCCGGGATGCTCGTCTTCGCGGGCAATGAAGCGGGCCTCGCCGCCTTGCTTGCCGAGGCGCCGCCGACCCCGGGCCGCGATCCGCTGCGCCTCGCGGGCCACGGGCCGTTTCACACTCCGCTGATGTTCGGTAGTTCGGACAAGGCGAAGGCCGAATTGCCCGCTTCGCTGTTCGGCGCCCCTGCAATCCCGCTGGTGGATGGCCGCGGCCACATCTGGCGCCGCTTTGCCAGCGATCCCGCCGCCGTCTGGGATTACACCTTCGGCCACCAGATCCTCGCGCCTTATGATTTCGCGCGCTCGGTGCAGGTCGCGGTCAGGGAATATGCCCCCGACGTCATCATCCTGCCCGGCCCCGGCGACACTCTCGGCGGCGCGATTGCGCAATCGCTGATCGGCATCACCTGGCAGGGGATCGCGAGCAAGGCTGATTTCGCCGCGCGTCAGGCATCCGATCCGATCCTGCTGTCGATGGGCCGCGCCGAACAACGCGTGGCTGTGACCGGACGCGAATAGGGTCGGCAGAGGAAGGAACATTCCCCTGCCGACCCTGTCGGTCGCGCGGGATCAGGTGGGGTTGACCCCGCGCGGATGAACGGCAGCGCCCATGGGGACCAACTCAAGGGCGGTGCGCCGTTCATGATCCTTATAGGATGGGCACCGCGATACTGGCCGCGCGGCGCGGCGATCATGCACCGAAATGGACCCGATTGACCGGCGCGCTACGCGCCTGTTCGGCAATGAATTGCCACCGCAGCAGCTCGGCGACATTGCCCGCCCCGGCGCGCCGCATGATGTTGGCACGGTGCACCTCGACCGTGCGCGGGCTCAAATCCAGCTGCCGCGCGATCGCCTTGTTGCCCAGCCCCGCGGCGATCGCGTCCAGAATGTTGCGCTCACGCGGCGTCAACGCCGCCAGCCGTGCCTCAGCCTCGCGGTGCCGGTTCACTGCCGCTTGCCGCACGGACCACTCGTCCAGCGCGGCGTCGATGACGCGGCGCACATGCTGCGGATCGAGCGGCGCAGGCAACAGATCGCGGGCGCCGCTGCGCAGGATCTCCCGCGATTCGGCGATGCTCAGCTGCGCGGCAGCAACAAAGGCCGCAATATCGGCGCGCCCCGCGATCCGCTCGAGTAACGCCGCGCCGCCGATACTCCCCGGCTGGTGCCAGCGGAAGAGCAGGATCGCACCGCTGCTATCGCCTTCGCCCGCCAGCCAATCGTCGGCGCTGGCAAAGCAACGAACAACCCGGCCGCCGCTCGCCGCCAGCGCGCGAAAACAGGCCGCGCGTTCGGTCGGGTCGGGCAAGATCAGATGGATATGGTCCGCAACATCGCTCACCCGAACCTGCTGCCCCGACCGCACGCGTGCGGCCACCACCTATTGATCGGCGGCGGCGCCGTTCCGGAGCAATCGCCCGCTGCTTGCGGTGGCCGGTGCGGTCAGCCGGTGATCAACGCCGGTCCATAGAGCGCGACGACAAAGATACAGGCGGTCACCGCCCCGATGAGCAGGCTGCGCCGATCCTTGATCGCAAAGGCAACCGGGTCACCCTCGACTTCGCCGCGCCGGGCCATGATCCAGATCCGATTGAGCCAATAGAGCAGCGGCAGGCAGAGCAGCCACAGCATTTCGGGCAGCGCATAATGGGCTGCAGTCGCCGGATCATGCGCAAACAGCGCGAGCACCAGGATCGCGACCATCCCCGCCGAAATGCCCGACATCATCACGACGTCCAGATCGCCGCCGACATATCCTCGCCCGCTGAGCAACCGCTGTGGCTCGATCGCGTCGCGCATTTCGACATAGCGTTTCAGATAGGCGAGGCTCAGGAACAGAAAGACCGAA
Organism: Sphingopyxis sp.; assembly: GCF_035998965.1. Lineage (GTDB taxonomy): Bacteria > Pseudomonadota > Alphaproteobacteria > Sphingomonadales > Sphingomonadaceae > Sphingopyxis. Next base: position 75,726 of record NZ_DASYHE010000060.1, read on the forward strand.
AACAGCAGCAACCAGAAGCTGAGGGGCACGCCGATCGCGATCGCGCCAATCCAGATGCGGATCGTGTAGAGCGAGGCGAGGACGATCGCGTCGCCGACCATTACCGCCTTCAGCCGGAACGAGTAGGCGGTGGTGATCGCCATATAGGCGAGGAACCAGAGCATGAGTTCGGGGCCGCCGAGCCACCATCCCCCGACCAGGCCGATCGCCGCCAGCAGCAGCGACAGCCCCAGCGCGGCGGGGATGGTCAGGTCGCCATGCGCCAGCGGCCGTTTCCACTTGGTGCGATGCGCGCGGTCGGCATCGAGATCGAGCAGGTCATTCAGCAAATAGATCGACGAGGCAATCAGCGACATGAGCAGCGCCGCCGCCACCGCCGTCAGCAAGACCGCGGGCTTGGTGAATTCGCCCGACGTAAAAGCAGGTACGATCACCAGCGCATTCTTGGCCCATTGATGCGGCCGCATCGCCTTGAAAATGGCGCGGGCGGGGGAAGGGCGCGGATCGCCGAGGCGTTTGACCGCCGACCGCGCCGGGATATGGCCGACCGACCAGCCATGGCGCGCGTCGGTCCACAGGCAGGTGTCGGCGCGGCTGTCGCCAATATAGTCGAACGGTGCATCGGGGCCGATGCGGGCGCGGATCGCGGCGAGTTTAGCTTGGCCTTTGAGATTGGAGCGACCGCGCGTTGCGATGACCGGATCCGCCAGCTTCAGATGATCGGCAATGCGGCGGATATGCCGCCAGTGGCTGGCGCTCGCCAGAATGACCGGGCGATGATCGGCCTGCGCCTGCTCGATCAGCTGGAGCACCTCGGATCGGTACGGCAGTCGCGCTGCGTCGATGCGGTCGCGCCGCGCCGCCATCGTTTTGGCGACGGCGCGCCCCGCAACCAGCCAGGTCAGCAGCGCGATCAACGCGGCGACGCCCGATCGCGCAATCCGCACAAAGCTTTCGAGCGAAATGTCGGCGCGCGTCAGCGTCCCGTCGACATCGACCAACAGCGGCACGGCCTTATCCGCGGCGGCAGGCTGGTCAGGCAACATGGGCCAAGCCCTTACGCGCCAGGAAGCGCTCGATCCACGCGGCAACCGGAACCGCGGCCATAGCGATCAATAGCGGCATCGCCGGGTCGCGGTAACGGACGATAATGTACGCGGCGGCATGGACGAGCCAGAACCCCGCGATCATCGCCGCAAATATCCATTTGCCGTCGCGCGCGACCAGCCGCGAAGCGAAAGCGAACAAGGCGAGCAGGAGGATCAAGCCATATTGCACGACCTCCAACAGCCGGATCGCAGCGACTGTCTTTGAAGCCGCGATATCCTCGGCGTCAGGAAAATTGGGTGCCCAGAAATAGACCAGTTTGAGCGCTGCCAGCTTGGCGGCCTGACCGGGGTTGGCCCTGATCCAGTCAATCGCGGCGGCTTGCAGGCGATCAGCGTTGGCGACCTCGCCCAGCCGCACGCGCGTGGTGTTCCAGTCCTCACCCAACGGCGTGTCGGCGATGCTGACGAACTTGCCCGTCGCGGCGGGGTTGTTGCCCAGATACATGTTAAAGGCGGCGTTGGTGGTCAGCACCGGTCGCCCGACCATCTGGTTGGTCGCATACAGCCAGGGCGCCGGCAGCACCGCCGCCCCGGCGACGAAGCACATCCCCGCAGATAAAGCCGGTTTAAAGCTGCCGCGCACGCGCCAGAGCATCAGCAGCGCGGTGGCCACGCCCAGGCAGAGCAGCAGCGCCGATCCGCCGGTGACCAACGCCGCGCCCCACAACAGGCCCGCGACCGTCGCGGCCGCCATCCGGCGCTGGTCGCGCGCGATGGCGATTGCGCTGAGAGCGATCCCAAGCAGCAAGGGCGTGGTCAGATTTTCCTTCGCCAGCATCGTCGCATTCCACAGCCCGGGCAACCACAGCGCATAGGCTGCGGCGGCGAGCAGCCCCGCTTCGCGGCGGGCGGACAGCGCCAGGCCGAGCCGGTAGATCAGCCAGATGCTCGCGATGCACAAGAGCAGGTTAACCGCGATGGCTGCGCCCACCGAACTTCCCAAGATACTGAAGAACGGTGCGAGCAGCAGCGGATAGCCCGCGCTGTAAAAAGCGTGCTGCCCGTAATGGTCCGCAAGCACGCCACGTTCCGCCAATCCCTCGGCCATTGTAAAATAGGCGAGCGCGTCGCTTTCGAGCGGATGTTGCAACGCCCATGCGCCCGCCAGTCGGAGCGCGACGGCCAGAACCATGATGGCAACGAGCAGCACCGTGCAAGTTCGCGGCGAAAGCGTCGATGGCAAGCGTTCGAGAGTGGGTGCGCGCGGGGTCATCGGATGATTTCGGAGCGCCGCGGCACGGATTTAGGCGGAGCGCGCAACCAGCACACAGCCGGCGGCGATCATCAGGGTTCCGGCAATGCGCGCGGCGCTCAGGCTTTCGTCGAGCCAATAGGCACCGGCGAGCATCGTCAATATGAAGCCGATGCCGACGAACGGATAGGCGAGCGACAGCGGCGCGCGGCCAAGCACGAACAGCCAGAGCAGCGCGCCGACCCCATAAAGCGTCAGGCCCAGCAAGATCATCGGCGATTGGGCAAGGCCGCCAATCTCTCCGCTGATACCCCCCGACCGTCCGCCCGCCGCCGCGGTTGTACCGATCTTGAGCGCCAGCTGCGCCAGCGCCGACAGGCTGACGCTGGCCAGAATGAGAAGAAACAGGCGCAATGTCATCGACGATCTTTCGGTCTATCCGCGGTCTGCCACTAGGCGCGGCGCTTCAAGATAAGGTTAATCTTGGGCGGAATGTCGAGCGAAATCCTTACGCAACCGCGGTTTGACGAGGTGTTGCCGCTGGCACGACGGGGCGATCTGAAATGCACCAGTGCGCGGAACACTATTGCCCAACCAGATGGCGCCGCCAACGACGTGCCATGCCTATACGCCCGGCCCATGCCAGTCTCGCCCTCTCGCTCGCCGCGCTGTCTGCCGCGCCTGTCGTCGCCGACAGCCCGTCCCGTTACAGCGAGGAGGATATTCTCAACGGTACGACCATCGCGATCGCGTCACAGGATCTGTGCGGGTTCCGCGTCGATGAAAAAGCGATCCGCGAGCTCCTTGCGGCCAAGCTTCCCGATTTGAGTGCCGACCTTATCGCGCTGCAACTGCGCGGCTACGCCCGCGTCCTGCCCCGCCTTGATGAAGAACAGCGCAAGCGCCACTGCACTGAAACGCGCGCCTTGGCCAAGGCTGCGGGATGGCTGCGCTGACATAGCGGCTGCGGGCCGACTGGGGCGATACCGGATTCGCAGACGAACCGTCTTTCGCGTCTTGCCTGCCTTCCGAAACGCTGGATATGCACCGATCCCATGACAAATGCGCTTTGCCGGTGTGGGAGAAGGCACGTACCATGGTCACGACTGACATTGGCCTAGACCAAAGCCATTCTATGTTGTATACCAATTCAATACCAATCTGGGGTGGGCAGCATCGCAATGCAATATGTCATAGGACTGATGTCGGGAACCTCGCGCGATGGGGTTGATGCGGCGCTGATCAGAACCGACGGCCTCAATTCCGTCGAAGCGGTTGCCTTTCAGTTTGAACCCTATCCGGATGATCTGAAAGCCGTCATTGCCGATGCGTGCGACCTGGCAATGGCGAGTACGCAGCGTGTCCCCAGCCGGTTGATAGACGATTGCGAAGAACTGTTGGACCAGCGCCATCTGGCGGCCGCCGAAATGGTGCTGCGCAAGGCCGGTGTACCGGCCAACGACGTCGCGGTGATCGGGCTGCACGGCCATACGATCGCGCATCGCGCCGATCTGGGCTGGACCTGGCAGATCGGCAAGCCCGATTTTTTGGCGAACCGGCTGAACATCCCGGTGATGTCGAACATGCGCCATTTCGATGTCATGTTCGGCGGCCAGGGCGCGCCGCTCATTCCCGTCTTTCACCGTGCGCTGTTTTCGAATGCTTCGCAGCCCGTGGCGGTGCTGAATCTTGGCGGCGTCGCAAACCTCACCTTCATCGGCACCGACGGCGCGCTGATCGCATTTGATTGCGGAATGGCGAACGCGTTGATCGACGACTGGATGGGTCGAAAAACCAATTATCCGTTCGACGCAGGCGGTGAATTTGCAGCGCGAGGCACGATCGACGATCGGGCATTGCAGACGATGCTGGATCATCCGTTCTTTTCTGCGCCAGCGCCAAAGTCACTGGACCGTAAAGACTTTGGCCTAGACAGGGTGGAACGCCTCTCGGCGCCGGACGGGGCTGCGACCTTAACGGCGTTTTCTGCCAAAGCCGTCGCCTTGGGCTTGCGGCAATTTCCTGTTCGACCGCAACGCTTGATTGTCTGTGGTGGAGGACGCAAGAATGATACAATGCTCAAGATGATCGAGAGATATTCGGGGATTCCGACGGTCCTTACGGACGAGCTGGGCTGGGACGGCGACGCTATCGAAGCGCAGGGATTTGCCTATCTCGCCTATCGCTGTCTGCACGGCTTGCCGATCACATATCCCGGCACCACCGGCGTGGCAGAACCCATGTCAGGAGGCGTTTTGACGCAGCCCGAGCGGGTCGTTGCGGGAAAAATCCCGGCATGACGTTGTTTCTCGGAATCGATGCCGGTGGCACCTCGAGCAAATCCAGGCTGACCGATGAGCATGGCAATATCCTGGGTTCGGGTCATGCGGGACCGGCCAATACCCGCATTGGCCTGGATGCCCTCCACGCCACGTTGCTCGATGTTTCGATGCAGGCCATCCGGGCCGCCGGCTTGAGTGCCGAAGATGCCGGCAAGATCCGCTGCGGCATGGGGATCGCAGGGATCACCCGTATGGGCATGAAACAAAAGATTCAGGGGCTGACCTTTCCATTTGCAAACGTCCAGCTCACCAGCGACGCGATGATCGCCAATCTGGGCGCCCATATGGGCGACGACGGTGCGATCCTGATTATCGGCACCGGCAGCGTCGGCCTGGTCAAACGCGGCGAAGACAGTTTCAGCATCGGCGGTTACGGCTTTCCCATATCCGACGAAGGCAGCGGCGCGGCGCTTGGGCTGAGTGCCATCCGCCATGCGCTGCGCGCGCTCGATGGGCGGACCAGGCCTTCACCGTTGAGCCAGGCTGTGACCAAGCAATTCGACCACGCAATTCCCCGGGTGATAGCGTGGATGGACGACGCAGCGCCGGGCGATTACGCAAGCTTTGCGCCGCTGGTTATGGATTATGCGGACCTTGGCGACGAGATCGCCTTGTCGATTGTCCGCGACGCAGCGCTGCACGTCGAACGATTTATTGAAACCATCCTATCGCGCGGAGCGCCGCGATGCGTGCTGATGGGCGGGCTGGCGGAGCGGATGAAGCCGTGGTTGCGCGTCCGGATTGTGGCGCAATTGCAGGATGCTTTGGGGGATGCGCTCGACGGCGCCCTGATCCTGGCAGGCCGCCCTATTGGGTCCGGAGCATCTCGCCCGTGATGACATAACCGCCGGTCAGCCAGTCGATAATCTCGCGGGCGGCAGGGCTATCGACGGCAGCATATTTGCGGCAGAATTCCGTAACCTCATCGGCAATCCCCAATCGACCGCGATCCTCAAACGCGTTGAGGTCGCGCTGAAGCATGAGCGCGAATTCGGCCCCGCAGATGCGGGTCGCTGCGTCGAGGAATTCGGATGCGTAGCGGTAGTCGTCGCCCTTGGCGTAGCATGACGGCAAGGTCAGTGCCGGAATGCAGCTCAGCATCGGCTGCGACGCAGGATTGATGGCATGATGCGCGAGATATGGACCCATGGCTGCCGGGCGCCCCGTGAATGACCGCAAATGCAGGTGGTTCGACATGCGTGGTCCGTCATTGACAGGATAATTGTCCCAAAGGGACGGCTTGCGGCCAAGCCGGTCGGCGACGCTGGCCAAGTGGCCGACGCTGAATTCGCGCGAGCATATTTCCTCGCCAGTCCAGTAAACCGAAATTGCAGGGTCGAGCAGCTTGCCGAGCTTTTCCAGATAAGATTCGGGGCGTTGCCCGAACACGCGATCAAGCAACGGATCGTCGGAATAATAGCTCGGACACATGAAAAAACGCGACGCTTTGCTGGACCCTATGGCGCAGTCAACGATTTCGGCCTGTCGCTCTGCCAGATCGACAAGATCGCCGCGCATGTCATCGAACAGAATAACCAGATCGTCGATGCCGATCGTGTCGAGATGAGCGATCTTGGCTTTCAATTCTTGCCGCGCGCTGCGGTCAAAATCGAGATGCGCGCCATAAGGCGTCAGCCCGATACCCGACCGCATATTATGGGCTGCACAATGCCCGGCGAATTGCCGCAGGCTCTGCGTTTCTGCGTCATCATGCAATTGGCGCCAGTCGCGGCGCAATTTGCCGTCGATTTTGGGCGCATAATGGAAGAAGGCATAGCCAGCCGGTGCCAGCCGGTCGATCACGTCGCGACGCTCTGCCCAGCTCCAGGCCCGGCCGAAATAGCCCTCGATGACGCCCAGTTCCGGCATCATGCCATGTCACCTGCGATCCAGACATTCTGAATGTTCAGCCTGTCGTCCAGATGGACTAGGTCGGCTCGATGGCCTTCCGATATCCGGCCATAAGCGTCCCCGATGCCGATGAATTCCGCTGGCGTCGCACTCGCCATTTGCGAAGCCGAACCGAGATCGACCTGCATCAGCGCCACGCAGTTTCTCAATGCGCTGGTCATATCAAGAACCGAACCCGCGAGCGTACCGTCATCCGATCGCAGCATCCCTTCACGCGCCGTGACCGCGGTTCCCCCGACCGTGAAGGACGTAATCTCCGAGCCGACCGTTGGCATGGCGTCGGTGACCAGCATCAATTCCTTGCTGCCTTTCGCGCGATATGCGGCGCGCAGCGATGCCGGATGGACATGATGTCCGTCCGCAATGATGCCGCAGATCAGACCGCTGTCCATGCTCGCCCCTACGACGCCCGGCGCCCGGCTCTCCATTTGCGTCATCGCGTTGAACAAATGCGTGACGCCCGAAAGCCCCTCTCTGATCGCCCGCTGCATGTCTTCGTAAGTCGCCAATGAATGCCCGGCCGCGACGACAACACCGCCTGCCACCAGTGCGGCGATGGCGCCTTCAGGGGCGAGCTCGGGCGCCAGCGTGACCAGGGTTCTGCCATGTTTCAGCGACGACAAAAGCGCGACGGTGTCGGCATCCAGGGACCGGAATTTGCCGGCGTCGTGAATGCCATGTTTGCCGGGATTGAGAAACGGGCCTTCGATATGAATTCCGACGATTCCCGGAACGCCTGCCTGAATGGCATCATCGACCGCCCCGATGGCTTTGGCAATCACGTCAAGATCGTCGCTGATCAAAGTGGGCAGCATCGCGGTTGTACCGAATTTTCGATGCGCCTCGGCGATCGCAATTATGCCATCCACGCTCGGCTCGTCGTTGAACAGGACGCCGCCGCCGCCATTCACTTGCGTATCGACGAAGCCGGGCAGCAGAGCGCCGCCATCAAGCTTCTGTACGGGCATATTGTCCGGCAAAGCCTTTGCGAGCAGCAATCTCTCGATCCGGCCACTGCTCATGACAAGCGCGTGTTCGTCATACCATGTTTCGCCCGCCAGTATGCGAGCGCCCACCAAAGCGGTCTCGGTCATATCGTCTCGGTCACCTTTTGCAGCAGCGGCGGGCGATCCGGATCATAGCCTCGCTGCACCGATATGGCATTCACCATCGCGTAAAAGCTCTGTACCATCGCGATCGGGGCGGTGACACTATCGACCTCCTTGGGAAGCCCGAGCGATACAGCCCCGTCAAATTGGCGACCCGCAACCGCTATTCGGGCGTCGCGACCAAGAAACTGTTGCACAATGGGCTCCAATCCCGCCGCAGCCTTATCCAGCGGCGGAAATATCAGCAGCGGAAAGCCGGACTTTATGAGCGCCATGGGGCCGTGCACGACCTCAGCCATACTGAACGCTTCAGCGTGGATCCCGCTGGTTTCCTTGAATTTGAGCGCAGCTTCCTGCGCGATGCCGAGCGTCAGGCCGCGGCCGAGGACGAACATGCTTTCGGCATCCCGAAGCATCTCGGCCCCCGCACCCCAGTCATCGGCCCAAGCCGCATTCAGCAGCCGTGGAAGCATTTTTACGGCTTCCTGCGTCTCAGCCGACCGGGTCCATTCACCGACAAGGTGCGCCAATGCGCAAAGGGTCGCGATATAGCTTTTGGTCGCGGCGACGCTTTTCTCTGGCCCCGCATGTAAAGGCACGACAATTTCGGCAAGGTCGGCCAACGGCGAGTCCATATCGTTCACCAATGCGATAACCAGCGCCCCGGCTTTTCGCGCCGCCTCTGCTGACAACAGGAGGTCAGGACTTTTGCCCGATTGCGAGATGAGAATGAACGGCTGGTTTTTCATATGGAGCAGCGGCGCGCCATAAATGGAACTGATTGACGGTGCCTGCGACACGACAGGCACCCGAAGCCGCGTTTCGATGAGATATTTGGCATAAGTCGCCGCATGATCCGAACTGCCGCGCGCGCAGGTGAAAATGATCTGGGGGTCGAGCGCGCGCAGCCTTTGACCAAGGTCACTTATCAGCGCGGCATTCGACGCATATTGCCGGGCGGCAACTTCGCTGGCTTGCGACGCTTCGCTGTACATCGCTGTTTGGCTCGGGTTTTTCATATAATACCTATATAATACCAATTTACGAAAGGATGCAAGGCTGCTATCAGGGTCGGGGAGACGATATGGACAGGCTTGTAAACGCACTTGCTGACCGATTTGGTACGCGCCTTATCACCGCACCTTCGGCGCGGGCGCAATATGCCCAGAGCGAAGGTCATCACGCGCATCGAACACCGTCCTTGGTTGCTCAGCCGGATACGGTCGAAGACGTACAGCTGCTGGTGAAAACAGCCGCCGAAGAAAACTGGTCGATCGTTGCCTATGGCGCCGGAACGTCGCTGGAGGGCAATGCGGCGATAACCCACGCCGACAGTCTTTGCGTGGATTTCAGCCGCATGGCACGCATCCTCGACGTCATCGCCGCCGATCTTTTGTGCGTCGTCGAACCCGGCGTGACCCGCGAGCAGCTGAACGAAGACATCCGCGCCACCGGGCTGTTTTTCCCCGTCGATCCCGGTGCCAATGCCTCGCTCGGCGGCATGATTTCGACGCGTGCTTCGGGGACGACCACCGTCCGCTACGGCAGCATGCGCGACAATATCATGGGGCTGAAAGTGGTGACAGCCGATGGTCGTGTCGTTTCGACGGGAACGCGCGCGCGCAAGTCCGCCTCGGGGTATGACCTCACCCATCTGTTTACCGGGGCGGAAGGGACGCTTGGCCTGATTGTCGAGGCAAGCTTGCGGCTGCATGGCCAGCCAGACAAAATCCTCGCTGCCACATGGGACTTCGGCACGGTGGAGGGTGCGGTTGATACGGTCATCGCAACCATTCAGTCGGGCGTGCCGATCGCGCGGATGGAATTGCTGGACGAGGCGGCAATCCGGGCCTGCAACCGGCAAAGCGCTTTGGGGCTGCCGGAAAAACCCATGCTGTTCCTTGAATTTCACGGATCGGAGGCCAGCGTGGCCGACCAATTGTCCCTCGTTCGGTTTTTCGGCGAGGGGAATGGCGGCGGCCAGCTTCAGTTTGCGACCGCGACCGAAGATCGGAATGCGCTCTGGAAGGCGCGCCACCAGGCGCTGTGGGCTGCCAAAAATATGGTGCCCGGGGCCGTCGCCTGGATCACCGATATATGCGTCCCGATCAGCCAGCTGAGCGATGCAATCACCCGCGCCAAAACCGCCATCGAAGCGTCGGGCCTCTTTGCGCCGATCCTTGGCCATGTTGGCGACGGCAATTTCCACATCTTCTTCATATTGCAGGCTGACGATCGGGCCAGCTGGGACAAAGCCCGCATCATCAATGAAGCCATGATCGACCACGCACTCTCGGTCGGCGGCACATGCACCGGCGAACATGGTATCGGGCTGGGCAAACGACAGGCGATGCAGCGCGAACATGGTACCGAAAGCGTTGCGACGATGCGGCGGATCAAGGATGCCTTGGACCCGTCAGGCCTGTTCAACCCCGGCAAGATATTTCTGGACAGGCTCTAAACCTTGAGCACCCAGCCGCGCCGCCGGAGCCACGGAAGAATGGCGCAGGAAATCGCCGCGGCCAGAATGGCGTAGAGCAGGGATGTGATCGGCGCCGGCAGTCCGGCGCGGGCAAGACCCTGATATGTCACCGCCCATATCGTCGCGCCGCTCGGCAGCTCGCGGACGATGATCGCGATCAGCACCATATGAATGACATAGAGCGTAAGCGCGGCCTGGCCGAGACTTGCGGTCCACCGGGCGACCTTGTTCCCGCCAATGCTGGGCCATATCGATTTGAGAGATGTCCAGAACAGAATCCCGATGCCGCAAGTGACCAGCGCGAAACTGGCGGTCCAAAGATTTTTGTTCAGTGGCAACACAGGTGTCAGCGCCAGCCCTGCGGCCAGCAGGAGCAAACCCGCCAGCGCAAGGCGCGGGTTGGAAACGACATGGCGCTTGATCCAGCGCATCACCGCAACGCCGATCAAGCCATTGGCTGCCGCACTCAGCGTCGACAACACGCCTTCGGGATCCCAGCTTTGCCTTAACACCCGGCCCGGGATAAGATTTTGATCGAGCCACCCGCTGATCCCCTTGCCCGGTTCCATGCTGGGCGGCGCTCCCGCCGGTGTTCCGACCGTCAGCAGCATCCATGAGTGAAATAAGAGCAGCAACCCGGCGATGAACAGGGGCAGCACGGCGCTGCGCCTGATGACAATGACCGCGGCGCAGATCAGATAGACGATCGCGATACGTTGCAACACGCCCGTCCACCGGATCAGTTCAGGATCGAGTGTCGGTCTGATGAGCCAGCTCAATAGGACGCCGATCAGGAAGAGCAGAAACGCGCGCCGCCCAATCGCCGCCCAGCTGAACACATGGCCCGGCTTGTCGAGCGCCAACGGCGCCGACAGCCCGACGATCAACAGGAATATCGGAAATACCAGGTCGGCAAATGTCAGGCCGTTCCATTCGGCGTGCCGGAGCGTCGCAAATGCGGTCGCTCCATCTCCCTGTATGTTCACCAATATCATCAACAGCACGTCGACGCCGCGAAAGCTGTCGAGCGATGGATCGCGATCGGGTACAGCCTTGCTCACAAGACCACAAAAGGCCCGCGCAGTTCGCTCACAAATTCATAGCGTTCGCCGCGATAAGCCGACCGGGTGAGTTCGACCGGCCGTCCGTCTGCCCGGCGAGTAAGCCGTTCGATCCGCAGGATTTCGCTATTCTCCGGGATGGACAACAGGCTGGCTTCGGTTGACCCCGCCAGCGCCGCGCGGATCTTCTGCTGGCCGGTCACGGGCCGGTTGCCGCGCTGGTCGAGCGCCTGGTAAAGCGAATTTCCCAAATGCGTGATGTCGGGCAGCATGTCGGCCGGAACAACCGCATTCTCGATCGCCAACGGCTCGCCGCCGGCCATGCGAACGCGGCTGAGCCGCGCGACATCGGCGCCTTTTGGCAACTCCAGGATCCGGGTTTCCTCTTCGGTCGCCGAACCGATCGCTTTCATGATCCAGATCGTGTCCGTCGCTTCGCCGCGCGCCTCGGCGTCTTCGCTGAAACTGCTGAGAAACGAGCCTGGTGCCTGAATGCGCGGCGTCACATAGGTTCCCGACCCTTGGCGTCTCGACAGCAATCCTTCTTCGATCAGCAGTTCGGTCGCCTTGCGCACGGTAACCCGCGACGCGCCCATGATCTTGCAAAGATCACGCTCGGATGGAAGCGCCTCGCCTGCGCTGATCGCGCCATCCTCTATCTGCTGCCGCAAGCGATGGGCGAGCTTGATGTAGATCGGCGAATTGCTGTGCTCGCTGCTATGGGCCGAAGCCGATTTCACGGCGCTTTTCCGTCCATGGCCTTGATCGCATCGCGCAATATGCCGCCATGGTCGCGCAGCAGTGCTGCTGCTTCCGACGGGTCTTTCCCGAGGGCGATCAGCACCGCCGTCTTGATGTCATTTCCGGCAAGATGCACGGCCTCGATGGCCAGAGCCTCGCTGCAATGGCTTAAAGCTCTGACGATCCCAAAGGCCCGGTTCAGCAGCTTGTCATTGGAAATGACCATATCCACCATCAGCCCGCGATACACGCGGCCAAGCCGCAGCATGATCGCGGTGGAGAGAAGGTTGAGGATGGCTTTTTGCGCGGTTCCGGCCTTCATCCGCGTCGACCCGGCAATGGCTTCACTGCCCGTTGCGGCCAATAAGCCATGGTGCGCCGCGTGAAGCAGTGCGGTTTCCGCGTTATTGGCGATGGCAATCGTCAGTGCGCCGGCTTCCTTTGCTGCGGTCAGCGCCGCGATGGTAAAGGGCGTGCGACCACTGGCCGCAACGCCAATGACAACATCATCCGCGTTGACGCCGGATTCGCTGATCCTTGATATGGCATCGTCCGCGTCGTCTTCGGCGCCTTCGGCGCTATGGACCAGCGCGTCGATGCCGCCTGCCATCAGATATACCAAACGCTCGGCTGGCCATCCAAAGGTCGGCCCCAGCTCGACGCCGTCCTGAACCGCAACCCGTCCCGACGTTCCGGCGCCGACATAGACAAGCCGACCGCCTTTCTGAAGCCGCGCCGCGGCCGCCTCTGCGGCGGCGGCGATGTGCGGGGTCTGGCTCTTTAACGAAGCGATGGCAGCCATCTGGCCTTCGAGCATGGCTTCAACGGCTTCTATGGTCGGCCAGCTGTCGATGTCGGCAAATCGCGGATTGAGGCTTTCGGTATTAGGCATTTGCAATACTCGGTGTGACGGATTTCGATTGAGAGCCCATCAGGCACACGACCGTCGCAACGGCCGTCCCGACGCACAGCTGCCAGGGGAATGCGATCGTTTTCATGGCGGCGGGCAGGCCCAGCATATCGACGACATATCCCTGAAAGGCGACAATGGTAAGAAAGCCTGCGATCAGCGCCGCGATGACAGAGGCCGACGATCCACGCTTTGTGAACAGTGCCGTAAAATAAACCCCGAGCAATCCGGAATAAGCGAAAGCCATGACCCCCAGCACGAATTCCAGCAGCGGCAGACTGCTGTAACGTTGCCAATAGTAGCACAGGATCGACATGATGAAGAGCGCCAGCCCCAGCAGCACGGTGGTCACACGTCCCGCCAGAATGAAGTGCTTTTCACTGGCAGCGCCGCGCGGTTCTTTCCACGGCCGGTAGAAATCGTTGATCAGCACGGCCGCCATTGAGATCAGGCCGGAGTTGATGGCCGCCGCCGCGATGACGCCCACCGTCACCAGCCCCCGGAGCCCCGGCGGGATTTCGCTGAGTATGAAATGCATGAACACCGTGATCTTTTCGCCCTGAAACGTCTGGACGACGTCCTGGCCGCTGGATCCCATCAGATCGGGACGCTCGTAAAATATGTGCAGCAGCGAGCCGATGACCAGAAACAGCAGGATCACCGGGATGGACGCCCAGACCGACGCATAGAGCGCGCGGCTCCCATGTTTGGCATTGTCGCAGGCGAGCAGGCGCTGCGTGGTGTCCTGATCGAGACCCGAATTGCCGATATTCAGCAGCACGAGCCCGGTCACAGCCGCAAATATCGAAAAAGGCGCCGTCAGGTTGAAGGACCAGTCGATGACCTGTGTCTTGTCGCCCGACGGCGTCATGGTCAGGCTGTCCAGTATTTCGGGCAGGGGAACCGGTATTTTGACTAGCAGAAAGACCAGCACCATGACGGCTGCCCCGACATAGAGTACCACCTGCACCAAATCGCTCCATATCACGGAATTCAGTCCGCCCATGAAAGTGAAGGCAAGGCCGAATATGAGCAGTGTAAATGACGCAATCACGATATGCTGTGGTTCGACATCAAGAAACATGATCATCGAGACAGCTATGGCCGCCAGATACAGCCGCGCACCGCTCGCGAAGATACGGCCGACCAGATACATGGCCCCAGCCGCGCGGCGCGCGGTCACATCGAAACGCTGTTCGAGCAATTCATAAACGGTTGTGGCGCCGATCGCATAAAATCGGGGAATGAGCACTTGGGCAACGAACCAGGCGGCAAGCAACGCGCCGATCGTGCTGGTGAGATAGGTATAGTTTCCCCGAAAGCTGTTGTCGGGCACCCCCAGAAATGTCGCTGCCGATTGGACCGTTGACAGCACCGACACCGCCACCAGCCAGGTTGGCGCGTGATGGCTGGCAAGGAAATAATCGTCGGCATTCTGCATATTGCGCCGGGTCGAAAAATAGCCGGCAGCCGCAAGGATGCCAACATAACCAACCAATATGCCCCAATCCAGCGCCGTGAACTGCAGTGGCGTCATTCGCCAAATCTCCCCATTCTCGGCAGAGTAAATGCCAGCCAGGCGAATGTCATGATGAATGAAGGTTTCGGCGGCGGATCAGCGGAGGAGCGAACCGATCATTCGCTCCTCCGCGAACCGCTTATCTGCGGATGGTCAGTGAAAATCCGAAAGTCCTGCCAAGCACGTCATAGGTATCGGGGAATGTATTGAATGCGCCCGGATTGACCGCAATTGGTGGTTTCTTGGCAAAGATATTGTCGATCCCGAAAGTCAGCGAAAGCCCTTCGATGGGGGGGCGAAGCGCGATGTTCAAATCGAAATAATCGAACGCATCGATCTTGCCTACGCTGCCCGCCGTGCTGTCTTTGACCGATCCGATCCGCTTCCATCCGAATTGCACGGTCAGCGGCTCGCTGTCCCAGGTAAAGGTGGCGCGGTGACGGTAATCGGGCACCACCAGTGTGACGAGATCGGAGGAGCAGGGCGCGCCATAACGGGCCTTGCAATCGACCGGCGTGAGCACCGCGTTACGCTGGATCGTATAGTCGGTGACGAAGCTGCCCTGATAGCCAAGGCTCCAATTGTCGCCCGGCAGGCCGAACGGGACATCGAACGCATATTTGAAATCGACATCGATACCTTCCTGCTTGATCGAGGCGAGGTTCCTGTCATCGACGAAAGCGTCCTTGATGAAACCGGTCACCGGATCGCGCGTGACCGCGGCGCACAACGGGTTGTCGGCGCGCGGGTCGGTGACATAACAACTGGTGATCGCGTCGATCGGCTGGATCTGGCCTACGGCATCACGGATATTGATCTTGTACCAATCGACCGAGAGGTTGAGACCCGGGATGAAGCGCGGTGTGAATATCCCTCCCACAGTATAGGTTTTGCCGCGCTCTGCCGCGATGTTCGCATTGCCGCCAAAGAAGTAGCCGCCCGTAAGATTGGCCGGATTGTTCGAATCATACGCCGCGCGATATCCTTGCGCGGTACATTGGGTCACCGTCGCGGCATTCGTCGCGCCGACGCACGGGTCACCCGCATAACGCGGGAACAACCGGGCAACGGTACGCAGATTTGCGAAGGGGATCGAAAACACCGGGTTGGCAAACTCGCCGATATTGGCATCGCGAATGACCGTCTGGCGCGTTGCCCGTAAGCGCAGATCGTCGCTCACCGTCCAGTTGATGCCCAACTTGTTGGTATCATAGCTGCGATAAGGCCCCACCGACTTTGCATACCAGGATTTCCGATAGGCACCTTCGACATTCAATTGCTGGATCAGTGGAACGTTGGACAGCAACGGTACGACCAACTCGCCGAACAGTTCGTTGACCTTGACGAACGGCGGGATCGGTGGCGCAGATTCAGCGCCCTGATTGAACGAAGTCCCAAGATCGGAGCCATAGGCAAAGCGCCCGGTTTCTTTGCGAAACTCATAGCCGACCGTAAATCCGACCGGGCCCGCCCAACCGTTGAAAAAATCGCTCGTGTCGCCCGCGATATAGGCTGAAGCCACCTGTTGGGTGCGCTTGCGATCGCCAAAATCGAAATCCCGCAGCACGCTGGTGAAATCGCCGCCCGGGCCGAAAATATCGGTGGTGTTCACCAGGCCCGCGAAACTCGACCGCAGGCCGTCCCCTTTAACTGTGATCGATTCCTTGGATCTGCCATATTGATAATAGGCATCCCAGCTGATGGCCGGTGTAATTTCGCCGCGCAAACCAATCTGGGCCTGGATGTTGTCCCGCTCGTTCTCGGCAAAGGTCGGCCCCAGTTCGCCAAGCGAACGGCGGACATTGACGGTGGCAAAGCCATTTACGAACGTGAGTTGCGCCCGCGCCTGCGGATCGAGGAAGGGATTGGTTTCGGCAATCTGGACATTGATGCCCGCGGTGCCTGTCGTCGGAGGATTTTGCCCCGAGCGCGTGCCCCCTTGCGTTTCCACTTTGGAATACATGACCCGGCCGTAAGTTTCGACCCCGTCAAACAGCTCATATTTGAAGAACGCATTGGCGTTGAACCGGCGGAGCGGCTGCGCAAGCAGAAACAGCGGCGTATAGTCCGTCGATTGCGGTGTCAGCGTGAAGGCACCATTGGCATCGTAAGAAAATGTACGCCCGCTCGCGACATCGGTGAAATTGCCGCCGATCGGCAGGGTGGCTGCGCCATTTCGCGCAAAGCGGCGATTGCCGGCAAGCAGCGCGTCACGATCGGTATATTCCAGATAGCCGACGATGCTGCCCCGATCGCCCAGCTTCATGCCGCCCATCAAATGGCCGCTTTTCTGCGACCCGCCACCGGCGACGGCGCGGTAGTTGATGTTCGCTTGCAGCCCTTCGAAATCGTCGTTGATGATAAAATTGACCACGCCTGCGACCGCATCGGCGCCGTAGACCGCGGCTGCGCCGCCGGTCAGAACATCAACGCGCTTCAGAAGCGGTGCCGGTATCGAATTGACATCGACGGCGTTGCGAAAGCTGAACGGCAATGCCCGTGTCCCGTTGATCAGAACCAGCGTTCGGTTCTGCCCAAGATTGCGCAAGTCCAGGGTCTGCGCACCAAAGGCGTCGCTGCCGACCGATGTCGAGTTCACACCACCGGCAAGTTGCGGAATCTTGACCGAAATATCTTCGATGGTGACGGCGCGCTGCAGCTGGATCTGCTCGCCCTCAAGCGTGCTGATCGGACTGGTCGACGAAAGGCCCGCGCTCTTGATCCTCGTGCCGGTAACGATAATCCCGCCGTCATCCTCTGCCGCAACGGTCGCATCCTGCGCCAGAGCACTGACTGGTGTGGTGACTGCCATCAGCCCTAGGACCGCAGAGCTGCCATATAATAGTTTCGAAGTTTTCCCTCTCATGCCCAAACCCCTTCCGACTGACGCCCTCTGTCAATTTGACGGCCCGTAACATTACGGTAAGACATATGCAATACCATTTTAATACCAATATCGGTCGGCAACGCTGCTTTGTGCCGTCGACAGCTGTTGAAAAGTTGATCTTTCGGCGCGACGTGCCTGTCCGCTGACCGCAAAATTGCCTCGAACCTCGCCTTGAGCAGCCTTGGCATGGCGGAGGCCATTCGATGTCCGTAGCATCGCCATGACCGGTCTCCTCCGCGAATGGTCCGGGCTTATCGCTTCGTATATGAACGTCACTCTCCAAATCGCCCCGGACGTCGTCGTTCGGGTGGCGGTGATTTCGATGTCGCAATTGGGCCGTTGAGGCTGGTTAGGGGAACGTGTGGGGGGAACCGCTGGGGGAACTCGCCGCTTCGGGCTTTCCCGTCTACGCGCTAAGCCGCAGACTTCTGCCGATGGTGACCCCTACGGGACTCGAACCCGTGTTTTCGCCGTGAAAGGGCGACGTCCTAGACCGCTAGACGAAGGGGCCGTCGTTCGGTGAAGCGGCGCATTAGACGCGCATATCCATACGGTCAAGCGCGCTGGCGCCCCACGTGCGCAAAAAACTTGCGCGGGGTGGTTTCAATCGGCCCACGCCGCATCCTCCAGGTGCAGTTCCGCGGCCGGGCGGCTGCCCCAATCGTCGCGTTTGGCACGCCCCGCGAGCCATAATTTTCGCCCGCCGCGCGCATGGAGCAGAGTCTGGCCAAGCTCGGTGTCGGCGCTGCGGAACGCCACCGCCTTGAACCGTCCGCCGTCGTCGCCCGATACGATCAGCCGGACATGGTCGGTGCCGACAATCCCTGCCTCGACGATCCGCACCGGGCCTGTGGCAACGCGCGGCGCGGGCCAGCCGGCACCATAGGGACCGGCGCTTTCGATCGCGTCGCACCACAAGGGCGAAATCCCGCGCGGCGCCAGCACGGCGTCGATCAGCAGCGCCTTGTCGCCGCTCGCGCGCTCGACATCGGCGGCGAGGCGGTCGTTAAGGTAGGCGCCGAGCGCATCGACCTTGTCGGCCTCGACGGTCAGCCCCGCCGCCATCGCATGGCCGCCGCCCGCGACCAGCAGCCCGCTTTCCTTGGCCGCGAGGATCGCGGCGCCCAGGTCGACGCCGCTGATCGAGCGGCCGGAGCCTTTGCCAATCCCGTCCTCGCCAACCGCGATGACGATCGCGGGGCGGTGCAGCCGTTCCTTCAGCCGTCCGGCGACGATGCCGATCACCCCTGGGTGCCAGCCCTGTCCGGCGACGATCGCGACCGGGGCGTTGCCGCAGGCGGTGCTCGCCGCCATCGCCTCTTCGAGCACCCCCGCCTCGATCGCGCGGCGTTCTTCGTTCAGCCGGTTGAGTTCCTGCGAAATATCGGCGGCTTCCTGCGGGTCCGATGTCGTCAGCAGCCGTACGCCGAGGTCCGACTTGCCGACGCGCCCGCCAGCGTTGATCCGCGGACCCAGCGCAAAGCCCATGTCGCTCGCGGTCGGCGGCTTGGTCAGCCGCGCCGCGTCCATCAGCGCCGCGAGGCCGGTGTTGCCGCGCCGCGCCATTACCTTCAGCCCCTGCGTCACCAGCGCGCGGTTGAAGCCGGTCAGCCGCGCGACGTCGGCGACGGTGCCGAGCGCGACGAGGTCGAGCAGGTCGATCAGTGCCGGTTCGTCGCGCGTCGCGAAGAAACCGCGCGCGCGCAGGGTGCGGAGCAGCGCAGCGCCGAGGAGGAAGGCGACCCCGACCGCGGCCAGATTGCCGTGAATCGTGGCGTCAGGCGCTTCGTCAAGCCGGTTGGGGTTCACTAGCGCCAGCGCCGCGGGCAGGGTGGTGGCGCATTGGTGGTGATCGACGACGATCACCTCGACCCCCGCGACATTGGCCTCTGCTATGGCTTCAAACGCTTGCGCGCCGCAATCGACGGTGACGACCAGCTTAGATCCCGCCTCGCCGATCTTGACCAGCGCGGCGCCCGATGGGCCATAGCCCTCCATCAGCCGGTCGGGGATATAGGCGCCCGCGGGCAGCCCGAGCCCGCGCAGCAGCCGCACCAGCAGCGCCGCCGAGGTCGCGCCGTCGACGTCATAATCGCCAAAGATCGTCACCGCCTCTTGCCGCTCGACCGCATCGGCGAGCCGCGCCGCCGCGGCGTCCATGTCGCGGAACAGCGACGGGTCGGGCATGAAGCCGCGCAGGGTCGGGGCGCGCTGGCGGTCGAGATCGTCGCGGCTCACCCCGCGCGCGAGCAGCAACTGGGTGACCAGATCGTCGGGGGCGAGATTTTCGGCGGCCATATCGGCGCTGGCTCGCCGCCAGTGCCAGGGCTGGCCGAGGATCGAGCGGGTGATACCGAGCGCGGCGTCGCTCATACCCGCGCTCGCGCGGTCAGGATGCGGTCGCGCAGGTCGCGCGCGGTCGCGATGGGGATCGCGGGAATTTCATGGCTCGCCAGTGAACTGCCGCCGGGGACGCCGAACACCAAAGTCGCGAGGCCCAGCGGGCGCAGGATGAAGTCGCTCTTGAGGTCGACGCTCTGCACCGATGCGTGCGGCAGCAAGGTCAGCTTGGGTTTCCACCAGCCGCGGCGGATCGCGACCTGCTCGCCAAGATCGGTCCAGCGGTGGAAGCGCGCGGCCCAGAAGGCAAGCATCGCGATCAGCGGCGCCGCGATCAGCCCAAGCCAGCCGACGGCATTGCCCAGGTACAGCGCCACGCCGCCACCAACTGCGGCGCACAGCGCACCGATGATCGGCCCGATGGCGATGATGCGGTGGCTTTGCTGCCACGCGGCGGCGCCATCGGGGCGGACGATGGCAACTTCGGCGAGCACCGGGTCGATTCGGTCCAGCTGCGCAAAAGGGACGACCTGATGGTCGCGCTCTTTCTCGCCGTCGCTTGCCAGGCTCTGCAGACGCAGCTCGTGCCAGCCGAAGCGCTGGCGAAACCAGCCGGTAACGAGGATCGCGGCCTGCACGCGCTTCACCGGCACCGCGACGTCGGTGCGCGTCGTCAGCCCGCGGGTGCGACGCAGCGCGCGCGGTTCGCGGGTCAGGCGGAAATTCCAGTTGGCGAAAAACATCGTCGCGATGCCGCTAGCAAAGCCGATCAACAGCAGCGACAGCGCGGCGCCGATCCCCGCGACCCAGCGATGCGCGAGCAGCCATTGGTCGAGCCCGTAATCCTCGGCGAGATCGACCCAGTCCATCGGGTTGAAAGCGTTGAACTTGAACGGCAGCAGATTGTCGAAAAACTGCATCGCGGCGCCGACCACCGCAAGCGCCGCCAGCGAGAAGTTGAACAATCCGGCGATCAGCAACTGACGCGGCGTCATCGCGAACAGCAGCCGGTCTTCGTGAACTGGCGCTGCCTCGGGCGCATCGGCCGTGACAACCACCGCCACCTCGTCGCTGCGGTGGGCGCGAATCGTCGTCCGCAGCGCTTGCGCGCTATCGAGCGCGATGGCGTCGAGGTCGGCGTCATTCTCCTTGCCGCCGGCGCCGGTTTCGAACCCGACCTTGGCGATGCCCAGCGCGCGCGACACCAGCCCCTGTTCGATGCTGACGTCCTGGATGCGGTCGAACGGGATGGTGCGATGCTGGCGTGAGAACACCCCGCTTTCGATCACGATCTCGTCGTCGCCGACCAGAAAGCGAAAGCGCAGCCAGTGGAACCATGCAGCGACGAGTGAGAACAGCAGGAAGGCGAGGATCGCGGGAACGATATAGACCCAGTTGCCGGTGAAGCCGAGCGCCGCGACCGCGGGCAGGAAATTCAGGCTGCGCGGCCCCAGCTTGACGACCGCGAGCGCCAGCGTCGCGGGATGCAACCGCTGCCAGTTCGCGTCCTCGCCGATGATGGGAGCGGCCGCAGCCGCGGCGGTGTCGGTCATGCGAAGTCGGTCTGGATGTGGCGCCGGATCGTCTCGCGCATCGCGGCGGCCAGGTCGGCGGGCAGGCCGGGCAGGGTGACCGTGCTGTTGTGCGTGCCCGATGTGTGGACGATCAGATGCGACAGGTTGAACCAGCGCTCGACCGGTCCCTGTCCGACATCGATATGCTGGACCCGCACGAATGGCACGATGGTGTCGGTGCGAAACAGCCAGCCGCGCGCGACACGCAGCTGCCCTTCGCCGATCTTGTAGCCCCAGCGCGAGACACGCCGTGACGGGAAGGTCGCGATGACGGTAATTGCGATCAGCCAGGCGAGCGCGGTGATCAGTCCGTAGGGACCCTCGATATGGCGGATCAGCAGATAATCGAACACGCTCGCCCCGATCGCGAGCGGGATCAGGTTGAGTGCGGTCGCGACGCGCAGCACTTGGGCATAAGCGGGATCGACCGGGTCCAGCCCCTCGGCGGCGTTGAGCGCCTCGGGGTCGAAGGGATTGGTCGCGTGGATGGCGGGGGTGTCGGTCATGCCACCACCTTTAGAGCGTGATCGGTCGGGACTGAACCAATATCTAATCCCGTTCGTGTCGAGCGAAGTCGAGACACCCATCGATCCTGCTTGTCTTCACGGTGTCTCGACTTCGCTCGACACGAACGGAGTTTTAAGCTGGTTTCCGGCGCAGACGCTTACGGCACCACTACATTGAAGCGCGGGTCCGCCGGCGGATGCAGCGCGAACCACGACAGGAACGCCATCCGGTCCCCCTCGATCCGGATCGCCCCCGACTGCATCAGCGCCGGAAACTGCGCCTGCCCCAGCATCACATCGTCGAGCGTTTTGCGATCGAGCGTCACCGTCGCGGTCGGCGCCGCGTCGGTGACGCCATAGCGCGGCACCTCCACCCCGCCCCCAACGACGACCGCCACCGTCTCCTTGCTGTCTGGCAGGACAAACTGGAATGTGCCTTTGAGCCCCGCCCCCTTGGCCGCATCGAAGCGCGTCGCCAGCGCGTCGAAAAACACCGCGGTCGGGATCGCGCTGACAAATGACCGGCTCTGGCCATTGCCCGACAGGCTCTGCACCGCATTGCCGCGCAGCGTCGCCGCCCCCGCCAGATAATAGTTGCGCCACGCCCCCGATTCGGCCTGATAGCCCAGCTGGTCATAGGCCGACGCCAGCGCCGCGCGCGCCGCCTGATTGTCCGGCTCGGCAAACACCAGCTTGTTCAGCAATTCCGCCGCCCAGCGATACTCGCCCGCCTTGATCGCCGCCTTGCCCGCCGCCAGCAGCTTGTCGGCGCCGCCCGCCAGCGCGACATATTTGGGCGCCGATTGTTCAGGCGCCAGCGGATTGAAATTCGCGGGGTTGCCGTCCCACCAGCCGAAATAGCGCTGATACACCGCCTTCATGTCGTGATTGAGCGTGCCATAATAGCCGCGCGTCGAAAAATCGCCGCCCTGCACCGGCGGTTCGGGCGTCGCATCGGCCAGTTCGTGCAAGGTCGCGCCGCGGTTGGCCAGGAACAGCGTGCGGTCGTGAACATAACGATAGGCGTCGCGCTGGTTCGCCAGCAATTCGCTCACCTCGCCCACGCCCCACGTCGGCCAATGGTGCGACGCCAGCGCGACCTCGGCCTTGCCGCCCCATTTCAGCAAGGTCGCGTCGATCACCTTCGACCAGCGCAGCGCATCGCGCACCTGCGCCCCGCGCAGGGTCAGCACATTGTGCAGCGTGCGCGTGACGACTTCGGTCGTGTGCAGCGCCTTGTAGGCGGGGATGTAGAAGACGAACTCCGACGGCGCCTCGGTCCCGCCCGCGTCGAGGAAATCGAACGCCAGCCCGTCGATCGTCAACGTACCGCCCGTTTCGCTAACTGTCTCGGTCGGCTCCATATAACCAATCGTTCCAGACGATAGCTTGGGGCCAAGCCCCGTATCGACCTGTCCGGCGGGTCCGGGCGCCAGGATTGCCCCGAACATATACAGCGCCCGCCGCCCCATCGCGGTGCCGGCAAGGACGTTCTCAGCGGTCGCTTCCTCGGAAAAACCGTGCGGGGCGATGATGCGGATCTTGTCGTTCTTGACCTGCTCGGGCGTTACGATGCCGCCGACGCCGCCGAAATGGTCGCTGTGGCTGTGCGAAAAAATCACCGCCTTGATCGGCCGCTTGCCCGATTTGGCCTCGACCGTGTCGGCGAACAGCTTCCACCCCGCCGCCGCGGCTTCCTCGGACAGCAAAGGGTCGACGACGATCCAGCCGCTCTTGCCGCGGATGATCGTCATCACCGAAATATCATAGCCGCGCAGCTGCCAGATCTTGTCGGGGACGACTTCGAACAGGCCATGCACCGCGTTCAGCCGCGCCTGCCGCCACAGCGACGGGTTGACCGTGTCGGGCGCCACCTTGGTTTCGAGAAAGGCATAAGGTCGCCGGTCCCACACCGTCTTGCCGTCCTTGTCCAAAATCACCCCGCCCGGAATCTCGGCGAGCTTGCCGCGCAGCACATTGGCCTCGTCGCGCGGGTCATCGAGCGGCAGGCGTTTCGCGAGCTCAGCTTGCGCGGTGCGCGTCGCCTCGCTCGCGGCGTCCTGCGCGACGGCGGCAAAGGGCAGGGCGCTGGCGAGCAGCAGGGCGGTCATTCGGCGCATGTCATTCTCCCCCATATTTTGGTGGCAGCTTGCGCCGCAGTCCGCCGCTTGGCAAGCATCGGCGGATGACCGACGCGCCCACCCTGCTGATTGTATGGCACAGCCGCACCGGCGGCAGCGAAGCGCTGGCGCGTGCCGCTGCTGGAGGGGCAGGGGCGGCAGCGCGCCTCGTCGGCGCCGGGGACGTCACGCCCGACCTGCTCATCGCCGCCGACGGCTATCTGTTCATCGGCCCCGAAAATCTCGCTGCGCTGTCGGGCATGATGAAGGAGATGTTCGACCGCTGCTATTATCCCTGCCTCGGGAAACTCGAAGGCCGCCCCTATGCGACGATCATCTGCGCGGGCTCCGACGGCGAAAACGCCCAGCGCCAGCTCGACCGCATCGCGACCGGCTGGCGGCTGAAACGGATCGCCGATCCGGTGATCGTCAACACCGCCGCGCAGACCCCCGAGGCGATTCTGGCGCCAAAAACGATCGCAACAGATCGCCTCGCCGCAGCCCGCGATCTGGGGGCCGCGCTGGCCGAGGGGCTCGCGGCGGGGATTTTCTGAAGCCCGTGATGGCGAGTTTGGGATGACGATGCAACGGATGCAGGCTGCAGCGCGAAAACCCTCACCCCGCGCGGTGCTCGCCCTTCACCCACCGCACAGTCCCCGACGACGCGCGCATCACCACCGTTTCCGTCGTCATCACCCCGTCGCGGCGGTGCTTGACGCCGCGCAGCAGCGATCCGTCGGTGACCCCTGTGGCGGCAAAGATCACGTCACCCTTCGCCAGGTCTTCCAGGTCATAAACCCGGTCGAGATCCTCGACCCCCCATTTCGCGGCGCGCTTGCGCTCGTCGTCGTTGCGGAACAGCAGGCGGCCCTTGAACTGGCCGCCGACGCAGCGCAGCGCCGCGGCGGCAAGCACGCCTTCGGGCGCGCCGCCGCTGCCCATATAGATGTCCACATTGGTGTCGGGATTGGTCGTCGCGATGACCCCGGCGACATCGCCGTCGGGGATCAGCGCGACGCCGCAGCCCAAGCTGCGCAGCTCGGCGATCATCGCTTCGTGGCGCGGGCGATCAAGCACGCACACCATCACCTCGGCGGCGGTGCAGCCCTTTTCCTTGGCGACGGCTTCGACATTCTGGCGGATGCTGTTGTCGAAATTGACGATGTTTGGCGAATAGCCGGGGCCGACCGCCAGCTTGTCCATATAGACGTCGGGGGCGTTGAGCAGACAGCCTTCTTCGGCGATTGCCAGCACCGCAAGCGCGTTGGGACCGGCCTTGGCGGTGATCGTCGTGCCTTCCAGCGGGTCGACCGCGATGTCGATCTTCGGCCCCTTGCCCGGCGCGCTGCCGACCTTTTCACCGATATACAGCATCGGCGCTTCGTCGCGTTCGCCTTCGCCGATCACGATGGTGCCGTCCATATACAGCGTGTTGAACGCGGTGCGCATCGCTTCGACCGCGGCGGCATCGGCGGCTTTCTCGTCGCCGCGCCCGATCAGCTTGGCCGCCGCAATCGCCGCAGCTTCGGTGACGCGCACCATTTCGAGTACGAGCACCCGGTCGAGGTTGCTGCCGCTATTCGTCATGGGTCACTCTCCGCCTTTACTTGCTGCGCCATCTCGGCAAGGTGGCCCCATATGGTCGCCCGCGCTGCTTGTCGAGGATGCTTCGCCCGATTCGGAGCCGCTGTCGCGTTATCGTGCGTCATCGCCGTGACAGCGACCGTACCGACTCTGGCGCAGGTACAGGGTCCGCCGGCCCCGCCACCACCGCGCAATGCTGAAACCGCCGCGGCTAATGCCAAAGAACTGGTCGACCCCATCCGCCGCTGCAAACCCGCCGACGACGGGTCGATCAATGTGTGCGGCACCGACACCCAGCGCCACCGGCTGACGCCCGAATTGCGCGCCATCGCGCAGGAGGGCCGCGAAGCGCCGCCAAAGCTGCCGCGCGCCGAAGCCAAAGCGATGAGCCTCGACAAGCTGCCCTATAATTGGATGCCGATCGGCAGCCGTTACGCGCCCGGTCCCGAGTATAACGCCCTGTATGAACAGGCAAAGCGCGCGACCGACCCTGAAACGGGACATCCCCCGCCGCCGGAACCAGAGCGTTAAGCGAAGATCTCGCTGGCCGTCGCGGCGGGCTCGCTCGTTCGATAAAAGCCGGCGGGGATCAGGATCTGGCCGAGGAAATAAAGCGCGAACAGCAAAATCCAGCCAAGGCTCATCAGCGTTTCGGCGAAACTGCCCGGGGCATTGTTCAGGATGATCGCACCGTGCGCAACGATCAGCGCGCCCGCGGCAATGCCATAGGGAAGGCCATAAAGGAGGTAAAAGCCGAACAGCCTGGCTTGGGCCGTCCGGGTACGGCGCCACGATTCGGCGAACGCCGACACCGGTTCCAGGCTGCCGCGGCTGCCCATGATCGCGCCCGCCAGACAAAAACGCGCCGCGACCCAGCTGCCGACAAGGGTGATGGCCAGTCGGTAGATTGCCAGGACGGCCATCATTGCGTCGCTGCCGCCCAGCATCGCCTGCGGTCCAAGGATGAACAAGGGCAGTGCCGCGATCAGGCCAAAACTGATCGCTAACGCCAGATTGGCCAGCAGATAGGCAAAGCCGGCAACCATGCCGAACATGATCTCCGACAAATAGCCTTCGCGCATTTCGGCAAACAGGCCGCTCCATGCCGCCTGCATCGCCCCCGCGACGATCACCGCGACGATTGCGAGCAGATAGAGCGGCCCGGTGATCGATCCGCCGACGCGGTATGTCCAGGGATCGGACAGGATCGCCATCATCGTGCGCAGACTGAAAATCGGCTCGCTCGACAGCAGCAAAAAGGGGACGATGACCCCGATGGCGACATAGACCGCCAGCATATTGCGATGCGCGCCCGCCAGCGCCCATGCTTCGGCCAGTCCGCGCCGGATATGGATGTCCATTTTTGCCCCCTAATTTCAGGTCAACGGGGTAACAAAGCGCGCGGCATTTTCAAGCGGGGTTAAAGCGCCAGGATCGGCATCAGCATCGGCGCGCCGACAACATGGTCCGATCCCGCCAGAATCGCCAGCGCCGCATGGATCGCGCGCGCCGGGCCTTCATGGGTGACCAGCACGATGACGACACCATCCTCTTCGTCGGTGCCGCGCTGGATAAAGCTTTCGATCGACACCCCGGCATCCCTCATTGCCGCCGCGATTTCGGCGAGCACGCCGATGCGGTCCTCGACGATCAGGCGGACATAATGTTTGCCGACCCGCGCCCCCGCGTCGGCGACAGGGGCGGCGTCGAGCGAATCGACCGGCATCGCAAAGGCGGGGCCATATTCGTCGCGCGCAATATCGATGATGTCGGCAACGATGGCGGAGGCGGTCGGTCCTGCCCCGGCGCCGGCGCCCTCAAAGAACAGCCGCCCGACAAAATTGCCCTCGGCGACCACCGCGTTCAGCGCACCGGGGACATAGGCGAGGGGATGGTCGGCGGGCACAAGACACGGCTGGACATGCTGATACAGGCCAGCATCGCTGCGCTCGGCCATGCCGATAAGGCGAACGCGGTGGCCCAGCGCCTCGGCCTCGCGGATGTCGGCGGCGATCAGGTTCCGGATGCCGTTCGCCGTCACCGCGCCGATATCGAGCCTTGTCCCGAAACACAGCGCCGCCAGGATCGACAGCTTGTGCGCGGCATCGATGCCATCGACGTCGAACGTCGGATCGGCCTCGGCATAGCCCTCCGCCTGCGCGGCGCTCAGCGCGTCGGCAAAGCTTGCGCCGTTCCGCTCCATTTGCGTCAGGATATAATTGCAGGTGCCATTGAGGATGCCATAAACGCGCGCGATCTCGTTCGCCGATGCGCCTTCGCGGATCGCCTTGATCACCGGGATGCCGCCCGCCACCGCGGCCTCATATTTCAGCGGCGTATCGCGTTCTTCGGCCAGCCGCGCCAGATCCAGCCCATGATGCGCGATCATGGCCTTGTTGGCGGTGACCAGCGCCTTGCCCGCGCCCAGCGTGTGGCGAGCGAGGGTGAGCGCCGATCCGTCGGCGCCGCCGATCATTTCGACCACCACATCGACATCATCCGCCGCGACCAGCACGTCCATATCATCTTCCCAGCGATAGCGGGACAGATCGATGCCGCGGTCCTTGTGCCGGTCGCGCGCCGACACCGCGACGATTTCGATTGCGCGCCCGGCGCGCCGCGCAATCAGGTCGCGGTTGGTTTCGAGCAGCCGGACAACGCCGCCCCCGACCACCCCGATTCCCGCGAGCGCCACACGCAGCGGCGGGCGGGGGGCGGACGGGGCGGGATGGGGCGACATGCGGGACTCCGTGCAAGGCGCGGAGCCACGCCCCGCCGATGCGAGCGCCCTATCGGCTTTTGCCATGGAAACAAGCCCGGCGCGTTTTGGCCGCGCCGTAGCAAATCTTTATCAGCCCACCGGCGGCTTGCGCGTCCGGGTGCACTGGCCGAGCGCGCCGAGCACCACGCCATAGTCCGACGCCGCCTTGCGGCGATCTTCGGGCGCGGTTCCCGCCAGCTTGTTCAGCGGCAACTGGCGCGGCAGGCCGCAGGCGAGTCGGTACCAGGCCAGCGTCCCCCGCGCCGGGACCGCGGCCGACCCGTCGACGATCTCGCCGAACGCCGCGGCCCAGCGCCGCGACCCGTCGGCGGCGGTCAATATGGTCAGCGACACCGGCTCACCGGTGCTGGTGTTCAGGAACAATTGCGTTTCGCCTTCGCCGGGCAGGGTGCCGGGGACGTGGAACCCATTGGCGATGCCGGTGATCGCGGGCGGCGCGCCGGGTTTGACAAGTTCGGTCAGCACCGCGCGCAATTGCGCCTCGGTCGCCGCATCCCATGGCAGTTGCGCGTCGGGGGCGACCAGCCGGACACTGCCCGTGTTGCTGCTCCCGGCGGTGGCGCCTGCGACCGGCCGCGCGAACAGCAGGACCGGCTGTTTCTTTTTCAGCTTCTGCGGCTTGCCTTTGGCGTCCAGCGGCAGATCGACGAGATAGGAAATGCGCGACGCCAGCGGACCCGCGCCGCGAATCAGGCTGACGACATCGGCCTCGACATAGAATCGGCTTTGCCCCGCCGCGACGCCCGGTGCCTGCGCTGGTTTCAGCGCCACGCTGCTGTGAATGCGCGCGTGCAGCGCCATCGGCGCCGCGGTCGCCAGATCGGCGATGTCGGCATAGCTGTACGGACTCGCCGTCACCGCTGGCACCGCCGTCTGCATCGCAGAAATGCTAGCGAATCCGGGGCTCAGGGCCAAAAGTCCGGCGATCGCCGCCGACTGATACACGCGCATGATTTATCACTTTCCATCAAGGTTGACGCCGGTGGCGACGGCATAGTCCCCATCATGGGACACCCCACATTAACCCCTGATAAAGGGTTTGCGAACTCGGCGCCACCGCGATAGGACGGCGATGAAGCGTCCGGTCAGAACATAATAAACCGAACGTAGCTCCGCCGGGTCTGTGGAACGCATCGGAATCATCCGGGCATTTGGCAACTGAACCCGTCGGGTGGGAATTGGTGTCAGGATGATCTAGCAAGGAGCGTCGTCCCTGAATGGCTTATGGTGATAATGTCGACCCTAAAAGCAGGGTGGTCTCGATCGTCTTGGTGGGCTTTTTGACGGCGGTGATGGGCTATGGGCTCGTCAACGGCCTGAACATCAGCATCGTCAAAACGATCGCAGAAAAATTGGATGTGGTGGACGTCGAAGAGCCGCCGCCACCGGAAGAGCCGCCGCCGCCGCCGCCGCCGGACAATGTCCTGCCGCCGCCGCCGCCGGTTGTGATTCCGCGGCCGCCGGTCGCACTGCCCAGCCCGAACGTGGTTCAGGCCGTGCGCGAAGTGCCGCCGCCCCCGCCGCCGCAGTATATCCCGCCGGCGCCGCCCGCGCCGCCGCCGCCGACGCCTGATCTCAGCGCCGCCGGTACGCCGCGGGGCAACCCGGGCCGTTGGGCGACGAACGACGACTATCCGGCTCGTGCCATGCGCGAAGAGCGTGAAGGGACGACGGGTTTCCGCGTCACTTACGGGACCGATGGCCGGATCACGTCGTGCGAGGTCACCGCGTCGAGCGGTCATGCCGACCTCGATGCGGAAACCTGCAAGCTCATTCAGCGCCGTGGCCGGTTCAACCCGGGCAAGGACCGCGCAGGCAACCCGACGGGTGGCACGTACAGCAATCGTATCCGGTGGCAGATCCCGCGCTGATTCAGCGCGCGGCTGTCTGTTTTCGAATTTTACCGAATTTCTTGAGAGGGAATATCCATTATGTTTAATCTGATCGCAAATGCCGCTGCTGCGGCACCGGCCCACGACGTAGGGCTCACCCTGATGCCTGCGGCGATGTGCGTGAAAGAAGAAGGCGCCAGCCCTTACGGCATGATTCCGGCGCTCTGCGACGGCGGTATCGTTGGCCAGCTGACGTTCCTCGTCCTGCTGATCATGTTCGTCGGCACGCTCTACATCCTGTTCACCAAGCTGTTCGAACAGAACAAGGTGATGAACCAGGGCAAGGCCGTCGATGCCAATTTCTGGCGCGCCCCGACGCTGGCCGAAGGTGCGGCCAAGCTGGAAAAGAACAGCGCCTATCGCCAGGTTGTCGAAGACGGCCTGCGCGCCAACGAAGAGCATAACAAGCTCACCGACCCCGTCGAAGCGCATGACTGGATGCACGGGACGCTCGAACGCTCGCAGAACCACATCAACTCAAAGCTGAACAGCGGCCTCGCCTTCCTCGCGACCGTGGGTTCGACCGCACCGTTCGTCGGTCTGTTCGGTACCGTTATCGGTATTCTGCGCGCCCTCGTGAAGATCGGTGCATCGGGTCAGGCGTCGATCGACACCGTGGCCGGCCCGGTCGGTGAAGCGCTGATCATGACCGCCATCGGTCTGATCGTGGCGGTTCCCGCGGTGCTCGCGTTCAACTGGCTCCAGAGCCGCAACAAGTCGATTGCCCGCCGCCTGTCGACCTTCTCGAACGATGTGCTCGGTTCGATCATGTCGAACGGTCAGGTAAAGCCGGTTCCGGTTGGTCCGGCACCGAAGGCTGCTGCTCCGGTCGCGGCACCGAAAAAGGCCTAAGCTTCTCTGGATCCCCGCTGCCCGTCTTTGGGCGGGGGCGGGGTCCGCTGGACAGGGTGCACGGTCAATGGCCCGTTAACCCGATGTCCGTGACATGAATTTTTGTGACAGGATAAGATCCTATGTCGATGAGTGTAGGCGACAAGGGGGGCGAAGATGCCCCGATGTCCGAGATCAACACGACACCGCTCGTGGATATCATGCTCGTGCTGCTCATCATCTTCCTCATCACGGTTCCCGTGGTGGTGCAGACGGTGAATCTCGAGCTTCCCGACGTGGCGTTCGAAGTGACGACGACCAAGCCTGAAAATGTGCTGTTGTCGATTCGCTCGGCCGATACCGACGGCGATGGCTTGCCCAACGCCGACAGCGCATCGTGCGAAGTCTATTGGGGGCAGACCCCGATCGATTCGAAGCAGTTGCTGGAGCGGGGACAAAAGAAACTCGAAGAGCTGATCGAGGATATTGGCGGTCCGGAAAATATCAACGACGATAATTTCCCCGAAGTCCATATTCGCGGCGACGTGAACACCCCCTATCAGTGTATTGGCGGCGTGATCTACACGATGCAGTTCGCGGGCTTCCAGAAAATCGGGTTCATTTCCGAACCGGCCGCTGGTTCGATCGCGGTGAGCCGCCTCTAACGGCGCCTTCCGCATAGATAAAAAGGAATAGACCCATGTCCATGGCAGTTGGAGAACGGGACGAAAACGAACCGATGATGGACATGAACACGACGCCGTTGATCGACGTCATGCTCGTGCTCCTCATCATGTTCATCATCACCATCCCGGTGCAGACCCATGCAGTGAAGATCGACCTGCCGATTGCTGACAACAGCACCAGCAATGTCGATCCGGAAAAGAACAAGGTCATGATCGACCCCGCGGGGACGATCACCTGGAACGGTTCGCCGGTCGATCTGGCGCAGCTGGCGCAATATCTGGAACAGACCAAGGCGCTGCCGGTCGAACCGGAATTGCAGGTTCAGCCCGATCCCTATGCGCGTTACATTGTCGTCGATCGCGTGTTGGCGGTGATCAAGCGCAGCGGCGTCGGCAAGCTGGGCTTCGTCGGCAACGAACAATATGCTCGCGTCTTCTGATCTTTGATCAAAAGCCGTCCGGCAAAAATGATGGGGCCGCGAAGCAATTCGCGGCCCTTTTCTCTTGGTGGCGCGCAATTGGGTGCCTGCGACCGCCTCTGACCGTGGGAACCGCCCCATGGCAGCGCGACCGGGACGATTGTCTGCTCATCTTCATCCCGGATCAAGTCCCGGATGACGAAGATAGGAAATGGCAGCTAGCGGCCAGAAATGGACGTCGCACGTTCTTCCTCTCTCCCCTTGAGGGAGAGATACGAAGGTTGGTCGCTTGCTGCCTAGCCGCAGTTGAGAGGGGTTTACGCCCGCTGGCGGCTCACCCCCTCACCAAGCTTCGCTAGCTCCTGACGGACCAAGCTGCGCTATCCTCTCCCTCAAGGGGAGAGGATCGTATGTCCGCTCCCCACCCCAAAACCGACATACAGGCTTGGAACTCGGGCCGAATCCGGGCATCGTCATCCGCGGAGGGATCGCGAACGCCGCTGCGGCGTTCTATGTCCAAACCGCCACTCGGGGAGCAGAACATGATCAAGCCACCATATGCGAAAAGCTGGACGATCCCGGCCGCCACATTGCTCGCCGCGCTGGCGCTTGCGGGCTGCGCCAATATGAATAAGACGCCCACTTCCAACCTGCCGGTTCCCGATGCCTATGCCAATCTCGTCGATGCACGCGGCGCCGACCGCGGCCGCGTCGATATTTTCAAGGATGGCAGCGGACTGCGGCTCGAACTGGTCGCGCGCGGCTTTGGCGCGGGTACCTATGGGATGCACGTCCACGCGACCGGCCTGTGCGACGCCCCCAAATTTACCACCGCCGGCCCGCACTGGAATCCGACCGGCGCCCAGCATGGCCGCGAAAACCCGATGGGCGCGCATCATGGCGACCTGCCCAATCTGGTCGTCGAACCCGACACCATCGGCCGCGCGACGTTGCAGCTGGTCGGCACCCGCCTGACCGGTGACGGCGCGATGCTCGATGCCGACGGTGCCAGCTTCGTGATTCACGCCGCTCCCGACGACATGAAAACCGACCCCAGCGGCAACAGCGGCGACCGCATCGCCTGCGGCGTGATTATGGCGGCGCCTGCGGGTTGATCGCCCACGGCTCAAGCGACGGCAGCGTTTAGGCGGCGGCGCGCTCGACGATCGTCGCTTCGGCCTGCGGTACGGCGCGATAGGCGTAGAGCAGCAGGATCAGCGCAATCGGCGCCACGCCGATCAGCGAAAGGATGCCGGTGCGCAGGTCGCCGACCGGCTTGCCATCGACGATCGTCCCGGCCAGATCGGAAATCTGCCCGACCATATAGGGACCGAACGATAGCCCGACGAGCGTCGTACCCAGGAAAAAGGCAGCCGTTGCGGTCCCGCGCATCCTTGGCAGCACCAGATCCTGCGTCGTTGCCGCGGCAGCGCCCAGCGCCGTCGCGCCGAACATCCCCGCAAGAAAGTTCATCACATAGAATAGGGTCGTATTGTCAGTCGTATAGCCGACCCAGATGGGGATGATCGGCGCCACGACGCCAAAGATGATCATCAGGATGCGGCCAGCCGGATTCTTCGCGCGCAGCGCGTCGGCGATGCGCCCACCCAGGATCACGCCGACAAAACCGCTGATCGCGCCATTGGCGCCCAGCCAGAACGCCAACTCCTGCTTGGGTAGCCCGAGCACGATTTCGGCATAGGGCGCGGACCAGAAGGCCAGCGCATAGGCCGCGAGCGCCACCAGCCCGTAACCCAATGTCGTGCAGATAAACGCCGGAGTGCCCCAGATCAGGCCAAAGGTCGCGCTATCGCGCGCACGCAGCGTGCAGGCCCACGAGAACACAGCGTAATAGCCCAGCCCGACCGCCGACCATTGCGGCAGATTGCCGGTCAATTCGATCATCCACCAGGCAAAGGCGGCAATTGCGGCGGCAAAACCGATGTTGATCGCCAGCGCCGCGGGGCCGCGCTGCCACGCGCCAATCAGCGTGAAGGGCGGCACGATCGTCGACAAGTCCTGCGCGAACTGGCGGAACGGGGCGGGTGAACTGGGGCTTGCCACCCCGTCCATCGCGCCGCGCACCGGTTCGCGCAGCGACGCGACCCACAGCGCCACGATCAGCCCGGGAATGCCGACCGCCAGAAACGCCGCTTGCCAGCCGACCAGCCCCAGCGGGCCCCCGCCCGGATAGGCGGTGTTCCACGCCTTGACGATCAGCGCCCCGATGAACAACGACACGCCGCCGCCGATATACAGCCCCGACGAATAAATCGCGAGCGCGGTCGCGCGCTGCTTTTTCGGGAAATAGTCCGAAATGAGCGAATAAGCGGTCGGACTTGCGGTCGCTTCGCCGACGCCGACCCCCATGCGGGCAAAGGTCAGCGTCATCTGGTCGCGCGCAAAGCCCGACAAGGCGGTCATGGTCGACCATAGGGCAAGGCCGATCGACAGCAGCTTCACCCGGCTCCAATTATCGGCCAGCCGCCCGAGCGGGATCCCGAACAACGCGTAGAATACCGCAAAGGCGGCGCCGCCCAGAAAGCCCATATCGGCGTCGGTCAGCCCGAGGTCCGCCTTGATATCGACGGCGAGGATGCTGAGGATCTGCCGGTCGATGAAGTTCAGGATATAGACGACAACCAGCACCGACAGCACGTACCAGCTATAGCCGGTCGCTTTCGGTTCCTGAAATTCCGGCGCGGCGGCCGCGTTGGTTTGGCTGGCGGTCTCGGCCATCTGGCAACCCTCTCCCTGACCCACTATCTGTTATGAGCCATGGCTAGCAGAGCCGCCAAAAGGCGCAAGTTGAAAGTCGGTTCAACTTTGCCGCGAAGGGGAGTCCGATGCGCACCGACGGGCACAATAGACCCGCGATCCTGTTCCTCTGCCTGGGCAATATCTGCCGCTCGCCGCTCGCTGAAGGCGCCGCGCGCGCCGCCTTCGCCGACGCCGGCATCGATGCCACGCTCGATTCGGCCGGAACCGGCGACTGGCACATCGGCCATCCGCCCGACCAGCGCGCGCAGGCCGAGGCCCGGCGCCGCGGCACGGACATTTCGGACCTGCGCGGTCGCCAGTTGGCGGTGGACGATTTCTACCGCTTCGACCTGATCCTCGCTGCCGATGCGAACAATCTGCGCGAAGCCCGCGCGCTCGCGCCGCCCGATGCGACCGCGCGTCTGCGGCTGATGCTCGATCTGGTCCCGGGACGGCGGGGCGAGAGCGTGACCGATCCCTATTACGGCGCCGACGATGGTTTCGCCGCAACTTGGGCCGACGTCAGCGCGGTTGCCGCGGCGCTCGTCGCCGAAACATCGAGCGGATAGCGCGCCACCGGATGATAGCGTGATCCGCCATGCCCCATCTCGCTTTCGTACAGGATGACATGATCAAAAAGGAAGGCCGCGCTCGCCAGATCGCTGTGCAACGCCAGGAAGGGCGCCACCGGTCCCGCCGAACGGTTGAGCCGCGCCAGCGTGATATGCGGCATAAAGGTGCGTGTTTCGGCGGCGATACCAACCCGCGCAAGCGATTGATCGACCTTACGGTGTAGTCCCGCCAGTGCCGCAGCCGGTTCGACCCCGGCCCAGACGGTGTGCGGCCACCCCCTGCGCTCGAACATACCCACCCCGGCAATTCGCGCCATGATCGCGGGGGCGTGGAGCGCGCCCAGAGCAGCGGCGATGTCCTCGGCGCGGTGGCGGTCGACCTCGCCGATGAAGCGAAGCGTCAGGTGAAGCTGGTCATCGTCCTGCCAGCGCGCCGCCGAAATGCCGTGCATGGCGGAGCGCAACAGGTCGCGGACAGGGCGCGGCGGGCGCAGCGCGACGAACAGGCGGTGGGTCGACATGGCGCTGTCAGCATAATGGCTCGCGCTGGCGCCACCACCGAAACTTGGCAAATTTCCGGTTTCGCTTGAAAGCCGGGAAGAAAATCACGATATTGCCACCTACGGTCGGTATGGGCTGACCGGTGATGGAGTAATGACAATGGCGAATTGGAACGACCCCAATATGGCGGCTTCCGGTTTTGGGGCCGGCGCGAACGCAATGGACCAGGCCGTCGATGCCGGCCTGCGGTCGTACATGCTGTCGGTTTACAATTATATGGCGTCGGGCGTGCTGCTGACGGGTATCGTCGCGCTGCTCGCCTTCCAGTCGGGCTTTACCGCATCAATGGTCGGTACCCCGCTGATGTGGGTGGTGATGCTGGCGCCGCTGGCGTTTGTGCTGGTGCTGAGCTTCGGCATCAACAAGCTATCGACGACGGCGGCACAGGCGCTGTTCTGGGTCTATGCCGCGGTGATGGGTCTGTCGATGTCGACGATCTTCATCGCTTTTACCGGTACCTCGATCGCGACGACTTTCTTCGCGACCGCGGCGGCGTTCATTGGTCTGAGCCTGTATGGCTATACGACCAAGAAGGATCTGTCGGGATTCGGCACCTTCCTGATCATGGGCGTGGTCGGCATCCTCGTCGCGATGCTGATCAACCTGTTCTTGCAGTCGAGCGCGCTCAGCATGGCGATCAGCGTCATCGGCGTACTGCTGTTCGCAGGCCTCACCGCCTATGACACGCAGAAGATCAAGAGCATGTATTTCTATGTCCGCGGGACCGACTTTGTCGGCAAGTCGGTGGTGATGGGCGCGCTGACGCTCTACCTCGACTTCGTCAACATGTTCACCTTTCTGCTCAATCTGCTGGGCAGCCGCGAATAAGCGGAACGGACAGCCACGAAACATGGGAGCCCGGCGAAGCAATTCGCCGGGCTCTTCTCTTGAAAACGGGCGGCAGCGGATGCGACAATCGATCATGGCGGCGATGATGCTTTGCGCCGTGCCCACGTTCGCAACCGAGACGGAGCCGGACGCGGGGCGAATCTGCCACCTTGCCGTTCCGACCGACGGCGATCTCAAGGCCGTGGCGGCGCGCTATTTTCCGGCGGCCGGCGCGTCAGACATTGACCGCTTGCTGGCCTGTTTCGACGAAACTGATCCGGCGGTGCGCGACGAATTGGCGCTTGCCCTGTGGACCGAAGGATCCCGGGGCCAGCATATCAAGCCCGATGCGATGCGCTATGCCCTGGTGCGCCTGTCCGCGATTCTCGCCGCGCCCGACGATCCGGCGGGGTTTCGCAAACCTTTTGCGGCGCTGGCCCTTGCTGAAGTTGCGCGCGCCGACCGCGTCGCGCCTTTTTTGACCGAAACCGAACTGCATGAACTTGCGGTGACCGGCGCCGCGTACCTGCGCGGCATTACCGACTATCGTGGCTTTGGCGGAGGCGAGGGTTGGCGGCATGGCGTCGCACATGGTGCCGATCTGCTGATGCAGCTTTCTTTGAATCCCCGGCTGACACGATCCGACGCCGACCTGATGCTCGCGGCGATTGCGTCGCAGGTCGTGCCGGGTCGGTCGCATAGCTATGTCTATGGCGAGGCGCGGCGGCTTGCCCGGCCAGCGCTGTTCCTGGCCAGGCGCACCGACATCGACGATGCGGCATGGGCGGCCTGGTTTCAGGCGCTGCACCCCAATGGCACGCCGCGCTGGCAAACGCCCTATGCCAGCGCCGAAGGACTGGCGGCAGTCCACAACAGCACCGCCTTCGGTGACGCTGTCTATGTCGCCGCCAGCGAATCGCAGGATCCGCAGGTACGGCGGCTCGCACCGTTCGCCGCCGGATTGCTCAAGGCGCTGCCTTAGGCCGGGGCTGTTCCTGCCGCCTGCATTTCGGCGATCAGGCCGTTATCGATCTCCTTTGCGCGCTTGTAAGCAGCACGTTCCCGCAGCGGCGCGACATAGGTCTCGAACGCCGGGCGCGACGCGATCGTGCCGAACTGCAAGCCCCAGTCGATCTGGCTGCCGACATAGACGTCGGCGGCGCTGAAGCGGTCGCCCGCGACGAACGCCTTGCCCGCAACCGCAGTCTCGAGTGCATCAAGTGCGGCGGGGAGCGAGCCAAAGCCCGCCGACCGCTGCTGGTCGGCATCGGGCTCGACGCCCAAATGCTTGGCGGTGATCGCCTGCTCGACCGGCCCCGAGGTGAAGAACAGCTAGCGATAATAATCGGCGCGGTCGGCGGGATCGGGGGCCAGACCGGCGGAGGGGAAGGCATCGGCCAGATAGGCGCAGATCGCCGCGCATTCGGTCACGACCTTGTCGCCATGAACGATCGCGGGAACCTTGCCCATCGGATTGACCGCCAGATAGGCGGCGTCCTTCATCGTCGTGCCATAATCAAGGACGCGCGGCTCATAGGGCACGCCGACCTCTTCGAGCATCCAGCGGACAATCTGTCCGCGCGACATCGGGTTGGTATAAAAAATCAGTGCATCGGCCATCGCGGCTCTCCCTTGGGCATTGCGAGTCGAATGTGAACATAACAAGAACAATAATGCCAGTCCACCGGACTTGTTTTGTCACGGCGTCCGGCTAAGGCAAAGCGATGAGCGACGAACGTATCTGGACAGCCGCCGTGCTGGTGATTGGCGACGAGATTCTCTCGGGCCGCACCCAGGACAAGAATATCGCGCAGATCGCGACCTGGCTCGATGCCCAGGGCATCCGCCTGCGCGAAGTGCGCGTTGTGCCCGATGTCGAGGACGAAATCGTCGCTGCGCTGAACGCGGTGCGCGCGCGTTATGACTATGTGTTCACCACCGGCGGCATTGGCCCGACCCACGACGACATCACCGTCGATGCCGTAGCGAAGGCGCTGGGCGTCGGGGTCATCATCCATCCCGAAGCGCGCGCGATCCTCGAACGCTATTACAGCGGCCGCGGCATCGAACTGACCGAGGCGCGGCTGCGCATGGCGCGCACCCCCGACGGTGCCGAGCTGATCCCCAACCGCATGTCGGGCGCGCCGGGCATCCGTATCGGCAATCTGTTCGTGATGGCCGGCGTCCCGCACATCACGGCGGGGATGCTCGACGCGCTGACCGGTCAGCTGGAGGGCGGCGCGCCGCTGATCGCGCACACGATCGGCGCCTGGTCGCCCGAAAGCGAAGTCGCCGACCTGCTGCGTCAGGGTGAAAAGGACCATCCGGGGGTCGTGATCGGCAGTTATCCCTTTTTCCGCGATGGAAAGGTCGGCGCCAATTTTGTCGTCCGCTCGACATCGGCCGCCGATGTCGCCGCCTGCGTCGCGATGCTGACCGCAGGGCTTGAGGCCGCGGGCTATGCGGTGACCGACGGCGGCATCTGATCGCCCGCGTCGTCGCTCGTCCGCGTCACGCGCGGCAAGCGGCGCAGCATCACGATCGCAAACAGGCCGAACAGCGCCGCCACGATGAACGCGGCGCCCGGAAAATGTACCGGCGCCTTGGCCGCGGTGAAATAGGCCATGGTGCCGGTCAGCACGATCGGCGCGACCAGCTGGCCCAGCCCCATCGCCATCGCCGAAATCCCCTGCACCTCGCCCTGCGTGTCGGCGGTGGCGCGCCGTGACATCAGCGCGTTTAGGGACGGCTGCACCGGCGCTTGCAACGCGATCGGCAGCAACAACAGGAACGCGCCCCAGGTCGAGGTCACAAAGGCATAGCCCAGATAATTGGCCACGGCGATCAGGATGCCGATCGTCGCCGCGTCGCGCTCGCCAAAGCGCGCGACCATCGGCCCGACGACAAATGTCTGCCCCAGCGCGATCATCACCCCCACCGCCGCCAGGCTGGCGCCGATCATCCCCGGGGTCCAGCCGAGCTGAGCGATGCAGTAAAAGCTCCACGTCATCGGATAGACGAGGCTGGCGATCTGCCACAAAGTCAGCACGCTCGCGACCCCGCCCATGCCGGGCAACCCGCGCATCGTCTGGAGCGCGCCGAGCGGATTGGCGCGCCGCCAGTCAAAGGCGCGGCGGCGCTCGGGCGGCAGGGTTTCGGGGAAGATGAACAGGCCATAGAGCATGTTGGCGGCGGCGAGGATCGCCGCGGCGACGAACGGCGCGCGCGGGCCGATCTCGCCGAGAAAACCACCGATCGCGGGACCGGCGACAAAACCGATCCCGAACGCCGCGCCGACAAAACCGAAATTGCGCGCGCGCTCCGCGGGCTGGGTGATGTCGGCGATGGCGGCCTGCGCCGCGGCATAGCTGCCGCCGAAGACTCCGGACAGGGCGCGCGCAACGAACAGCCAGGGCAGCGTCTGAACGATCGTCAGCAGCGCATAATCAATCGCCAGCCCGCCCAGCGACAACAGCAGCACGCGCCGCCGCCCGAA
Organism: Sphingopyxis sp.; assembly: GCF_035998965.1. Lineage (GTDB taxonomy): Bacteria > Pseudomonadota > Alphaproteobacteria > Sphingomonadales > Sphingomonadaceae > Sphingopyxis. Next base: position 115,940 of record NZ_DASYHE010000060.1, read on the forward strand.
CCGGTCGGACAGATTGCCGAGCACCGGCGACGCCAGGAAGGTCGCGACTGCCATCACCAGCCCGATCCACGCGCCGACTTCGATCGCGTGCGGCAGGTCGATGCGCCCGACCTCCATCACCAGTTGCGGCAGCACCGGCATGATGATGCCGAAGCCGACCGCATCGATAAAGATGGTGGCTACGATGAAGGGGATGGTGCGCGATGCGGTCACAAAATATCCCCCCGGGTGAACGTGTCGGCGGCTCATAACGCGCGGCCCCCCAATCGCGCCAATGCTTTTCCGTTGCGCGGCGGTTTTTATCGCCTTAGCGGCACCGATCCCGTTCTGGAGCGTTACCCACCGATGAAACTCGAAATCACCGCCGCGCTCGACTATCGCCTTGGCGATCCGGTCGATCTGATGCTCCATATCGAAGCCGCGGCGATTCCCGAACAACTGATCCTGAACGCCGTGCTCGACGTCGGCGACTGCGAGTATTTCGCGCGCGTTCCGGCGCAGGACATGATCGGCGACCGCATCTGGCTACGCCGCGGCGGCGAACTCAACGTGCGCTATCGCACGACGGTCGAAATCCAGCGCGACCTCACCGATTACCGCACGCTGGACAAGGTGCCGATGCACCGCCTGCCCGGCGAGACGGTCCAGTATCTCAATGAATCGCGCTATTGCCCGGCGAACAAATTCATCCACTTCGTCCAGGACGAGTTTGGCGATGTCGAGGGCGGCGCCAAAATCGGTCGGATGCGCGACTGGATCGAAACGCATTTCACCTATGTATCGGGGTCGAGCGACGCCGAAACGGGCGCGCTCGACAGCTTTGTCGAACGGCAGGGGGTTTGCCGCGATTATGCGCATGTGATGGTCAGCCTGGCGCGGGCCGCGGCCATCCCGGCGCGTATCGTCAGCGTCTACGCGCTCGGCGTCGAGCCGCAGGATTTCCATGCGGTGGCTGAAGTGTTTCTGGGTGGCGCCTGGCATCTGGTCGATCCCACGGGCATGGCGAAAGCAGGCGAGATGGCCAAGATCGCTGTCGGCCGTGACGCCGCCGACATCAGCTTTTTGACCGCCTATGGCGAGATCGAGATGCTGAACCAGCGGGTGACGGTGGCGGCGGCCGGGTAGCGGTCAGCGCCGGTGCGGCCCCGCCGCCCGGTCCATCGCGTTGCCCGCGTTGGTCCGATTATTTCAGAACAAGATGCAAATGCGACAGCCGCTCATGTGCCGCGTCGTAAGGCACGGCTGTTCGTTCGGCATAGCTGACGACCTCATATTCGATGCCGTCGGGGTCAAAGAAATAGAAGCGGCGACCGGGTTCATAGTCGCCGTGTGAGTGGGGGACGAGACCCGCGGCGATGACGCGCGTTTCAATGGCGTCCAGAACATCGACCTGAACGCCGATATGGTTGAGCGGGGCGCCTTTACCATGGGCAACCCCCCGATGTTCGCCGTCCGGCCCGGTGTAGAGCGCCACATAGGCGCTGTCGCTGCCCAGATGGATCACCGGCCCGCCGTTATGCGCGGGACCCCGCCAGCGTTCGCGCCAGCCAAAAATGGCCGCCAGCAACGCTGCGCTGCGATCGGGGTCGCTGACCGTCACGTTGACATGCTCGATAAAGGGATGCGTCAATTTCTGACTCCTGATTCGGGTTGACGCAGCTGCTTTTGGAAGCTCAAGTCAGGTTTAGATCAAGCAGTAATGTTGTCATGGCGAGGAGCGCAGCGACGCGGCGATCCACATCAGGCGTAACCCGCCTTGGCTTCGCTTGGTTCGTCAGGCCGCACAGGGAGCAATCGATGCATCGCACCGACCTGATTTCGATAGGCGAACTCGCTGCGCGCACCGGCGTCGCGGTGTCGGCGATCCGCTTTTACGAGGCGAAGGGGCTGGTCGAGGCGCTGCGCACCCGTGGCGGCCAGCGCCGGTTCCTCCGCGCCGACATCCGCCGCGTGTCGTTCATCCTGATCGCGCAGCAACTGGGGCTGAGCCTGGAGGAGATTGCGGCCGAGCTGCGACGGCTACCCGCCGGACGCACACCCAATGCGGCCGACTGGACGCGGATCAGCACCGGATTGCGGGAACGGATCGACGGGCAGATCGCGGCGCTGGAACGGACGCGCAGACTGCTCGGCACCTGCATCGGCTGCGGGTGTTTGAGCCTGAAGAAATGCGGGCTGTACAACGCGCAAGACAAGGCCGCGCAGCGCGGGGCAGGGCCGCGCTATGTGCTGGGGGATCGGGCAACGGAGATTGCGGAGGTGGGGTGAGGTCGGCTTTGGGGTGGGGCGCGGACGTAGCTGATCCTCCCCGGAACGGGGAGGGGGACCAGCGAAGCTGGTGGAGGGGCACCATCGGTTTGCCTTGCCGGTGCGATAGTGCACCGCCGAACGGTCGCCGTTGAAGCAGTGTTTTTTGTCCGGCGCCACGTAAACCGCCTGTGCCCCTCCACCACCCTTCGGGTGGTCCCCCTCCCCGTTGGGGGAGGATCGGCTATGCCCACTTCCGGTCGTTAGCCGCCGTTTCCGCCTTCAAACCCCGCTTAAATTCTCAATCTCCGGCGCCCCCGCCAAACACGGACCCAGCTTCGCGCCAAGGCTGCGGAAATGGTCCGATGCGCGGTGCGCGTCGACCGCCGCCTCGTCATCATAACATTCCAGCACCTTGTAGACGCCCGCGTCGCCGGCGCGGAACAGCTTGTAATAGCTGTTGCCGGGTTCATTCGCCGCGACCGCGGACGCCAACTCGGCGAACACGCCTTCGAATTCCGCTTCCTTGCCGGGCTGGACGCGCAGCGTAGCGATGATGCCGATGGCCATGTTTCTCTCTCCTTGGTTTATTTGCGAAGGTCGGGATCGACGTCCCAGCCGTCTTCGACCTGGACGCCAAAACTGTTCAAAATCATCGAAACTTGCGTGTACTGGCCGACCGTCATCACCAGATCCATCCGCCCCTTGTCGCCGAGCGGTGCGAGCGCCGCCCAGGTCGCGTCGGCGACGAAATGATCGGTGGTCAGCTCGTCGGTGGCGCGCAGCATGGTGCGGTCGAGGTCGTTCCAGCCGTCCGCATCCGGCCCTGCCTTGATCCGCGCAATCTCGGCTTCGGTCAGACCGCAGTCGAGCCCGATGCGCTTGTGCTGGGTCCACTCATAGCCCGAACGGCAGTTGTAACCGGTGCGCAGGATGACGAGTTCGCGGTCGCGCGGGCTCAGCGCATTGCGCTTCGACAGGATATAATTGCCCCAAGCCAGGAAAGCGGTGAGCGCCTTGGGCGCATGGGCCAGCGTGCGGAAGATGTTGAGGATCTTGCCGCCGCCGACCTTGCCTCCCACGACGTTGGCGCCGGACGCAAGGAACGGCGCCAGCGCGGCGCGCTGGTCGGCATCGAGCCGGTCGAGATCGACCGGCTCGATGCGCGGGTGGTCTAAACGCAAATCAGAAGACCTCGAACAGGCCCGCTGCGCCCTGGCCGCCGCCGATGCACATCGTGACGACGGCATATTTCACGCCGCGGCGCTTGCCTTCGAGCAGCGCGTGGCCGACGCAGCGCGCGCCGGTCATGCCGAACGGGTGACCGATCGAGATCGAGCCGCCGTTGACGTTGAGCAGTTCATTGGGGATGCCGAGCTTGTCGCGGCAATAGAGCACCTGCACTGCAAAGGCTTCGTTGAGTTCCCACAGACCGATGTCGTCCATCTTGAGCTCGAAGCGTTCGAGCAGCTTGGGAATCGCGAAGACCGGGCCGATGCCCATTTCGTCAGGCTCGGTGCCCGCGACCGCCATGCCGACATAGCGGCCCAGCGGGGTCAGGCCGCGCTTCTCGGCGACCTTGGCTTCCATCACGACGCACGCCGACGATCCGTCGGCAAGCTGGCTGGCGTTGCCCGCGGTGATCGTGTGGCCCTCGCCCATCACCGGCTTCAGGCTCGACAGGCCTTCGAGCGTGGTGTCGGCGCGGTTGCACTCGTCCTTGTCGGCGGTCACGTCCTTGAACGAGACTTCCTTGGTTTCCTTGTCCATCACGGCCATCGTCGCGTTGCACGCGATGATTTCATCGGCAAACAGGCCCGCGGCCTGCGCGGCGGCGGTGCGCTGCTGCGACTGGAGCGAGTATTCGTCCTGCGCTTCGCGGCTGATGTTGTACCGCTTGGCGACGACCTCGGCGGTGCCGATCATCGGCATATAGGTGTCCTTGTGCATCGCGATCAGCTCGGCATCGGTCTCGACGAACACCTTGCCGCTGCCGCTGACCTTCGAGATGCTCTCGATGCCGCCGGCGACGCAGATGTCCTGACGATCGACGATGATCTGCTTCGCCGCGGTCGCGATCGTCATCAGGCCCGACGAGCACTGACGGTCGATCGACATGCCGGGGACGGTGACAGGCAGGCCCGAACGCAGCGCGATCAGGCGCGCGACGTTCATCGTCTGCGATCCCTGCTGCATGGCGGCGCCGAACACGACGTCGTCGATCTCGCCGCCTTCGAGGCCTGCGCGCTCGACGGCGGCTTTGACCGAGTAAGCGCCCAGCGTCGGCGCGAGGGTGTTGTTGAACGATCCGCGACCCGCCTTGGTCAGCGGGGTGCGGGCGGTGGAAACGATGACGGCGTCACGCATGATATTTCTCCTAACAATCCCAAATCCCTCCCCTTCAGGGGAGGGCAGCGAGACTTGGCAGCTTGCTGCCTAGTCGCAGCGGGTGGGGGCCAGAGGCCTTGCGCAAGGTCGATGGACCCCACCCCAACCCCTCCCCTGAAGGGGAGGGGCTTAGTCACTTCAAACGAAAAACTGGCTGATCCATTCGGCGATCAGGGCGGGTTTTTCCTCGCCCTCGATCTCGACCGTCACTTCATTGGTCTGTTGCCACTGGCCGGGGCGCTTTTCCTCCAGCTCGAGCAGCTTGATGTGGCTGCGCACGCGCTTGCCCGAGCGGACGGGCGACAAAAAGCGGACTTTGTTGCAGCCGTAATTGACCCCCATCTTGACGCCGCCGACCTTGGGGCCGTCGGTGCTCTGGCCCAGCATCGGCATCAGCGACAGCGTGAGGAAGCCGTGCGCGATCGTGCCGCCGAACGGCGTCAGCTTGGCCTTTTCCTCGTCGACATGGATGAACTGGTGGTCGCCGGTGGCGTCGGCGAACTTGTTGATCATCTCCTGATCGACCAGCACCCAATCGGATGTCCCGAGATGCTCACCGACCTTGGTCTGCAATTCCTGCGGCGTGATTGTGGCCATCGCTCATCCCCTCGATCATTGGTTCGGGGCGCGTTCTAGGCCTGTCTGGAGGCGTTGCACAAGGCCCAAGCCGTCATGCCAAGGCGCCGTAGCGTCAGCCTGGCTTGGCGGTCTTCGCCGCGCTTGCCTTTGGTTTCGGGGACTCGGCAAAGGGCATGATCATCGTACCGTCGGGGGCAGCGGTGAAGGTCGTCTGCGTCGGATAGGCAAATTCATAGCCCGCCTTCGCCATCGCCTCGAACACGCGGATGCCGACATCGGTGCGCGCCGCCGCGACGACATCGAATTCGTCACTGAACACATCGAACAGCAATTCGAAATCCAGACTGGAGGGGCCGAAGGTCAGGAAGCTGGACCGGATAAATTCCTGCCCCGCGGCTACCACCTGCTCCTCCAGCAACGCGGGCAGATCGCGCAGCATCGTCGGGGTCGTCTGATAGATAACGCCGATGGTGAAGGTAATGCGGCGGCGGTGGAGATGTGCGAAGTTGGTGATCTCCTTGCCCAGCAAATTGGTGTTGGAAATGACCAGCAATTCGCCGTTGAGTGAACGCAGCCGCGTGCTTTTGAGGCCAATGCGCTCGACCGTCGCGGTACTCGTGTCATATTTGATCGTCTCGCCGACGCGGAACGGCCGGTCGAAAATGATCGACAGCGACGCGAACAGGTCCGAAAAAATGCCCTGCGCGGCGAGGCCGATGGCGATGCCGCCGATGCCCAGACCTGCGACCAGTCCGGTGACATTGACCCCCATATTGTCGAGGATGACGATCCCGGCGATGGCGAACAGCGCGACGCTGATCAACAGGCGGATGATCCCCATTGCATTCGACAGCGTCTCGTTATGCCCGTCCGAGGCTCGGCGCTGGATCAGGCCCAAGATGATTTCGCGCGCCCAAATCGCGACCTGCAACACCACAGCGACGGTAAAGATCAGCTGGATGATGTGCAGGATGACGGCGGGCGGCTGCGCATAGCCCGCGACCATGCGCACCGCGATGATCGCAAGCACGAAGGATTTGGTCTTGTGGATCACCCGCCCGACGATGTGGGTCAGGGTAAACTCGCCCGGCGTCGCCTGCGCGCGTTTCAGCGCAAAGCCGCGGATCATCGACAGCAGGAAATAGATCGCCAGACCCGCCGCGATCGCGATGCCGATCTGCAGCCAGTGGCTGTTTACCCATGCGACGCTGCTGTCCCACCAGTCGCGGAGGTCGGCAATAGGGTCGTTGCGCACTGGCGTGGCCTTTACCGCCGTCTTGGTGGCAGCGGTCTGGGCGGCAGCAAGGATAGAGAAAGTCACGTCGGTCCTCTTGGGTCGCAGGTCAGGCGGATTGCAGCAACGCCGCGGCGGCGGGCGCGCGCTCCAGATAGGCCAAAAATCCGCGTTCGTAACGCGAAAGATATTTGGCCACGCGCGGCAACGGTCCCGCCGCCGCGGCAAAATCACCGCGCTCCTGCGCCGCCGCGATCATCGCCGGGTGGACATAGGCCTTGCGCGCGATGGCCGGGGTGTTGCCCAGCCGGTCGGCGACATGCTCCAGCATGGCTTTCAGCGTCGGCGGTTCGGGGGCGTCATAGAGAAACGAAAAGGCTTCGACGCTGGCCGACCAGGTGCGGAAATGCTTGGCGCTGAATTCGTCGCCCATTGCGCCGCGGATATAGGCGTTCACATCGTCGGACCCGACCGCACAAACGGCGCCATCATCTTCATACTGAAACAGATTCTGCCCCGGCAAATCCTGCAGGCGCCGCACCAGCGTCGTCAAATTGCGGTCGCTGATTGTCACCTGCCGCTGCGCGCCGCCCTTGGCCCGGTAACTCAGCCGCAGCGTCTGCCCGCTCAGCTTCGCGTGCCGCTGGCGCAAGGTTGTCGCGCCAAAGCTCTTGTTCGCCGCGACATATTGCTCATTCCCGACCCGCAGCGCCGCGAGGTCGAGCAGGCGCACCACTGCACCGACGACGCGTTCCTGACACAGCGTCCGCCGCGCCAGATCGTCGACCAGTCGGACGCGCAGCAGCGGCAGCGCGTGGCCGAACGCGGCGCAGCGATCATATTTGTCGGCCTCGCGCGCCAGCCGGAAATCGGGATGATAGCGATATTGCTTGCGCCCGCGCGCGTCATATCCGGTGGCCAAGATATGGCCATTGGCGGCGGGGCAAAACCAGGCATCCTCATAGGCCGGAGGCAGCGCGATCGCGTTCAGCCGCGCGATCTCGACGCGGTCGCGGATGATCTGGCCCTTGGTGTCGCGATACCGCCACCCTTCGCCAACGCGTTCGCGAGTGATGCCGGGCAGGCCGTCGTCGACATGGATCAGGCGGGGGGCGGGCATAAGGCAACAGCGCGCTGCCCCGCCGATTGGTTCCGCGTCAGCGCGCGTCGGGGAGCGAATGGCGCGTCGGAACCTGCGCCGGACGTGCCATCAACGGGCGCCATCCGGCCTCCTGTTCGCGGCGGCGGCAATAGGTCGATAGCCCGATTTCGAGCGCCAGCATCATGTAGATGAAGGGCTGGAACGCGATGCCGACGAACAACGACCCGACCATATAGATGATGTGGCCATGCTGGAGCGCCGTCGCCAGCGGCGCGATCCATTGCTCCTCGCCCCGCCGCGTCGTCAGATAACGGCGGCGCAGCCGCTCCATCTGGGCAATGCCGACAATGTGTAGCAGCAGCCACAGCGCCAGCCCCGGATAACCCTGTTCGCCCAGCATCTCGAAATAGCTGGAATGATAGGCACGGGCCGCGTCCTCATGGACCGTCGGGCCGCCCGGCTGCGGCCGGTCGGGATCATAACCCGATCCGGTCGTCTCGACGCGCAGGCGGTTCTGGATATAGGCGTTGAACCCGCCGCCGAACGGGTTTTCCTTGGCATAGTCCCAGGTCCACGCCCACACCGCGACGCGCGTCGAGGCCGACTGATCGGACTTGTAACCCTGGATCGTCTCCATCCGCTCGGTAAAGCTTTGCGGTAGGAACGGCACCGCAGCGACCGCCAGCAGACCCGCGCCGACCATATAGAGCACCCGGTGCTTGACCGCGCGCAGCGACAGCACCGCAAGCACGGCAAGACAGACGAGCCCGGTCCGCGCCTGCGTCCCCACCGGCAGCAACATGCAGGCAAAGCACAGTGCAAAGCAGAACAGCGACACGCGCCAATCAGGGGTGAAGATCGTGCCGTGGCGGCGATACCACAGGATCAGCGGGATGATCGCGATGCCGACCGTCGACATGATCGACCCTTCGTATAGCCCGAAATTTTCGTTGAGCAGCAATTGCAGCGACCCGTAACCGCCGCCGCCCGCCGCGGTCTTGATTCCGCCGGCGATGGCAATCGACGCCGCCGAGAGCAGCATGATCAACGCCAGCGCTTCGATCCGCAGCTTGGTGCGCAAGGTCAGCGGCAGGAAGATCGCCCAAATCAGCGCCTTCCACACCCAGCTCCATTTGTCGGCGGCCTCGACCGGAAAATCGGCCGACATCGTGGTCATGCCGCAATAGGCGAGCAGAAGGATCAGCAGCACCTGCCGCCCCGACCAGCGCGTGTCGCGCTTGTCGTCGATCGCGAGCCACCCCACGATCGCCAGCCCGAAGACGATCAGCGAGATCGGGATCGAGTTGATCAGGAAATAGCTCAGCCGCTGCGGCGCGACGATGTCGATGTAGCAAAAGCACAGCACGAACAGGAACGGCTTGCGAAAGCCGATCCCGATAAAGGCGAACAGAAAGGCGACGAACGCAATGTCACGCATCGCGGTGGTCGTCCGGTTCGGCGTCGCGGCGCTGCTGCCATTGCAGACGCGGGCTGACTTCGCGGTCGAGGTCGTCGCGGTACAGCAGGCGCCAGAGCGCAATCGCCATCAAGACGTGCGTCAATCCGATGGAAAAATTGTCGACCATGTCCGCTCCCGCTACGCGATCGGGGTTGACGCTGCGTTAAGGCTAGTATGTCAAAGCGCTGGCCCATGACCCGCATCCTGCACGTTCTCGATCATAGCCTGCCGACGCACAGCGGCTATACCTTTCGCACCCGCGCGCTGATGAAGGCGCAGGCGGCGAAGGGGTGGAATGTTGCCGGGGTCACCGGCGTTCGCCATCCCGAGCCAGGACCGGACGGCGAAACTGTCGACGGCCTGGCCTTTTACCGCACCCCGCCGATCGCGCCCGCGATGCCGGTCATCAACGAATGGCGGGAAATCGGTGCGCTGGCCCGGCGGGTCGAGGCGCTGGCGCGCGAATGGCAGCCCGATGTGCTGCACGCCCATTCGCCGGTGCTCGACGGCCTCGCCGCGCTGCGCGTCGGCAAGAAACTCGGCATCCCGGTGATCTACGAAATTCGCGCTTTTTGGGAGGACGCGTCGGTCGGCAACGGCACCGGGCGCGAAGGCAGCCTGCGCTATCGGCTCACCAAAATGCTGGAAACCCATGCCGTGAAATCTGCCGATGCCGTCGCGGTGATCTGCGAAGGCCTGCGCGGCGATCTGATCGCGCGCGGCATCGATCCCGCCAAGATCACCGTCTCACCCAACGGCGTCGATCTCGACCTGTTCGGCGATCCGCCGCCGCGCGACGATGCGCTGGCGGACACGCTGGGGATCGCCGCCGACGATGCGGTGATCGGCTATATCGGCAGCTTTTATGATTATGAGGGGATCGACGATCTGATCGCGGCGATGCCGGCGCTTGTCGCGGCGCAGCCCAAAGCGCGGCTGCTGCTTGTCGGCGGCGGGCCGATGGAGACGGCGCTGAAGGCGCAGGCCGCGGCGTCCTCTGCGGCTCCGCAAATCCATTTCGTCGGGCGGGTGCCGCATCAGGAGGTCGAGCGATATTATTCGCTGATCGATATTCTCGCTTACCCGCGCAAGAAAATGCGGCTGACCGACCTCGTCACCCCGCTCAAACCCCTCGAAGCGATGGCGCAGGGCAAGCTCGTCGCGGCGTCCGATGTCGGCGGCCACCGGGAATTGATCGAGGATGGCGTCACCGGCACGCTATTCGCTCCCGACAATCCCGAAGCGATCACCGATGCGCTGGCGAAGCTGCTCGAAAATCAGGGGATTTGGGCAGAACGAAGGCGCACCGCACGTATTTTTGTCGAGACCCATCGTAACTGGTCATCAAACATTTTACGTTACGAGCCGGTTTACCAGCGATTGCTGCGCGGCGCCGCCTGAGCGCGCTGCCCGAAATAACGAGATTTTAGCCCCGCGCGGGCCGCACGGAATTGGACGATATGGACGAGACCAGCGACAACCCCGGCCACGGCAAAGCCAGCGCGCTCCTTCGCGCGCTGCGCCCCGCCATGCCCGCGGTAATCGGCGCCGCGGCGCTGACCTTTCTGTTCGCGGCAGTCATGCCGATGTCGTGGGTCGCGGGGATCGCTTGGAACCTCTATCTTGATCGCCTGTCGGACTATTTTGTCCCGCCGGTCGGCAATGCTGCGCGGCTGATCCTGGCGCTTGGCATGGCCGCAATCGCTTCGCTGATCGCCGGGCTGGTGGCGCTGCTGATCGCGCAGCCCGAAGCGGCGGGTCTTTCCTCGCTGCGCGGCCGCTTCCGCCGCGAAGCCGCGGCAGATCTCGACGAGGATAGCGACGTCTTTTGGACGCGCCGCCGCCGCGTCGATCGCCATCCTGACGATCCGCTGCGCCCGCCAATCCGCGCTGGCCGCGATCTCCCCGCGGGCGGGCTGGGGCCGCTGAATGCCGAGGTTGCGGATCACAGCGCCGAAGCCGATCTGTGGCTCGACGAATTTGCCGAGCAAAATACCGACGAGCTGGTGCTCGCCGATCTTGCGCCTGAAGACCATGCCGCTGGCGAGGAACCCTGGCTGCAACCCGCCCAGATGACGGCAAAGCCGCTGTCCGCCGCCTCCGACAATTCGCTCGGCGCGATGGTCGCGCGGCTCGAAGCGGGTCTGGCCCGCCGCCGCGAACCGACCGCGACCGACGAAATGACGGCGCCAGACGGTGCCGCCCTCGAACCGGAACCCGAAGTCGATTTCGCCCTCGAAGCCGCGCTCAGCACCCTGCAACGGATGACACGCCAGTCGGTGGGCTAGCGTCCCCACGCTCAATCCTCCACCGTCAGAATTTCGATCTGCAATGCATCGGGCGCCCCGCCGCATTCGACCACGACATCGGCAACGACATGCCCGGGCAGCGCCCATTCGGCCGCGCTCAAATCGCTCTGTAGCGCGGCGCAGACCGCTTCGGCGTCACCCACCGCCAGCGCGCACGGAAAGATGTGGCGCGCGCCGACGAAATTCGCGCTTGCCCACGGCCGGAATGTCGATGCGCCGATTGCCAGCCCCGTCGGCAATTCGCCCGCAAGCAGGTGTCGCAAACGGCGGTGCGGGCAACCGGGGCGGCGCGACACGGCGGGCGACCAGCGCGTCACGCCTGCGCTCCCTTGGCAGATTGGCGAAAGGTCCGTGTCCGCCTGTCGCCCTGCGGCGCAATCCGGCCCGCATGACGCTCGGCACGCCATTTGTTCATGAAATGTTCCACGCGACATATCAGTTGGCCGCCGGGTTCGCGACCGCCGCGCAAATCGCTCACCAGCTTCGGATCGCGCACCGCGGCGCGGCCGAACACGGTCGGCGGCATCGCCGATTCCTTCAAAAAGGCATCGATCCGTTGCAACAAGGTGCGCTCCATATTTTCCTCCCTGACCGCGTCGACAACCGGGCGACTCACCCGATAGGATAATTCCTATCTGGGGCTCGTTTTCCTACTTGTCTAGGAAAATTCCGCTTGCTAGGAACGAAATAGGAAGGACTAGTCCATGAGCGACCATGTTGCCGATCCGCGCGCCGCGCTCGACCGCCTCTTGACCGACAAGGGCATCGACTATGCGCGCCTGTCGCAGGTCATCGGGCGCAACCCCGCCTATATCCAGCAATATATCAAGCGCGGGTCGCCGCGGCGGCTCGCCGAACAGGACCGGGCGCGGATCGCCGCCTATCTGGGGGTGTCCGAAGCCTTGCTCGGCGGTCCGGTGCAGCGCGTCGCGACCCCGGCGCGGATGCGCGGTCCGGGGATGATCCTGGTCCCCAAGCTGGCGATCGGCGCCTCGGCGGGCGCGGGGGCCAGCGTCGAAGGCGAGCCGGTGGAGGGCGAGGTCGCGTTCGATCCCAAATGGCTGCGCGACCTCGGCGCCGATCCGCGCGCGCTCAGCATCATCCGGGTCGAGGGCGACTCGATGGCGCCGACGCTGGACGATGGCGACGACATATTGGTCGACGGCGGCGACGCCGCGGCGCGGCTGCGCGATGGCATCTATGTGCTGCGCATGGACGATGTGCTGATGGTCAAACGCATCGCCCGTGCGCCGGGGCCGGGCCGCATTTCGGTGATCAGCGACAATCCGCATTACCGCAGCTGGGACGACCTGCCGATGACGTCGGTGCAACTGGTCGGCCGCGTCGTGTGGACGGGGCGTAGGGTGCGGTAAGCGCGACGTTGGGGTGAACCCTCTGTTCCCGTTCGTGTCGAGCGAAGTCGAGACACCCCTCGGGCTAGGCGCTGCGTCGAAAGGTGTCTCGACTTCGCTCGACACGAACGGAATTTGAGGAACGGCTGAGAACCTCGGCCATCTTCAAATCAATAAGGCTCGGCCATCACCGCGTCGATTTCATGGTCCAGGACTTCGGCGCGCTGGCATTGCTCGGCATTACCGTCGCGGCATTTCTCGGCCGCCTTGTCCCTCTGGCGCGACAGTTTGCCCAACTGTTCTTCGCGTTTGCGCATTTCGCGGCCGCGGTTGCGATCGGCCTCGTCCTGGCTGGTGGTTGTCCAGTCGGCGACCTGTCCGACCGCTTTGACCGGTGCGGTGACGACCGTTTTGACCGCACTGAAGCAGCCGGTGAGCAACGGGAGCGCCGCCAGGGCGATGATCATGATACGCATAAACTTCTCCTGACCCCGCCACCGGGGTGGCCGACCGCCTCTTTGCATAGCGGGCGCGATCTGAACAGGATATTGCGATATCCTGCCGCTGCTGTGCGGCCCGGTGTCACAACATTGAAACAAATGGTTAAAGCGGTGTTTACCGACTGCGCTTAGGTCGAGCGGTGAACGATCAATCGCCGCGCCAAGAGAGACCCCGCCTTCCATGGATCACATCCTGCCACCATCGTCGGGTCACGCCGCCGCGGTCGCCGCCGACGCCCATATGGCACAGGTCATCGACCTGTTCCGCGGCAATCCCGATTTGCGCGCGCTGGCGGTGCTCGATGCGAACGCCCGCCCAATCGGCGTCATTCGCGAACAGCGGGTGCGCGAACTGCTCTTTTGCCCCTTCTGGTTCTCGCTGATGCAGAACCCGACGATCGGTGGATCGATCGCGTCGATGATCGAACCTTGCCCCACCGCCGATCTGGCGAAATCGACCGCCGACCTGCTGCGCATCGCGGCAGACGGGCAGGGGCGCGGTGAGTTGATTCTTGTCGACCGCGGCCGCTTTGTCGAGACCCTCGACAGCGGCCAGCTCGCCAAGCTGGCGATGTTGCGCGACGTCGAACTGGCGCGCGAGGGCGCGGCGCGCGCGACAAAGATCGACGACGCCGGGCGCCGGTTTCAACAAGAGATTACGGCGCTTACCGCGGTGTTGTCTGACATGGCGCATCAGGTCGAATCATTTGCCGCCACCCTGTCCGATCGTGCGCGGCAGACGGGGCGTGACGCGGTGACGGTGGCGGGGGCCACGGCGCAAACACTGACAGGGCTGCACGAGCTCGGCGACCGCGGCCACGCGCTGGCGGCGACGATGGCAAAGATCGTCGACGATGGCTCGCGCGCCCGCGCCATTCGCGGCGAGGCGCATCGCAAGGTCCAACAAGCGGGCGAGCGGGCCGAGGCGCTCAAGGCGGCGAGCCAGTCGATCGAACAGATGCTGGCGCTGATCATCGACATGGCGAGCCGCACCAACATGCTGGCGCTCAACGCCGGGATCGAAGCGGCGCACGCGGGAGAGGCCGGGCGCGGCTTTGCCGTGGTGGCGGCGGAAGTGAAGACGCTGGCCAGCCAGACGCGGTCGGCGGCAGGCGACATCACCCAATATGTCGACCGGATTCGCGACATCGTCGGTCAGGTGGCGGCCGGCTTTGCCGAGGTGGAAAAGGCAATCGACGCCAATAACGGCTTCTCCGATGCGATCGACCGCGCCGTCGATGGGCAGAGCGCGACCACGCTGATGATCGCGAGCTACGTCGAGCAGGCGGTGTCGGCGGGCCGCGAGATCGACTATCGCGTCCAGGAAATCGGGCAGGGCGCCAGTGCGGTCGGCGATGGCGCGCAGGCGCTGGGCGAGTTGTCGGCAGGACTGTCGGAGGCCGCTCGCTCGCTCGACCAACGCGCGCGCCACTTCGTCGAAGCGGTCGCCGCCGCGTGAAATCCGGCACCGCTGCAAAGACTTGCTCGCTCGCCCGGCCCTGATAGGATGGCCGGGCGCCGGGGGCGTCCATGGCCACCGGTGGGGAGGAGGGTCATATGACCAATATGCAAAAAGGCTTGGCCGAGTTGATCGGCACTTTCTGGCTTGTCTTCGGCGGCTGTGGCAGCGCGGTGCTGGCGGCGGCGTTTCCAGATGTCGGCATCGGATTGCTCGGCGTGTCGCTCGCCTTCGGCCTGACGGTCGTCACCATGGCCTATGCGATCGGCCATATCTCGGGTTGCCATCTCAACCCCGCGGTCACCGTCGGGCTGTGGGCGGGCGGGCGCTTCGATGCGCGCGACATCCCGCTCTATGTCGGCGCGCAAGTGGTCGGTGCGGTCATCGCGGCGTTCCTGCTGTTCTATATCGCCAGCGGCACTCCCGCCTATGATCTGGCGACCAACGGGCTTGCGGCCAATGGTTTTGATGCCGGATCGCCGGGTGGCTACGACATATGGTCGGGCTTCATCATCGAGATCGTGCTGACCGCCTTCTTCCTGTGGATCATCATGGGATCGACCGATGGCCGCGCGCCCGCGGGCTTTGCGCCGCTGGCGATCGGCCTCGCGCTGACGCTGATCCACCTGATCTCGATTCCGGTCACCAACACCTCGGTCAATCCGGCGCGCAGCACTGGCCCGGCGCTGGTGGTCGGCGGGCTGGCGATCCAGCAACTGTGGCTGTTCTGGCTCGCCCCGTTGATTGGCGGCGCGGTCGGCGGCCTGCTCTACAAGACGCTGGGCGCCGACACCTTCGCGAAACCGAATATCGAGGGCGAATAACGAAACCGCCGACCGTCAATGTCCGGTGATTTCATTTTGAACCGTCATTGCGAGGAGCGAAGCGACGCGGCAATCCAGAGTGACGTAAACCGCTCTGGATTGCTTCGCTTCGCTCGCAATGACGAACGAAATAAACTGATCTGATCATGCTCTGAACAGGGGCGGTCCCCGATGAACGGACGGCAGTTATTTCAACAAATCGACCGCAAACGCACGGACTTCGGCGGCGATGTCGGGGCGTTGCAGTGCGACGGCCAGATTGGCCTGGATATAGCCCGCCTTCGACCCGCAGTCGTACCGCGCGCCGTCGAACGTCACCGCGTGGAACGGCTGGGTACCGATCATCGTCGCCATTGCGTCGGTCAGCTGGATCTCGCCGCCCGCGCCCTTTTCCTGCCCCTCCAGCACGCGCATCACTTCGGGCTGGAGGATATAGCGGCCCGAGATGATCAGGTTCGACGGCGCGTCGGCCACCGACGGCTTTTCGACCAGCCCCTTGACCTCGGTCAGCGACCCGTCGCGCGCGCCGGGGGCGATCACGCCATAGGAGGACACTTGGTCGCGCGGCACTTCGAGCACCGAAATCAGATTGCCGCCCACCTGGTTATAGGCATCGACCATCTGCTTCATGCAGCCGGGCGACCCATGCATGAACTCGTCGGGCAGGAAGATCGCAAAGGGTTCGTCGCCGACGATCGCGCGCGCGCACCAGATTGCGTGGCCGAGCCCGAGCGGCTCCTGCTGGCGGACATAGGCGCAATTGCCGGGACCAAGCCGCGTCGGTTCCAGCACCGACAGATCCTTGCCGCGTTCGGACATCGTCTTTTCCAGCTCGAACGCG